>CAJUNC010000015.1 GCA_910587695.1 uncultured Lactobacillus sp.
CATTTCTTTTGGTTTTAATATCGCCATAATATCTACCTCACATTTCATCTTTTTTTGTAGATATTATATTGCGTTTGATTACATTTTAATATATTTTGATTAACAGTTATTTCCTCCTCATTAAAATATTTAGCTTAATTTTAGCAAAGAAAAATTTTTTTGCAAGAGGGATTGCATTTACGAAAAGTAAGTGTTATTGTATTGGTAACGATTTGAAAAGAGGAATTACGATGAAGACTTTAGTTATCGACAATATGGCTCATACATGTTGTCCTTCTTCGCGCCAGCTAGCGAAGAAGGTCCATTTGCGTTGAGTTTTTTGACGTAACTAGGGGGATCTCTTCAACGTAAGAGGGCGCAAACTTTTTAAAGTTTGCGCCCTTTTTTTCTACTCAGATCGCAGAAAGAAGGGAAGAATATGATATATCAAGATGTATCACAGCTGATCGGTCAGACACCGTTGATGAAACTTGCAGTCGAAACGCCAAATCATGTATCGATCTATGCCAAGTTAGAGATGTTTAATCCAGGTGGCAGTATCAAAGATCGCTTAGGGGAGTATCTCATGGATGATGCGCAGGAAAAAGGCCTGTTAACAACAGAAACGACCATCATTGAACCCACGGCGGGCAATACTGGGATCGGTCTAGCCTTAGCAGCGCAAAAACGGGGTTTAAAAACGATCTTAGTCGTACCCGAAAAATTTAGCCAGGAAAAGCAGATGTTGATGCGGGCGCTAGGTGCAAAAATAGTACATACGCCGAGTGAATTAGGGATCAAAGGTGCGATCGCTAAAGCTAAGAAATTAGCTGCTCAGATCTCGGATAGCTACTTACCGCTACAATTTGAAAATCCGGCAAATCCAGCTACTTATGCAACTGGTTTGGCACCAGAGATCATTGCTGAATTTGCGGAAAATAAGTTGAGTTTAGACGCTTTTGTAGCTGGAGCCGGCAGTGGGGGAACATTTGCTGGAATTACGCAAGCTTTAAAGCAAAAATTTCCTGGGTTAACAGCGGCAGTAGTTGAACCAGAAGGCTCGATCCTAAATGGGGGCGCTCCTGCCAGTCATTTGACTGAAGGGATCGGAGTTGAATTTATTCCGCCGTTTTTTGCTAAGACCAAGCCAGATATGATCTATACGATAAGTGATCAGGAGGCTTTTGCACAAGTCGAAAAACTGGCATTGACAAACGGGTTATTCGTTGGAAGTTCGAGTGGAGCTGCTTTAGCGGCTAGTTTAAAATTAGCACAAGAGCTACCCCAAAACAGTAATATCGTCACGATTTTTCCCGATAGTTCAGAACGTTATTTAAGTAAACATATTTATCGATTTGAGGAGGAAATTTAAATGAAATTTGATTCAAAGTTGATCCATGGTGGCATCAGTAATGATAAGACAACAGGTGCGGTGAGTGTACCGATCTATCAGGTCTCGACCTATAAGCAAGCAGAGCTCGGGGGAACACCAGCTTATGAATATTCCCGAACTGGTAATCCAACACGCAATGCACTTGAACAGTTGATCGCAGAGCTAGAAAATGGTACACGTGGTCTAGCCTTTGCTTCGGGTTCGGCAGCGATCCATGCCGTTTTTAATTTATTTTCTAAGGGTGATCATGTCGTCGTAGGAAATGATGTATATGGTGGAACTTTCCGGTTATTAAACACAGTCTTAAATCGTCTTGGCCTAGAATTTACAGCAGTCGACACCCGTGATCTAAAGGCAGTCAAGCAGGCTATCCAGCCGAATACAAAGGCACTATATTTAGAAACACCGACTAATCCTTTGTTACATGTCTCTGATCTGCGTTTACTATCTGATTTGGCACATGCTAACGAACTATTGGTGATCGTGGATAATACTTTTGCAACTCCGTATCTGCAACGACCATTAGAACTAGGCGCTGATATCGTGGTCCATAGTGCTTCAAAATATCTCGGGGGACATAGCGACCTTGTGGCAGGCTTAGCGGTCACTAAGAGTCAAGAACTCGGGGATAAATTAGCTTACTTACAAAATGCGATCGGGGCTATTTTAGGACCACAAGATAGTTGGTTATTACAACGAGGGATCAAGACATTAGCGGTCCGGATGCGCGCGCATAACGAAAATACTAGGGCTATCTTTGAATTTTTGCAAAAACACAAAAAAGTTGCTAAGATCTATTATCCTGGTGATCCAAGTGCGCCAGAACATGAACTTGCTAAAAAACAAATGCGTGATTTTGGGGGGATGATCTCATTTGAATTGATAAATGGGGCTGATGTAAAAGCCTTTATCGAATCCTTGCATTTGATCACGTTAGCAGAAAGCTTGGGTTCAGTGGAAAGTTTGATCGAAGTTCCTGCGATCATGACACATGGGGCGATCCCACGTGCGATCCGGCTAAAAGATGGGATCAGTGATGAATTGATCCGACTATCAGTGGGGATCGAAGCTAAAGAAGATTTACTCCAAGATCTCAAACAAGCTTTGGAACAGGCATAGGTAAATTTAAAGAATTCTTTAAAAGTTTCAAGTCAAAAGTTGTGTACAATTAGTAAGTACAGGGAGCAAAAAATAATTGCGAGGTGACGCAAAATCAGATTTTTACGTTTCATTTGGAATCTATTTTTGACCCTTTTTATCACTGCTAGCTTAAGTTTAGGCTTGTTGTGGTTTATGACTAGTCCTTACGCGCTCCCAGTTGTGCGTGAGATACAGACTTTGGTAACTAAGATCATCCCAGATCAAGGAAAGCTGCCGAATGTTAAAACTGAAAGCATATCCCAAAGTGATCCGACGGCGCAAAGTTATTCTGAAGATACCAATGCGCAAGCGTCAAGTGGCGCACGTTGGAGCAAAAACACAGCGACTGTTTATCTTGAAGCAAGTGATGAACGCTTCCGAACTGCCTATTTAAGGGCGATCGAAAATTGGAACCAAACTGGGGCTTTTAACTTTGATTTGACTGATGATAAAAAACGAGCCCAGATCATTTTAAAACAACAAAATGATGCCAATACCAGTGCTGCTGGGGTGACGCATACCATGATAAATCAATTGACGAATCATCTGACCAGTGCAGATGTCTATCTCAATTCCTATTATTTACTGAATGCACAGTATGGTTATTCGCAATTGCGGATAACTAATACAGCAGAACATGAATTAGGGCATGCGATCGGTTTGGCGCATGATGATGAAAATGTTTCAGTGATGCAGTCGGCTGGATCATATTATTCGATCCAACCAAAAGATATCGAAGCTGTAAAAGCTCTCTATCAAGAAGGCTAGAGTTATTAGGAGAGGTCTGCTATAGTTGAGAAGTAGCGATGAGGAGGATATTATGACTTTGAAATTAGTTACAGCAACACCAGCTGATCTACCTAAGATAAAAGAATTGTATTTGAGTGCTTTTCCAGCCGTAGAACGGATCCCATTTTGGCTGTTAAAAAAGCGTACTAAGACTGAGATAGCCGAATTTTGTAGTCTCTATGACGATGATAACTGGGTCGGCTTTATCTATACGGTCAAAAATGCCGAACTAGTCTATGTGTTCTTTTTGGCGATCAAAGAGACTGAGCGTTCTAAAGGGCATGGCAGTGGTTTGATGAAGCTGATAAAAGAGCGTTATCAAGGTCAAGTGATCGGCTTAAGTGCGGAAAGGCCTGATGAAACTGCGACTAACAACCAGGAGCGTTTACGACGTTTGAAATTTTATGCTAAAAATGAGTTTTTACCGACTGATTTTTATACAGCTGAAAAAGGTGGCGTGGAGTTTGAGTTTTTGACCCAAAATGGGCAAAAGATCAGACCACAAGCTTATCCAGAGTTAATGGCGCAATGCCTAGGACTGTGGCAAAAATTCTTATTACCGATCAAAGTAGTTAAAGATTAGTCAGAAAAGTGGTTCATTTGGGCCACTTTTTTCATTGGCTTGAAAAATTTGCAAAAAAGTAGATTAAATTAGATAATAAAAATTATCAAACTTAAAGGAAGAAAAAAATGAAACGATTAGTGTTGGCAGAAAAACCGAGTGTTGCCCGTGATCTAAGTAAGATCTTGGGCGCAGATAAAAAATACAAAAATTATTATGAAGGTAAAGATCATGTTGTTACTTGGGCTCTTGGACACTTATTGACTTTGAAGATGCCAGAAGATCTAAAAAATGAATGGCAAACTTGGCAAATGGAAACTTTGCCAATGATCCCTAAGTATATCGGGACTAAGCCGTTACCTAAAACGAAAGCACAATTAAAAGCGATCGCTAATTTAGCTAAACGAAAAGATATCTCAGAAGCGATCATCGCTACCGATGCAGGGCGTGAGGGTGAATTAGTGGCGCGCTGGATCTTGGAATATATTCGTTTCAATAAGCCAGTCAAACGTTTATGGATCTCTTCACAAACTAATAAAGCGATCAAAGAAGGTTTTGCTTCACTAAAACCAGCTAAAGCTTACGATGATCTTTATTATTCGGCCTTGGCGCGGGCTAAAGCTGACTGGCTGATCGGATTGAATGTGACACGTGCTTTAACGGTCAAATACCAGGATAATTTATCGGCTGGTCGGGTCCAAACGCCAACTTTAGCTTTAGTCGCTAAGCAAGAAGAAAAGATCAGTAAATTTATCCCGCAAAAATATTTTACGCTCAGTCTCGAGGTTGCTAACCAAAGAGCGACACGGATCCAAAAAGATCCTCATGTCCTAAAAGAGCGTAAAGAAGTAGATGAACTCGTTAAAAAGATGAGTTCCCAAAATGGTAAAGTCGAGCAGATCACGGCTAAAGATAAAGCGATCCCTGCTCCTTTACCATACGATCTAACCGAATTACAGCGAGTTGCCAACGAAAAGTACGGCTATTCTGCTAAAAAGACCTTGTCATTAGTGCAAAGTTTATATGAAGTTCACAAGATCGTATCTTATCCTCGGACTGATAGTAAATATCTGTCTAATGATCTAAAGGCGACGTTAAAAGATAGATTACATGCGATCAAAGGACTATTTCCAGAAGCCAAGCAATATGCTGTTAAGGGAGCAAAAGTCGTTCAAAATAAAGCTTTTAACGACACTAAGGTGACAGATCACCATGCCTTGATCCCAACTGAACAGTTACCCCAGTATAATAAGCTCAGCAGTGATGAACATCGGATCTATACTTTGATCGCTGAAAGATTTGTGGGTTTATTTGCACCACTTCACAAAGAACGTCAAGAAAAGATCGTATTTGCTTTTGGTAAGGAACATTTTAAATTGACCCAAACAAAAGTAATTGAAGCTGGTTGGAAAAAGGATACAACACCAGAAAAGCCAGTAGCTAAATTTAGCGAAGGTATGCAAGTTTCTCCTCGCTTTACGGTCAAAGAAGCCTTAACGACCCCGCCTAAGCCATTGAGTGAAGGTTCGCTTTTAGCGCAAATGGAGCGTTATAGTTTAGGGACACCAGCGACACGAGCGGAGATCATCGAAAAATTAGTCAAATCGGAACTGATGGAACGAACTAATAATAGTTTACGGGTGACTAAAAAAGGCCAACAATTGCTTGAATTGGTCAATGAAGAGCTCGTTAGCCCACAATTGACTGAAAAGTGGGAACGACAACTTGAGCAGATCGCTAAGGGCAATTATGATGGCAAAAAATTCTTACGTGAGATCGAAACTGATACTAAGCGTTTAGTTCGTGAAGTGAAGAATAGTCAACAAAAATATCAAGACTTTTCATTGACTAAGAAAAAATGTCCAAAATGTGGTGCCTTTTTGAAGGAAAAGAAGGTTCGGGATGGCAAATTACTGGTCTGCACCAATGAAAGTTGTGATTATAAGCGTCGAGCTGAGGCAAAAGTCTCCAATCATCGTTGTCCTGTTTGTCACAAGAAGATGTTGATCGTCAGTGGTAAGAATGGGGATTATTTCAGATGTAAATATGACGGTACGACTGAAAAATTAACTGGGGGCAAAAAGAAGAACAAGAAGATGACCAAACACGAAGAACGACGCCTTCTAAAGAAGATCAATCAAGATAATGAACCTAAAGAAAGTGCTCTAGCTCAGGCTTTAAAAGCTGCGTTAGGTGATAATAACGTTTAAAATAAATAACGCCCATAAGTAACGCAAACTTCAAGAGTTGACGTTGCTTGTGGGCGTTAATCATTAATTTTTTGCGAGTAATAAGAATTTTAGCCAAAGGACTTGATACCAAGTTTGCTTGATATGCTCTGATCTCGCTTCAGCTTCAGCTATTTTTTCGTCCAGAAATTTTTGGAGTTTACGGTAGAGCTTAGTATTCACCATCCAGTTGTGGAAGCGCGGTGAAAACTTCGAGAGACTGAAAAAGCCTAAAATAAAGAAGGGCACTTGGGGGACAACTGGAAGTAAGATTCCGATCACTCCAAAGATAAAACTAATGATCGCAAGAAACAACCATAAGAAACGTTTAATGTGTTTGAACATCGAATCCACCCTTTCTTAGCTGTATGCAATGTATTCCCTTTCTTAGCTGTTTAGAAAAGCATAACATAGAATTTTTTATTTGTCTGTAAAAGTAATATAAATTTTTATTAAGACTTTGAAGGTGGTGATAAGATGCTTGAGAAAACAATAAGAAAAACATACCAAGAGGCTTGTGAGGCAATGCGCCAAAAGCAATATCAAAAGGCGCGTTTTTATTTTGATGAGATCCGACAAAGTGCACCGACATATCGTTCGGTCAATTACTTTTTAGCTAAATGTGCTTTTGTGCTCAATGAAGCAGAGGAGAATATCTATCCCTTAGTTGAGGCACATTTAGCGACTGAGACGCCCAAAAACCGTGAGGCAGCTTATCAGTTAGCTTTAAAAACGGCGGTCAAATTCAAAAATGAGACCCAGTTGGCTGAATTTTTAGAGCAAGCTAAAGAAAATGCAGTCCCAAAATTGGAATTTTTTGTTGAAACTTTGGCTAAGTGGACGGGGAAATCTCCAATGCATATGCGCTTTAAATTTATTCAGTTTGCTAAAAATAAGACCCCGATCGCTAAAACTTCCCATCCCAAATATCGGGCGTATAAATTTTTTATCAACGGGATGAGTGAGCTCCAAAAACAACGCTTTGCGACTGGAAAATGGCAAGAATTAGCGGTCACAAAGCCTAAATTTTTAGAGTTTAAGGGTTACATGTCGTGTTCGATCAGAGATGAACGAACGTATTACCGTAAATATCTGCCTAAGTTTCCCGATCTTTTTTTGCGTTCGATCTTCAATGATCATCTGGAAGAAGACGAATTCTTCAAGTCCAAATGGGAACGATCCCGTGTTTTTTCGCTTTTGCAGATCCCAGCTTTTGACCGGCCAAAGATCGCTGGATTGCTGGAGTTAAACGACCTTTTGGATGAAACAGCAAAGAGGCATTTAAAGGGGTGTGATGATCTAGTCTATTTAAAGCAAGCAGGTGAAGTATTACCCAAAAGTCAGGCGACTGATCTATCAGAGTTAAAATTGCTCAAGGAATTTGGCTATTTATGCAAGAAAAATTGTAGTCATACGCTACATTTAGCCGATAAATGCCAATATGAACAAAACTTTAGCCAGTTATTGGGTAAGCTCTCACGGCGCAAGTTGCCATTGATCCATCCGCCAAAAACTTATCGACCGACCAAAGAGCAATTTGATTTCTTAAAGTGGCTTGCTCAAAATAAGCACGTCATCATCAACTTACTAGGTGTTGGGGGTTCGGGGAAAACTTACACTTTGGGCCAGATCCTTGATCCTAAAAAGACTTTAGCTTTAGCTCCGACGCACAAAGCACGGCTGAATTTAGCGCAACATGGCTTTTTTAACAATGATACTTTGCAACATGTGATCTATGAGATCGAAAATGGCAATGAAGATCTGGTGAATGATTATGAAGTGATCATTATTGATGAGGTATCGATGGCGCCACTGGAGTTATTAGCAAAATTGACCCAAACTTTTAGTACGAAAGTTCGTTATCTTTTGGTCGGAGATGAAAAACAGTTACCGCCAGTATCACAAGATGAAGATGCACTAAGTGTTTGTGGTGATCCCATGGCCTTGATAAAAGCTAAAGGAGCCTGCTTTTATTTTAGAGCCAATCTGCGCTGTAAAGATAAAGCAACTGGTGAGTTGATCGCTGCTTGTCGAGCTAAAGACACCAGCTATTTAACTCGCAGTCAGGCATTTAAGACGGCTACCGGTAAAGAAATGGTCTTAGCTAAATATCAACACGAAGCTTTGGAAGAGTGCATGATCTTGGCTTATCGTAATAAGACTGTTGGTTTGATAAATCAGCAATTTTATCGCATTTTATCAAAGGATAAGCAAAAAGTTGTGCCGTTTTATTTTCAAAATGGTCTTGGTCGGGGTGGCTTTTTTATCGGAGCAAAGGTCGTTTTTTATCACAATGATGATAGTTTTCAAAATTATGGCTATACGAATAGTGAATTTGGTGAGATCATAGGACTTGAGCTTAAAAATGATGATGAAGATAGCACGGTAACGGTCCAAACTGAAGTCGGAAAGTATAAATTGCCCCTGTATCGAGCTAAAAAAGATCTCCTTTTAGCATACGCCTTAACGATCCACAAGGCTCAAGGGAGTGGGGCTAAACGAGTCTACGTCTTAGAGCCAGAAAATCATGGGCTAGCATATACAGCGGTCTCACGTGCTAAACAGGAATTGTTTTTTGTTGGAGTCACACGAACGCAACTCTTGAAAGGAGTGCAAACTAAGACCCCAAAAAAGAAAAATTTACTCGATTTTATGGATGATAAAAATAAATAGATCTAGTTGCTTACATTTAGTAAAGACTAGTGCTAAAATATACATGTTATTATATTTATTTTTAGAAGGGCGGCGGAAATTAGATGTTTAATAATTTCTTGTTAAAAGAAGTGCTCGAACATTCATTCAACATTCCGGTACAAGTGACTTATGCCAACGGTAAAACAGAACGGTACGGAGATGGTGAACCGCAAGTAAAAATAACCTTCCACCGAGATTTTTCGATGCGAGAGTTAGTTCATAATGCCTCATTGACTTTAGGTGAAGCATATATGGACAAAGAAATTGAGATCGAAGGCTCGATCCAAGACCTGATAACCTCAGCCTATGAATCAGCTGATAGCTTTTTGAACAATAGTAAGCTCAAACACTTTTTACCAAAACAATCACATACTGAGCGAAAAAGTAAGTCAGATGTGCAAAGCCACTACGATATCGGTAATGATTTTTATCGTTTGTGGCTCGATAAGACACTGACCTATTCGTGCGCATATTTCAAGCGACCACAAGATACGCTTGAAGAAGCTCAAAAAAATAAAGTGCATCATATCATCAATAAGTTAGATCCTAAACCCGGGAAAACTTTACTTGATATCGGTTGCGGGTGGGGCACATTGATGCTGACTGCCTGCAAAGAGTATGATCTAAATGTTGTTGGGATCACGTTAAGTAAGGAACAATACGATCTAGTCACCCAGCGGATCAAAGCTGAAGGGCTAGAAGATCGGGCTAAAGTTATTTTGGAAGATTACCGTGAGCTCAAACATGAACCTTTTGACTATATCACTAGCGTAGGCATGTTTGAACACGTAGGTAAGGAAAATCTAGGTGAATATTTCCAAAAGATCTCCGATTATTTAAAACCAAACGGCGTAGCTTTGATCCACGGGATCACACGGCAACAAGGTGGGGCAGTCAATGCGTGGATCGATAAATATATTTTCCCAGGTGGTTATGTACCTGGTTTGGCTGAAAATATCGAACATATTGTTGATGCAGGAATGCAAGTAGCTGACATAGAAACTTTGCGTCGCCACTACCAAAAAACATTGGAAATATGGGACCAAAACTTCCGCCGTGCACTACCTGAGATCAGAAAAATTGAAGATGAACGTTTTATTCGCATGTGGGATCTGTATCTGCAAGCTTGTGCGGCTTCGTTTGAGTCGGGCAATATCGATGTGATCCAGTACTTGATCTCGAAAGGACCAAGTGGTAGCAACTTACCAATTACACGTGAATATATGTATCAAGCATAAAAAATAGCAGATCATGTAGTAATGTCATTAAGTTAAGAGAGTTTGTATCAAAATTTCAATTTAGAAATTTGATACAAACTCTCTTTTTTAACATCTATGATTTTAATGGAGATTATTATAATGTGGAGGTGAGCATTATTTCCAATAGGAAGTTATGGGTAACTACTGCGGAAAAGGAAATAAAGGCTGGAATAAAAAAACTGTAGATGACCTAGATAGCGCTCTTGTAGAGGACATGATAAATGTTTCCAAGTAAAAGTAAAGCTTGCAATAGAGTCTTTGTACGGCGACTTTTACCTATTGTCAAAACAAATAGTCCTTTAACATATAAAAGTGCGTATGCCACTGCTGCATTAAAATTATTCAGTTCTAATATGTAAGTTTAGCAATTGAAAAATAAGCAAACAGCCCCTATGAGTAGCTATTAGGGCTGTTTATTTATTACAAAAAATTCAGTTACGAATTATACCCAAAGAGTAATACAAAGAGTAAACCAATTGCACAAAAAATCGCAATAAGTGAAAAAATGAGTAAAACTGACCAATAAGCTTTTTTCGACAAGCGTTCTCTATTTTTTAGTACGGATACTATTCCAATTGTTATAATAACGATTACAGTGACCAGTAAACACGCCAATACAACTTTCATAGTCTCCACCTCATTTTCATTACTCAATTTTTAATTTCTCTCAATATTGTACCAAAAGAGTACCAGTATACGCACCTGAATAAATCAAAATCAAGGCATATTCTCATTTGTCCCCTATCTACATTTGGAGTATAACAAGCTTCTGAGGTAGGACATTAGAGTTGGGTATTTACTTAAAACATGGATAGGAATAAAAAACTATGAGTTGTAGTGAACAAATCCATATATTTGAAGGCAAAAAAGCAGACGGACAGTATTTTCCTTATTAGACTAAAAACTTAGATAGACAATTAAAAGAGTTAGCGGGCGTTTCTAAGGTCTTTTCAGACAAATTAAGTGGTCAGTAATGATTATAAATCATGTATCACTCTAAGAAAGTGATCGATCATATCTATAAAGTTAACTTTATTAGAGAAAACGTGCTGATAAAAAGAGATCAGATGACCCAAAATTATGGTTCTGATCTCTTTTTCAATATCTAATTTTTAGTGCTGTATGCTCAACTTAATGATCTTGTCATGTAGATCTCTTTTATGCCTTTTTACGATTAAAGAAGTAAAAGCCACCGCCTACAAATGCAAGGGCTAAGACGATCACGGTCACTAACGAATAAGTCTCGATCATGGCAACGATCTGAGGCCAGGCTGAACCAGCCATACGACCAACGAAGATCAAGACAGTATTCCAGATCAAGGTGCCAAGAGTCGTCAAAATGATAAAACTTGTAAATTTATAATGGGTCATGCCTGCAGGAACGGAGATCAAAGAGCGAACTACGGGTACGAATCTGCCAAAGAACAAGGCTAAAACGCCATTTTTTTGGAAGAAGTTAGTTGCTTTATTTAGATCTTTAGCTTTGAAGCGTAATGTTTGGCCGATTTTACCGTTTAAGAGCTTTTCAAGGCGTTCGACAGATAAGAAATGGCCCACTGCATATAAGACCGCTGCCCCTAGAATGGCCCCGATCGTAGCGGCGGTGATCGCACCCAAAATATTTAGACCAGCAGTCAAGGTCAAAAATCCGGTAAATGTCAAAACTACCTCTGAAGGGATCGGTGGAAAAATATTTTCAAGGGCGATCAGCAGTGCGATCCCGAGATATCCATACTGTCCGATAAGTTCGGTCAAAACTGTTGTGTCCATTAAAATTCTCCTCTTAAAGTTAGTAAATACGATTCTACTGGAGACGGTCCAAAAAGACAACTGAATTAAGCAAATTCATCTCAAATTTTGAAATTCCTTAAAAAATAGCGACTACGATCATAATTTAATAACGCGAGCCCTTCATGATGTAAGGATCGCATCATGGAAAGCCCGCGTTATTCATGCAGCGTCTCACACGCTGATAAAATTATTTTATAAACCAGAAATAAGCAATGACCAAAAGCCCTAAGATGATGCGATACCATCCGAAAGCTTTGAAAGTATGCTTTTTGATATATTGCATCAAGAACTTGATCGCAATGATCGAAGTGATGAAGGCTGTAACTAGACCGACGATCAAGATCCAAATTTCTAAAGGTGTAAAGCTAAACCCAAATTTAACTAATTTGAATAGAGCAGCACCAAACATGACAGGGATCGCCAAGAAGAAAGTGAATTCAGTCGCAACTGTCCGAGAAACGCCTAAGATCAAAGCACCTACGATCGTGGCCCCTGAACGAGATGTCCCGGGAAATACCGCCGCGATCAATTGGAAAAAGCCGATCAAAACTACGGTGTAATACGAAAGTTCAGCGATCGAGGTGATCTTAGGTTGCTTATTTTTATGTATATCTTCGATCAAAATAAAAGCAATACCAAAAACGATCAAGGCGATAGCTACACAGGTCGGGTTATAAAAGAGACGTTCAAAAGTATCATTGAAAGCTACGCCGATGATCCCAGCGGGTAAACAAGCAATGAAGATCTTGAGCCACATGATTATGATATCTTTGTCGACATAGCGCCAGATACCTTGAGTATGTGCATTTTTATCGGCTTGATGGAATGGCCAGATCTTGTGCCAGTAGATCACGACTACGGCTAAGATCGCCCCAAGTTGGATCACGACTTCAAACATGCTGTAAAAATCTTTTGAGACATCAAGTTGGACAAATTGATCTAGTAAGATCATGTGCCCAGTACTACTGATCGGCAACCATTCGGTGATGCCTTCAACGACCCCGAATAAGAAAGCCTTTAAGAGTTCAAATAACATTATAGTGAAAATTCCTTTCTCAGTATTAAGAATCCTATTCATTATAAGATAAGTTTTTTTAAGTGACAAGTAGAGTAATTTTTAATGGGTAGCTAAGGGTTAAAACAAGGGAATATTACGCGTACGTGGTATAATTATAGTTAATAAAGTGACAGGGTGATCAAATGACAGAACAAATCGAAATCAGTAACGCTGAGTGGGAAGTGATGCGCGTGATCTGGACATTGGGTCAAGCGACTAGTCGCCAATTGATCGAGATCATGGAAGTAAAGCAAAACTGGAAACCAGCAACGACTAAAACGCTTTTGGGCCGCTTAGTCGCCAAAGACGCACTTGAAACTAAAAAAGAGGGGCGTGGTTTTATCTATTCGCCTTTAGTCCAAGAACAAGCGACGATCGATGCTCAGTTGATGCAGAATTTTAGCAACATTTGTCAGATGCATGTGGGCAAGACCTTAGCTTATTTAGTGGAAAATCTCAATTTAACACAGGGTGATATCGCTAAAATAACTGCCAAACTTGAGGATAAAAAAAGTAGTGCACCCGAAGAATTGGAGTGTGACTGTATTCCGGCAGAGTTTCACCATGCAGGTTGCCGACAATGTAAATAAATTTATCTTGTTTAGGAATGCCTAATTTATTCTTTCGGATATTGAAAAATGTGTTATACTAAGAACGTTAAAAAATATTTATAGTTAGGATGGTTGATATGGACAAAGAACCGATCAAAAACATCAAAAAGATCCTAGTTGGGGTCGATGATTCTGAAGATGCACAGCTTGCTTTTCGTGTAGCTATGCGTCGAGCCTTGGATCTAGATGCTACATTATGCATCACTTCGATCCTTGAATCAGATGAGATGAACGTTTTCCAAGCCTTAAGTGCTGATTACATTCATGGTGAACGTAAAGAATTGGAAAAGCACGTTGAACGTTACCGCAAGATCGCTTTGCAAGCTGGGATCAAGCGGGTCGAAGTCGTGATCGCTGAGGGGGATGCTGGTGAAACGATCATCAAGCGTGTCATTCCTAAAGTTGAACCAGATCTATTGATCATTGGAGCTCTTTCCAAGAAGGGCGTCAAGAAATTCTTTGGATCCCAAGCAGCTTATATGGCAAAGCATGCACCGATCTCTGTATTAGTGGTGCGCTAAGAAAAGTGGCAAAAGAGGCTACAGTAAAGATCTAAAAGCAGTCTGGGTTTTTGCTGTTGCCTTTTTTACTTTGATGTGTACTTGAATTACTGCAGACTCCATTATATTATTTAATAAGGCAAAAAGGGAAAGCTACCTTTTTGATATGCTAATGATAAGATAAGGATAAAGGATAGATCTATGAGTAAGAGTCAAGTGAGAAAAAAAGACGCCCTTGCGCAAGCTTTATTAGCTCTTTTGCATCATGAGGCAGTCGAAAAGATAACAGTCGATCAACTTTGCCGCGAAGCTGATGTGCACCGGAGTACGTTTTATCGCTATTTTCAAGATAAATACGATCTATTGCATTATGTTTTTCAAACGATCTGGTTAGAGCAGATCGATGAGAATAATGTTGTTGATTCGATGATCGAAATGATCGTTCGCGATAAGGATATTTTCCGAAATATTTCGATCAACAATAGCAGTAATTCTCTATATGCGCTCATGATCGATATGGTTGCTGAACAGCTTTTAGAAGCAAGTTTAAATAATCGTTTGCATAATGTTCTTTGGATAGAAGAAACGGTGCTCAATGCAACTGACCAAAAATTAGCCGCAAATATGATAGCCGGTGCCTTTTTAACATTGTTGTTCAAATGGGTCGATAGCAACTATCAGATGGATTCAACCGAGCTAAGTGACTTTATCAAACACTTGCATTGACTTTTTTTGAAGAAATAAATTTATCATAATCTTTTACTTTAATTTTAGAATAGTGTACAATATAATTGCTATTAGTATAGTGAAAACTATACTATCTACGAGGGGTGTGTCATGCCTTCCTTTACAGCAAGCGAGCGCATGGCAGTAGATTAGCGTATCAGATTTTATTGCTAAGCTTACGAGTTTCAGCGCTCATTGATTTAGAGGGGGTTAACGTAATGAGTTCATTACAAAAAATGACGACTAACTTGTGCCAAGTTTTGCGTTTGCACGAGTATCGCAATAGCAACATGCCGGGGTTGGAAAAACTCGGCGCGATCGATATCTACTATTTGGAAGCAATCTATCAGTTGAAAGATCCAACGATCGGGACGATCTCAAAACTGTTGGGGCAATCGACTCCAAATACGAATTATCACATCAAAAAGTTGCTTGAGCTTGGTTTGATTCAAAAAAGGCTAGATGATGCAGACCATCGTGTAACACATCTTTCTGTGACCGATAAATATCACGAAGCATTGGAATCCAATTCCGAATTTTGGAAACTTTTACAAAATCGTTTAGAAGAAACAGTCTCAGTTCGTGATCTGGCAGTTTTTCAGCGTATCTTACGTCAATTAGTCGAGGTTTTGTCTGAAGAAACAACACTAAATGATTTTTAAAGATAAAAGCTTGGATCAAAAATAAAATAAGATGAAGTGTAGTTTTCAATTTGAACTACACTTTTTTTGTGTTTTACAATAAAATAGAATTAGTGCAAGAAAACCAGTAGTAGCTGACTGATATTCACTAGGAAGAGAAATGTGGGGTGAATATTTAGTGGGGAGTATTGTGTGTTACTGGTAAGCGAGATTTAGAAAGGAAAAACTATATTCTTTCTAGTTATGAACTACATAATTCCGCATTTTGTATAGTTATTATAAAGCGTGGCTGAAAAATTTAAATTTACTCCAAGTGCACCAAGTGACCTAAAGGAACAGTATGATGTTGTGATCATCGGTTCAGGTGGAGCTGGCCTGGTCAGTGCTCTTCAAGCACGAGAATTAGGTCTAAGACCGGTTATTTTAGAGAAGATGCCTACAGTTGGAGGCAACACTATGCGAGCATCTTCAGGGATGAATGCAGCTGAAACGAATATTCAGTTGCGCGAAGGGATCGTGGATAGCTTTGCTGAATTTTATCAAGAAACATACCAAGGTGGGGGCCGCCTAAATGATCCTGAGTTATTGAATTACTTTACGACGCATAGTGGGCAAGCGATCGATTGGTTACGTTCGCATGGGATCATCTTAAATGACTTGACGATCACTGGTGGAATGAAGAAAAAACGTGCTCATCGCCCTAAGAGTACTGCTCCGATCGGAGCCTTTTTAGTCAATAATCTTTTGTGGTTGTTAGACCAGATCAAAGTTCCGCTCTTTACCCAAACAACAGTCACAGAACTGTTAAAAGATGATGCTGGCAAGATCAAGGGGGTAAACATTCAAGTTGCTGGTGAGTACAAAACGATCTTTGCACCAGCAGTCATCTTAGCAACGGGAGGTTTTGGTGCCTCTAAGCAATTACTCAAACGCTATCGTCCTGATCTCTTGGAGTACAAGACGACTAATCAAGCTGGAGCGACTGGGGATGGGATCATTTTAGCAGAACATATTGGAGCGCAAGTGTTACAGATGGAAATGATCCAGATCCATCCGACCGTGCAACAAGATACACCACATACCTATTTGATCGGTGAAGCTGTGCGAGGTGAAGGGGCGATCTTAGTTGATCAACAAGGAGTTCGTTTTACTAATGAGCTAGGGACTCGTAAAGTTGTTTCCGAACAGATCACGGCTTTACCCGAGCAAGCTGCATATTTGATATTTGATCACGGAGTCAAAGAACGGGTCAAAGCGATCGATTTTTACGCTAGCAAAGGTTTGGTCGTCAGCGCAACTACACCAAGGAAACTAGCTGAAAAGCTTCAGCTAGATCCAACCGTTTTAGCAGATACATTGTTACAATGGAATACAGCGGTCGAAACTAAGCAAGATGTTAAATTTGGTCGAACAACTGGGATGCAGCGCAAGCTAGAAAAAGCACCTTATTACGCTATCCACGTTGCACCAGCGATCCATTACACGATGGGGGGCTTACACATCAATGAAAAAGCTCAAGTTTTAGATCAATCGGGTGATATCATTGCTGGACTCTTTGCCGCTGGTGAGGTCACTGGTGGATTGCACGGCAATAATCGGATCGGGGGCAACTCGATCGCTGAAACGGTAGTGTTTGGTCGACAAGCTGGTCAACAAGCAGCGGTCTATTTGTCCTAAACTCAAATAAAAGTTTAAATTTGAGCAACAGTTTAGTTAAACTGTTGTTTTTTTACGTTTAATTTCAAAAAGAGTGTATAATAAAAGATAAAAATAAATTAGTTAAAAAATAGAGATATTTTTATCATTTTATTGAAAGAGGTTCTTCAAGTGAAGATGTCTAAATTAATGCGTTCAAAGTTATTTCCCGCGTTAGTTATTGTGCTTGGTGCACTCGTCTTAGTCTTGCCACAGGTGTTGGCACATAAAATGCTTTTAGGGTCAGATTCGATCTTCCACTATAATCGTTTTTATGAAGCAGCAATGCAGTTAAAAGAGGGCAATTTCCATTATTTCATAACAATGTATGGCTTTCAGCAGTCGGGGCGGATCATCAACGCTCTTTATGGCCCAGTGGTCGCTTATTTCAATGGAGCTTTGTTGTTATTGGGTAAGACGTGGTTCAACTACCAGATCCTCTCTGATATTGCTGTTTATCTATTAGCTGGCGGATCGATGTATGCTCTTTTGCGTAAATGCAAACTTAGGAGAAGTTATAGTTTAGGCTTAGTGCTTTTTTACTTAACGACATATGCGATCCAGTACTGGACGCTATCACAAGCATTTTCAGGTTGGGCGGCTGCCTTATTACCACTATGCTTGTTGCCATTAGTAACATTTATCGTCGAAAAGCGGGTCAATGTTTTAGAATTGGCTTTGTGTACGGCTTTGATGTTTCAGATCCACTTTTTGACAAGTTTATTTGTTGTCATGGCTTACCTGCCTGCTTTTATCTATGCTTTCATCAAAACGCCTGAACGCATTAAATTGTTACAACATATGGCCTTAGCAGTGGGGCTATTTTTCTTGTTGACAGCTAATATTTGGGCTGGTTTAGTCGAGGTCTACTTTGGAAATACTGTTTTACAACCATTTATCAATAAAAATATGTATGGGACAGCTGTTTCTTTGAGTGCTTATCGTTTATCAAATTGGCTTGCACCGTTTGGGATCGTTATCTTGGGTGGGCTTCAAATTATTCTGTTGCTCATATTTTGGAAAAAGATCTCAACTTTAAATAAAATCGTATCGCTAGAGGCCTTGATATTTTTGATCCTATCATCGCGGTTATTACCTTGGAAATGGCTGAGTCAGACATTTGAATTTGTTAATGTCTTACAGTTTCCATTTCGTTTCTTTGTTCCCTATACGGTGCTCTTGATCATGTCGATAGGTTTGTTTGCGACCGAGCTAAGGCTAAATGGACGGGTGATGATCGGGGCGTTAGTCTTATTAGTCACCTGTTCTTTTGTTCAAACTATCCAAGCACTTGAGCAGAATTTAGCGGTGTGGGATGAAGCCGAAGAATTTATGTATCAAAAAAATACGATCTACTTTACCGATGATACCCAGCAGATCAAGCAGGCGTTCTTTAGTGAAGATCTGGCGTTAGGTCTATACTATGTTCAAAAATCTACGCCGGATTATTTACCGCTTTACACAAAGTTGACTGATCAAGACGAGATCCATGGTTATCGGCATTATCGCAAACAAGTGATCATGCAAGAACAAAAATTTACTAAAACAGCGACTAAGGATGCTTTGGTCTATCAATGGGATGCGACAGAAGCTAAAGAGATCATCGTACCTGCGATCGGATATAAAAATACAAAAGTTGTACTCAATGGAAAAGTATTGACAGATGCTCAATTTGGACATACGCGGATCGGAGCGCTAAAATTAAGACAAGAGCGGGGACATAATCGGTTAGAGATCTCCTATGTCCCAGCTAAAGCAACGGTCGTATTTTTAGTGTTACCTGCCTTTGTTTGGTTGGGGTGTCTAGGAGTCGTAATTAAACGTAAAGGATATATCAGAAAAGATGACGCGAAATTTAATTATCTCAGTGCTCGTTAGTCTAGATGGCTATATTGCAGATGAGCAAGGAAGTGTTTTAGCTTTAGAGCAATTTTATCGAGATCACTTGCCTGCAGGAGTAACAGATTGGCGAGTTCCTCCAGATTTTGATACTGTTTTGGTGGGGAAGAATACCTACAAATGTTACTATCATAGTTTATTGAATATGACGCAAAAAGAAGTGATCGTTTTTTCGCATGCTCCATTAGCGGGGCTGGGAGCTAATATGCGTTGCTTTTCAGGCGATGTAGGTTCTTTGATCACACAATTGCAGGCCAGCGAAGGAAAAAGTATTTGGCTTTTTGGGGGAGGAGATCTGATCGATCAAGTTGTTTGTAGTGACTTAGTCGATCAGATCAGGTTGGTCACCTTGCCTCTCAATTTGACTAAGGGGATCGCCTTGTTCAACATGGCTCATCAGGCCCCAAAAGTCAATTTACAAAGCCTAGAGACAAAATACGAAATGTCATATTCGATCTGGACTAAATAACGGTAAAAAGAGGTGATGAGATGGATAAAGCAACAAGTGATGCACTTGGGCATAAAGCGATGAATCTCTATCAGATCCAGATGCCAAGTTTAGATCAAAGCTCACAGTTGATCACACAACTTCTCCCAGAAACGAGTACGCAAAATAAATTTATTACGCAGATCTTGGTTGAAAATAAGCATTTGTTGACACGTTTACAACAGATAAATGCAACTAAAAAAGTTGGTGTGATGGACTTTGCTGATCCAGTTTTGATCGGAAGTCGATTATTGGAAACTGATAGCCAGGAGCGGTTATTGTGTCGGAATAGTTTTTTATATCCGGAGTTGTGTAAGTATCGGCGTAACTTCTATTATAGAAATAAACTAGATCCAAAGAAAGGGTTTTATTCAGAAGCACTGATCTATGTTGAACATGTCAAATTTTTGCGAGATGCCAAGCAAGATAGGATATTGTCACAGGCGCGCTATGCCGATGTGGCTGCGATCAGTCCCCCAAATATTCATCAGATAACTGAAATGTTAGGGCAAAAGCCAGATCAAAAACAACTTCAATTGAGTGTGCAGACCAAGATCTTGCAAACACTTCGAGCTTTTAAACAAGCTCAAGTGACCGTTCTTATTTTAGGAGCTTTTGGATGTGGCGCTCCGGGAAATGATCCTAAGATGGTCGCGCAAAGTTTTTATTCGTGTTTAAAGCGGACAGAATTTAAAGGGGTCTTTGAACAGGTATATTTTGATATTTGGCAAGATCCTACTACATTAGCGGAATTTAAACGAGCTTTTGCAGCTTAGAAGGGTAAGTAACGACGTAAAGTCATTGCTTACCCTTTTTAGCTATTTTTCTTAATAATTGTTATAAAAATGATTATATTTGTAAAGTAAGTTGACATTGTATAGCAAGGGCGGTAAGATAACTATACAAATTTAATCTTGAGGAAGTGAAAATCGTATGTTTAAGTTAGTCAAAAAGCGTCTATCAAAAGGGGCAGTTTTGGCAGCGGTATTCTTTTTATTTATTCAGGTCATCTGTGATCTGAATTTACCAGCTTTGACCTCAGATATGATCAATAATGGGGTCGCTAAAGGAGATACAGCCTATATTTGGAAGATCGGTCTTCAAATGTTATTGATAGCTGCAGTCGGCTTAGTAGCAGCTGTGGGTAATGTATATTTTGCTTCGACTCAGGCGCAAAAAACTGGGGCTAAGTTACGTGAAGCCGTTTTTCGTAAGGTACTACAGTTTAGTGGACGTGAGATCGATCAATTTGGGACCTCATCTTTGATCACACGGACGACTAATGATATTTTACAGATCCAAAATGTGTTGATCATGTTGCTTAGAATGATGTTAATGGCACCTTTGATGCTGATCGGCGCTAGCTTTATGGCGTATCAAAGTGAAAAACGTTTGACAGGTGTCTTTTTGGTTTCGATCCCATTACTATTAGTGGCGATCGCGGTCATTATGTATTTTGCTGTTCCTTTATTCAAAGGGCTACAAAAAAAGATCGATCGGATCAACTTGACTTTTAGAGAAGGCTTGACTGGGGTACGGGTCATTCGGGCTTTCCGACGAGATGATTTTGAACAAAAACGTTTTGATGATGCCAACAAAGACTATACAAAAACGGGGATCAAAGTTTTTAGTATCGTATCCTTGATGTTTCCGATCATGACTTTGATCTTAAGCGGAACGAACATGGGGATCGTTTGGTTTGGGGCTAAATTGATCGGCGCCCAAGAAATGGGTGTTGGTAATTTAGTTTCATTTATGACTTACGCCAGCATGATCTTATTTAGTTTTATGATGTTGTCGATGGTCTTTGTTTTTATCCCACGTGGTCAAGCGGCGGCTGCACGGATCAATGAAGTTTTGGAGATGCCACTTTCGATCGGCGAAACAACTGGTGATCAAGTGATCGATCAAAATAAACCAAGTCACTTGGTCTTTGACAATGTCAGCTTTCGGTATGAAAATGCAGAAAATCTCGCTTTAGAGAACGTATCATTTTCGGCAAAAGCTGGGCAGATGTTAGCTGTGATCGGGGGGACAGGTTCAGGTAAATCGACCTTGGTCAACTTGATCCCACGCCTATATGATCCAACTGCTGGACAGATCATTTTAAATGAAACTTCGATCGTAGAGGTAGCTCAAAGTGATCTGCATGAGCATGTGTCATTTGTACAGCAAAAAGCTGTGCTCTTTAAAGGAACGATCCGAAGTAACTTGCAGTTTGGCAATGAGACAGCGACGGATGAAGAGATGTGGCATGCCTTAGAATTAGCGCAAGCAAAAGAATTCGTCTCCGAACTACCAGATGGTTTAGATGCTCAAGTAGAACAAGGAGGCGACAATTTCTCTGGTGGTCAAAAGCAACGGCTAGCGATCGCTCGTGCTTTGATGAAAAAAGCTGCGGTCTATGTGTTTGACGATTCTTTTTCAGCACTTGATTTTAAGACAGATGCTAAATTACGTGAAGGCTTGAAAAACGATCCTGAGATCCAAAAGAGTGTATTAGTGATCGTTGCACAACGTGTGTCAACAGTCACTGCTGCTGATGAGATCATTGTTTTGGATGAAGGTAAGGTCGTAGGCCAAGGAACACATGATGAATTAGTAGAAAATAACGAGACTTACCAAGAGATCGTTGAATCACAATTAAAGAAAGGAGATGAGCACTAGTGCACGGACATGGTACAAAAGATCCAATGGATCGGAAAGCTAAGAATTTTTGGAAGACGACTTTTAGATTGATCAAGTATATGAGTCCATGGAAGTGGGGCTTACTTTTAGTGATCATCTTTGCGATCAGTTCTGTCATTTTCCAAACAGTTACGCCAAAGATCTTAGGTCAAGCCACAACAGAGATCTTCAATGGAGTTTTATTGGGCTATAAGCAGATGAAAACTGGAAAACATTTGACCAGTTTGCCGATCGATTTTGATGCGATCACACACATATTATTGATCGTCGGAAGCTTTTATGCGATCGCAGCTGTTTTGAGTTTTGCCCAACAGCTGATCATGGCTAATATTTCTCAAAAGATCGTCTACCGTTTACGTAAAGATCTTAAAGAAAAAATGCAGCGTCTGCCGATCTCATACTATGATACCCACTCTAATGGGGATATCATGTCACGTGCGGTCAATGATATGGATAATATCGGGGGGACGCTCCAACAGAGTTTGACACAATTAGTGACTAGTTCAGTGACTTTTATTGCTGTTTTGATCATGATGCTTTCGATCAGTTGGAAATTGACCTTGATCGCTTGTATCACGATCCCACTGGGGTTAGTTACAGTCGCAGTCGTTGCCCCACGTTCGCAAAAACATTTTGCAGCTCAACAAAAGAGTTTGGGACAGTTGAATAACTTTGTCGAAGAAGATTATGCAGGTCATACAGTCGTTAAGACTTTTAATAAGGCTGATGATATGATCGCTGAATTTGAAGCTGAAAATGAACGTTACTACAAGGCTTCATGGAAGGCACAATTTATTTCAGGGCTGATCATGCCACTGATGAATCTTGTTAAAAATATCGGTTATGTGCTAGTTGCTGTTGTTGGGGGGATCCAAGTCTCAAATGGCACGATCACATTAGGTAACGTACAAGCTTTCTTGCAATACGTCAACCAATTCACCCAACCGATCACGCAATTGGCTAACTTAGCTAATACGATCCAAGCGACGATCGTTTCGGCTGAACGGATCTTTGAAGTTTTGGATGAACCTGAGATGCATCCTGCTACTGAAACAAAGCCAGATATTCAAACTAATGCTAAACTTGAATTTGATCACGTTAAGTTTGGTTACACCGACGATAAGATCTTGATGGATGATTTTAGCTTCAAGGCAATGCCTGGACAAAAGATCGCGATCGTTGGTCCAACTGGGGCTGGGAAAACGACCCTGATCAATTTACTTGAACGTTTTTATGATATCAATGATGGTGCGATCCGTTTGGATGGAAAAGATACACGGAAATTTACCCGTGAAGATCTACGTGGACATTTTTCAATGGTGCTACAAGATACCTGGCTCTTTACTGGGACGATCTATGATAATATCAAATATGGTCGTGAGAATGCCACTAAAGAAGATGTTATTCGGGCAGCCAAGGCAGCGCACGTTGATGCCTTTGTGCGCCAACTCCCCGATGGCTATGATACGGTCTTAAATGAAGAAGCATCCAATATTTCGCAAGGACAAAGACAATTGATCACGATCGCTCGCGCCTTTTTAGCTGATCCTGAGATCTTGATCTTAGATGAGGCTACAAGTTCGGTCGATACTCGGACTGAAGTGTTGATCCAACAAGCAATGGAACGTTTATTACAAGCACGTACGAGCTTTGTGGTCGCACACCGTTTGTCTACGATCAAAGATGCCGATAATATCATCGTGATGGATCATGGTTCGATCGTTGAAACTGGTGATCATCATGCTTTGATGGCTAAAGGTGGTTTCTACGCTGATCTGTATAACAGCCAATTTGCTGACGAGATCGCAGCTCAAGGTTAAAAATAAATTGATAACGCCTAGTGATAGTCATATCCACTGGGCGTTATTTTTTTGTGATAACAAAAGGTTGTGCTACAAGTCTTTATGGCTCTTCAAAGCAATAACTAGTGCAAATACATGTAGTCAAATGTGTTTGCCAAAGAAATAGCAAAAGACCCAACCATGATGTAAAACATCATGGTGGGTCCATCATTATTTTTGGTGTCGCACACTATTATTTATTTTTTAGATCAGATATAGAATTGATATTTGTCATGTAAGTTGGAACGGCTAAACCAGTTTTAGCACCTTCCAAGTTAGTTCTAACATCAATGTATTTACCCTTAAAATGCTCAGCATAGGCATCGTGGGTCACAGGAAGCCAAGCACTTAAAGAAGCGTCAGCAGCTCCTGTGGCTACAGCAGTCCACATCGGTTGAGCATCCATCGAACGAATGTTGACTTTATAACCACGGCTTTCTAAGGCAGCTTTAGCAACATTAGCACTTGCGATCTCAGAGTCCCAAGCAACATAGGCTAAGGTCACAGTCTTACCCTTACCTTCAGGGACGTTTTTTAGCCAAGACTTTAATTGACCGGGATGCTTTTTGAGATAGTTTTTAGCTGCTTGAGCAGGATCGATCCCATTATTTATTTGCAACATGACTTGAGCTAATTGATCTGAAGTCCAGTTGAAGTTTTCTAAAAATCGATAAAAACCAGGTTGATCTTTTTTGAGACCTAAGCGAGCGATCGTGTGGATCCCTTCACTCTCACCATAAATTTTTTTAGGATCATCTAAGAATTTTAGATCATACTTGGTAAACATCCAGTGTGGGACCCAACCAGTGATCACGATCGGTTGTTTATTTTTGATCGCTTTATCTAAAATACTAGTCATGGCAGCTATTGAACTTGTTTGCAACTGCCAGTTTTTTTGTGTTAGCCCGTATTTTTCTAAAGCAGTTTGGGTATTACCCATCACACCGGCCCCAGCATCGATCCCGGTGATCGTATAGTTTACTTGGGGACCAAGTGCCTTAGTAGCATCATATTTAGCTTGCATCGAGTTACTACAGCCACTCAGGATAAACCCAAGTAAAAGCACAGGTAATAGTAGTTTTTTTAAATATCTCATCCTAGCCCTCCTTACTTATTTTGGAGAGATTGGCTCAAACGATCTAAAATGATCGCTAAAATAACGATCGCTAACCCAGCAGTAAAGCCAGCCCCGGCATTATTACGGCCAACAGCAAAGTATACTTTAGTCCCTAAGCCTAAAGCCCCGATCATTGAGGCGATCACGACCATTGATAGAGATAACATCAAGGATTGAGTTACACCAGACATGATCGTATTTTTTGCTAAAGGTAATTGAAGCTTGAATAATTTTTGCCAAGCAGTTGAGCCGTAAGAATCGGCAGCCTCGATCAGGTCAGCTGGAACTTGGCGAATACCTAGATCAGTCATTCGAACTGTCGGTGGCATCGCAAAGATAACTGAGGCGATGACCCCAGGGACAGTTCCGATACCAAAGAAAGCAACTGCGGGGATCAAGTAGACAAAGGCAGGCATTGTTTGCATAAAGTCTAAGATCGGTTGGACGATCGCTTTGACTGTTTTATTTTTAGCCATCCAAATTCCAAGTGGGATCCCAAAGAAATAGACGATCACACATGAAGTTAAAACTAAAGTCAAAGTTTGTGTCATGTCACGCCAGTATCCCATGTTCCAAATAAATAATAGACCGACTAACTCAAGACTTAGTAAGCCCCATTTCTTTTGGTCCCGACGTAAGTAGTAAGTTACTAATAACAGTAATAGGATAAAGAGCCAAACTGGGAAAAGGTCAAAGACCCATTGAAAAGCATTTGCGATCATCGCAATAAAGTTTGAGATCGCATCAAAAAATTCGGTAAATTTGGCTAAGTAGTCAACTCCTGAGTTGACCCAATCTTCAAGTGGTAATTTTTGAATATTAAACATTAAGCATCAACCTCGTTTCCTGAAAGTGCAGCCAAGACAGCGCCACGAATGATGATCCCGCGGAGGCGCTGGTGCTCATCTAAGACAGCAAATGGGATCGTAGTTGTTGATATATCTGCTAAAAGATCAGTCAAGACCGTGTCAAGTGTAGTTGTTGGGACATCGGTCTGAATAACATCGTAAAGGTTTGTTTTGCCTTCTTTAAGGCATTGAGAAACATCTTGTGCAGAAGCGATACCTTTGAAACGGTATTTACTATCGACGAGATAGATCGAAGAAGTGTGATTTTCGCGCATTTCACGCAGTGCAGTCCGTGGACCAGCTTTTTCGATGTTGACCATTGCAGGGCTGATCATCACATTTTCAGCGGTCAAGATCCGACTGCGGTCAACATCTTCAATAAATTTTTCAACATAATCATCGGCAGGTGAAGTTAAGATCTCTTCTGGTGTGCCGACTTGAACGAGTTTAGCGTTACGCATGATCATGATGTGATTTCCTAATTTTAAGGCTTCATTTAGATCATGACTGATAAAGACGATGGTTTTATTCAACTCGGCTTGGATCCTTAAAAGCTCATCTTGCATTTCCTTACGGTTCAAAGGATCAAGTGCCGAGAAAGCTTCGTCCATCAATAAGACTTGTGCATCACTAGCAAGGGCACGAGCAAGGCCGACGCGTTGCTGCATCCCACCAGATAATTGATCGGGATATTGGTCGCCGTAACCCTTAAGTCCAACTAATTCAAGCGCATGTTGGGCCTTTTTGAGGCGTTCTTCTTTTGAGACACTTTTGATCTCAAGACCGTAAGCCACATTTTCAAGCACAGTATAGTGTGGGAAAAGGGCAAAGTCTTGAAAGACCATACTCATTTTATTACGTCTAAATTCAAGTAATTCTTTCTTCGATAATTTAGTCAGATCTTGACCATCAACGATGATCTGACCTGAAGTTGTAGGGATCAATTGATTTAACATCCGTAAAACAGTGGATTTACCACTACCAGAGAGGCCCATGATCACAAAGATCTCACCTTTTTCAATTTGAAACGAAACGCGGTCGACTCCGACCGTAGCTCCTGTTTTCTTCAATATTTCTTCTTTACTTAAATCTTGAGCGATCAATTTTTCAGCTTTTTCAACTTGACGCCCAAAGATCTTACTGACATTTCTTACATCAATTTCGACTGTCATAAAATTCGTCCTTTCTGTTTTTTAAGCATTTGCGCAGAAAAGTGATATAAAAACCTTAGCATATGCGTAAAAAACATGCAAATTGTGAAAGTTTTTGACAACCGCTTTCTTGGGCTTAACAATGGGAGCTAGAAAAATCTGAAATTTTTCAAAAAAAAATGAATAACAGTTTAATTTTGGGAGGAATATAGTGAATAAAAAGGCTATTATTGGGAAGTGAAACTCAAAAAAATCTCATTATTAAAAAAGCACCTGTCAAGGCAGGTGCTAGATTGTGAATATCTAACGGTATCAGCCGCGTAGGTGTTCAGCATCAGAATCAAGTTTTGCAAAGCCAGAGCCAGCTTGTGGCTTAGGTTGTTTGGCGCGAGCTTCCATTGCTTTTCGTGCCATAGCTTTACGTTCTTCTTTACTTAGTTTCTTAGCCATAATCCTTCGCCTCTTTCCGTAAAAATGATCCACGATATAGTGAAATCATTTCACACCTACATTATAGTTCTGATTTAGATTAGTTCAAGTAAAAACACTTACTTGAATAAGCTAAGATCTCTAGTTAAAATAAAATAAAATTATAGGAGGGATCATTTTGGAGATCAAAAGTAGTAGTTCACTTGAAAGTTTGATTTATACAGATGCTCTAGCTATCAGAAAAGAAGTTTTTGTTGTAGAACAAGGCGTAAGTTTAGAACTTGAGCTCGAGGATGAAAAAGGGCCAGTGTATTTTACTGGTTATCTAAACGACTTACCAGTTGCTACAGCACGTGTCAGCGAAGAAAAACCAGGTGTATGGCATATTCAACGAGTAGCGGTCAAAAAGGCTTATCGCAAACAAGGTCTAGCGAGTCAACTTTTGACTGCTATCGAAACAAAGGCTAAAGCTAATGGTATCCACACCTTAACTTTAGGAGCTCAAGATCAGGCGCAAACTTTCTATAAAAAACTGGGTTATCATATTGTTGGGACAGGTTTTTTAGATGCGGGCATCAAGCATCATCGGATGGATAAAACGATTTAACTTAAGAAACTCTTAACTTGAATCGCTAGACCAGTTGGGGTAAAATAAAAACATGCGATGAGTCGAGATAGACCAAACGATATCTATCGTTTCGCTGCGGCGACTAGTGGTCAGTGTCGATAGCAGGGCACATGTAGCTACCGGATGTAGCGTGCTTGAATGAGCCACATTGTGGAGTGTGGTCATTCTATTCAGTGATGAATACTGCGCTAGCCGAGAGTGATTGGTTTCACCCTTGGCTTTTTTTGTAACAAGATTAAGGAGGAATTTAAATGGCTTTGATTATTTTAGTCGTAGTTATCTTACTACTAGCTATCGTATATATTACGATGTATAACGGCTTGCAAAAAGCAAAGGTCTATACAGAAGAGTCTTGGAGTCAGATCGATGTGCAATTGAAACGACGTAACGATCTGATCCCTAACTTAGTCGAAACGACTAAGGGTTACGCTAAGCATGAAAAAGAAACTTTAGCTGAAGTTATCAAATTGCGCAATCAACTAGTTGCGATCCCAGATGGAGATCATCAAGCAAAGATGGAAGTTTCTAATCAATTGACGGATACTTTACGTTCGATCTTTGCTCTATCTGAAAATTACCCAGATCTAAAGGCGAACCAAGAATTTACCAAGTTAATGGAAGAATTGACTAATACAGAAAATAAGATCGCTTATTCACGACAGTTATTCAATTCTTCAGCAGCAGCTTTTAATCAAAAATTATTGACTTTCCCATCCAATTTGATCGCTAAGATCCATCATTTTACCAAGGTCGATTATCTTTCTGTTCCAGAGGAGCAAAAAGAAGCGCCAAAAGTTTCATTTGATTAAAGGGATGTAAGATGCTATATCAACAGATAGCTTCGAACAAACGCAAGACAGTTTTTGTGGTGCTGGGATTTTTGTTGCTAGTTGGTGTGATCGGGGCTGCGGTCGGGTATGCTTTTGCAGGTAGTGCAACGATGGGTGTTATTTTTGCAATTGTATTGGGCTTTGTTTACATGTTTGTCATGTTAGGGCAATCGACAGATGTAGTCATGAACATGAACAACGCCCAAGAGATCACTGATCCCAGTCAGGCACCAGAACTTTGGCACATAGTAGAAGACATGGCTTTAGTCGGGAAAGTTCCAATGCCACGGGTCTTTATTATCGATGATCCTAGTCCTAATGCTTTTGCAACAGGTAGTGATCCTGAACATGCTGCTGTAGCGGCAACGACAGGGCTGTTAGCTCGTCTGAATCGAGAAGAGATCGAAGGTGTGATGGCTCACGAAGTCTCACATATCAGAAATTATGATATTAAATTACAAACGACAGCTTTAGCATTGGCAGCAGTCGTATCGATGTTGGCTAATTTTGGGACACACTCACTATTTTTTGGTGGTAGCAGAAGACGCGATGATCGTGAAGGTGGCAATGGGATCTTTGAGATCGTTATGCTGGTCCTAGCTTTATTAGCGATCGTTTTAGGACCATTGGCTGCTTCGATGGCACAAATGGCACTTTCACGCAACCGCGAATATCTTGCGGATGCTTCGGCAGTCGAATTGACTAGAAATCCTCTAGGACTGATCAATGCCTTAGCCAAGATCTCAAATAGTGAACCGATGCAAGCGGCTGATGCAAGTAGTGCATCGATGTATATCGCTGATCCGTTCAAGGGCAAGACTTGGGCGCATTTGTTTGATACTCATCCACCGATTGAAGAACGCATTGCGCGTTTAGAAAAAATGTGATACAACGACTAGGTACTGTGTGAACAGTGCCTTTTTGTAGCTTATTATCGTTTGTGATACAATGGATAGGAACTGACAAAAAAAGTTATGTTGATCATTTCTGATCAGCAGAAAGGAAGAACACCCGCATGAAGATGCAATTATCCGAAATTGCTCGTGCTTTAGATATAGAAGCTAAAGAAACATGGGAAGATATTACGATCACTAGTGTTAGCTTTGATAGTCGCCAGTTAGAACCGGGGGCTTTGTTTGTACCATTGATCGGTGAACAGGATGGACATAGATATGTTCGTTCGGCATTAGAGAATGGAGCGAGTGCTGTTTTATGGCAAAATGACCACAGTGATATTCCAAATGATATACCCGCTTTGTTGGTCGAAGACACACTGGTAGCTTTGCAAGCGCTAGGACGTTATTATTTACAAAAGATAAATCCTAAAGTCGTTGCTGTAACTGGTAGTAACGGTAAAACAACGACTAAGGATATGATCGCAGCTATTTTGAGTACACAATTCAACGTTCAAAAAACTTTTGCCAATTTTAATAACGAGATCGGAGTTCCAATGACGATCCTATCAATGGAACCAAATACTGAGATCTTAGTTGTTGAGATGGGGATGGATCGTTTTGGGCAGATCGATGAATTGAGCCGTTTAGCACAACCCGATGTGGCAGTGATCACGATGATCGGTGAAGCGCACATCGAATTTTTTGGTACACGTGCTAGGATCGCTGATGCTAAGATGGAGATCGTAAATGGATTAAAAGAAGATGGACTTTTGATCTATAATGGTGATGAACCATTACTAGTAGAGCGGGCTAATAACATTAAACAAGCTACCTTCACATTTGGAAGTGAAACAACTGATGATCTACAAGCGACAAATATCGTAAGTGATGCTACAAAATCGAGTTTTAGAGTTGCACTATGGCCAGATGAGAACTTCACGATCAAAATGATCGGGGCTTACAACGTAAAAAATGCATTAGCAGCTTTGAGTGTTGGTAAAGAATTTATGATCGATGTTTCCCAGATGGCACAAGCTCTGGAAAATTTTGATCTGACTAAAAACCGTACCGAATGGCGTGTGGGAGTAAAGGGTTTTAAGATCTTAAGCGATGTATATAATTCTAACCCTACTGCAGCCAAAGAGGTTTTGACCGCTTTTTCGGATGTAAAAGTATCTGGCAAAAGGATCGCTGTTCTAGGCGATATGTTAGAATTAGGCGAAAATGAGCGCCAGATGCATGCTAGTTTAGCAGAAGCGATCGATCCTACAAAGATCAGTGAAGTCTATCTCTGTGGGCCTTTGATGGAGAGCTTGGCCGAGGTATTGTTAGCTAAGTTTGATAGTACGCAGATCCATTGCTACGCTCCAGATGAAAAGGAGCATCTATCAGAAGACCTCTTGACCAAGTTGACCTCAGATGACGTTGTGTTATTAAAGGCAAGTCATGGTATCCATTTGGAAGAAGTTTTAAAGAAGATTGCTAAGAGCGAATAATAATGCTATGCTATTATGATACGTACAAAATGAATAATTATAAGATGAACTTTGCGGGCTAGCGGGCTTTTGCGAAGTTTTATGGTCTGTTATTTTGTGCAGACAGGTGGCTTGGACCACCAAAACTAGGAGGAAATAATTTTTGAAATTTGATGAACTCGGTCTTTCAGAAGACCTGTTGAAAGCTGTTAAGCGCAGTGGCTTTGAGGAAGCAACTCCAATTCAGGAAGCGACGATCCCGCTGGTTCTTTCAGGCAAAGATGTGATCGGTCAAGCTCAAACGGGGACAGGAAAGACAGCTGCGTTTGGCTTACCTATCTTGGAGCATATCGATCCTAAGGAGCATGCTATCCAAGCGATCATCATTTCACCAACACGTGAATTGGCGATCCAAACACAAGAAGAACTCTATCGTTTAGGCAAAGACAAGCGTGCAAAAGTACAAGTTGTTTATGGTGGAGCCGATATTAGACGTCAGATCAAGTTGTTAAAGAACCCACCACAGATCTTAGTCGGTACGCCAGGTCGTTTATTGGATCATATAAACCGTAAGACGATCGATCTAAGCAAAATCAAGATGTTAGTTCTCGATGAAGCTGACGAAATGCTAGATATGGGCTTTTTAGATGATATTGAAAAAATCATTTCAAATATTCCAAATGAGCGTCAAACATTGCTATTTTCAGCAACGATGCCAAAAGCTATCTTGCGGATCGGTGAAAAGTTCATGACAGATCCAGAGATCGTCAAGATCAAGGCTAAGGAGTTGACGACAGATCTTGTAGACCAATATTTCATTAAAGCGCGTGATTATGAAAAATTTGATATCATGACGCGGATCTTAGATGTACAAGCGCCAGACCTGACGATCGTTTTTGGTCGGACTAAGCGACGGGTCGATGAATTATCTAAGGGATTAGAAGCACGTGGTTATAATGCTGCTGGGATCCACGGTGATCTCTCACAACAACGGCGCATGAGCATTCTCAAACGTTTTAAAGAAGGTAAATTGGATATTTTAGTCGCAACGGATGTGGCAGCGCGTGGCTTAGATATTTCAGGCGTTACACATGTTTACAATTACGATATCCCACAAGATCCAGAAAGCTATGTTCATCGGATCGGTCGTACTGGTCGTGCAGGGCATCACGGTGTTTCAGTGACATTTGTAACACCTAACGAAATGGATTATCTTCGGGTGATCGAGCGTTTGACCAAGAAACGTATGGATCCTTTACGTCCGCCGACAGAAGAAGAAGCTTTTGTCGGCCAAGTATCATCTGCTCTAGATGATATCAAGGAATTGGTCGCTAAGACAGAAACTTCTAAGTATGAGACTCAAGCCAAGGAATTATTGGCAGAATACGATGAAGTAGATCTAGTTGCTGCTTTGTTGAACAATATGACTAAAGACGATGCTAGTTCAGTACCTGTCAAGATCACACCAGAGCGTCCATTACCAAGACGTAAGAATAGTAGCACAGGTAAGTACAAACGCTATGGTAGCCGGCGTAATAATAAGTTCAATCATAAACGTGATCAAAATAGATCAAAAAATTATCGGGATAATAAGAAAAAACGTCGAAATGAGCCACGTGACCGCTTTACTAAAAAATCTGGTGAACGTAGCTTTACGATCAGAACAAAAGATTAATATCAGAAAAACATCTCAGGTTACTGAGGTGTTTTTTTGATATTAATCTTAAATGTATTTTTATTTATATTATTTTTTTAATGGATTAATAAGTTTTTATTGAACAAAATTACATAAAAGTAATTAAATCCATTGATTATTTGTTATCAAATCGCTAAAATATGTACAAGTTACCAAGCATCTCTAGAACAGATACTTGATTTCAAATAATTAATGGAAGGTGAGCGTATGCTTTCGAAAAAAAATCATTATCTTCAAGCACAAAAATTTGAAGCAAAACAACAGCATTTTGCGATCAAAAGATTAACAGTCGGTGTAGCTTCAGTCTTGATCAGCTCGACTTTTGCAATGTATGCTGGTTTACATAATGCGATGGCAGCTGAGACGACTTCACCACAAGCTGACACTGCAAGTGAGACGACGACCTCTGGCAATGAGACAGCAAAACAAGAAGTTGTTTTAAGCTCTCCAAAACAATCTGAACGTAAAATGACTTCGCCTACTCCAGTTTCTGAAGACCTAAATAATAAAAATGTTACTATGGCTGAGGAAAACAAGACAAATGATAGTAGTGCTTTAGCAACTGATAAAAATTCAAGTACTTCATCTGAACATGAAGACAAAGTTCAGAAAGTAGCGACAGAAGATACTTCAAAAGAGGGAGAAAGAAGCTCAGTAACTCCAAATTCTAGCTCAGCAAATTCAGCAAAGCAGACTGAGACAAGTCGTGAACAAACAAGTACTGAAAAAACTCCCGTAGCTACAGTTGATGGCACTAACTCCCAAGCTAAAGCTCCAAAAGCTGATCTTGTAGTTGCTACGCCTGTGCCCTCTTCTGGAGAAGAGACTACAGAAACGGTAGAGCAAAGTTCAAAAGAAGTATCATCTCAATGGCAAGCAGATGCTTCTAAGGCACTTGCTAATAAGAGTGGGTTATATACCCCACAATTGAGTTATAATCGTAAATGGTATTCGATGACGATCAATCCAGCTATGTTGACTCCAGAAGTCATGAAGGGAAATGCGATCCCTTTTACAGCAACTATCCATCGAAGCACAATGACAACTATCTCATCGCCTGCTTACAAGTTGCGCTTGCAATTAGATGCACGTTTAGCTGATAAAGTCGCTCAAGTTTCTCTTAGTCCCGAGGACCACCCAAACGAGACCGTCAATTTTACTCAAGTTAAAGAAAATAATGGAGCTTTTACTAATATCTGGGAAGCTAATGTTGTTTATGGAAGAGACGGGCTTTTTGACGGTGGTGTGATGGATTCAGGTAAGCCCGTAGTAGCTAAAAACGGAAAGATCATGCTAAAAGACACACTTGAAAATGTCTATCCTAAGTTAGCTAATATTGCAACAGAACCCCTTGGATACAATGGCTATGTTTATGATGACTCAAGTAAAACGGCATTATTGGCCACTAATAATGAAGGCTATGTGGTAGGGCCTAACGATCCTTTAGTAAAAGTACCGGTCACAAGTACTGAAGAGAGCAAGTTTATCGGAGCCCACTCCAATGTTAATTATGATCCAAGTGTCGGGAAAAATGGTGCTTTAGTTGTATACTATCAAGCACAAAAAAGCGCGATGTGGTCGTATTCAAATGATTGGCAATTTCAGTTCCATTATACGGTCGATCCCAATTTGTTACCATATTTAGAGAAAAAAGAGGATGGAGCTTATACGGTCGAATTAGATAAAGGAGTCGCTGGATTAGGGACAGCCGACGGTTCTTATGGATTTGAAGCGATCACTAATAACCTTATCAATAACATATATAAGCCATTAACTTATCATTCTAAATTAATGCAAAAGGTCGCAGATCTTCCCTTGAATTTGGATGGGACTGGAACTTTGAATCCTACGAATCTCAACGATTTTGTTCAGTTCAACAATACTCTTTTGGTCGGTGGGCGTCCGGTAATGGTACGTTTGGTCTATCACTTAAATAAGAAGCTAAATGATATCTATACAGAAATGCTTAAAAAAGGGACTACCGGTAATAATCTGCTATTTAGCCATTACTATTCTGATCCAACTGGTCGAATGCAAAAGTATTCTTTGGCAACGAGTGTTCTTAGTTTTAACGATTCTGATGGCGATACTTTGCCAAATTTAAAAGAAGATTCAGATTCTACTGATCCGTACGTTTCGACGCCAAATGTTTCAAATGTTTATGGGGATGAAAAGAAGGTTCACGGTCAATTGGTTTTCAGTAATGTTGAAAAAAATCCTCAAGTTGTGACTGTGACAGACGATAAAGGTAATGTTTTGGGTAAAACAGAAGTCACTCCTACACCGTTTGGATCTTTAGCCAAAGCTTTCCCATTTGATGTTACTTTGAATGATCAAACTTTGACAGCTGATAAAGAGGTAACTGTACGGGTCTCAAGTAAGTTAGGTAAAAGTGAAGACACGGTCGAAAACTCAGTCCCACAAAGAACAGTTTTACAAGTCAAAACAGGTCCTGTAGCTGTTAAGGATCTGAAATATCCGCTAAATGCAGTCTTTTTACAAGAGCCAAAAGAATTGATCGCAAATCACGATGTTCTACCAGCTGATGCGACTTACTCATTTGTCAAAAAGCCTGATTTAAGTACTAAGGGAACTAAAGATGCTGTTGTCAAAGTAAGTTTTCTCGATAAATTCGACCCTAATTATCGCCATGAGATCGAGGTCAAAGTACCTGTAAAAGTCGAAGGTGTCGATTTAAAGGATGGTCAATTTACACTCAAACCGTTAGTTATGCATGTCAATGAAGTAAATGATGATCTTCGTCCATTATCGCTCGAAGAGTTACAAAGTTGGCATGAAAATGATAATAGTAAAGTACTCAGTGGGCAAGCCTTGCGTTCTCTAGTCAAAAGTATCACTTGGAGTCAGAGCCCATCAACGAAAAGAGTTGGACAAGCTCGAGGAGTTGTGACAGTTACTACGAAAGATGATAAAACGATGCTTGCTGATGTACCTGTAAATATCGTAGGAGCAACAGCTAAGGTAGATTTAACGACACCTTGGGGCACACCTGTCGCAGCTAAAGATGCACTTGTTGATACAGATGCTTTAGCACAATTTGATAAGGATGGCTCTCCAGTGGAATATGCTTGGAAAGAGCCACTAGATGTAACACCTACAGCAAATGCAGATCATGTGGTGCATAATACAGTGGTAGTTACTTATGGTGATAAGACAAAACAAGATGTTCCGGTAGTCTTAACAGTCGGTCATTCTCAAGCTAGTGATTTCAATGTGGCATTAGCTCAAGTTAAAGTTCACTATGGTCAAACTGTAGATCCAGAAGTTAGTTTGACTAAAGAACAAAAAGCACAATTTAAAGTAAGTCAAGTCACTTTAGATAGACCAGTAATGACGACGAATTTAGGAAACAGCACTGCTACTGTCAGAGTTGTCTTCAATGATGGCTCGACGACTTTAGTAGAAATGCCTGTTTTAGTTGTTGGTGCAACAGCTAAGACAGATGTTACGACGGCTTGGAATGTTTTGCCAGACCCTGAAAACTTAGTGAATGATACAGCAACTTTAGCCCAATATGCTCCAACTTATACTTGGGCACAGCGACCAAATGTGACCCCGGCTAAAGAAGAAGCACATGAAGTTTTTGGGACTGTTGATGTGACATATCCAGATAAGGTAGTCCAACCTTTACCAGTAGTGTTGACAGTGTCAAACTCTCAAGCTACTGTTTTTGAAAAAGCACCTGATAAACACTTATTACCAGTAGTAGTCAATTATGGGAGTGTAGCTCCAGATGCAATGGCAGCTTTGACATCAGAAGATAAAACTCGATTTGATGTAACCAAAGTAACATTTACGACGCCAGTAGATACTATGGTGGAGGGCACTAAAGATGTGTTAGCAACTTTGACTTTTGCGGATACCTCAACTACGAGTTTACCTGTTAAAGTTGAAGTATTAGGTGCTAAAGTTAAAGATAACGTCGAGACTGCTTGGGGCAAGGTGCCAGCTGCTGAAACAACTGTGTCAAATGTCGAGCAACTAAAACGCTTTGGCACAGATTATAGTTGGGAAAAAGCACCTAATGTAACTCCAGATGCCAAAGGATCACATCAAGAGACAGGTACGCTTTTGGTAACTTACCAAAATGGAGCTACTCAAACGGTCCCTGTAGTAGTGACAGTCAAAAAGTCAGATAGTGAGAAATTTGCAACTGCTCAAGTTGTTTTGCATCCAATGACTGTTAATTATGGTGCCAAAGTTACAGCTAGAGAGGCTGATAAGGCTTTGACTGCTGAAGAAAAAACCAACCTTAAGGTAACTGCACTATCATTTAAGCAAGAAGTAGTTACATCAACGACCGGAGAAAGATCTTACCCAGTCCAGTTAGATTTTAGCGATGGCTCTGTTTTAAATTCACAAGTCCAAGTCCAAGTTCTAGGCGCTTTGGCTAAGTCAGATCTAAAAACACCTTGGGGAACCAAAGTAAATGCTGAAGATTTAGTAGCAAATGTAGCTGAATTGAACCGGTTTGGAACATCCGATCATCCAGTAACTTATCGGTGGCTAGCTGAACCTGATGTTGATCCTAAAGAAGATCAAGATCACACTGTCAGAGGTGTGGTTATGGTAACTTATGGTGATAACGCGACGCAGCAATTACCTGCAAGTTTTGTAGTCGAACCGTCTGATGCTGAGCGTTCAGCCAATGTATTACAAGGAGCAAGAACACCACTAACCGTGAATTATGGTGCTCAAGTAGTAGCCGAACAAGCACTAGGGGATTTTTCTGCTGAGGCACAAAAACAAGCCAAATTATCAGCTGCCAGATTTAATGAGCCAGTTTTAACGACTGAGCTAGGAACAAATAATCATTTAGCCACACTGACCTTTGCCGATGGATCTACTTCAGTTATGGAACTGCCAGTTAAAGTCGTTGGTGCTCAAGTAGTTCAAGGATCAAAAACACCTTGGGGTACTTTACCTGATCCAAGTACTGTTGTAACTGACCTAACTGAGCTGGCTAGATTTACTCCTAAGTACACATGGAAAGTGCAACCTTTAGTGACTCCAACAGCAACACAAGATCATCATGTTAAAGGTGAACTACAAGTTGAATTTGCTGATGGAGCAACACAAAGTGTACCTGTTGAGCTAGATGTAGCACCTTCAATGGCTGAAAAAGCTACAAAGGATCTACAGACGCAATTAGTGACAGAGGATCTAAAAGCAGTTGTCCCAGCAACCGATGCACAAAAAGGTTTAACTGAAGAGGCAAAGCAAGCTTACTCAGTTACTAAAGTACTCTTTGATCTACCAGTTGAAACAAATGAAGTTGGCGAAAAGGATTATGAGGCAACGGTCAGCTTTGCTGATGGTTCTAATACAAAAGTCTTGTTGCAAGTCAGAGTTGTTTCGCAGGCAGAAAAATATGCACCAACTGTTAAGGCTGGATTACATGTTGCAGTAGATGATAAATTGGCATCATCTGAAGTATTAGATCCAACAGTTGTTTTGCCAAAAGGCACACAAGTGGCATGGAAGACAGCAGTGGATACAAGTAAGGCGGGTCAACAAACAGGTGAGTTGGAAGTAACATATCCAGATGGCACAAAAGATACCTTACCAGTATCAGTGAAGGTCGGAACCGACGCCGAAGCAGTAACGCCAACGTTGAAACCAGAGCTAAAAGTTAAATTAGGCGAGAAGTTAGATCCAGCGGAAGTATTAGATCCAAGTGTTAAGTTACCAAAAGGCACGCAAGTGGCATGGAAGACGGCAGTGGATACAAGTAAGGCAGGCCAACAAACGGGTGAGTTGGAAGTGACCTATCCAGATGGCACAAAAGACACCTTACCAGTATCAGTGAAAGTCGGAACCGACGCTGAAGCAGTAACGCCAACGTTGAAACCAGAGCTAAAAGTTAAATTAGGCGAGAAGTTAGATCCAGCGGAAGTATTAGATCCAAGCGTTAAGTTACCAAAAGGTACAAAAGTGACATGGAAGACGGCAGTGGATACAAATAAGGCGGGTCAACAAACAGGTGAGTTGGAAGTGACCTATCCAGATGGCACAAAAGACACCTTGCCAGTACCAGTGAAAGTCGGAACAGACGCTGAAGCAGTAACGCCAACGTTGAAACCAGAGCTAAAGGCAAAGGTAGGCGAGAAGTTAGACCCAACAGAAATGTTAGCTTCCGAAGTTGTTTTACCGAAAGGTACACAAGTGACATGGAAGACACCAGTGGATACAAATAAGGCAGGTCAACAAACGGGTGAGTTGGAAGTGACCTATCCAGATGGCACAAAAGATACCTTGCCAGTATCAGTGAAAGTCGGAACCGACGCCGAAGCAGTAACGCCAACGTTGAAGCCAGAGCTAAAGGCAAAGGTAGGCGAGAAGTTAGATCGAGCGGAAGTATTAGATCCAAGCGTTAAGTTACCAAAAGGTACACAAGTGGCATGGAAGACAGCAGTGGATACAAATAAGGCAGGCCAACAAGCGGGTGAGTTGGAAGTAACATATCCAGATGGCACAAAAGATACCTTACCAGTATCAGTGAAGGTCGGAACCGACGCCGAAGCAGTAACGCCAACGTTGAAACCAGAGCTAAAAGTTAAATTAGGCGAGAAGTTAGATCCAGCGGAAGTATTAGATCCAAGCGTTAAGTTACCAAAAGGTACAAAAGTGACATGGAAGACGGCAGTGGATACAAATAAGGCGGGTCAACAAACAGGTGAGTTGGAAGTGACCTATCCAGATGGCACAAAAGACACCTTACCAGTATCAGTGAAAGTCGGAACCGACGCTGAAGCAGTAACGCCGATGTTGAAACCAGGGCTAAAAGTTAAATTAGGCGAGAAGTTAGATCGAGCGGAAGTATTAGATCCAAGCGTTAAGTTACCAAAAGGTACAAAAGTGGCATGGAAGACAGCAGTGGATACAAGTAAGGCGGGTCAACAAACGGGTGAGTTGGAAGTAACATATCCAGATGGCACAAAAGACACCTTACCAGTATCAGTGAAGGTCGGAACAGACGCTGAAGCAGTAACGCCAACGTTGAAACCAGAGCTAAAGGCAAAGGTAGGCGAGAAGTTAGATCCAACAGAAATGTTAGCTTCCGAAGTTGTCTTGCCAAAAGGTACACAAGTGGCATGGAAGACGCCAGTGGATACAAATAAGGCAGGTCAACAAACGGGTGAGTTGGAAGTAACATATCCAGATGGCACAAAAGATATCTTACCAGTATCAGTGAAAGTCGGAACCGACGCTGAAGCAGTAACGCCAACGTTGAAGCCAGAGCTAAAAGTGAAACTAGGTGAGAAACTAGCAGCGCCAGAAGTATTAGATCCAACAGTTGTTTTGCCAAAAGGCACACAAGTGGCATGGAAGAAGGCAGTGGATACAAGTAAGGCAGACCAACAAACGGGTGAGTTGGAAGTAACCTATCCAGATGGCACAAAAGACACCTTACCAGTATCAGTGAAAGTCGGAACCGACGCTGAAGCAGTAACGCCAACGTTGAAACCAGAGCTAAAGGCAAAGGTAGGCGAGAAGTTAGACCCAACAGAAATGTTAGCTTCCGAAGTTGTTTTACCAAAAGGCACACAAGTGGCATGGAAGACATCAGTGGATACAAGTAAGGCAGGCCAACAAACGGGTGAGTTGGAAGTGACCTATCCAGATGGCACAAAAGACACCTTACCAGTATCAGTGAAAGTCGGAACCGACGCTGAAGCAGTAACGCCGATGTTGAAGCCAGAGCTAAAAGTTAAATTAGGTGAGAAACTAGCAGCGCCAGAAGTATTAGATCCAACAGTTGTTTTGCCAAAAGGCACACAAGTGGCATGGAAGACAGCAGTGGATACAAGTAAGGCGGGTCAACAAACGGGTGAGTTGGAAGTAACATATCCAGATGGCACAAAAGACACCTTACCAGTATCAGTGAAAGTCGGAACCGACGCTGAAGCAGTAACGCCAACGTTGAAACCAGAGCTAAAAGTTAAATTAGGTGAGAAACTAGCAGCGCTAGGAGTATTAGATCCAAGCGTTAAGTTACCGAAAGGTACACAAGTGGCATGGAAGACAGCAGTGGATACAAATAAGGCAGGCCAACAAACAGGTGAGTTGGAAGTAACATATCCAGATGGCACAAAAGATACCTTGCCAGTATCAGTGAAAGTCGGAACCGACGCTGAAGCAGTAACGCCAACGTTGAAACCAGAGCTAAAAGTTAAATTAGGCGAGAAGTTAGATCCAGCGGAAGTATTAGATCCAAGCGTTAAGTTACCAAAAGGTACACAAGTGGCATGGAAGACGCCAGTGGATACAAATAAGGCAGGTCAACAAACAGGTGAGTTGGAAGTAACATATCCAGATGGCACAAAAGATACCTTACCAGTATCAGTGAAGGTCGGAACCGACGCTGAAGCAGTAACGCTGATGTTGAAACCAGAGCTAAAGGCAAAGGTAGGCGAGAAGTTAGACCCAACAGAAATGTTAGCTTCCGAAGTTGTCTTACCAAAAGGCACGCAAGTGGCATGGAAGACAGCAGTGGATACAAATAAGGCAGGCCAACAAACGGGTGAGTTGGAAGTAACATATCCAGATGGCACAAAAGACACCTTACCAGTATCAGTGAAAGTCGGAACCGACGCTGAAGCAGTAACGCCGATGTTGAAGCCAGAGCTAAAAGTTAAATTAGGTGAGAAACTAGCAGCGCCAGGAGTATTAGATCCAAGCGTTAAGTTACCGAAAGGTACACAAGTGGCATGGAAGACAGTAGTGGATACAAGTAAGGCAGGTCAACAAACGGGTGAGTTGGAAGTAACATATCCAGATGGCACAAAAGATACCTTGCCAGTATCAGTGAAAGTCGGAACCGACGCTGAAGCAGTAACGCCAACGTTGAAACCAGAGCTAAAAGTTAAATTAGGTGAGAAGTTAGATCCAGCGGAAGTATTAGATCCAGGCGTTAAGTTACCAAAAGGTACAAAAGTGGCATGGAAGACAGCAGTGGATACAAATAAGGCAGGCCAACAAACGGGTGAGTTGGAAGTGACCTACCCAGATGGCACAAAAGATACCTTACCAGTACCAGTGAAGGTCGGAACTGACGCCGAAGCAGTAACGCTGATGTTGAAACCAGAGCTAAAGGCAAAGGTAGGCGAGAAGTTAGATCCAGCGGAAGTATTAGATCCAAGCGTTAAGTTACCAAAAGGTACACAAGTGGCATGGAAGACGCCAGTGGATACAAATAAGGCAGGTCAACAAACGGGTGAGTTGGAAGTAACATATCCAGATGGCACAAAAGATACCTTGCCAGTATCAGTGAAAGTCGGAACCGACGCTGAAGCAGTAACGCCAACGTTGAAACCAGAGCTAAAAGTTAAATTAGGTGAGAAGTTAGATCCAGCGGAAGTATTAGATCCAGGCGTTAAGTTACCAAAAGGTACAAAAGTGACATGGAAGACGCCAGTGGATACAAATAAGGCGGGTCAACAAACAGGTGAGTTGGAAGTGACCTACCCAGATGGCACAAAAGATGAACTACTAGTTTCAGTGGAAGTAAGTATGGATGTAAAGAAAGAAACTTCATCAGAGAAGAGAGGTAAAGTAGGTAAAGAATTAAATCTGACTAAAGTTGGTGATCGATCAGGAGCTAGTGCTCATGTCAAAGTGAGAAAGTCTCAAGAACAAGACGCTGATAATAAACATGCTTTGCCACAGACAGGTGAAAAATCTTCTGAACGTACAACGGTTGTGGGAGTGTTCTTGTTGATGCTATTAAGTTTAGTTAGTTTTGGATATAAAAAGAAATACTAAAAATATTTTGAGTATTTCTTTCATATAGGATGGACCCTCTAAGTTAGAAACGTAACTTAGAGGGTTTATTTTTATAGTATACGTTAGTAGAATATTTTAAAATTTTAAATTGAAAAATACAAAAAAAACTAAATTATTCTGTATTTAAAGAGTTAAATAATTGAAAACGCTTAGTTGCAAGAGTAAACTTAAGATGTATAGAATTTACTATGGAATAATTTTTAGAATGGAGGGATAAGAATGGATATTGTAGATTTAGCCCGTTTTCAATTTGCGATGACAACGGTCTTTCACTTCTTTTTTGTACCGTTTTCGATCGGAACGGCGTTTGTAGTTGCAATTTTAGAAACAGTCTATGTCCGCACGAAGGATGAAGCTTATAAAAAATTAGCTAAATTCTGGGGTAATATCTTCTTATTGAGTTTTGCTGTTGGTGTTGTTACCGGGTTGATCCAAGAATTTCAATTTGGGATGAACTGGTCTGATTATTCTCGCTTTATGGGAGATATTTTTGGGGCACCACTAGCTTTAGAAGCTTTATTATCATTTTTTATTGAATCTACGTTCATCGGTCTTTGGATGTTTACTTGGGATCGAGTAAAGAAAGGGACGCACTTATTTTTCATGTGGATGGTCTGTTTTGGCACACTGACCTCTGCACTGTGGATATTAGCAGCTAACTCATTTATGCAACATCCAGTGGGTTATGCGATCAAAGGTGGTCGTGCAGAAATGGTCGATTTCTTTGCATTACTGACGAATCCACAGCTTTGGTTTGAATATGGACATGTTATTTTAGCAGCTTTGACAATGGGAGGAGTTATCCTTGCTGGATTGACGGCTTTCCAAATGTTAAAGAAAGATACTACTAAAGAAGCTAAAGTTCTCTATAAAAAATCAATGCGCCTTGGTCTTTGGATGGCAATGATCTTTTCAGTTGGCACGATCTTGGTCGGTGACTTCCAGATGAAATATCTGGTAACTGAACAACCGATGAAGTTTGCTGCAACAGAAGCTATCTACGAAACAACAGAAGATCCTGCACCGTGGACTGCAGTAGGGATCGCAGATACTAAGAATCATACTGTTAAGTATAAAGTTGATATTCCAGTTCTTTTGAGCTTGTTATCCTATAACAAACCATCTGGTTCAGTTAAGGGGATGGATGAGATCAATGCTGAGATGAAAGAGAAGTATGGTACAACGATCGATGGGACTAAGATGGATTATATCCCACCGGTAAACACACTTTTCTGGAGTTTTAGAGTAATGGCTGGCTTTGGAGCCTGGATCATTTTAGTCTCCTTTGTTGGTTTATTGATGACACGTAAAAAGAAGGAGACATTATACCAGCGACGGTGGATGCTATGGGCATTAGCACTTACGACATTTGTACCGTTTATTGCTAATACTGCTGGGTGGTTCATTACTGAATTTGGACGTTATCCATGGACTGTTTACGGTCTTTTTACGATCCAACAAAGTGTTTCACCTAATGTATCGGCAACCTCTCTGCTGATCTCAAATATCGTTTACTTCACGCTCTTTACGACTTTAGCGATCGTAATGATCGGACTGGTAAAACGTCAATTGAGAAATGATCCGACCCAAATGCAAGGTCATGGTTATGCCCAAAAGATCTTAGATCCATTTGATAAGGGGGCGTTTTAAATGAGTTTCTTACAAATTTTATGGTTTATCTTGATCGGCGTCCTATTTGCAGGCTTTTTCTTCCTCGATGGATTTGATTTTGGGGTTGGAATGGCTACACGTTCATTAGCTCACAATGAGGATGAACGCTCACAGATCATCGAAACGATCGGGCCTGTTTGGGATGGAAATGAAGTTTGGTTGATCACAGCAGGTGGGGCGATGTTTGCCTCATTTCCATATTGGTATGCTACATTGTTTAGTGGCTATTACTTGATCTTATTGATGATCTTAGTCGGTCTGATAATTCGTGGTGTTTCTTTTGAGTTTAGAACGGCTAGTGATCCAAAGAAACAGCATATTTGGAGCACTGCTTTAGCAGCAGGAAGTTTGATCGTACCATTTTTCTTGGGTGTTATGTTTGTTTCGATGATCCAAGGAATGCCGATCGATGCAAATGGAAACATGAATGCAGGGTTCTTTGATTACTTTAATGTAATGTCTATCGTTGGTGGGGTAGCGTTAGTCTTATTGACCTATCTACACGGCTTAAATTACATTGCGTTAAAGACCCTTGGTGATATCAGAGAACGTGCACGCAATTATGCAGAATTTCTCTATTGGATCTTATATGTTGGCTTGGTAGTTTTTGCGGTATTGTTATTCTTCCAGACCGATTTCTTCCAAGTTCGTCCGATCGGAACGTTGATCACTGTTCTTTTGATCGTTATCTTTGCCGTTTTAGGACATGTAGCAACATTTAAGGGTAATGAGATGTTGGCGTTTATTTCAAGTGGTCTGACGATGGTCTCTTTGGTCGCAATGATCTTTGTGGGGATGTTCCCACGTGTGATGATCTCTAGCTTGGGTGATAAATACGATCTCTTGATCCAAAATGCTTCATCGACTTCATACACTTTGACAGTGATGACGATCGCAACGATCTGCTTGTTGCCATTTGTTTTGGCATATACGATCTGGTCTTACTGGATCTTTAGAAAGCGGATCGCACTTCCAGTTGTGCATACAGCGGAGGTAGTCAAATAATGGTCGATAAACTGCTGTTTAAACTGGCAGGAATAAGACAGATCATGGTAAAGCTTGCAGGACTCTCGTTTCTGCAAGCTTTACTTATCATAGGGCAAGCTTTATTTTTAAGTGCTACTTTGACTGATCTGTGGTTGGGAAAGTCACTGAAGAGTCAAGTATTCAATATTTGTGCTTTTTCGGTCTGTTTTATCCTGCGTCAAGGAATAGATCTGATCGATGCCAAATTACTAGATGATTATGCGCGGCAAAGTGCTAAAGAAATGCGTAAACGATTGTTGGAGAAGATATTTATTCTAGGGCCTGGAGTGGTCCAAACTCAAGGAACAGGTAATTTAGTAACTTTGACTTTGGATGGTATCTTTCAAGTAGAAAATTACATCAAATTATTATTGAGTAAAATGATGAGCATGGCGATCGTGCCAGTCTTGATCTTGTTAGTAACATTTTGGATGGATATTACTTCTGGGATCATTATGTTGTTAGTGTACCCCTTGATCGTTTTATTCATGGTCATTTTAGGCTTTGCGGCCAAAGCTAAAGCTGATCGTCAATTTTCGACGTTTCAACGCCTATCCAATCATTTTATCGATTCTCTCCGGGGCATTGATACCTTAAAGTATTTTGGCTTGAGTAAGCGATATTCTAAGAGTGTTTATCGTTCAAGCGAAAACTTTCGAAAGACTACGATGCAGACATTGCGCGTAGCCATGTTATCAACTTTTGCGCTCGATTTCTTTACGACTTTATCGATCGCTGTTTTGGCTGTCTTTTTAGGGTTGAGATTGATCGATCAACAAATGTCACTTTTCTATGGTCTATCGATCTTGATCTTAGCGCCTGAATATTTCTTGCCGATCAGAAATTTTGCTAATGACTATCATGCTACCCTGAATGGTAAGAACTCATTTCATGCGATCGCTAAGATCATCCATACACCACTACCTAAAGTGTCTGAAGTCAAATTGGCTTCGTGGCAAGCAAAAGATAGCTTCAAAGCCAAACAAGTGGGTTTTAGCTATGATGAACAAAATGGGATCGCGCCTGTGAGTTTTACGGTCAAAGGCTATCAAAAAGTTGGGATCATTGGCATGAGTGGTTCAGGTAAAACGACTTTGATCAATTTGTTAAGTGGATTCTATATGCCTAGCACAGGTGAGTTTACTGTTCAAGGGCATAAATTACCTAATTTAGATCTAGCTGACTGGCGCAAACAAGTGCTTTATATCCCCCAATCGCCTTATGTTTTTTCAGACACTTTACGAAAAAACATCGCATTTTATACGCCAAATGTTTCGGATGAAGAGATCTATGAAGCGATCAAAGTAGTCGGCCTTGAGCGCTTAGTCGCTGAGTTGCCTGAAGGCTTGGACACTAAGATCGGGAGTGGAAAACGTGCACTTTCAGGTGGACAAGCCCAACGGATCGCTTTAGCGCGTGCATTTTTGGATAAAAAACGCAAGATCATGATCTTTGATGAGCCGACTGCACACTTAGACATCGAGACTGAATTGGAATTAAAAGAAAAAATGATGCCATTGATGCAAGATCGTTTAGTTTTCTTTGCTACACATCGTCTGCATTGGATGCACCAAATGGACTATATCTTGGTCATGGATGAAGGGAAATTAGTTGAAAGTGGTACTTATGCAGAACTTTTAGCTAAAAATGGATACTTCTGTAAGTTATTAAGTGAAATGAGGGGGGATACAGATGCTAAATAAGTTATCATTTTTTAAAGCTTTGCAACATGATAGCTGGGTCAAGCCGTTTTTGAAGCACTATAAAAAAACGCTTTGGCTGGCGATCTTCCTTGGCATTTTAACTTTTATCTGTGCAGGGGGCTTAATGTTTACTAGTGGATATCTGATCACAAAATCAGCGACACCACCGGAAAATATCTTATTAGTCTACGTTCCGATCGTTTTGACGAGGGCATTTGGGATCTTTCGCCCATTATTGCACTATTTAGAACGGTTGACCAGCCATAACTGGGTCTTTAAGATGACCTCAGAATTTCGGCGCAAGATGTATGATGCTTTGGAACGAGATGCGGTCTTTTTCAATAACAAATATCGCTTGGGAGATATCTTAGGCCTGTTATCAGAAGATGTTGCCCATATTCAAAATCTATATTTACGGACACTTTTCCCATATTTTACAGTCTGTGGACTTTATGTTTTTATCATTGTTGGTTTAGGCGTGATCTCACCTTTGTTTGCTTTATGGATGCTTGTATTATACGGGCTGTTGATCTTTGCGCTCCCACTTTGGTCAGTTGTTGTCAATGGGGCACGCCAAGAGTACGAAAAGCAGATCAAAAATGCGTTGTACCTTGATCTTACCGATAATGTCTTGGGGGTCTCGGACTGGATCTTTTCGGAACGTGCCAATGATTATCGTAAACGACACGAGGAAAATGAAGCTAAATTGCTTATGACGCAAGCAAAAATGCGAAAATTTGAACGTCGCCGAGACCTAGTGGGACAATTTATCTTTTTAGCGATCGTTGTTAGTTTGATCATTTGGGCTTCAGGTCGTTTTGGTGGCACTGAGACTGATTCGATCAACTGGATCGCAGCATTTGTGCTCTGCGTTTTTCCTTTGGCAGATGCCTTTATGCCACTGCCAACAGCTGCACAAGAGACAAATGTGTATTTAGATTCGATCAAGCGCTTGAATGCTTTGCCACGTCCAGAAGAACGTAAAAAAGCACCGGAAGTTACAGCACCCTATGAACTGCAAGTTAAAGACTTGGTATATGCTTATGCCGATGGACACCATAATGTGTTGAATGGGATCAACTTAAAAATAAGTCCAGGTGAAAAGTTGGCAATTTTAGGTCGAAGTGGCTCAGGAAAAAGTACCCTAGCTAGTTTATTGCGGGGAGATCTAACTCCAACAGCCGGTTCAGTGACTTTAAATGCGGTCAAAACGACAGAATTTGGTGATGATATTGCTAAATATATCGGTGTTATCCACCAAACGCCATATCTTTTCAATACGACTGTGGTCAATAATATCCGGATCGGTAATGAAGATGCTAGTGATGAAGAAGTTTGGGATGTTTTAGAGCGAGTAGGCCTGAAAAAATTGATAAAAAAACTGCCTCAAGGACTGGAAACGATGGTCGATGAGGCAGGATTGAGATTTTCAGGTGGTGAAAGACACCGGTTGGCTTTAGCGCGGATCTTATTAAAAGATGCGCCGATCATCATTTTGGATGAACCGACAGTCGGACTTGACCCGATCACCGAACGCGCTTTAGTTAAGACATTCATGGATGTCTTACAGGACAAGACTTTGATCTGGATCACACACCATCTCCAAGGAGTCGAGCATGTAGATCAGATAGTCTTTATCGAAGAGGGTCAGATCGAACTACAAGGAGCTCCTAAACAGCTGGCTGACAATAAGCGTTATCAAAAGCTTAAACAAGTCGATGAAGGCTATTGATCAGTTAGTTTTCTTCAAAAGGCGTTTGATCAACTTTTCGAGCAAGTCGCGTTTTTGCGAGGCTGGAAGCTGCGAAGTTTGATCGAGCGCCTTTTGTATGAATTTTTCAGCTAGGGCTTTGGCTTTAGTGACGCCACCGTATTTTAAGACGAGTTGTTTGACAACTTCCATATCGGTGGCAGTCATCTGTTCTTTTTTAGCTAGGTAAGGCATCAATTCAGCTTTGTGTTCTTGTAGGACCATTAATAGTGGTAAAGAATAAACACCAGTTGCGAGATCTTCCATGACCGGTTTGTTTAAATTTTTGCCATCAGAGTAGTCTAGGATATCGTCTAGCATTTGAAAACTCAAGCCGATATTTTGCCCGATCCGTTTAGCTAAAGCGACTTGACGCCGATCAGCTCCACTAAAATAAGCCCCTTCTTGACAGGCGAGACTAAAGATCGCAGCGGTCTTACCGTTGATATTGCGAAGATAGGTCAAAAAGCTCTGTTCTGTGTCAAAACGGGCGTTCATTTGGCCGATCTCACCATTTAAGATCTGACGCATCATTTGCGCGTTGACTTTGAGATAATGCGAGGCATACAAAGAATCAGCGATCAGATCGAAAAAGACAGTAAATAACAGGTCCCCAGCATACACGGCGATATCTTTTCCAAAAGCAGATTGAATGCTGACTTGACCACGCCGTTTAGGTGAATCGTCAATGATATCATCGTGGATCAAAGTTGCGGTGTGCAAAACTTCGATCGAAGCTGCGAGTTTAAGGAGACGTTCATCGGCAGTCGTAGTCGAATTTTCCTTGGAAAAGAGCAATAGCAAGGCTGGGCGGAGATATTTTCCTCCGTTATTTACCATCTGTAAGAGAGCGCTTTTAAGTTTAGGATCGTTGACTTCGATCTTTTTTGCGATCAATTGATTGACGATCTGCAGATCATCTTTGACCAACGGATACTGTTGCCAAAAATTTAATTTCATTATTTAGGTTTCCTTCCGACATATTTATCTAGTTTTATTGTACACTATACTGTGAAGACTAAACCAGTACAAAGCGAGGTAATTTGAATGTCACTTAAGGTTTTCCTTGAACTTGTTGAGATCAAGGCCAAAACAGCCAGTGTTTTACCTTTCTTGCTCGGAGTATGTTTTAGTTATTATTATTATCATTCACTCAATTGGGCGAATCTTTTGCTCTTTTTTATCGCAATGTTTTTATTTAACATGTCAGTCGATGCGTGGGATAATTACAATGACTATCATAATGCTCTTGATAAAGAGGAGTATAAACAAAAGACCAATATTATCGGTCGTGAAAACTTATCACCAAGAGAAGTTTTATGGATGTTGCTTGGAATGGCGGGAGTCGCAACTGTTTTAGGACTAGTGTTGGTCATACGTACAGGGTGGCCGTTATTGTTGATGGGGATGTTTTGTTTTGCTGTCGGGATCTTATATTCCGCTGGTCCACGTCCGCTATCGAGTTTACCGGTCGGCGAGTTCTTTTCTGGCTTTACCATGGGCGGGATGATCATGCTGATAAGTGTTTATATCAATACTTATCAGGAATTTACGTTTGATCTCTCTGATCTTTGGCGGATCGCATTATTAGCGTTACCGAATATATTGTGGATCTCAAATCTGATGTTAGCTAATAATATTTGTGATCTAGCTGAAGATGAGCGCAATCATCGTTATACGATCGTGCACTATTTAGGGAAAAAACGGGCTTTGCAGGTCTATACTGCGAAAAATATTTTGGCGTTAGTCTCTTTGTGCTTAACACCATTTATTGGCTTAGCTCCCTACACGGTCTTATTGATCGTTTTAGCACTTCCATTTTTCTACCGGCAAAATAAATTGCTATGGGAAAAACAAGTAAAAACTGAGACTTTTATCACAGCAGTCAAAACTTTAGCTGTAGGCTCGTTTTTACAAGTTATTTTATATCTGTTAGGTATTTTATTTAATCTTATTTTTTAACGAGGAGATTTTTTATGAAAAAAGTAGTTGTTTTAGGCGCTGGATATGCAGGATTACAAACGGTGCATAAGTTACAAAAAAAGGTCAAGGGAAAAGCTGAGATCATCTTAGTCGACAAAGATGATTATCATTATGAAACAACGGAATTACATGAGGTTGCTTCTGGGACCCAACCGGCTCTAAAGATCACTTATCCGATCGCTGATATCGTTGATCCAGCAGTGACGGAATTTATCCAAGATGAAGTAGTGAAACTAGATGCTACTAAAAAACAAGTGCAATTAAAACAACATGGTATGCTCGACTATGATTACTGTGTCTTAGCCTTAGGTTTTGTTTCCGAGACTTTTGGGATCAAGGGCGCTAAAGAAAATGCGCTTGAGATGACAAATATCAAGCAATCATTGGCGATTTATGACCATATTTTAGCTTCGATGAAAAAATACAAAGAGACAAAAGATAAGCGTTACTTACAACTTGTTGTCTGTGGCGCTGGTTTTACCGGGATCGAATTAGCTGGTGCTTTAGCTGAAGGACGCCCAGAATATGCTAAAGTTGCTGGGGTAGCACCATCCGAAGTCAAGATCACAGTTGTTGAAGCAGCAACGCGTCTCTTGCCAATGTTTAGCGAAAAATTAGCTGATTATGGTGTCAAACTAGTTGAGAGCTTGGATGTTGAACTGCTTTGCGGTGCTAAGATCAGTGAAGTGGCACCTGGTGAAGTGATCTATGAAAAAGATGGTCAAACAAACTCCTTGAAAGCTGAAACGATCATTTGGACGACCGGTGTTTCAGGTAGTCCCGTTGTTGGTGAATCCAACTTACAAGAACGGCGTGGTCGGGTCGTAGTCACAGATAATTTGACTGATCCAAACTTTGATGATCTTTATATCTTAGGTGACGTAGCGGCTGTAATGGATAAAGAAAGTGGGCGTCCATATCCAACAACAGCTCAGATCGCTACTGCGATGGCGGGCTATGCGGCTAAAGATCTCGAATCACAGATCAACGGGAATGGTCATTTAGATACACCATTTGTTTATAAGAGCAAAGGAACGGTTGCTTCAGTCGGTAATACCCATGGCTTTGGGGTGATCGGAAAATTGGAGATCAAGGGTTATCCAGCATCGATGATGAAGAAAATGATCATGAACAAGTCACTCTTTGAGATCGGTGGATTCAAAGAATTTATTGCTAAAGGTCGTTTCGATTTATATCACTAATTTTTTAGGTAAAAGAGCGTAGAATCAATTGTCTGCGTTCTTTTTTTGTGCAAATATTCAATAATTAAAAGCAAAACATGCAAGCGTTTTACGTACTTTGGAGTATAATTATGGTATAGCAATGATTATTGGGATTTTTTGATTTATATATGTTGTCCAAGCCTTATTAAAGGAGGTGGAGGTGCATTTTAAATGCACTTATCAATGAGAGTATGTATTTTTTCAACCTGTATCGTTGATCTGCTTTTTCCAAATGTAGGTCAAGCGATGGTCGAAGTTTTAGAGCGTTTTGGCTGTGAAACGGTCTTTCCTAAGGGACAGGTATGTTGTGGTCAGCCAACGTATAATAGCGGTTACAGTAAGGAAACGATCAAGACATTTTACAATGAGATAGATGCATTATTAAGTGTGGATGCTGATTACATTGTTGGGCCTTCGGGGTCATGTGTCGGGATGTTAAAGGAATATAAAGATATCTTAAAAGATGATCCTGACTATGCCAAAAAGGCTCAGATCTTGCATGATAAGACTTATGAATTCTCACAATTTATCTATCGTGTGTTAGGGATCTTGGATTGTGGAGCCCAATTAGATGCAACTGCCACCTTCCACCGCTCTTGTCACATGACACGGCTATTAGGTGAACGGACTGCACCGTTTGTCTTGCTCGATCATGTTAAAGATCTTGAGATGATCCCATTGCATAATGTGCAATTATGTTGTGGTTTTGGTGGGACTTTCTCGGCTAAAGAACCTGAGATCTCCGAAGCAATGGTCGACGATAAGGTCAATAATATCGTAGCTACGAATGCTCAGATCTTGATCGGGGCGGATCAAGCGTGTTTGATGAATATTGGTGGACGGATGAACCGTCGGGGTGAAAAGATCAAAGTGATGCATATTGCAGAAGTTTTGAATCATAATGTCGATCTTTCCCGAGTCAAATACGTTAAGGATACGGATCATCAGATGGTACCAGCTAATGGAAGCGGGGTGTTTTAGATGGGCTTAAAGACAAGTGAACTTTCATTTGACGAACGTGTAAAAAATGCTAAAAAAGACAAATTTATGCGTGCATCAGTGGCTAAAGCCCAAGATGCGCAATTTGAGAAACGGACACGTGCCCGAGAACAACTGGGCCATTGGAACGAGTGGCGTGAGTTAGGTGAGCAGATCCGCCAACATGCCGTTAAACATTTACCAGATTATCTTGAAGAATTTAGCAAAAATGTCCAAAAAAATGGCGGACACGTTTATTTTGCTAAGACAGATACCGATGCAACAGCTTATATCAAGCAAGTCGCACGTGAGAAAAATGTCAAAAAGGTCGTTAAATCTAAATCAATGGTCACGACTGAGATCGATCTAGACAAGGAATTGTTGAAGATCCCAGGACTTTCATTGATGGAAACGGATTTAGCAGAATTTATCTTACAAGAAGACGATTGGGATGAACCGACCCATATCGTTTTTCCGACCTTGCACAAAAATCGCGATCAAGTGCGGGAAGTCTTTCAAAAGATCGGTTATGAGGGCGATAATGATCCTGAAAGCATGGGACGTTTTGCTCGGAGCTATTTACGCAAATATTTTATGGAAGCCGACTTGGGGATCACCGGTTGTAACTTTGCGATCGCCGATAATGGGATGATCAATTTGGTCACTAATGAAGGTAATGCTGACCTCACGATGGCGTTACCAAAAACGCAGATCGTTGTCATGGGGATGGAGCGGATCGTTCCAGGGCTAAAGGAAGCCGAAGTGTTGGATAACTTGCTTTGTCGCAGTGCGGTCGGTCAGAAATTGACAAGTTATTGTACTTTTAGTGCAGGAAAGCTAGATGACGAACTTGATGGTCCAGAGGATTTTCATGTAGTTATCATTGATAATGGCCGTTCCAATGCGTTGAATACAGTTTTTGAACCGATCTTACAATGTATTCGTTGTGGGGCTTGCTTGAATGTTTGTCCCGTTTACCGTCAGATCGGGGGCCAAGTCTATGGTTCGATCTATCCCGGACCGATGGGTGAAGTTTTATCACCGATCTTAGATGGTTACGAAAACTTTGGTGAGTTACCATATGCCTGCAGTTTATGTGGAGCATGTACAGAAACATGTCCAGTCAAGATCCCACTGCATGATCTGATCTTGGAACACCGTAAAGTTGAGATGAATAAACTTCATTTAGATCATAGTCTAAATAATGTTATTTTTAAGACGATCAGTGTTGGGACTAAGACACCGATCCTCTTTAAGGGAGCTTTGATGGGTGAACATTTGGCAATGAAGCCATTCTCCAATAAAAAAGAAAATAGTGTTGAGAACCTTTATCCTGAAGGAAAGATCGATAAAGTTCCAAAGATCGCACCGAAGTTGATCCATGGGTGGGTCGATGTCAGAGATCTGGCTGAGCCACCGAAGCTAAGGGAAAACTTCCGTCATTGGTACGATCGACATGAAAAAGAACGGAAGCGAGGCGAACAAAATGACTGAAACGCTCAAAGCAAATGATCCTAAAAACCGCGAAGAATTTCTAGATCGTATCGCCAAAAAAGCTGAGCGTCCCCGCCATGATCTAGCAAATGATCCGCTGGTATTTATCAATGATCTACCAGAGACGACGCTATCAGGTCTTGATCAAGATGAATTATTAGCTTTAGCCAAGACCAATAGTGAGGCGATCCATGTTGATTTTAAGACAGTACCGGTCGCTAAGCTGAGTGAAACACTAGAAAATTTCTTACATGAAAAGCAGATCCACAGTTTGATGTTGCCGACTTTTGCGGATGAAAAGTGGCAAGAATATGGTATTTTAGATTGGCGTAATGCGTTAGAACTAGATAAATTGTATTTTTGGGATGTAAAACGTGGTCGAGATAACTTAATTGATGCAGATCAAAGTGATGCAGCGATCGGCTTTGCTGATTATCTCTTAGCTGAATCGGGGACGATCACAGCTGCAACAGTTAAAGAACAAGGCCGAGGGTTCCATTTCTTACCGACACATTATTTAGCGATCGTTCCTAAAAGTAAGATCTTACCGCGGATGCGTCAAGCGATCGACCGCTACGATGAAGCAATGAAAACTGGTAAACTCAAGACTTCAAATATCAATTTCATCTCAGGTCCGTCTAATTCGGGGGATATTGAAATGGTACTGATCGTGGGGGTCCACGGCCCACTTGACATGACTTATGTCGTCGTAGAAGATCTATAATTACGCAAAAGAGGCTGTTTAAGCCTCTTTTCTCTTGATTTTAAGTTGTTGGGGGACTTAACGGATTTTTGGCTTGATTAAGCTTGAGAGAAAAAGTATGATTGATATGTAAAAAAACTGTGATGATGTTAGGGTGAAATCGAGTGATCTTGGGGATCGGAAATGATTTAGAATCTATTGAACGGGTCAAGCAGATGTTAGTCAAGTTGCCTAAAACGGCGACCAAGATCTTGACCAAAGCGGAATTAACTGTTTTTGCAGAGCTGTCTTCTAAACGTCAGGGGGAGTTTTTGGCTGGACGTTTTTCCGCTAAAGAAGCATACAGTAAGGCTGTGGGAACTGGGATCGGTCAAACTGTCAGTTTTTTAGATATTGAGATCTTAAATGATCCCGCAGGCCGTCCGTATTTTTCGCACCATCCCCTCGAAAATGAATGCAATGCATTTATTTCGATATCACATACCAAAGAACATGTTGCCACTATGGTTGTTTTAGAAAAAATCAAGTAAGAGAGAAGATGATCAAAATGGTTGTAGGTTTGCACCGCAACGCCCATGTAAATGTTGATCTAGCTGCGATCAAGCATAATATCGCAGTTGAATTAGCTCGCATGGATGAACAACAAGAACTTTTTGCTGTCGTAAAGGCCAATGCTTATGGGCATGGGATCGTACCCGTTGCTAAAGCTGCGAGACAAGCAGGAGCGACTGGCTTTTGTGTTGCGCTGATCGATGAGGGACTAGCTTTACGTGAGGCTGGTATTGATGAAACGATCTTGATCTTAGGTGTTACGCCTGCTAGAGAAGCTACATTGATGGCTAAATATGGTCTTTCAACTGCTGTTGGGGATCTAGAATTTTTGATCCAGGCACAAAATGAATTGGCACAAGCTGGTGTTAAGCTCAAAGTCCATTTGGCTTTAGATACTGGTATGGGGCGGATCGGTTTTAGAGATCAAGCAAAATTGAGTCAAGCGATCGATTTTTTGCACGAACATGTAGCACAATTTGAATTTGAAGGGATCTTTACGCACTTTGCGACTGCCGATGCTAAAGACCAAGTACACTACAATTATCAGGTGAAAAAATTCAATGAGTTGATGAAAGTCGTAACGCCTAGACCGCGTTATGTCCATGTAGCTAATTCAGCGGCCGCAATGTGGCATACAGATTGTGGGGGCAATGTTATTCGTTATGGTATCACGATGTATGGCTTAAATCCTTCGGGAAAAGAATTAGAGTTGCCAGAGACTTTTAAGCCGGCATTGAGTTTGGAAAGTGAACTAGTCGCAGTCAAGCAGTTGCGCCCAGGCGATGGGGTCGGATATGGTAAAACTTATACCGCTTCTAAGCCAGAATGGTTGGGGACTGTGCCGGTCGGTTATGCCGATGGTTGGTTGCGGCGAATGCAAGGTTATCATGTATTGATCGCAGGAAAACCGTGTGAGATCGTGGGGCGAGTGTGCATGGATCAGTTTATGGTGCGTCTGCCTGATAAGTTACCTCTAGGAACAAAGGTAACATTGATCGGACAAAATGGTGAGCAAAAGATCACAGCACAAGATGCAGCTGAGTATGCGCAAACGATCAATTATGAGATAGTCTGTGCGCTATCTGAGAGGTTACCACGCTATTACAAATAAAGTATACTTTTAAACGTATTTATGTTAAGATTGCGATAACTAATGGTCACGGAGGGCTAGTCATGGTGGAAGATGATTTGAGAAAGAAAATGACCGTGTTGCAATATCAAAATATTAAGGAATTTTGTGAATTCTATACTATTGAGGTGGAAGAGATAAAAGACCATCCCGAATACGCTGAGCGGATCGAAAAGTATCATACAGCCTTGCAAGAGCTGATCGATGGTTACGGTCAAATGGGTGGTTTGAATCAAGAGATTTGTTGTATTTTCGGCAGTTGTGATTGCGATGCCGATTATGGATCGGTGAGCTAATAAATAAATTAGAGAGAGTGATCCTATGGTAAAAGAACTGGTTAAAAGAGGAGATATCTTCTATGCCGACTTGTCGCCTGTAGTGGGTTCTGAACAAGGTGGGATGCGACCTGTTCTAGTCATTCAAAACAACATTGGAAATAAGTTTAGTCCAACAGTGATCGTAGCAGCGATCACGTCGAAGATCTCGAAGCCTAAGATGTTGACCCATGTAGCTTTAAAAGCTGCACCGAAGGGGAAAAAAGGCCTAGAGAAAGATTCGGTCGTACTACTAGAGCAATTACGCACTTTGGACAAACAACGTCTACGGGATAAGATATCCCATTTAGATGATTCGACTATGAGGTCGGTCGACTATGCACTCAAAGTAAGTGTTGGGTTGATCGATATACATACACGAAATAATAGCGATAAAAAGCAAGAAAAAACATATAATCGCTAATAAAGAGCACCGGTCTAGCAGGAGATCGGTGCCTTTTGTTTAAGAGAAGTAGCTCAAAGTTTGATACAATGTAGTTAGATAAATTTGTGAGGTGGGCATTGATGGAAAAAGACTTTGAATACCAACAAATGCTAGCAGGTGAGCTTTATCTAGCTGGAGGCATCTTACCTGAGCATAAATCGATCCACGGCAAAAAGATCGCACAACAGATCAATCAAACTTCGATCGCAGATAAAGCTAAGTTAAAGGCACTGGTCAAACAGCTTTTTGGGAAAACGGGTAAAAATTACTACGTTACACCACCGGTCTACGTCGATTATGGCAGACATGTGAGCATAGGTGAGAATTTTTATGCCAACATGGATTGCATTTTTTTAGATGTCAATCGGATCACGATCGGTAATAATGTAATGCTTGGACCACGAGTCGGACTTTATACTGCTGGTCATCCCTTAGATAGTCAGATCAGAAATGAAGATCAGCTCGAATTTGGTCTTCCGATCGTGATCGAAGATAATGTATGGCTTGGGGCAAATACCATTGTTTTACCGGGGGTCACGATCGGTAAAAACGCAGTCATTGGCAGTGGAGCAGTGGTAACCAAGGATATTCCAGCAGATAGTGTAGCTGTTGGTAATCCAGCTAAAGTCATTAAAACGCTGGGAGAAGCCGATCGCAAATATTGGCAGGAACAAAAAGATAAATATCTAGCTGCTAAAGAAAAATTTAATAGCTTAGATTAGCTTGCTAGCAACTGAGTTTTCGGAGATGAAGACTACAGTTGCTATTTTTGTAATAAAGGCTCGAGAATTTCGTGGTATAATATTTTTTATAACGAACAAAAGTTTGATTTAGGGGGTAGACGATGAAATTTTTACATACAGCAGATTGGCATATCGGAAAACGACTTCACGAATATCCATTGGTCAAAGAGCAGCAAGATGCTTTAGAACAGATCGCTCAGATCGCTCAAAAAGAGCAAGTCGATGCAATAGTCGTTGCTGGTGATCTCTATGATCGCTCTTTACCTAGTGAAGAAGCGGTGACGTTAGTGAATCAAGCCTTAAAAGATTTGAATCTAAAAGCAGATCTTCCATTGTTAGTGATCAGTGGCAATCATGATTCAGCAGTACGTTTAGCGACAGGTCAAGCGTGGTTCAAGCAAACCAAACTATATCTGCATACTAAGTTAGCCGAAGCTTTTACCCCGATCGAATTTGAGGATACGCAATTTTTTCTATTACCGTATTTTGAACTTCAAGAAGCGCGTAACTATTTTGCTGATGAAAGCTTGAATGATCTGACTTCCGCGATGAAATCAGTCGTGGCCAAGTTAAAAACTAAATTTGATCCAGCAAAAAAGCAGGTCTTAGTTGCCCATTTTTTTGCGGCTGGCAGTTTACGGTCAGATTCAGAGACTAAGATCGAAGTGGGAGGACTTGATTCAGTGTCACCTGAGCTCTTTAGTGATTTTGATCATGTGGCATTAGGACATCTGCATGACAAGAAAGCATTGGATCTGCCAACGGTCAAATACAGTGGGAGTTTACTGAAATATTCGGTGGCTGAAGCTAATAGTCAAAAAGGCGTTTGGATCGTGGAAACAGAACCTTTTTCGTGTAAATGGATCCCGTTAGATCCGCTCAATGATATCTGCTGTTTGGAGGCTTCGTATGAAGAATTGACGACAAAACTTTATCAGACTGTCGCGCAAGATGACTATGTAGCTATTGAATTGACCGATGAGCATGAGATCATTGATGTGATGAATAAATTGCGCAAGTATTATCCGCGGATAATTGAGTTGAAGCGCAAGAAACGTCTGGTCCACACTAAGCAAGCTGAAAAGATCGAAAGCAAGACCCCGCTGGAGTTATTTACTGATTTCTTTGTTCAAGCTACTGGTCAAGAACCAACAAAACTCCAACAAAAATGGGCTAAAGAAAGTCTATTGGATCTAGAAAAGGAAGGTGAGTAGGGATGCGACCTTTAGAATTAAAACTCAAAAATTTTGGACCTTATGTGGATGAGACCGTTGATTTTACCCGCTTTGAACAGGCACCGTTGTTTTTGATCACGGGTAAGACAGGGAGTGGCAAAACAACGATCTTTGATGCAATGTGTTACGCGCTTTTCAATGAAACTTCGGGCAAGAAACGCCAAGCCTTCCAAATGCGTTCTGATTTTGCTAGCGACAAAAAAGAGACCAGTGTTGAATTTACCTTTGAGCATCAAGGGAAGATCTATTATATCAAGCGTCAGCCAAAACAAGTTTTAGCTGGACGTGGTGGCAAGCCCGTTGAAAAAAAGGCAAAAGTTGAACTGATCTATCCTGGGCCTGATGAAGAAAAGCTGGCGATCCAAAAGATACCTGAAGCCAGACGTTTTATCGATGAGCTGTTACATTTAACGGCAGAACAATTTACCAAGGTCATTTTGTTGCCTCAGGGTGAATTTCGCAATTTTTTATCAGCTGATAGTAAAGAGAAAGAAGAGGTCTTGCGCAATTTATTTGGCAGTGAACTATTTGAACGCTGGACCGAACAACTCAAGGCAAAATTTAAAGAACAAAATGCAAAATATCAGCAAAAAGAACAACAACTAATGCTGAGCATGCAACAAGCTGATTTTACCAGTGAGACACAGATCCCTGAACTATGGCTCGAACAGATCAAAAGCTGGCTCGAACAAGTCAATGCCAAATTGGCAGAGCAAGATGAAGCTCTAAAGCAAGCTAAAAAAGAACACGAACGCTTGCAACATGTTTTGAGTAAACAAGAAGAGCTTCAAAAAAGCTTCGATCTACTGGCAAAGTTACAAGCTAAGCAAGCTGATCTACTAACCAAAGCCCCTAAACGTGAAGCTTTACGCCAGCAAATAGTTGCTTTGAAATGGGCACTGGAACATCGAACAAACTTTGAGCTATTGGAAAATAATAAAGCCACCCTTGTTAAAACTAAACATGATATCCAAAAGACCGAGCAAAGCTATGCAGAGCTAAAAAAAGAACAGCTAAGTTTGGCTACTAAATTAGCAGAGCACGAAGCTAAGCGTAAAGAAATAGCTGACTATCAGTACCAATATAAGCAATTGGAGAATAACTTGCCACTATATAAAATAGTCAGCGAGCTTTCGACCGCTCAAGAAGAGGTCGAAGCCAGACAGAGTGTTTTGGCAGCTGAAATTCAAAAAACAATGACGACTTTGGATAAAAAGCAAGCAAAGCTAGCTGTTATCAAAAAAAATCAACACACGATCGCAGAACAGATCCAAGAAAAAGGCTCGTTAAAAGCAAAATTAGAAAGAATAAAGTATCAACAAGCAGAATTGACCGAGCTTTTGAAAAAGCAAGCAGACTTAGATAAGCGTCAAACTAATATTTTAAATTTACAAAATGAATTGATCGATGAAACGACTATCAGTAAGGAAGCTCGTACTAAGGCCCGCGATTTAGCTAATCAACTGGCGGATCACTATATTGCAGTGGCAGTCAAAAAGCTTCAAGCAGGTAAACCATGTCCGGTCTGTGGGAGTTTAGATCATCCGGCTCCAGCTAAAGTCAGTGAAGTGACTGGGATCGATGAAGAACAAGTTGAGCAAGCTAAACAACAGGCCCGTAAATTAGAAGATAAGGTCACCGCTTTACAGGCGCGAATAAATGAGTTTGACGCTGAGACTGTTGAACGACAAAGCGAATTTGAAACGAAAATGCAGGACTTTTTTGAGAGATATCCCACTTCAAAAAGAGAGTTAGTTCATTTAGAAGTTGAACTGGCACAAACTAAACACGAATTGACTCAAGAGATAACGGTACTTACAGCTAAAGAAAAAGAAGCAGTGAGCTTGCAAAAGCAACAGACAACACTGGAGCAAAAAATTACACAAGCACAGACAAAGTTGACTGAGTTAAATGAACAAGCCCAAACAGCTCAACTTGATAAGCAGACCTTGATGACGCAATTAGCCGAAAAACAAGCTCAGTTACCAGTAAAGTATCAGACCAAACAACAAGCCAAGGTACAATTGAGAATTTGGCAACAGAAGATAGATGAGTTTGAAAACCATTTAGCCGACTTAAATGCACATATAAAACAAACTGAGCAGTCATTAGTGGCAACTGAGTCCAAGTTAAATGACGCCAAACAACAAGCTCAAGAATCAAAACAAATGATCACCCAAAGACAAGCTGACTTAGAAGCTGTCTGTGCAGCCAAAAAAGTGACATTAGCGGAATTAAAAGAATTGTTATCACAAAGCGCTCAACTTGAATATTTAGAAAAAACTTTAGCTGATCAGCAAAAAGAGATAGATGCTATCGATGGGCAAGTCGAGCTCCTTTCAAAACAAGTAGCTGGCCAAAAACAGCCTGATCTAGAGCAAACTAACGAAGAATTATTGCAGGCAAAACAGTCAGAAGCTAAGTTACAGCAGATGGTCGCTGAGCTAGAGCATAAATATAGTTCCAATATCAAATGCTATCACCAAGTAAGATCGCTTTTTGAACAACAGCAAGCTGAATTTACACAGTTAGGACAGTTAAAGGAGCTAGTCGATGTTGTTACAGGTAAAGGTGAACAAAAATTGGGGTTTGAGCGCTATATTTTGCAGACCTATCTCAAAGAAGTTTTAATAACAGCCAATGCGCGGCTCGCTTGCTTGACTAATGGTCGCTACGAATTATGCTTAAATGAAGATACTGGGCGGGGGGCTTCGAGTACGGGGCTAGAGCTAGATATTTATGATGATAATGTGGGTAAAAGACGTAGCGTCCACACACTTTCAGGCGGAGAGAGTTTCTTAGCTGCTTTAGCCTTAGCTTTGGCGCTAGGAGAAGTTATCCAAAAGAAGAGTGGAGGGATCGAGATCGAAGCGTTATTTGTCGATGAAGGTTTTGGTTCGCTCGATCAAGAAGCTTTACGAGTTGCTTTAGAAACTTTGCAAACGATCGAGGGGAAAGATCGCATGGTCGGGATAATCAGTCACGTTACCGAATTACAGGCGCAATTGCCATATCAGTTACAAGTTGTTACTAAAGGTGAGCGGAGTACTTTGCGGTATGTGACGACAATTTAGTTAGATTTGAGGAAAAACGATGCAATATCGTACACATATAACAGTCTCACTGGCTGTAGGCTTGCCCATGCTAGCCGCAGTCGATCAAGTGACATTTATCAATACTGCGGCGTTAGTCTGTGGTAGCGTTTTGCCAGATATCGACCATCCAAGGTCATTTATCGGTAAGCGGAGTCAAGTTGTTAGTAAAGTAGCCAATAAAACATTAGGGCATCGTGGAGCGACACATTCGTTAGTTGTGGCGGCTGGGGTCTACTTGTTGGCTGTATTTATTGCTAAAGCATATTTAACGACTGCGGCAATTCACTTACCTTTTTGGCTACTGATCGGCTATCTTTTGCATTTAGTCGAAGACAGTTTCTCCAAAAATAGTATCCATTGGTTTTGGCCCTTTTCTAAATTCAAGCGAAGTGCGCGTAAACGACTATTTTATTATCGAACAGGGCATGTGAGTGAGTATTTGATCTTAGGTTTTGCGCTATGTCTTTTATTGATCGAGTTGAACTTATTATGGTCAGGTCGTTTAACAAGTTTATTTGATCATGGCTGGGCAGCTTCACTTAAGCTGTTGATAGCTAAGTTACAGCTTCTTTTCTTGCCACATTGAGATACTAAATGTTTGACATGATAAAGTATTGGATGATTTTTTTTTTCAAATAGCGTATCATCTAAGTGAGAAGTCAATAAGAAAGGATAAGCTATATAATAGCGCAGGTGGAGCCAATGAAAGATCAAACATTATTAGTATCTTCAGCACAAAAGTTAAAGCAACACGGGGTAAAATCAACACCACAACGCCAAGCGATCTTAGCATATCTGATGTGTTCAGATGAGCATCCATCGATCACGATGATCCATCAATATCTGCAAAAGCAAGATATCAAGGTGAGTTTGGCAACTGTGTATAATACTCTCGAATTGTTGGCAAAGTCTGATCTAGTATCTGAAGTGGCTTTGGATAGTGCGGGGCATGTAAGGTATGATTATTTCGCTAAGCCACACTATCATTTGATCTGCTTAGAATGTGGCAAGATCGAGGATATTTTTGATGACACTTACTTAGAATTAGAAAAGTTGGCACAGGCTCAAAGTGACTATGAGATCGTCAATAGTCGCTATGATGTGTATGGTATTTGCCCAGACTGTCAGCAAAAGAAAGCTAACACATAAATTTTCTGGAGTAAGTAGCCAGTTTTGTGCTATAATCAACCAAGGTATTTTATTATTTGCGATGAAGTAGATAGTAGCAGATCTCATCCCTATCACAGAGAGCCACTAATGCTGGAAGGTGGCATATATGATTTTTGCGAAGTACACTATGGAGCAACAACGGGTCATTCCGATATCGATGACAGAGTTGGTTACATTTATGTAGCAATCTGGGTGGTAACGCGGAAATTAATTCGTCCCTGATGATTTTTCATCGGGGACTTTTTTATTAAAAGGAGGATCCTAAATGGAAAATATTTTAGAAGAATTAAAATGGCGGGGCGCTGTCAACCAAGTTTCAGATGAAGCTGGTTTAGAAAAGTTATTGACTGAAAAATCGATCGGTGTCTACTGTGGAGTCGATCCGACTGGTGATAGTTTGCATATTGGGCATTTGATCCCATTTATGATGTTGAAACGATTCCAAATGGCTGGTCATCGTGCGCACATCTTGATCGGTGGGGGTACCGGTTCGATCGGTGATCCATCTGGTAAGAAGTCAGAACGGACTTTACAAACGATGGAACAAGTTCATCACAATGAAGAGGCCTTGACAGGACAAATGAAGGCACTCTTTGGCAAAGATAATATCACGATCGTTAATAACTATGATTGGTTAAAAGAGATCAGTTTATTAGATTTCTTGCGCGATTATGGTAAATTATTCAATGTTAATACGATGTTGAATAAAGAAGTTGTCGCTAGCCGCTTAGAGGTAGGTATCTCGTATACTGAATTTACGTACCAGATCTTGCAAGCGATCGATTTCCATCATTTGTTGAAGACAAAAGATGTGCAACTTCAGATCGGTGGAGCTGATCAATGGGGCAATATCACAGCTGGGATCGATCTGATCCACAAAATGGAAGGCTCAGATACCCAAGCATTTGCCTTGACGATCCCATTGATGTTGAAAGCTGACGGGACAAAATTTGGTAAAACAGCTGGTGGTGCAGTGTGGCTTGACGCAGAAAAAACAACACCATATGAATTCTACCAATTCTGGTTGAACCAAGATGATCGTGATGTTGTTAAATACTTGAAGTACTTTACTTTCTTGGATGAAGCTCAGATCGCTGAATTAGCGAAGAAACTTGAAGAACATCCAGAATTGCGTGAAGCTCAACGACGCTTAGCCAAAGAAGTGACCGAATTTGTTCATGGAAAAGAAGCTGTTGTGCAGGCTGAACATATCTCTAAGGCACTCTTCTCAGGTGAAGTGAAAGCTTTAACTGCTGCTGAGATCGAGCAGGGCTTTAAAAATATGCCAACAGTTGAGATCAGTTCTGAACCGGAAAATATCGTTGAATGGCTCGTTAACACAGGGATCGAAAATTCTAAGCGTCAAGCCCGTGAAGATGTAACTAATGGAGCGATCTATATCAATGGTGATCGTGTTCAAGACCTAGATGCGGTGATCGATCCAGCAGAAAACTTTGATGGAAAATTTGTGATCGTCCGTCGTGGTAAAAAGCGTTATTTCTTGGCACGTGTAACTAAATAATTGTTGAAAGATCTGTAGACTTCATGTCTGCAGATTTTTTTTGAAAAAATTTTTCCATGGAAAATGTAAGTGTTTTACTGAGCAAAAAACAGCTTTTCAGTCAAAGATATGCTGATTTATTGGGTAAAAAACGAACGATGATATTTAAGGGCGATTTATGTTCGTGTTTTAAATGGTATAAAGTGAAATTTTATGCAAAAAAATTTAAAAGTAGGGTTGACGTTTAAGCTAAAAGTGAGTATAGTAGTTCTTGTCATTGAGATGTGATCAAGCATCTCAGATCGCTTAAAAATTAATTCAAAAAACTTGTTGACATTGAGATGCAAGTTTGGATATAATAATTAAGTCGATAAGGCATATCAATGAATTTTTATTCAAGAAAATGAATAAAAATTGAGTAGATCTTTGAAAACTGAACAAAGTTTCGATAAGCAAATGTGCAGGGTCTCTT
>CAJUNC010000016.1 GCA_910587695.1 uncultured Lactobacillus sp.
ACCGCATAAACTATTTTTCTATTTAAACTGTATACTTGACGGACCCCAGTGCCAAATTTAGAGGACTTTTTATTTTACTTTTCTGTTGTAAGTGCTAAACTAAAGCCAAACGTATGTTCAGGAGGTTTAAAATGGAGCGCTTATTCGAAAAAGTCATTGCCCTCAAACGATACGACCGCACTTTTGACCCTTATGTTATCTGTTCTGCCTTAGATATTGAGATCTTATATTTTGAACTCGGCGATATTCTAGGATTTAAGACCACTTACTGTGAGGTCTCGTTGATCTATCTCAACCAACAACTTGCTACCACTACGCAACGCTTTGTGGTCGCGCATGAACTGGGGCACATTTTGCTCCATAAAGGGATCAGACCACTACTGCTTCAATATACGGCCCATAGTCGTTTCATCTCACACTTTGAAGCAGAAGCAGATCGATTTGCGATCATCTTGCTTTTATGTCACTATTACACCACAACGAACCTAGAAATCGATCCAGATGCATTGATGCGTGAACTCGGGATCCCTAAACATTGTAAAGCATTATTCTTAGATACATTTTCTCAAATGCAATTGCAACATCAACGACTTGCTCAGTTACTGCTTTAAAATAAAAAAAGCTACGGCCAAAACCGTAGCTTTCATGAAATATCTTAGTTTGTAAAACCGTATTTCTTGTTGAAGCGATCCACACGACCATCGGCTTGTGTGAATTTTTGCTTCCCTGTGTAGAATGGATGTGAGTCGCTGGAGATTTCCACACGAATCAATGGGTATGTGTTACCATCTTCCCATTCAATTGTTTCTTCAGTTGTTTTTGTTGAACCTGACAAGAATTTGTAACCTGTAGCAGAGTCCATGAAAACAACTTTGTGATAATCTGGATGGATTCCTTGTTTCATTCTAAATTCGCTCCTTTGCCCTGACCCATTTGCTGGACCAGAGTTATTTTCGTGTTATACAACAAATAACATAATAACACGAATCTAAATTTGTTGCAATCAGCTTTTATGATTTTTATCTTTCGATCAAAAAAGCTCAGTAAAACGTAATTCTATAGTATCTTTTTGCCCCTGAGCAATTACTGACTACTCTTCATCACGTTTTTTACGCTTAGTAGCGATACCTAGGACTCCCGCAAGTATCGACAAGATCCCAAGAGCAGATGCTTTTTGATCCTCGGCATCACCTGTTTGTGGTAGTTCAGCTGTCTTAGTTTCAGCACTTGTTGACTTAGTCGTTTCTTTAGTTGTATTCACTGCTTTAGTTGGCATGTCAGTATCGCTAGTTTTCTTGCTTTGCTCTGTTACTTCTTCTTTAGCAACTCCACCTACTGTTGTACCACTGGTAATGATATTCAACTGAGTTTCAACAACTTCGCTCGATCCATCCGGATATGTTACCAACAACGAAACATGTACAGTCCTGATTTCTGAAACATTTGGCTCAACGCTCCAAGTCACAGTAGTCCCAGCTGGTAATTTATCCAAGTTAGTGATCATTTCACTTGGAACAGGAAGTTTACCGATCTCACTGGTGCTCGGGCTAGCGACCGGCTCATTGATCTGTGCATCTGTGCCCACTTTCACTGGTACAGCTATTTCTTCAGTCGAACCATCGGGATACGTCACAACAAGTACCCCCTCTTTGTATCCTGGAGTTGTTGTATCGATCGGCACTTTCCATTCCACAATTGTCCCAGTTAGTAATTCATTCAAATTACTGATACCAGTCTTAGCATCTAGTATTTCACCCACCGATGTTTTTATCTCTTGAACAAGCGGTGTGTAGAGATCTGCATCTGTTCCGACCTTGATCGAAACTGTCACTTCCTCTGTTGTGCCATCGGGATACATCACGACGATCTCACCTTCTTTACGACCCGGTGTTGTCGTATCTATTGGTTCTTTCCAAGCGCCCGTCGTACCTTCTGGCAACTCTGATAAGTTTGCGATCCCTGTTTTTGCATCTGGCATTGCACCCACTGGTGTTTTTACCTCTTGACCTGTCGGTGTATAGAGATCTGCATCTGTTCCGACTTTGACCGAAACTGCCACTTCTTCTGTTGTGCCGTCGGGATAGGTTACGACAGCTGTACCTTCTTTATGACCTGATGCCATTGTATCCACTGGCTCCTTCCACGCAACCGTTGTGCCTTTTGGTAAGTCAGCCAAGTTACTGATCCCCGTTTTTGCATCTGGATCACTGCCGATCAATACTTTGATCTCTTGATTGATCGGTTCATTGATCTGTGCATCCGTTCCCACTTTTACGGGCACTAGCACTTCTTTTGTCGTACCATCAGGATACGTTACAACAACTGTACCTTCTTTATGACCTGGTGTTGTTGTGTCTACTGGTTCTTTCCAGACAACTGTTGTACCTGTTGGCAGATCTGGTAAGTTTGCTATCCCTTCTGTGGCTGCTGAAGTCGATCCCACTTGGGTCTTTACTTCTTGACCTGTTGGTGTATAGATCTGTGCATCCGTTCCTACTTTCACTGGTACTACAACTTCATCAGTCGTGCCATCGGGATAGGTTACGACGATCGTACCTTCTTTATGACCTGGTGTCGTTGTATCCACTGGTTCTTTCTTCCATGCGACCGTTGTATCTGTTGGCAGATCTGACAGATTTGTGATACCGGCTGTAGCTTCTGGTGTTTCACCTACTTGTGTCTTTACTTCTTGGCTGATCGGTGTATAAAGTTCCGCATCTGTCCCCACTTTTACCGGTACTGTCACTTCTTCTGTCGTACCGTCTGGATATGTTATAACAACTGTACCTTCTTTTGTCCCTGGAGTTGTCGTATCCACTGGTTCTCTCCAGGAAACTGTTGTGCCAGTTGGAAGGCCATCCATATTTTGGATACCTTTCTTAGCATCTGGATCACTGCCGATCAATACTTTGATCTCTTGACTGATCGGTTCATTGATCTGTGCATCCGTTCCTACTTTTACGGTCACTAGCACTTCTTCTGCCGTACCGTCTGGATATGTTACGACAACTGTACCTTCTTTATGACCTGGTGTTGTTGTGTCTACTGGTTCTTTCCAGGCAACTGTTGTACCTGCTGGCAGATCTGACATATTTTCTATGCCGGCTATAGCTTCTGGGATACCATTCAACTCTACTTGTACTTCTTTTGCTTGTGGTTCATAGATCTGTGCATCCGTTCCTATTTTCACTGGTACTACAACTTCATCAGTCGTACCATCGGGATAGGTTACGACGATCGTACCTTCTTTATGGCCTGGTGTCGTTGTATCCACTGGTTCTTTCCAAGAAAACGTTGTGTCTTCTGGTAAGTCAGCTAAGTTACTGATCCCAGCTTTTGCGTCTGGATCTTCGCCTATTGATGTTTTTACTTCTTGACCTGTTGGTATATAGATCTCAGTATCTGTACCTACTTTCACTGGTACTGTCACTTCTTCTGTCGTGCCATCGGGATAGGTTACAACAACTGTACCTTCTTTATGACCTGGCGTTGCTGTATCCACTAGCTCTTTCCAGACAACTGTTGTACCTGTTGGCAGATTTGGTAAGTTTGCTATCCCTTCTATAGCTTCTGGAGTCGATCCTACTTGGGTCTTTACTTCTTTACCTGTTGGTGTGTAGATCTGTGCATCCGTTCCCACTTTTACTGGTACTGTCACTTCTTCTGTCGTACCGTCTGGATAGGTTACAACAACTGTACCTTCCTTATGACCTGGTGTTGTTGTGTCTACTGGTTCTTTCCAGGCAACCGTTGTACCTACTGGCAGATCTGACATATTTTCTATGCCAGCTATAGCTTCTGGGATGCCATTCAAGCCTACTTGTATTTCTTTTGCTTGTGGTTCATAGATCTGTGCATCTGTTCCTACTTTTATTGGCACTACTACTTCATCAGTCGTACCATCGGGATAGGTTACGACGATCGTACCTCCTTTATGGCCTGGTGTCGTTGTATCCACTGGTTCTTTCCAAGAAAACGTTGTGCCTTCTGGTAAGTCAGCTAAGTTACTGATCCCAGCTTTTGCGTCTGGATCTTCGCCTATTGATGTTTTTACTTCTTGACCTGTTGGTATATAGATCTCAGTATCTGTACCTACTTTCACTGGTACTGTCACTTCTTCTGTCGTGCCATCGGGATATATTACAACAACTGTACCTTCTTTTGTCCCTGGAGTCGTTGTATCTATCGGCTCTTTCCAAGAAACAGTTGTACCTGTTGGCAGATCTGACATATTTTCGATACCTGCTGTAGCTTCTGGGGTACCATTCAACTCTACTTGTACTTCTTTTGCTTGTGGTTCATAGATCTGCTCATCCGTTCCCACTTTTACAGGCACTGTCACTTCTTCTGCCGTACCGTCTGGATATGTTACGACAACTGTACCTTCCTTATGACCTGGTGTTGTTGTGTCTACTGGTTCTTTCCAGGCAACCGTTGTACCTACTGGCAGATCTGACATATTTTCTATGCCAGCTGTAGCTTCTGGGATGCCATTCAAGTCTACTTGTATTTCTTTTACTTGTGGTTCATAGATCTGTGCATCCGTTCCTACTTTTATTGGCACTACTACTTCATCAGTCGTACCATCGGGATAGGTCAAAATGACTGTACCTTCTTTATGACCTGGCGTCGTTGTATCCACTGGGTCTTTCCATGTTGCTCGAGATGGCATATCATAGAAGTTTAAAATTCCATCTTCAGGTTTCAAGTCCCCATTGATCGGAGTTTGGATCTCTTGCACTGTTGGATCATATATTTCTGCATCCGTACCTACTTTCACTTGTAGTACCATTTCATCAATCGTGCCATCGGGATAGGTCACTACTACCGTCCCCTTCTTGTAACCTGGGGTAGTCGTATCTACTGGGTCTTTCCATGTGACCACTGTCCCTTCAGGTAACTTCTCCAAGTTCGTAGTTGCAACACTTGCTTCTGGCATCGTTCCATTTAGATCAACTTGAATATTCCTACCTGATGGCTGATTGATCTCAGCGTCAGTCCCTACTCTAACAGAGACCGTAACATCTTTGATCGTTCCATTTGGATAAGTTACAGAGACAACATTTGAACTAAAACCTGGGTTGCTCGTATCTGGGATCGTTTTCCACTCATAGGTCGCACCTTCTGGTAGATCAGTACTATTTTTGATCGCTTCTTTAGCTTTCTCCGCGGTCACTGGTCCATTTAGATCAAATCGAGCCTCTCCTGCTACCGGTCGTTGATAGACCGTTAAATCTGGAGTCAATGTTGTCGTCGTGCCATCGGGATAGGTCACCACAACATCTGGGATACTTAGATCTAACGGTGCATTAATCACAGTTATCACACCAGTATTTTCATCGATCTGAATATATTGATCAGTATCTTTAAGCGTAAACTTAGTTCCAGTTGGTGGTGTCGTTACTGTCCCGTTCTTATCTGTGATCGTTGGTGTCAATGTCACTGCATCATGTTCAACAACACTGGTAGATGGATAAGCTACCATAAATTCATCATTTTGTGCTATCACAGTCACTTTAACAGACACATCATCGGTCGAGCCGTCTGGATAAGTCACAACTACGACCGCATCTTTAACACCTTTAGTCGTCACATCAGGTGCTTGTTTCCAAGCATAGATCGTACCTTCTGGTAAAGCAGACGCTGCAATATCGATCGCAGATCCTGCTGTTGGTAACGTATTTAGGCCAGTCTCGATATTTTTACCCACTGGATCATATTCTTGGGCTTGTTCAGTAACTACCACTGGGATGTCAACTGATGCAGTCGATCCATCTGCAAATGTTACTGTAGCTGGGTAATCTTTTTTAGCCGCAGCAGAAGTGTCGATCTGATCATTAAATGTTGCACCTGTTGCTTTCAAGTCTGTCTTAGTTGTCTCAGTGAGACCATCAAAGGCCGTACTTGAAGCAACTGTTTGCCCACGTTTTACCGTGACAGTTTGGGTTTTAACACTTTGATCTTCCAAAAATTTATCTGCCTCTGACTTATCGACCACAACAGTGACCTCAACATCTTGTGTTGTACCATCCGGATAAGTAACAGTCACGATCCCAGTCGCATTACGTTCTGTAGCACCCGTTACCGGTCTAACATCTGGCTCTTGTTTCCAAGTGTAGGCCACTGGCTTATCTGTTTGATCAAATTGTGTCAAGACATCGGTATTGGCGATCAAACTTTTCGCATCAGGAACTTGTCCCCATGGGGTAGTAACATCTGCTTTTGGCGTTGCAACGATCACTTCAACTGGAATATCGACTGGCACACTCGAACCATCTGTAAATGTCATTACTGCCGATCTTTTTTCATCACTTGCAATGGTCGCATCTATTGGCGAATCAAAATTGGCTTTGACCATATTATTGCCAGCAGGATCGACGATACCTAGTATTGGATCGACTGTCTGACCATAATGCACCGTGATCTTTTGGATCGTCGTAGTTTCATCTTTAGTAGCAAACGTATCAGCTTGAGAATCTCCTACCATGATCGGCACCGAAATATCTTGTGTCGTACCATCGGGATAGGTCACAACTACAACGCCCGTAACGTTATGATCGGCACCTACACCAGGTCTAAAGTCTGGTTCTGTTTTCCAAGCATAGCTGACCGGTGTATCCGTCGTATCAAATTGCTTTAATTCATCGACATTAGCGATCGCAGTAACAGCATCGACCCTAACTCCCCATGGTGTTTTAGTATCTGTTTTAGCTTCTGCGCCGATCACAGAAATCATCATATCCCAAGTTACTGAACGCTTATTATTGAGCCTTGCTCTTAGACGCGCAACAACATCGTCACTAGCTACACTGACGTCAGGATCATCTCCCCATGAATATTCAGCCACGACTGCATTTAAAAGATTTCTTAATTCTTCTCCCTCATAAACCGTACCATTAGATAAGGTCAATTTCTTGATAAGCGAATTTTCAACATATTCTTTTGTCAATAACCCGTTGACTTCATCAATATCTTGATTGACATGCAACACCGGTTTATTAAATTCGATCTTACTCTTAGTTAGATCAACATCTTCTACCCGTGGTGCTGGTGCATCAGCCGTCGTTTCCTCTGCAGTTGCTTCTGATACACTTCTAAATGCAAAAGTTGACTCTTGTTTGATTTGGTCTGAAGCTTTAGAAGTTTGGTCTTCCGTTTGGATCTCAGTTGTTGCTCCAGCAGTAGTTCGGATTTGCGACGTTTCTTCTGTTGCGTGTGCTTGATCAGCTGTAAGATCCGTCTTTACTTCAAATGTCTCAGATGGGGTTTCTTGTGGTGTTTCTACTACAGTAGCTAGCTCTGTTTCACTGATAGCTTCTGTAGTTTCAGGTGTGCTTTTCTCTAAAGTTCCTTCTTCATCTTCAGAAGTCTTCTCTGCTACACTATCATTTAACACTTCTGTTACTTGCGCTGAAGTTTCATCAGCTGAGACCAATGTAGTCCCCATAGAGATCGCAAAAGTAGTTCCTACAAGAACTGAAGCGACTCCCACTGTAAATTTTTTGATCGTAAAACGTTGGTGTTTAGGCTCCATTTTCTCAGTTTGTAATTTCTTATTATTTTTCAAGAGCATTCTAATACCTCCATTCGTATCTCCTATGAAATACATGAACTTAAAATCCCAGCAAATATACATAATATTTTAAAAAATATTTAATCTAAAATAATATCCTTTCTCATCCATACTTATATTATATTCTAACATTATTGTTTTATCCAACATAAAAGCGCTAATAACAACCATAAACAAAGATAACTATCTAGATCCTTTCTTATTGACTAAGATTTTTGTTTTAATCATTTTTAATTTATAAAAGCGTCTAATTTTAAAAAATAATTAATGTTTTGCTTTTTTAAATCAACGTTTTATTTATAAAATTTGAAGTATATCAAAAAAACAACTTCTAACGCTATAAAAAACACACCCGAGCTGAGAGCACAAAAAGACCTATATCTAGAAAAACTTTTCTAAATATAGGTCCATAAAAAATTTATATCTTATCTTCGGACTTGCATCCCATTATTTGATAGCTCAAGATGATCGATCTGGTCACAAAAATCTTGATTATTTTTAGTTTGACGTAAGATCTTTAAGATCTGTTCAGTATCTTTTAAAACATCATCGCTCATTGCACGTCGTAACTTCCAAACAGCTTCTAATTCTTCATCAGAGAGTAGTAATTCTTCTTTCCGTGTTCCTGACTTTTTAAGATCAACAGCTGGAAAGATCCGTCTTTCTGCTAATAAACGACTCAATTGCAACTCTTGATTGCCAGTCCCTTTAAATTCCTCAAAGATGATATCATCCATCCGACTACCTGTATCGACTAAAGCTGTCGCCAAGATCGTCAAACTTCCACCTTCTTTGACATTGCGTGCTGCTCCAAAGAACTTTTTAGGACGGTACAAAGCAGTTGGGTCTAAGCCCCCAGATAAAGTCTTGCCACTAGCAGGCACTACTAAATTATACGCCCGAGCTAAGCGCGTCAATGAGTCTAACAAAATGATCACATCTTGTTTATCTTCGACTAGACGCATCGCTCTTTCTAATACTAATTCTGAGATATGCACATGATTTTCAGGCCTTTGATCAAAAGTTGAATAGACCACCTCACCTGTTGGATTTATCTTTGCCAGGTATTCTTCTAGATCAGTAACTTCTTCTGGCCGTTCATCGATCAAAAGAACTAAAAGCTTAGCTTGCGGATGATTTTTAGAGAGCCCCGCAGCAATATCTTTTAAAAATGTAGTTTTACCGGCTTTAGGTGGTGCTACGATCAAGCCCCGTTGCCCAAAACCGATCGGTGCAAAGAGATCGATCATTCGCGTCGAAAGTTTCTTTTGTTCATACTCTAAGATCAAACGCCGATCGGGATATTTTGCCGTCAATGCTGGAAAATGTGGTCTTCCCTTAGCTTCTTCTGGGCTTTTACCATTTACAGAATCGATATATAGCATCCCATAGCGGTCATTAGCCACATTTTGGCGTGGAGGACGAACTTTGCCAACGACTTCATCGCCGTTACGCAAGCCAAAGCGTTTGATCTGTGAAGCTGAAACATAGATATCTTCTTTTGATTGACTGTAGTTTAATGGTCGTAAAAAACCATACCCGCCTTCATCATAAAAGATCTCCAAGACGCCTTTCATCACAAAACTAGATTCCTCTGCTTGTGCACGAATAACGGCCAAAGATAGCTCTTTTTTATTCATTTGGCTATAGTATTTGATCTTATATTTACGTGCATATTCGTATATTTCTTTTAATGTCTTTTTTTGTAACTCTTCTAGTGTTTGCATCTCTGTCATACTATTGCCTCTATCGTTAATTATTCTCAAAAATCTAAAGTTTCACTTTCGGTGATCACTTTTAGCTCAACATTTAAACCACGGAATTTTTCAACGATCCGATCATAACCACGTAAAATATTATCCGCTTTAGTGATCGTTGTCACCCCATCAGCCATCAAAGCCAAGCCAAGCAAAGAGACTCCAGCACGGATCTCTCCAGCTTCTACCGTCGTACCGATCAAACTTTTAGCATGTGAAATAGTGATCACACCATCTTTACTCGAGATCTGTGCCCCCATTTTTTGCATTTCAGGAATATGTTTGGTCCTTTGGGGATAAAGTGTATCAATAATAGTCGAACTCCCCTTAGCCTTCATCAAAAGTGGTGTCAAAGGCTGCTGTAGATCAGTTGCTAGCCCTGGAAACGGAGCTGTCTTCACACTTACTGGCGCAAGCAGGTCTCCACCTGGCACATAGATCTTATCTTCATCGATCTCTAAAGTTACACCCATCTCTTGCATCTTAGCGATAAATGGATCTAAATGCTCGGTGATCACATTTTTGACCATCACCCCGTTGCCGTTTGCTGCTGCAAAAGAAAGATAAGTCCCAGCTTCGATCCGATCAGGAATGATCGTATGGATATTTTGTGCTTTTAAGCTCTCTACCCCTTGAACACGGATCACATCAGTCCCAGCACCACGGATCTTAGCTCCCATGTTATTCAAAAATGTTGCTAGATCCACGATCTCTGGTTCACGTGCGACATTTTCCATGATCGTTGTTCCCTTAGCTTTAACAGCTGCTAATAAAACATTGATCGTTGCACCAACAGACACGAGATCAAAAAAGATCCTTGCTCCCTTTAAGCCTTCTGGTCCTGTTGTGATATAGACCGTATCATTTTTTTCAACGACCTTTGCACCTAAAGCTTTAAAGCCTTTGATATGCTGATCGATCGGACGTGGTCCAATATTATCTCCCCCTGGAAAACCAACGACTGCCTTACCAAACTTCCCCAGTAAAGCCCCCATAAAATAATATGAAGCACGTAAACTTCGGATCGCTCCGCCAGGTAGCGGTGTCGAAACGATCGTTGTTGGATCAACGGTCAGTTTTCCTCGGTTATAAAATGACTCAACATTCATCGCCTTTAAGATCAGCATCAAATTATGGACATCTAAAATATCAGGAACAGAATCAAATTCAACAGGTGTATCAGCTAAAATGGAAGCTGGAATAAGAGCTACAGTACTATTTTTCGCTCCGCCGATCGTCACCTCACCGGATAATTTTTGCGAACCCTTGACAATCATTTTTTTCATTTGTTAAAATCCTCACTAAATCATATATATTCGAATCATCATCAAATAGTCTGCGCAATTTCTCAAATAGTAAACAATGCGCCATATTGAATTTTACAGGATAATAATTAATGTTTCAATGTAAATTAGCGCTTTATCGGTGAAATATCATGCTTATTTTTAAGATGAGCAAAAAAACTGCAATGTCGATATATTACGGCCAAACTTCTGCATATATATTTAACGCTTTGAATACACGCAAATTTCATCCTTGCTAGCATTCGTACACTGCTTTCAACCATCAAATAGAGTAGTTTATCCGCATATAGCTATACTAAAAAAGCACCCCAGATGGAGTGCTTTTTGATCATTTTCCTGCAGCAGCAGTTACAAAGGCCGCAAATAAACCTTCTGGTCGTTGTGGACGAGATAAGAATTCTGGGTGGTATTGAGCAGCCACGAAGAATTTGTTTTCTGGAATTTCCACAACTTCAACTAAATGATTGTTTGGTGAAGTACCTGCAAAGACTAAGCCTTTTTGTGCCATGATCTCACGGTATTGGTTGTTAAATTCATAACGATGACGGTGACGTTGTTGGATCACGTCCTGGTTACCGTAAGCTTTTGCTGTCTTTGTCCCAGGTTTTAATTTACATGGATAAAGCCCTAGACGTTGTGTACCACCCATATCTTGAATTTCAGCTTGATCTGCCATTAGATCGATGATCTTATTCTTAGCATTAGGATCCACTTCAGCAGTATTGCTATCTTCAAGTCCACACACATCGCGGGCAAATTCAATACATGCCATTTGCATACCTAAGCAGATACCTAAGAATGGTACATCATTTTCACGAGCATAGCGGATCGATTGGATCATACCTTCAAGACCACGATCACCAAAACCACCAGGTACGATGATACCATCGTAACCACCGAGCTTTTCAGCAACATTTTCAGCTGTCAACTTTTCAGAATCAAAGTAATCGATCTTGATCTTAGAATCAAGCGCATAACCAGCATGACGTAAAGCTTCATTAACTGAGATATATGCATCTGGCAATTGGACATATTTACCAACTAAAGCGATCTTAACTTCACCATCTAAATTACGCACCTTATCGGCCAGCTTGCTCCAATCAGTCATATCAGCTGCTGGTGTATCGAGATGTAACTTCTTACATACGATCTCATCCATATGTTGTGTTTGTAAGTTCAACGGGATCTGATAAAGTGTATCCACGTCCATTGATTCGATCACAGCTTCTGGTTCAACGTCACAGAAGTTTGCGATCTTATCACGCATACTTTGAGAAATCGGTTTTTCAGTCCGCACAACTAAGATATTTGGTTGGATACCTAAACCACGCAATTCCTTAACACTGTGTTGGGTTGGCTTTGTCTTCATTTCTCCAGCTGCATTCAAATATGGTACCAAAGTAGTATGGATATAAACTACATTTTCGCTACCAACTTCAGACTTCATCTGACGCAAAGCTTCAAGGAAAGGTAATGATTCGATATCACCTACCGTTCCCCCAACTTCGGTGATCACAACATCAGCATCTGTGATCGTTCCAGCACGCATGATCTTTTCTTTGATCATATTAGTGATATGTGGGATAACTTGGACTGTTGCCCCTAAATAATCTCCACGACGTTCTTTTTTCAAAACTTCAGAATAGATCTTACCTGTTGTAACGTTTGAGTATTTGTTCAGATTGATATCAATGAAGCGTTCATAGTGACCGAGATCCAAATCAGTCTCTGTACCATCATCGGTCACGAAAACTTCACCGTGTTGATATGGACTCATAGTCCCTGGGTCAACGTTGATGTAGGGATCGAATTTTTGGATCGTAACTTTTAATCCGCGGTTTTTCAATAAACGGCCTAGTGAAGCGGCAACGATACCTTTGCCTAGAGATGAAACAACGCCGCCCGTAACAAAAATATACTTGGTCATTATTAAATGCTCCTTTAGTTTAATTTATCAGGGTAGAACTAACAAAAATAACAAGCTCCCTATTCACCTCTTAGAATAGGGAGCTTGCCTTGCCGTACGTCTGACTTCACATATAAGTGAAGCGCCCATATTGAATTTTACCTAAAACATTGCTTGACGTCAAGCACAAAATTATTAATCCTCTAAATCAGCATCCGATAATTCAGTCAACTGACCTTCGATCCCATCTGGAAGATCATCTTCTTCATCTTCTGGATCGTCGATATCGCTTAGATCTTTGCTATAAGCTTTCAATTCGCGATCTTCATCATCTTCATCTTCATCATCATAATCATCATCTAGATCGACATCTTCTGGATCATCATCATTATAATCGATCACGTCATCATCGTCAGTCGCATCAGCCAAGAAAGCATTGACCTTCTTACGCTTCTTGCGTGGACGAGCTTCTTCTTCTTCGTCTTCAGAGTGAACGAGTGCTTCGTCGATCGATTCAAATGGATACCATGAGCGTAAGCCCCAAAGATTATCCCCTAAAGAGATGAAGCTGCCATCAACATTTAAATCTGTATAAAATTGCGCTAAACGGTCACGGATCTCTTGGTCGCTCTTACCAAGATATTCTTGAATTGCGTTTGTTAAGTCAGCAAAGGCCATCACATCACCTTTTTGACTCAAAATTGCGTGTGCAACTTCGACCATTGATAATTCATTGCGGTTAGCATCTTTGAATTTTTCTAGCTCCAAACTGGTACACGTCCTTTCCACAGTTTACTCTTCATCTTACAATATTAAGCCTTGAATTGCAATTCTAATTTATATTCTCCCAATAATTCTTCACCCGAATATAAACGGTACTCCACCTTTAACTCACCGCTAGTTTCAGCGATCTGTTCATATTTGTAAGTCGTACACTTAGCCACCAAAGGAATGATCCCATAAGCTGTCTTATACTTAGCATTGGTTTGCTGACCCTCAGCTAAATTTAATTGCAAAGCTAATTGCCTTTGGCGTCTGGTCAGCAATAATTCAGCTGGCTTGATCTTTAAAATCGTTTGAGCGCCAGCTTTAGCCTCAGTATACCGCAAATATACAGTTTCTCCCTTACGCGTCAATTCACCCTGTTCGAGCAATTCAAATTTTTCGATCTCACTCGCCTGAGTTTGAACAGTTCTTAATTTTATTTCCACTGGTACTTGCATTGTCAAAACGCTCTACCCCATTTCTAAACATGTACAATTGATCACTCAACGTATATACTTATTATAACAATAATTATTACGAAGGGGGCTTTAAAATCACAACTCGCTATACCTCAAAAATGTTACCCTTAGAAAAGGTCTTGCGTGACCCGATCCATGACTACATCTATATCAAACATCAAGTCATTCTCGATCTGATCAATACCCGCGAATTCCAACGTTTGCGTCGGATCAAACAGCTGGGAACGACTAATTACACATTTCATAGCGCCGAGCATTCCCGCTTCACACACTCGGTCGGCGTTTACGAGATCACACGGCGGATCTGTGATCTATTTGCACGAAACTATGCCACTAAAACACCAGCTGATGGAGGGTGGGATGATAATGAGCGCTTAGTAGCATTATGTGCTGCACTTTTGCATGATGTTGGACACGGTGCTTACTCACATACTTTTGAGCATATTTTTGAAACTGACCATGAAGAAATGACCCGCACGATCATCACATCAGAAGATACCCAGATCAATGCAGTCTTAAAGCAAGTTGCGCCTGATTTTCCCAAAAAAGTTGCTAGCGTGATCGCTAAGACTTATCAAAATCCCCAAGTCGTCCAAATGATCTCTAGCCAGATCGACGCTGACCGGATGGATTATCTTTTACGCGATTCGTATTTTACTGGGGCTAACTACGGAACATTTGATCTGACCCGGATCTTACGTGTTATGCGTCCAAGCAAAAATGGGATCGTCTTTGAATACAGTGGGATGCATGCGGTCGAAGATTACATCATCAGTCGGCTTCAAATGTATCAACAAGTCTATTTCCATCCCGTTTCACGCTCAATGGAAGTTATTTTGGGACATTTGCTCAAGCGAGCTAAAGATCTCTATTTAGCTGGCAAATTACCAAAAGATTTTGCCGCTGAACTGTTACGGCCTTTCTTTGAAAAAGATTTCACGCTAGCAGATTACTTGCGCCTTGACGATGGTATCTTAAATACTTGCTTTGAAAACTGGCGGACTGCTAAAGATCCGATCCTAAGCGACTTAGCCCAACGCTTCTTAGATCGCCAGCCTTTAAAATCAGTACGCGTTACAGAAAAGCAAGCTGAGTTGTTACCAAAATTAGCCTCACTAGTGACCAATTCTGGCTATGACGCCAATTACTACACTGCAACTAATGATAGTTTCAACTTGCCCTATGCACTTTATGATTCTAAAGCCAAGATCAATTTGATCCAACCAAATGGCGACCTAGAAGAACTATCTGAGGTCTCACCTCTAGTCAAGGCTGTAACTGATAAAGAACTGGGTGACGAGCGCTTTTTCTTTCCAAAACAGATGCTTGGTACCCCTAAAGAACAACAAGATGTCTTTGAACCTTATTATCAGGAATTTTTGAAACACATCAAAAATGATCGGCTGATCTCTTAATGAGAAAAACAATAAGCTAAAAAAGATCAATATTTTTTATAGCTTATTTTTCTTACCATGCTCAACTATTTTAATGGCGCGTCTGGTTATTATGAGCATTGTGATCCAAACTAAAAAATCATCTTGCTAAGCTCGTACTTGTTATATTCTTTAGCCTTGAGCTGTGGCATAAATATCCAAAAAGCGATCGTAAATGGTTTTTAAATCATTTACGACCGCTTTTTACATATCTCTATTGTTCCATATAATAATTGTAAATACCATCCGCGATCAGAGGTTTCGCCCCACATTATTTTATATTTTTCCACTATGATTTTTTGCTCCTATAGTCTTAGTATAATGACTTGCATATTGACTATGAATATCATTTTCGCCTAAAATGTTGAATACCTGTAATGCTTGCTGCATTTTAGATCGTCCTGTTTTAATATTTTGCTCAAATTCAAAATATCCTTGTGCATAAAGAAATACAGTCTGTTCAAAATAATTTAATTCATTATCTAGTAACTTTTTAATTTCTTGGATAAGATACTTGCAATTTTCAAACTGCTCATTATCAATACTTACGATCAAGCAATTAATAGCTAGTTGTGTAACTAACTTCTTATTAGTTTTGTTTAAAGAAGAGTAAATATAGTTTTTTAACATCTCTTTTGTAAGCAAGAAAAAAGAAGGATAGGGAATCGTTCTTGAACAGTTTCCTAATAAAGTGATCTCATAATATCCCCAATTTTCAACTTCGAATAAGTAATCTGTCAAATTCAAGATCTCGGTTTCAGTTGGCTTTATTTTATCCGAGTGATCTAGCATATAAATTATTGATTTTATCATAGTTTTCTCGAGATCATTTAACTGATATCTAGAAGTATCAGAAAGTAACTTAATAATATTATCCGTTTTTTGTGTGGGATATTCTTTACGGATATATTGCACTAGATCAACAAAGTTTTCGGTTTGCGTATGCTCACCATCATGTAAGATAAGAAATTCCCCAAGCAAAACATGTAATTTATCGAGAATATTGATCAAGCGAATACAAGATATCTCGGATTCGCCTCGCTCAAAGCGTGATATTTGAGATTTTGATAAATACTCATCAGCCACTGCATTTAAGCTTACATGTTTGCCTACTCGAATTTTTCTGAGTGTTTTCCCTAGATGTGACTTCATTTAAAATTCCCACTTTCACAACAAAAAAATAATATCTTTTTGTTCATTATATAGTTAATGTAGAGGAAAAGAAATAAGAAAAAGGTGCGCGTGTTAATCATGGAGAAGTTTTCAAATCTATTTTCAATAATAATATCAGAAATTATTATTATTGTCGGTTTATAGGGTTATATTTGTGTTCATACTATTATCTCTTATATATGACCCTTTTTTGAAAAAATCTTCTTTTTGTATAAATTAGCTATACCTTTAATACATCACTTAAAGGAGGTGATATCTATGTCACTTATGATCAAAAACTAGCTCCGTATATTGATGGAAACCATAATACCTTGAGTATTATGGTTTTCGTTAGTATTCGGAAGTTTATAAATACTATAAATTACGATAGGAGATAATTATGTATAAAACAAGTTTATTAGCAACGGGTGGTTTTAACGAAAAATGTGGAATTTTAGGTGTTGGTACAAAACAGTTTACATTGAGTTTAGAAGAATTTAAAGATGCACTCCATCTTTTAAACTATACGGAGATCGAACGTACTGAAGCTGAAATTAAAAAGTTTGAGTTAAAACATAACATTAAAAAAAATACTTTTCAAAAATTATTAGATAGTAATTTAATTTTAGAAAGCTCGTTGGTAAAGCCGAAAAAGGATACTCTTGATTTTAAAAACTATTTATATTTATTATCAATAGATGTAGATGCAAAATTAGTGTTAAATAATTTAAAAAATACTACAGTGATTATCATTGGTTGTGGTGGGATAGGAAACTTTTTAAGTTACTCCTTGGCAACATTTACTCCTGAAAAAATGCTACTTATTGATGGAGATAAGATTGAAAATAGTAATTTAAATCGGCAATTATTGTTCACAACTAAAGATATAGGATATTCAAAAGCAGATATGCTGAAAAAGCAGATTCAATTACGTAATCCTTTATTAGATATTACGTCCTATGATAGATATGTTACCGAGGATCTACTAGAAAAATCAATTAAATTAACAGATAATAAGCGATATTTAGTAATACTTTCAGGGGATAGTATTACTGCCTTAGAAGAAACTACAAAGTATTGTGTAAAAAATAAAATTCCCTTTTTAAATGTTGGTTACTTAAATGATATTTCTGTAATTGGACCATTTTATGTTCCAGGGATTTCAAGTTGTCCATATTGCAATAATACTTTATCTCTTGAAAAACATGAAAAAGATTCAATGCAAGATGAGTTGTTGAACATTAATAATAAATATGAAGCTCCATCTGGTTTTACAAATAATGCCTTAGCGTCTAGTTTAGCAATGTCTGATATTATTCAGTTCGAAGCTGAAAAATTAGATAAAGTCAAATCGCTAAATAAACGATTTGGTGTTGACAATGTGACGTTTAAAAATTATACATTAGATGTTCCCAAAGATAAAAATTGTAGCTTTTGTAGCGAGGAAAATAAATGAAGCAACTGCAGAAAAATATCAAAATATTTTATCTAGCAACTACTTTGACCACGTTAGCGGCTTCTTTGCCACATGCCGTCTTGACCGTGCTCTTGTTTGCTAAAGGCTTGTCATTGACGCAGATCATGTTAGTTCAAGCGACCTATAGCTTGGTCATTTTAGTCAGTGAATATCCTAGTGGTCTATTAGCTGATCTGTATTCTAAAAAAGCCCTCTTTTTATGGGCAAAAGTCTTTTTGCTTGGGATGTTTTTGCTAGTTTGGTCAGGTGAAAGCTTTCAGGCGATATTACTTGCTTGGGCATGCTATGGATTAGCAATGGCATTAGAGAGTGGGACATTGGATGCACAATTGATAAATGAACTCAAGCACCAAGCTCAAGATCGCTTAGTTGCCAAATTTATCAGTAATACTAATCGCTTGGATCTTATTGGAGCACTGTTTGGAGGGGTACTTGGTTCATGGCTGTATTATAGGTTAGGGATAAGGTTTTATTTGGTGAGTGTACTCTTAACATTAGTAGCGTTTTTGGCGATCAGATATGGTTATATTGAGGAGGTCACTGATAGTTCTAAGCAAAACTTGAAACAGAGCTTGATCAAACAAGTGGTGACCGGCTTTCGTGAACTTAAACATTCGCGTCAATTACGGTTGATGATCGCTTTAACTATTGCGGGGCAATTCTTCTTTCAGGCTCACTACCAACTCTGGCAAGCGTTATTTTTGAAGCAAGGCTTTAATAAAGAGCAGTTTTATATTTACTATGTTATCTTTCAATTGATAAGTCTTGGTGCTTATAGCTTGCCGGTAAAACTTGAAACGTCTGCGATCAAGCGGTGGTATTGGCTATCTTTAATAGGTCTATTGACTGGTAGTGTACTTTTAGTAATTACAGACAAAATGAGCTTTTTACTCAGTTATTTAGTCTTAGTCTTTATCTTTACCTTTTTTGAATACTTCAGTAATGTGTTATTTTCTAAGACAGTTTCTAAAACGCACATCTCATCGCTGACTTCATTACGTTCGAGCTGTGGGCGCTTAGCTTCGTTAGTATCGTTGTTGCTGTCGAGTTTACTTTTGACATATCTTTCAGTCAAAGTCGTTGTTTTATTGAATTTTATTTTAGCGATGATCGCAAGTTTAGGAGTGATCTATTTAGCTCTCAAAACCAAAACAGCTCATACTTAGATCAGGTGTGAGCTATTTGGGCTTGAGCCTATTTCTCAGATGAAGCTATAAAAAAATGAACCATGATCTTTGAAAAATCAAAAATCGTGATTCATTTTCTACACTGTTGCCCAATAGTAATTTTTCCTAGCCTTATCAAAATTTACAATGTGACGATAACAGCTAAAACTATCATAAAACTGCCTAAAAGTAAGCAATTAAAGCTAAACTTTTTAAAATGGATCGGTGCATTTTTCTTTTCTGAAGCTATCTTTTTGACATCGATCTTACGTTTAGCAAATTCTTCATCACTTTCACCCTTGCGTTGGCGTTGGAACCACCCCGCCAACAAGTTAGCGTGTAGTAAAATATCGAACATCATTAAACACAATAACGCTAGTCCACTCATAAATAAAATATCCGAAACTAAAATATGGTTACCAGTCAAACGCCCAACGATCGTCAAGAGCACCACGATCCCTGCGATCACTAGATCACCTTTGAGCCAAATATTTTCTTTGACAAATTGCATTCTCTCTTCTCACCCATTGCTAATTAAGTTTTTCGTACTGTCCGCTGACTTCATTTAACTTTTGTGCGACTCCACTGGTCAGATCAAATTGATACATGCCCTTCAAATTGGAAACTTGAGGATCACTTGGACTGGTATGTCTGATCTCGATCTGATAGTGGCTATTGCCTAGATCTTGAACATAATATTGGTCACCAGCTTCTTGTGGGATCGCAGTCGCCTTACGAAAAGCACTCAAGACATCTTGGTTGCTCATCTTAGCTGACATTGAAGAGACTGCTTCACTTGGAGCACTGGCGATCTCACTGCCAGTTTCTTTTTTATACTCTGAACTTAATAGCTTCGAGCTCCGTGCATTAGTGTATCCAGCTTTAGCCGTCGCGTCACTTGACGCTGTTACTTCATTTGCACTAGTAGCTGTACTACTTTGTTCAGAACTAGCTGTTGCTTGAGCCGAAGCGATCTTAGCTTTATATCCACTCTCTTTTTCTTGTAACATCGCCACAGCTTGATACTTGCTCGAAAGTGAATCTAAGGCTTGCAAACTACCACCCGCCGCTTGATAAGCACCAGCTTGATAATATTGCTCAACTTCATCGGCATAATGTTTAGCCAACTTTACGGTCTGATATTCTTTTTCAAGTTCATTGACTTGCTTGACTAAAGCTGTTGGTGATTCAACTTTCTCTAATTTGGCTAGGTATTTCTCCGTTTCGGTCAACTTAGCTGCCGTTATAGCTTTTTTAGCTGCTAATAACGAAGCAAGATCAGCTTTTAATTCCCGCACACATGCTGGAGCTTGATCGATATTTTTGATCTTATCCAACTCATCATAAGCCTGCTTATTTTCACCTGATTCCAAATATGAAAGTGCATTTTGATAGCGTTCATTGTCTTTTGCTTGAACTGTCTGACTCGTACTTTCACTAGTCTTAGTCTCTGTTTGACTATTCGAGCAAGCACTCAAGATAAATATCACACTAAAAAGCAAACAGCTCAACGTTAATATTCTTTGTTTTTTCATAACTACCAGCCGACTATATAAAAATAGCTTTTCCTTTCTGCTTTAAGCAAACAGCATAATGATCTTACAGTTATATTATACCATTTTACTTGATCATTTATCGATCTGGGCTCGTTTTTCATTGAGCTTTTTACCGACCAAATACGTTGTGATCCAGATCACTAAGATCACAGCGATCGCTGAATAAAGTATAGCTAAGCATTCTTTGACAAAGATCTTAGAATTTAAGTAATAACTAAAACCCGCCTCTAATTTGTACAATAAAATAAAGAGTGCTAGATCACTGCCAAACATTCCAAAAAACAGTGTGTTAAACGTCATCCCCATGATCTGAAAGCCGATCGTTTTACCACTTTTAAAGACCTCAGGCAAAGTGATCGTCGGTCGTTGTTCGATCAATTCATTTAATCCACTTGCGACCGCGATCGCTGCTTCTGCAATTGCACCTAAAGTACTCAAGACGGTCGTTGCAATGATCAACTGCTCAAAATTGACCCCGACCAAAAGATCAAATGCTTCGATCTCTTCTGATTGCTCGTTAGCAAAACCCTTGATCTGAGCAAAATGATCCATTGGAATGATCAAGATCAACATCACGATCAACACGATCAACGTCGCCTTAAAAGCAATATTGGCTGTTTTTTCATCCTTATTTCCCATATAGATAGTGATCGCTAGGATACAAACTCCCGCAAAAAACGCGACCCAGACTGGTGGCAAACCACCTGTGATCAAGATAACTGTTATAAACAAAATAACAAAGTTGAATACTGCGCTAAAAAATGCGGTCAGACCAGCTTTACCACCAACTATCAACATCAACCCTGCTAAAATAAGCGTTAAAATACTAATTGCCGACATTTTGCTTCCCCCCTAAAAATTGGGCACTCAAAAAACTAGCTAACGGAACAGTTAAAACGATCCCGATCCCACTGATCAACGCTTGAACGACCCCTAAAGCCATGGTCCACTCAAACGTATAAGCGATACTGTTACCCGTCTTAAAATATAAGACCGACATCGCAAACGTTTCTGCAAAAAAGATCAACAACAAAACATTGACTAGTGGTCCCATGATCGAACGTCCGATCACTTGACCCGATTTGAACAATTGTTGCTTCGTCAATTCAGGTTGGCTGCGTTTCATCTCAAAAAGCGTTGAAACGATATCCGTCGCAGCATCCATTACTGCCCCCAATAACCCGATCACTGTCGCTGCTAAGAAAAGTTGCTTAGGTGATTGCGTGGCAAAATCTAAAGCTTCATAATGCACGCCCTTACTTTTAGTAAAATACAGAACTAAACAGCCAATGATCAATGCACTGGTCGTTCCAAGAAAGATAGCTAAAAAAGTCACACTAAATTGCTTGTTTAGCCCGATCACTAATGCTAGGGATAATGCAGTAAAGAGCAAGGCAGCTGTTGCAAAGATCCAGAAAAAATTAGTCAGATTCAAGAAAACATCTACTTGAACTACCAATAAAAATAAGACAAAATTCAAGATCACGCTCAATAATGAACGTAGCCCTTGAAACTGCATCGTTAAATATAGTAATACTACGACCAACCAACTCAACATTATCAAATAGACATCACGCTTATAGTGTGAGATCACGACATCTTTTTGCCCACGATGTTCATGGATATTGACAAATATTTGTTGCCCTAAATGATATTTTTGGTCAAGTCCACCCGATCTTGAATAAGTGTTGGTGACTTTAAATCTTTGCCCGCGGTATTTGCCGTTCAAGATCTCTAACGTCAAGGTTTGGCGGGTCGTCTCATCGTTATTATTATACACATCGGTCGTCTTTTCTGGTGTAGCTTGCTTAACTGCGACCACCTTTCCGATCGGTTGCTGATATAAAAAAGCATCATTGCGCAAAAATAAATATAAAAATAGGCCACTGACCAAGATCAAAGCTAGCTTGAGCCATGTTTTGGTGTTGACTTTCATTTTAGTCCCTCCAAAAATCAGTTTATTTAACCATATCACAACTTCGCCCTTAACATGTTAAAATATATCTAAACTTTGAAAAGGATGTGCCCTAATGAAAACTTCTGAACGTGTTTTAGAATTATTGACAAGAAGTGAAACTTATCTTTCCGGGCAAGAATTAGCTGATCGTTTACATCTCACCCGAGCTGCGATCTGGAAAGCGATCGATCAGCTAAGAAAAGCCGGCCATCAGATCGACAGCAAACCACATGTAGGCTACCGCTACACTGATAGTGATACTTTGAATCAAACTGCTATCTTACAAGCTCTTTCTTCAAACTTAGACCTAGAACTCCAAATATTTGACTCGCTTTCCTCGACTAATCTCAAAGCCAAAGAACTTGGATTAAATACTACTTCACAAACACCACTAGTTGTCATCGCTGACCACCAAACAGCTGGCTATGGGCGCTATCAACGCGCTTTCATCTCACCTAAAAATACGGGGATCTATCTCAGTATCCTCTTAGCCAATGATCGTGCTGATTTTGATCCCGGACTACTTACGACAGCAACTGCCATCGCAGTCACTCGCACCATAGAAAAAACACTATCACTAAAGCCCACGATCAAATGGGTCAATGATGTCTTAGTTGATGATAAGAAGGTCTGTGGTATCCTGACCGAAGGGATAACTGATCTAGAGACTCAGAGTTTGAGCCAAGTAGTTGTTGGAACTGGGATCAACTTTTTGACTGAGATCTCAACTTTTCCAACTGAGCTTCAAGCGCAAGTCGGAACTTTAGCACCTTATGTCAAAAAAAGTCGGCTCTCACGCAATCGTTTCATCGCCATTTATCTAAATGAATTTTTCAAAATTTACCAAAATTATACGACTGGATCTTTTATGGATGAATATCGGGCTCACTGTGAATTGATCGGTAAACACGTCACTATCCAACGTCCCACCGGTACCTTAGAAGCAAAAGTAATTGACATCAACGACCACGGTGCCTTAGTCTTAGAGAACGGAAAAATTTTGAATTCTGGCGAAGTTATCAAAGTTAGGAAGGTGTAATATGAAAGTTATTTTTGTTTGCCTCGGAAATATCTGTCGCTCCCCGATGGCTGAAGCAATGTTTAAGGATATGGTAGCTTCAGCGGGACTTAGTTCTCAGATCCAAATTGATTCTGCTGCTACAAGCACATACGAGCTGGGCTCTTCCCCCGATAGTCGCACAGTCAAAGAACTAGCCAAACACGGTCTACCAGCCACTGGTATGATCGCACGCCAGCTAGATGCAACTGATTTTAACAGTGCTGATCTTATTTTAGTCATGGATGAAAACAATCTCCGTGACGCTAAGAAAATGGCACCTGATAAAAATTCAGCCGATAAAGTCAAACTAGTCTACTCACTGACGCCAGGTAAAGAAAACTATGTTGTAGCTGACCCTTGGTATACAGGGGACTTTGCGAAAACTTACGCTGATCTAAGCGAAGCTTTACCTCATTGGCTCGAATATCTAAAAAAGAGGATAAAATAAGCTATATAAATAACGCGGGACCGACCAAGATACGTAGTTTTACGCTTTTGATCGATCCCGCGTTATTAGCCTGATTTTAATATAATTCTTTTACTTGCTCTTGGACTGTCTCATGGTTCAAGAATTCATCATAGGTCGTATCGAACCGATCAACTACACCTTTACCTGAAACTTCAATGATATGGTCAGCGATCGTTTGGATGAATTGGTGGTCATGAGAAGTAAAGATCAACGAACCCTTAAAGTCGATCAACGCATCGTTTAAAGACGTGATCGATTCAAGATCTAAATGGTTAGTTGGATCATCTAATAACAAGACATTGCCTTTTTCAAGCATCATCTTGGATAACATACAACGTACTTTTTCGCCCCCAGATAAGACTTTGATCTGCTTATCGATATCATCGCCTGAAAAGAGCATCTTACCTAAAAAGCCCCGTAAGAAAGTATTGTCGTTTTGTTCTTTATCCGCATATTGCCGTAACCAATCCAAGATCGACAATTCATCATTGTTGAAGTTAGCATCCAGATCACGTGGCATATAACTTGGGATCGCAGTTTGGCCCCAAGTCACAGAACCGGTGTCTGGTTCTAACTTACCAGCTAAGATCTGCATCAAAGTCGTTGTTGCTAAGTCATTTCGCGAAATGATCGCTGCTTTTTCTCCTGGACGGATCATAAAACTGACATTGTCCAAGATCTTGACTCCATCGATCGTCTTTGAAACATTTTCGACCCGAACTAAGTCATTTCCCAATTCACGTTGCATCTCAAATTTAACAAATGGGTACTTGCGTGAAGATGGTTTGATGTCATCTAAAGTGATCTTCTCTAATTGCTTCTTGCGTGAAGTAGCTTGCTTAGACTTAGAAGCATTGGCTGAGAAACGTGCGATAAATTCTTGTAACTCTTTGATCTTTTCTTCTTTTTTGGCATTCGCATTAGCTTGCAATTTAGCAGCTAATTGGCTTGATTCCAACCAAAAATCGTAATTACCCACATAAAGCTTGATCTTACCAAAATCAACATCACACATTTCTGTACAGACTTGATTCAAGAAGTGACGGTCGTGGGAAACAACGATCACGATCTTAGGATAATCAGCCAAAAAGTCCTCCAACCAGCTGATCGTTTGCACATCTAAACCGTTTGTTGGTTCGTCTAGCAATAAAATGTCTGGTTCACCAAAAAGTGCTTGGGCTAACAATACCTTGACCTTTTCACTTTCTGATAACTCACTCATCTTTTGAGTGTGCATGCTTTCAGCGATCCCAACTGATTGTAACAATTGAGAGGCATCTGCTTCAGCATTCCAACCATCCATTTCGGCAAACTGTGCTTCTAGATCGGCTGCCTTTAACCCATCTTCTTCAGTAAAATCCGCTTTGGCATACAAAGCATCTTTTTCTTTCATGATATCATAGAGTTTCTTATGGCCTTGGATCACGGTCTCAAGCACTTCAAACTCTTCAAAGCCAAAGTGATTTTGGTTCAAGCTAGAGATCCGTTCATTTGGTCCAGTTGTGATCGTCCCTGTCGTTGGTGTCAATTTACCTTCTAATAGTTTTAGGAAAGTCGACTTACCAGCACCATTGGCCCCGATAACGCCATAACAGTTACCTGGTGTAAATTTTAAATTGACGTCATCATAGAGCAAACGTCCTGAGAAGTTCAAACTTACATCGCTTACTGTGATCAATGATATTTCCTCGCATTCTTTAAGTTATAACTTCTATTGTAACATATTACTGCACCAAAAACTCAAAGCTTCGTAGCTAAATTTTGGTGTTTTAAATTGGGAAAAACAACTTTGTCGGCTATTCCGACTATCGTGCCTTGAAAAGCCAAAGCAAAAAGTGTGCCAATATTTATCGCATATAGTTGATGCGTCACTAATAATGAGATCACGATCGCCACGATCGGTGGTGTAAAGACGATCAATTGTGCTACTGTCGCATTACCATGTAGATATTTGAAGCGCACGATCTGCATTAAGTCATCAACTGGATGAAGCATCCAATTTACTCGCTGATAGATCGAAATAGCTACTGCGATCAAGACGACTCCCAAACAATCCAGTATCACTTGCACCCACAGTGGGAGGTGCGTGATGTTCAATTTCAGTAATTGAACTTCAAAAACGCCCACTAACCATGAAAATGGCACCATAAAGATCAAATTGCCCAAAACTCGTTTGAAGTCAAAACGCCCTAAAATGATGATATTTGTCACGATCACGATGATCCCTGACAAGATCAACATCACACTCAACGTGATCGGCATGACTTTTGAAAGATTGACAGCCGCTGCGGTCCATAGAGCACTCCCTAAATTGATCGCAACGGTCAAGGCATTGCCTAAACTATTTAAAAAGATCGAAAAAATAAAGTAGCCTAATAATTGCGTCTTACTTATCGTCTGTGTTTCTTGCATTTTTCCTCCTATCAATATCAGAGTAGGTCAGTAGCTGAGTTATGTCAACTCGCATCATCAGCTACCGTTTCTCTACGCACTGAGATAAATTAGTGCTACAATTGACTTGTAGTTGAAACCATACGAAAGGCGTGAATCTTATGAGTGAAAATATCTTCTTTAATCCTGGTGATTCGATCGCTAGTGATTTTGACTTTGAAAATGCCTATGTTGCCGCACAGATCTATCACCACAAGGCTGCTAAACCAGTCTTGATCGCCCAAGAAAAAGATGGCAAGTCGTATTTTATCTTTGACGAAGCAGCTGCGATCGCCGAAGAACACGCTAAAGCTAAAGAGTTTTCTGTCGTGAAGCGACTAAAATAAAAACTGTTTTCTTGATACAAAAATAGGAGAAAGTATCTAGCCAAGCTAGGTTGCTTTCTCCTAATTAGTTTGAGCTATTTTCTCCGGAAACGTGTCGTAAATAATGGACTGACCGGTTTATTTTCGTGGATCCGTTTGATCGCATCCCCGATAAGTGGTCCAACAGAAACTTGGACTAATTTATCGATCTGTTTTTCTTCTGGAAGTTGAATAGAGTCTGTCACTACCAATTGCTTGATCGGTGATTTTTCGATCCGTTCGATCGCTGGACCTGACAAGACTGGGTGAGTTGCGGAAGCATAAACTTCGATCGCACCTGCATCCATCAATGCTTGCGCAGCTAAAGTGATCGTACCAGCTGTATCGATCATATCATCGATCAAGATACAACGTTTGCCATCAACTGAACCAATGATATTCATGATCTCAGCAACATTAGCACGTGGACGGCGCTTGTCGATGATCGCGATCGGTGCTTTCAAAAATTCAGCTAACTTACGTGCACGTGTCACACCACCATGGTCAGGTGAAACAACAACTGCATCTTTATCCAAACCTTGAGTCAAGAAGTAGTCAGCCAATAATGGAGCACCCATCAAGTGGTCAACTGGAATATCGAAGAAACCTTGAATTTGAGCAGCGTGCAAATCTAACATGATCGCACGGTCTGCCCCAGCTTTTTCAACCATATCTGCAACTAACTTGGCTGTGATCGGTTCACGTGAACGAGCTTTACGATCTTGACGAGCATAGCCGTAATACGGAATAACAACATTGATCGTAGCTGCACTTGCACGACGCAAGGCATCGATCATGATCAAAAGTTCCATCAAATTATCATTGACCGGTGCTGAAGTCGATTGAATGATAAAAATTTCATCGCCACGAATCGATTCTTCGATGTTAATGCGAATTTCACCATCACTAAAACGGTCAACAGAGGTCTTTCCCAAAGGTACGCCAACAGCAGCAGCAATTTTTTCAGCCAAAGGCTTGTTTGAGTTCAAAGCAAAAATTTTGATCTTTGAACTATTATAGTTTTCAGACATAGCATCCTCCAAAACAAATTTATCTAATTATAATACTATTCATTTATTCTGCTAAAATCAAGCTTTTTAGAAAGGTTTTTGTATTTGAAATAAACTAATCCTTATTTTCGCTCTCTGCCGCTGCTTTTGCGACTGGGTAACGATCATAATATCCTGGCTTATTTACCTGACGTCCGCGTGCGATCGCCATCTCCCGTGAAGCTACATCTTCGGTGATCGTCGAACCTGCTGCCACATAGGCGTGGTCTGCGATCTCAACTGGTGCAATAATATTTGAACCACTTCCGATAAAGGAATAGTCGCCCACATTTGTATGATGTTTATTTTGGCCATCGTAGTTGACAAACACCGTGCCACAGCCCACATTGATCTCTTCTCCAAGCGTCGCATCCCCTACATAGGTCAAATGACCAACTTTAGTATTTTTGCCTAAAGTGGCCTTCTTAACTTCAACAAAGTTACCGATATGCACACCTTCACCAATGTCAGCTTGTGGTCTCAAATGGCTGTATGGTCCGATATTAGAACCATTACGCATGATCGCACCTTCAAGGAAGGAAGCTTTTACTTCGATCCCATCTTCTAAAACTGTATCGCGCAGTTCAGAATGCGCTCCGATCACACAGTCTTCTCCGATAACCGTCTTGCCTTTCAAACTAACACCAGGCTCGATCACGGTATCAGATCCGATCTTAACGTCAGCTTCAATATAAGTCGTCGCTGGGTCGATCAGTGTGACCCCATTTTTCATATGCAATTCGTTGATCCGGCGTTGCATGACTTTAGTTGCCTTAGCTAATGCGATCCGGTCATTGACACCCATTGATTCTTCAAATTCATCCATGCAGTAGGCTCCAACTGGGCGACCTTTAGCTTTTAAGATCTCGATCACATCAGGTAAGTAATATTCACCTTGAGCATTATCATTTTTTACTTCATGTAAAGTCTTAAACAAGGCTTGGTTATCAAAACAATAAACACCTGTATTGATCTCATTTACCAAAGCTTCTTCTGGTGTCGTATCTTTTTGTTCAACTATCTTTTCAACTTCATCATGATGATTTCTGATCACACGGCCATAGCCAAATGGTTCATCAGTTTTAGCTGTCAAAACAGTTGCGGCCGCGCCACTTTGTTCATGTTGTTCAAATAGCTTAGCAAATGTTTCCGCTGTAAATAATGGGGTGTCGCCACATGTAACTAAGGTCATCCCCTGTTTGTCACCTAAAAGTTCTTCGGCTTGTAAAACAGCATGGCCTGTTCCCAATTGTTCAGCTTGTAGAGCATATTTGGTACGCTTGCCCAAAGTCTCTTCAACTTTAGCAGCTCCATGGCCAACGATCGTCACGATCTCATCGATCTGATCTTTTTCAAGTTCAGTCAAGACATGGTCGACCATTGCCTTACCACAGACTGGATGTAATACTTTGTATAATTTTGATTTCATTCGTGTGCCTTGACCCGCTGCCAAGACAATTGCATATTTTGCTGTCATTTCAGAATCTTGCCTCACTAAAAGGCATTCCTTTCTCAGAATAATTAGTAAATACTATTTAATGATAAACCACTCCCCCCCTAGTTTCAAGCGTCCAAACCCAACCAAAAAAGCACTAAACACCTGACTTGATGTTTAGCGCTCAACAGCTTTATTTGTTACCAAATACTTTTTCTAAATAGTTTCCTGGGCTAACAGAGATCGTCTTATCCAAAGTGTTGACTTGATCAACTTTCAGCAGTGAAGTGTAGTCATCGACCATGCGTTTTCCATCAAATGAACCTTCAGCAAAAACAGTGATCCCAACTAAGTTTGACTCGAATTCTTCGATCATTGACTTCATCCCGTTGACTGTGCCGCCACCCTTCATGAAATCATCGACGACTAAAACATTAGAGCCACGTTTAAGACTGCGCTTGGACAATTCCATCTTTTCGATCCGCTCGCTTGAACCCGATACATAGTTGACCGAAACAGTCGAGCCCTCAGTGATCTTAGAATCACGACGCACGATCACAAATGGCACATTCAAGTAACTGGAAACGCTTTGAGCGATCGGGACCCCTTTAGTTGCCACTGTCATCACCGCATCGATCTGTTTATCGATATATTGGCGTGCGATCACGCGTCCAACTTTACGTAAAACATCAGGTCGTCCTAAAAGATCAGACAAGTACACATATCCCCCAGGTAAAAGGCGATCTTGTTCTGAAAGTTCGGCTGTCATCTCTTCAATAAATCCACGAGCCTCATATTCTTCCATTGAAGGAATAAAGCGCGCACCACCTGCTGCTCCAGGGATCGTCTCTAAAATACCGATCCCACGTAATTTGAAAGTCCGCTTAATAATGGCAAGATCTTCGCTGATCGAAGACTTCGCTGATTCATAGCGTTCAGCAAAAAAGGTCAGCGAGATCAAGGTATGCGGTGATTCTAAGAGATATCTCGTCATATCGATCAATCGATCACTTCTTCTGGTTTTCAAACTTATTCCTCCAATGTTTTTTAAATTTTAGTTACATTATACGTTATCAAACGGATTTTTCCTAGTTTTTAAGCTTTAAATAATTTTAAAGTTCGTTTTTTAGTCGATAAATCCCGATCCAAAATTGTTTTATCGGACATATTGTCTCCTTCTGATTAACGTTCGGTTCTGAAACAAACTATTATAGATTATCACTGTCACCGGCTAACGTCAACACTTTTTTTTAATTTACTTCAGGATAAATATATAACTTTTTATGTATAAAAATTACATAAATTAAATTTAATATGAATAAATATTAACTTTAAGTTGAATTATATGCATAAAAATTGTATGATAGCCTCAACAAATGAATAAAGGAGTTTTTAAAATGACAAACAAAAAGATCGTGCTCGCATATTCTGGTGGTTTAGATACTTCAGTTGAGATCGCTTGGCTCAAAAATAAGGGCTACGATGTGATCGCTTGTTGCATTGATGTTGGTGAAGGTAAAGACCTGACTGCTATCCAAAAAAAAGGATCAGCAGTAGGCGCAGTAGAATCGTTAGTCATCGATGCTAAAGAGGAATTCGCTAGTCAATACTGTTTAACGGCACTCCAAGCTCATACATATTATGAACAAAAATACCCGCTCGTTTCAGCACTCTCACGTCCCTTGATCGTTAAACACCTAGTCAAGGTCGCTAAAGACTATGGAGCATGTGCGATCGCGCATGGTTGTACCGGCAAGGGCAATGATCAAGTCCGTTTTGAAGTCGGGATCCATGCTCTTGCTCCGGAAATGGTGATCGAAGACCCGATCAGAGATAACCATTGGTCTAGAGAAGAGGAGATCGACTATGCTCTTCAAAATGATATCCCCGTGCCGATCAACAAAAAGAGCCCTTATTCAGTCGATGAAAACTTATGGGGTCGAGCAAATGAATGTGGTATTTTAGAAGACCCTTGGCAAAGTGCTCCCGCAGACGCCTATTCGCGGACTTTACCTTTAGAGCAAACACCTGACGTTGCCAGTGTGATCGAGCTTGAATTTGAACAAGGAGTTCCCGTTAAATTAGCAGGAGAAAAACTCAAATTAGCTGATTTGATCTTAAAACTTGATCAATTGGCTGGCCAACATGGGATCGGACGGATCGATCACGTCGAGAATCGGCTAGTCGGGATCAAATCCCGTGAGATCTATGAGTGTCCAGCAGCTACCGTCTTGATGGCAGCCCACAAAGATCTCGAAGATATCACGCTTGAAAAAGAAGTCGCCCATTTCAAACCTGTGATCGAACAAAAACTCAGTGAATTGATCTATAATGGGTTGTGGTTCTCACCGTTGATGCCCGCACTCCAAGCTTTCTTAAAGCAGACTCAGACCAATGTTACTGGTATTGTTCGGGTCAAATTATTCAAGGGTAACGTCATTTGTGAAGGCCGGAGATCACCTAATTCCTTATACGATAAAAAGCTGGCGACCTATACTGCTGCTGATCGATTCGATCAAGAAGCTGCCAGTGGTTTCATCAAACTTTTTGGCCTCCCAACTCAAGTCTATGCCCAAGTTCAACAAAAAAATGGGGGGAAATAGCTATGAGTGATAAGTTATGGGGCGGACGTTTTGAAATGTCCCCCGATCAATTCGTTGATGAATTTGGGGCTTCGATCAGCTTTGATCAGTTGCTAGCCCATGAAGATCTCCAGGGTTCGCTTGCCCATGTAAAAATGCTCAAACACACCAAGATCTTGAGTGTCAACGAAGCAGATCAGATAATTGCTGGGTTAGAAACATTAGCACACAAACTAGCTACTGATGAACTTGAATTTTCAGTCGCAAATGAAGATATCCATATGAATTTAGAGGCTCTATTAGCTCAAGAGATCGGTCCAGTTGCAGGTAAACTTCACACTGCTAGAAGTCGAAATGATCAAGTTGCGACCGATCTACATCTTTATTTAAAGAACCGCCTCCCCCAAGTATTGGAGGCGATCGCTGAACTGCAAAAAGCGTTATTGTGCCAAGCAAAAAAGCATCAAATGACACTGATGCCTGGTTTTACGCATTTACAACATGCACAGCCGATCACGTACGCTCACTATTTAATGGCATACTGGCAAATGTTCAAACGCGACTGGGAGCGCTTTGACTTCAATCAAAAGCACATCGACATCTGTCCTTTAGGTGCGGCAGCTTTAGCGGGAACGACATTTCCGATCGACCGTGAATTTAGCGCAGACCAATTAGGTTTTAGTGAGGTCTATGCCAATTCATTAGATGCGGTATCTGATCGTGATTTTGCCTTGGAGTTTTTAAGCAATAGTTCGATCTTGATGGTCCACCTTTCCCGCTTTTGTGAGGAACTCATCTTGTGGTGTAGCTATGAATTTGGTTATCTTGAACTATCCGATAAATTCGCTACGGGAAGCTCGATCATGCCCCAAAAGAAAAATCCTGATATGGCTGAATTGATCCGAGGAAAATCCGGCCGTATCTTTGGCGATCTGATCGGTCTACTAACAGTTCTAAAAGGTCTTCCTTTAGCCTACAACAAAGATATGCAAGAAGATAAAGAAGGTATTTTTGATGCTGTCAAAACGATCATCCCCTGTCTTAAGATCTGCACTCAAATGGTCGAAACATTGAGTATCAACAAAGAACGAATGGAACAAGTACTCACGACTGATTTTTCAAATGCCACAGAACTAGCCGACTACTTAGCTAAAAATGGGCTACCTTTCCGTCAAGCACATGCGATCGCCGGCAAATTAGTCTTACACGGGATCAAACAACACAGAACGCTTCAAGATACCGACTTAGCAACTTTCCAGAAATTTTCACCAAAGATCAAAGCAGACGTGTATTCTGCCCTTGATCCCAAAACAGCAGTCAAACGACGTAACTCTTATGGTGGAACTGGTTTTGCCCAAGTTGAACAGCAGATCGAGCTTGCTGAGCAGTTTATGCAAAAATTCGAATAAATTTAACTAAAGGATAGAAATTTACTTTGTGAAATTTTTATCCTTTCTTTTTGTTTGGCCTTGCGCTAAACTCAAAGATAATAGCACTAGAAATGAGGCCTTTTATTCGTGAAAATCATCATTGCACCCGATTCTTTCAAAGAAAGTATGACTGCCAGTGAAGTAGCCCAAGCTATCTACGCTGGCTTTAGCCCCATCTTTCCCACAGCCACGTATGAGTTGATCCCACTAGCAGATGGGGGTGAAGACTTTGTCGACACGATCTTAAATACCGTTTCTGGGAAAATTTATACCTATCAAGTAATGGGACCAAGAAAACAAATTGTTACGGCTAAATTAGCCGTGATCGATGCGGGCAAAACTGCACTGCTTGAGACTGCAGCAGCTAGTGGACTGCAACTTTGTAACGGCGTAAAAGATCCTCTGACGGCTACTAGCTACGGAACAGGAGAATTACTCAAACATGCCTTAGATCTCGGTGTAGAGCACATCATCTTAGGTCTTGGAGGGAGTGCGACTAATGATGGTGGTGCTGGCTTACTTCAAGCCTTAGGAGCTAAGCTTTATGATCGCTCTCACTATGAATTGCCTCTAGGCGGTATACATCTACAAGCACTTAAAAAAATAGACATCAGCACTTTAGATCCGCGCTTACAAACAACTAAGATCACGCTTGCTAGTGATGTAGCTTCACCTTTCATTGGACCTAATGGAGCTAGTGTGGTCTTTGGTCCACAAAAAGGGGCCTCCCCTAACGATGTGATCCAACTTGAACGAGCCTTGACTAATTTTTCACAAGTTATCAAAGCCACTTGTGGTCAAGATATCGCCACTACTCCTGGTGCAGGTGCAGCTGGCGGGATCGGTGGGGCATTGCTTGCTTTCACTAACGCTACCTTAACTTCGGGTATTAAACTAGCGATCTCTTTGACTGACCTTAAGCAAAAAGCTACCGCAGTCGATATTTTGTTGACCGGCGAAGGCAGTTTAGATAAACAAACAAAATTGGGAAAGACTCCCCTTGGGGTTTTGCGCGCTGTTAGATCCGTTTCACCTGACTGCACAGTGATCGGCTTAGCTGGTAAGATCGAGGCTGTTGACGAGCTACATCAACTAGGTTTTGACGCTGTCTTTTCATGTACTCCTGGTGTTATCAGCTTGGACCAGGCTTTAAAATTAGGTCCAAAGCATTTGACACAAACGGCAAATGAAGTGGCGCATTTATTGCAAAAATTCATTTAGCGTGTTTGACTCTTTTAAAATAGCGCGTAGTTCAGTATAATTAAACTAATAATTTCAATGATAGACAGGTGAATCAAATGGAGATATCGGAGAAAGCTCCGGCTAAATTGAACTTCAGCTTAGATACCCCATTTCGTCATCAAAACGGTGAGCCAGAATGGAAAATGGTAATGATCGCAGTTGATTTAGCCGATTACGTACACATCCAGACCCTTCCTAACTCGCATAAGATAACCGTCTCGACTGACTCTGGTTTTTTACCAAGTGATCAACGAAACTTAGCCTATCAAGCTGCTAAGATGTTGCGCGATAAATACCAGATCCAAGAAGGCGTAGCGATCACGATCGATAAAAACATCCCCGTGGCTGCAGGTATGGGTGGTGGGTCTTCGGATGCCGCTGCCGTCCTACGTGGCTTAAACAAGTTATGGAAACTTGGGCTCTCACGTAAAGAGCTTGCTAAAATTGGGCTAGAGATCGATTCAGATGTTCCGTTTTGCATCTACAGCGAACCAGCTCTTGTGACTGGTAAAGGCGAGATCGTGACCCCGATCGGTCCTTTACCCCCATTGAAGATCATCATCGCTAAACCACGCGACAGTGTCTCAACACCTAGCATCTTACGAAAGATCAATTATGATAAGATCAAACACCAAGATGTCGATGCTGTCGTTTGTGCGATCAAGGCACAAGATTATACAACGATGGTCACTAAGATGGGAAATACCCTGGAACCGATCACTGCTGGCCGCCACCCTGAGATCTTGAAGATCAAAGAAAAAATGCTCCAATTTGGCTGCGATGCAGCCCAAATGAGTGGTAGTGGGCCAACAGTTTTTGGGATCTGTCAAAAAGCTTCACGAGCTCAACACATCTATAATAGTTTACGTGGTTTCTGTAAGGAAGTTTACATCGTTAGTCCTTATACATTAGACCAGCAAGCTTGTTTTTAAAAAAACTAAGACCAGATAAAGTCCTTAACTGTTTAAGAACTCTATCTGGTCTTAGTTTTTTGGCTCTATACGGATCAACAATAGTAATTGACGATACCTAGGAAATAGTTACTTTTGTTTTGTACTGTAGCCATGATAACTAGTAGCTAAAGTGACGAAGATACAGAACCAAAGAATTTTATTATCGGTAAAAAAAATCGGCAAAAGTGTCAAAAAGATACAAAACCAGCTAAGTTTTTCTTTCATTTATTTTACCTACCTTTCATATGTAACTCCATTTACTCATAAAAAACTAATTACATAATAACAAAAAAACATTGATCTATAAAGTAAAACTGCTAAACTAAGAATTATCCAGTTTAGGAGTTTTGATCGCCATCTAAGACATTTTCATTTCAAATCTAAAATTTTTTATTATAAGAAAGTGAACGTTTTTAGCTAAACTCTGTAAGAGCCCGTTTTTAATGATGCCACGCAAGCGGACGGTTATTCCACAAGATCTTATCCATCGTATCTAAAACTTTAACACTTTGATGAAGGTCCGTATGATCTGTATTGGTATAAACGGCTTGATAATATTTAGACCAATTAGGATGAATGATATTTTTCAAAAATAGTGACTGGACATTTGGCACCGAACCATCAGTTTTTTCACCATCGACCGATCCCATCAAATTATAAAAATCGATACTAGCTAGTGGATCAAATTCTTTAAATTTCTTCAATAAACGCTGATAATTTTTATCGGTCGAGGCTTTGGCTTGAGCCTTGGCATAGCTCGTATTCTCATCTACACTTTCCTCGATCGGTGTTCCCAACAAGATCACCTTAGGAAAAGCGATCTCTTTTTGTAACGAACTCGAATCTGCCAAAGCGTGTACCAAAGCACTACCACCCCATGAATGTGCGATCACATTGAGTTTATCGACATGATGATCGCGGTGCAAGAGCGTAAGTACCTGTTGCAACCACTTTGTCTGCGGTCGGTAATCTTTTGTATAATTCCAATCAAAGATCAATTGGATCAAAGCATTTTTCTTATTGGCTACACTACCTTGGACCTTGATCTTACCCGTTGGAGTCACATGGATCGTCATTGTCTTTTGTGCGATATTTTCTTTTTGGTAGTATTTGATCAATTTACTGTAAGTCCAACCATTTCCCCCCCAACCAGGAACTAACAGCGTTGGAACATCGCTATACGCAATATCTGAACGCAATTGTTTTGTACGTAGCGCTTCTCCAGGAGTTCCACGTAAGAGCCATAATTGGAGGCAGATCAGCCCTACTAAAACACTTCCTAAAATCACCCACCATTTTTTCAAGACTGTGCTCGCCTTCTTTCTACTAGTGCATAAATTATAGTCCTTTTTGCTGATTTATGCATCCGTTTTGACTTCATTTTTTTATTTAATAAATTTGATGATCAGATCAGTTCAAAAAAATAAAGATCCCACTATGTAAAATCATAGAGAGATCTTTATTAAAAATTCTTATAGCCTTATTTTTGTACTGCTAGTAACTCTACTATTTCTTCAGTGGGAATACCAGCAAAATATTGAGCAAGATCTACCTTAGCTAGAGTTTGACGAATTTCTGCTGGAGCGTATTTTACACCAGCCAAGAGCACTTCTACTTCACTGACATCCTTTTTACCAAAGAAATCACCGTAGATCTTGACCGAAGTGATCACGCCATTATCGATCAAGAAACGCGCATCGATCGTTCCACCGGTAAATCGATGTCTTCTTTGAACTGTAAACTCTGGAGAACGTCCATAGACCCAATCCCAATTTTTATACAGCTCGCCTTCGATCTTAGCGATCTCAGCTTTATCCATCTCATCTAGATGATATTCGAATTTTTGGGCTTGCTCTAATGAATCTACTTGCCAGATCTTTTTGATCAATTCATCTCGGAAGGCGAAGGTATCTAGTGTTTGATACTGTTTATCCAAATACGGTTTGATATTGGTCACGTGTGAACGAACTGACTTAACACCCTTTGATTCGATCTTATCTTTAGGTACACGCAACGCATTTTCGACAGCACTCGTATCCACATCAAACATCAACGTCCCATGTGAAAAAGTCTTGTCACCCTTTGTATACATCGCATTACCAGAAAATTTCTTACCTTCGATCACGATGTCATTACGCCCTGTCACCTCAGCTTTGGTAGCTCCCATCTCATGCAATGCTTTGACGATTGGCTGGACCAATGTCTTAAAATCACCAAATTTTTGATCTTTAGCTGGTACGACAAAGCTAAAACACATGTTACCTAGATCTTGATACATCGCACCACCACCGGAAAGACGACGAGTGATCGTGATCTTGTTATCTTCACAATATTTCTGATTGATCTCTTCCATCGTATTTTGATTTCGACCCACGATGATACATGGCTTTTCGATATAAAACAGCATAAATGGTGCTTCCAATTTACCACTGTTCATCAAGTACTGTTCTGTTGCTAAGTTAGTTCTGATATCATCAGTTTGCATTACTAGATACTGCATTCTTCATCCCTCATTTGCCTAAAAATTAAATATTAGTTGGAAAACCAAGTGCCACGTCAGCAGCATCCATCACAGCTTCACCTAATGATGGGTGTGGGTGAACTGTTAAGCCGATATCTTCAGTCGTTGCTCCCATTTCGATCGCCAAAGTCAATTCGTTGATCAAGTCACTGGCATGGGCCCCAACGATCTGAGCACCTAGCAAGATATCTGTTTCTTCTTCGAAAACTAAACGAATAAAACCATCAGTCTTACCCATTGAGATCGCACGCCCATTAGCGGCAAATGGGAATTGGGCCTTTTTAGCCTTAAAGCCTTTTTCTTTAGCTTCGGCTAGGGTCAACCCAGTCGTTGCGATCGAAGTATCCGTATAACAAACTGCTGGCATCGCACGATAATCGACCGTTGTCTTCATGCCAGCGATCGCTTCAGCAGCTACTTTACCTTCATAACTAGCTTTATGAGCCAAGGCAAAACCAGCCACGATATCACCGATCGCATAGATATGTGAGATATTTGTGCGACTTTGTGCATCAACTGGGATCAAACCACGATCATCGATCTTGACGCCGGCTTGTTCTAAGCCCATATCAGCTGTATTTGGACGACGACCGACCGAAACGATCACATAATCAGCCGTGATCTCTTGAGCTTTACCATCGATCTCAAAGGTGACCTTGACATTATCATCTGTTTGCTCAGCGTTTTTAGCCAAAGCATTGGTGTAGATATCTACACCTTGTTTGCTAAAGTGATGTTCGACCACTTTAACAAGATCTTTTTCATAGTTAGCTAAGATCATCGGACCACCTTCAAGGATCGTTACATGTGAACCTAAGTTGGCATATGCCGAAGCTAATTCACACCCAATATAACCGCCACCAACGACGACTAATTCTTTTGGAACTTCACGTAAATTGAGTGCACCCGTTGAATCTAAGACACGACCTTTGAACTTAAAGTTAGGGATCTCGATCGGATGACTTCCTGTGGCTATGATCAAATTATTGAAACTATATGTTTGGGCATGGCCTTCCTTATCGATCACGCGTAATTCATGGTCATCTTTCAAGAAGGCATCGCCCCAAACAACATCGATCTGATGCTTTTTAAATAGCGATGCGACCCCACCCGTGAGTTTAGAAACAACACTATTTTTCCACTCGATCGTTTTATTGAAATCAAGTTTAGCTGCTGTTACTTGGAGTCCCATGTCTTGGGAGTGCATTGCGTATTGGTAGTGGTGAGCTGCTTCGATCAATGCCTTCGATGGGATACATCCTACATTCAAGCAGACACCACCGATAAATTCACGTTCGATCACAGTTACCTTTTGGCCTAATTCGGCTGCGTGGATCGCAGCTACATACCCACCAGGGCCCGCACCGATCACGACTGTATCTAATTCAATTGAAAAATCTCCAACTACCATCTAGCTCATCCTTCCATTAATAACAATTCTGGGTCTGCCAATAATTCTTTGAGTCGGTTGACTGCTTTTTGGGCTGTCGCACCATCGATCACACGATGATCAAAAGCCAATGATAACTTCAAGACACGTGCGATCTGAACTTCATCATCCACCACAACAGCTTCTTTAGTGATCTTACCCATACCTAAGATCGCAACTTCAGGCCAATTGATGATCGGTGTAAAGAACCCTCCACCGACCGAACCAATATTGGTGATCGACATGCCAGTATGATCCATATCATCACGTGATAATTTATTTTCTTTAGCTTTGGCTGTATTTTCCGAGATCTGTTTTGCGATCCCAAACAGGCTCAAGGAATCAGCATGTTTTACATTTGGAACAAAGAGCCCATGGTCCGTATCAGTCGCGATACCTACATTGACATAATCTTTATAAGCGATCGTTTGATCTTGCATATTGACCGAACTGTTGAAGATCGGAAATTCTTTCATGATCACGGCTAAAGCTTTGACCATATAAGCCATAAAGGTCAATTTGACACCACGCGTTGCTGCCAATTCCTTATACTTCTTACGATGATCCCAAAGTTTATCCACGACAACTTCATCAAAGACATGTACATGTGGGATCTGTGAAACTGAACGTACCATTGCATTAGCAGTTGCTTTTCTGATCGGCGACATCTTTTCAACTGTTTCAGGCCATTTTGCACTTGCACTAGCTGGTAAAGCAACAACTGGTTCTTTTGTTTTAGCTTCTGATGTTGTTACTGGTGTATCTTGTGGTAGACTCAAAGCTTGTTTGATATCAGCTTTAGTTACTTGTCCATGGCGTCCAGTACCCTTGATCTTAGCCAGATCGACCCCATTTTCACGTGCAAATTTGCGCACTGATGGCATCGCTAAAACTGGCAAGGAATGATCTTGAACAGATACTTCAACAGGAGCTTCATTTGTTTGTTTTGCGTCCGTTTTTACCGCTGGTTGAGCTGGTTCTTCTACTTTAGCTACACTAGCATCAACATTGCCTAAGCCTTCAGCGACTTCTAGCTCGACTAAAACATCACCAACTTCAGCCGTTTCACCTTCTGAAACCACGATCGCAGTTACTTTTCCGGCTACAGGGCTAGGAATTTCTTCGACGGATTTATCATTTTCGATTTGAACTAGATCATCATCTTCTTTGATCGTATCGCCGACTTTAACGTGCCATTCACCGATCACACCTTCAGCGATCCCCTCTCCAATATCTGGGAGTTTAAATTGATATTTACTCATAGATCTTCACCTTTCCTAGAAATTGACCGTTTCTTTTACTTTTTCAATGATATCTTGTTTATTTGGTAACCAGATCGTTTCAGCATCGCTAAATGGATATGGTGTATCCGGTGCATCGACCCGAGCGATCGGTGCTTCTAATGATAAAATACCTTTTTCGGCGATCAAAGCTGCTACTTGAGAATTGATCCCTGCTTGACGTTGTGCTTCTTGGACCAAAACAACTCGTCCAGTGCGTTTGACTGACTCTAAGATCGTTTCTTCATCCAATGGTGAAACTGTACGCAGATCAACGACTTCTGCTTCGATACCTTCTTTAGCTAATTCATCAGCAGCCCGTAAACTTTCATGGACCATATAACCGTAGGAAATGATCGTTACATCTTTACCTTCACGCTTGACCGCAGCTTTATCTAAGGCTACGGTGTAGGATTCATCTGGAACTTCTTGTTTGAAAGAGCGGTATAATTTCATATGCTCTAAGAAAACGACTGGATCATCTGAGCGGATCGCTGCCGTCAATAAGCCCTTGGCATCGTATGGATCACTTGGAATAACTACCTTTAACCCAGGCGTTTGTGCCATCAGACCTTCCAAACTATCAGAGTGTAGTTCTGGCGTATGGACCCCACCACCAAACGGCGCTCTGATAGTCACTGGCATTTTACGGGTACCACCTAAACGGAACCGTGTCCGAGCGATCTGAGCTGCGATCTCATCCATAACTTCAAAGACAAAACCAAAGAATTGGATCTCAGGAACAGGGCGAAAACCTGTCAAGGCTAACCCAACTGCTAGACCACCGATCCCCGATTCAGCTAAGGGCGTATCAAAGACTTGATCTTCACCGACTTTTTCTTGTAAACCATCAGTAGCGCGAAAAACACCACCATTTCGACCAACGTCTTCACCAAATACCAAAACATTTTTATCGCGTTTCAATTCATCTTCCAAAGCTTGTGTAATTGCTTTGATCATCGTTGTTTTAGCCATTATGCTTCCTCCTTAGCCGCAAATTTTGCAATTTGTTCCTCTAAAGTCGGTGGTGTTTCTACAAAGACATTTTGAAGATATTCACTCACCTTTTGTTTTGGTGCTTGTTCAGTCTTTTTCATTGCTTCATTGATCTGTTCATTTACTTCTTCAATGTAAGCTTCTTCTTGTTCTTCTGACCAGAGACCTTTTTCATCTAAATACGTGCGCAATCTTACCAATGGGTCTTTCTTTTCCCATTCAGCTTCTTCATCAGCGGTCCGATAACGATGCGGATCATCACCAGAAAGTGTATGTGGACCAAATCGATACGTCAAAGTCTCGATCAAGACTGGCCCATTGCCCTCTACACTGTATTTACGTGCCTCGCTCATGACTAAATATACTGCCAAAGCATCCATCCCATCAACTTGGATACCTGGGATCCCAGCAGCTAGACCTTTTTGCGCTAAGGTTGGAGCCGCAGTTTGAACTGCTCTTGGTACCGAGATCGCATAACCGTTATTTTGCACAACAAAGATCGCAGGTGCTTGATATGCACCTGCAAAGTTGATCCCTTCGTAAAAATCACCTTGGGAAGTACCACCATCACCAGTATACGTATACGCTACATTCTTAGCGCCTTTTTTCTTGAACCCTAAAGCCACACCAGCAGCTTGAACGTATTGAGCCCCGATAATGATCTGTGGTGGTAAAGCAGCTAGATCTTCTGGATATTCATTTCCTAAAACATGCCCACGTGACCATAAGAAAGCCTTTTCCAAAGGTAGCCCATGTAAGACTAATTGAGGAACATCACGATAAGCTGGCAATAAGAAATCTGTCTTTTCCATCGCAAATTCAGATGCGATCTGAGATGCTTCTTCCCCAGCAGTTGGAGCAAAAAAGCCTAAACGCCCTTGACGATTCAACTTGGTAGAACGTTCGTCTAGTACACGTGACCACAACATTTGTTTAAACAATTCCACGATCTGTTCATCACTTAGATCTGGGAAAAAGTTTGGATCGATCACTTTACCATTTTCATCCAAAACTTGAAGCGGTTTAATTTCACTAGGGGAGATCGTCTTTAACGCTTCAAAATCAATTTTTTGTGCCATTTTAAAACTTCCTTTCTTCAAACATAAGGAATCAATCTTATTTTCAATCTTTGTACAGCGCTTACATTGTCAATTATAACGTATTGTTCACTAAATGTTAATTTTGTGCACTCTTTAATTTGTTGTCCGACGCCTTAGAAATATTGATTTTGTGCAATATTTCGTGCGTAAACTTTTTTTATCTTGTAGACAATGTTACTTTTATCACAAACATCTAGCTTAAAATATGTTTTAATTTTTTAAATTAAATCACAATATTACCAACGTTTTACTCTGGATCGTTTTATTTGTAACTTATAGACATTAGAACTATAATATTTTTGTAGATGTAGAAGGGAAGTTTTATATATGACACGTCGTAATGATTCCAAGCTCGAACATCGGCTTGAAGAAAACCGTCTAAACGATGCTAGACGTCGTGAAAACGAAGAAAAAGAACAAGAAGCTAAAAAGCATCGCGAAAAATGATCCTTGATGCTATAAAAAAGTCCGAAATTAAAATTCGGACTTTTTTACATATTTAGAAAGTAGATGATCAAATGGAGCTCACAGAAACTAAGCGAAAACTATTTATTTTTACCCTATTGGCAGGGACCTTTACCATGTCGATCAGTCAATCAGCACTTTCAACTGCTTATCCTGCCTTGATGCACTTCTTTACTGTTGATGCCGCAACGATTCAATGGTTGACGACAGGCTTTATGTTAATGATGTGCGTGATGATACCAGTCAGCCCATGGCTTCTCAGTAATATTTCTTTTAAACATCTCTATCTCAGTGTCTTAGCCCTCTTTGGGATCGGCACCTTAATGATAATTTTTGCCCCAACTTTTTGGCTCGCACTATTAGGGCGCTTGTTAGAGGCTACTGCTGTCGGCATCTTGTTTCCGTCATTTCAAACTATCTTGATGACGATCACTCCTAAAAACAAGCGCGGACAAACTATGGGAGTTGCTGGTTTAGTCATGGGTTCAGCCTTAGCTGTTGGGCCGATCATCTCTGGGATCGTCTTAAATTTTTTACGTTGGCAAGATCTCTTTTGGCTATTTTGCTTTTTAATGCTCGTGATCTTCTTGGTCGCTTGTGTGACGATCAGTGATGTCATGGAGCGTAAGCCATCCCAATTAGATGTTTGCTCTTTATTCTATGAAGGATCTGGGCTATGCATGGTGCTATATGCACTTACTGCCTTTAAAGATCCCACCCACTTTCTATCAAGTGCTTTACTCTTACTTTCAGGCCTTGGTTTACTGATAGCATTTTGCCATCGTCAACTAAAACTGACTGAACCACTCCTAGAATTGCGGATCGTTAAATATTTAGATTTTGATATTGGGCTATTGCTAACAGGGCTTTCTTACGTTTCCTTGATCGTAGTCACGATCGTTTTTCCGCTCTATTATCAAAAGATCCTCGGTCTAAGTCCGTTAGCTTCTGGGCTTTCCTTGGTCTTACCTGCTGTTTTACTGAGCATATTAAATCCTGTGACCGGTAAGCTGTCCGATAAATGGGGCTTTAAACCTGTTCTTTTGATCGGAGTCTGCATGTTGCTCAGTGGCTGGGCTGGATCGCTCTTATGGCAAGATCACCTTGGACTACCGCTCTTGATCGTCTTTTCAATGATGATCGAAGGGGGCAACGCCTTTGTCATGATGCCTGCTACAACTCTGGGAGCTAATTCCGTCCCTAAAAACTTGATCTCACATGCAACTGCACTAACGACTACGATCCGCCAGCTACTTGGTAGTCTAGGTGTCATGGTCGCGACTCTATTGTTAAGCAGTGCCGGTCAAAGTATCACCCAAAAATCAAGCTATTCACGCGTCTTTATCTGCTTTTTACTCATTGAAGCCATAGCTTTAATCTTAGCGTTACGCTTAAAAGAAGTTAAAAAATAAGCTAGGAGAGACCCATGCAAGTGGGTGCTCCTAGCTTATTTGTTGTTTCAAAAAATTAAATCTCGGTACCTAAGATCCTAATAAGGATCGGCGATGATCGATTCATCGCTTAATCAAAATCTAAAATGATATTATTGGTCAAAACGTCGGTGTAACTATATGATACGCGTTCAACGGCATTTTCTTCGTGACTTAATTCTACGATAAATACAGCGGGGAAAGTTTCCCGCAAGATCCCATGACGTTTAGTAACTTTTTTGCGTCCGACATGGGACGTTACCGTTAAACCAGCGCCAATGCAATTGTCGAGCTTGCTTTTGATTTTTACTAATGTAGTTGGCAATACGCTTCACCTCTCTGTGTAGAGCATTGTAACATAATTTTACAAAAAACGCAATTATACCATACCCGAACAAACACTTCAATATTTAAAAGTTATTTTTTGACGATTTTTTCAGCGACTAAAGCATCAGCCAATTCGATCATTTGTGCGATCGTTAACTTTTCAGCACGGATCCCTGGTTCGATTTTGACCTTAGCTAAAGCTGTCTGCATCTTTTCTTTGATCTCAGGGGCCTTACCATACATTCCTTGCAAATTATTCCAAAGACTCTTGCGTCGATGTAAAAAGATGCCTTTGACCATTTGCTTGAAGAACTTTTCATCAACTGGCTGATAGGTTTGAACGTTTTTTTTCTCTAATACAATGATCGCAGAATCAACTTTAGGTTGAGGAATGAAGACCGTTTTAGGCACGATGAAAGCTACTTTAGCATCCATCTCGTATTGCACCGCCACACTCAAAGAACCGTAATCTTTGGTCCCTGGAACGGCAGCTAAACGATCAGCCACTTCTTTTTGCATCATCACAACGATACGCTCAAAATCAACTGGTGCTTCCAACAGATGTAAAATGATCGGTGTCGTAATGTAATATGGTAAATTAGCCACCAACTTGATCTTATGCTTTCCATCAAAATTTTTAGCGATCAATTCCACTAGATCGGCTTTAAGTACATCTTGATGAACGACTGTCACGTTATCATAAGGTGCCAAAGTATCAGCTAAAACAGGGATCAAACGGTCATCGATCTCTAGTGCCATGACTTGATGTGCATTCTTAGCCAGCTGTTCAGTCAAAGCCCCGATCCCTGGTCCGATCTCGATCACGTCATCTTCTGGCGTTACATCAGCAGCGGCCACGATCTTATTTAAAATATTGATATCAGTTAAAAAGTTTTGGCCTAAACTCTTTTTAAACGTCAGACCATAACTCTCCATGATCGCCCGCGTTCTAGTTGGTGAGGCGATCTCTGGTAATTGATTATTCATCGATTTTCCCTTCCTCTACTTGTTCTAAATATCTTAGTGCAGCGGCAAATTCTTCTGGTGTGATCTGAAAGAGCTTCAACCGCTTATAGAGTTGTTTTCCGTTGACATAGCCGATCCGCAAATATTCGCCCAAGATCTGGCGTTTGATCTTGGCCTTAGGTCCTGATATCAAGCCCGCTACTGCTAGATCTTCACGACTGATCATTGGGATCGCATCTGGCTCTTCTGTATATAAATTACGTAAAGCTTCTCTGATCGCCTCTGGATCAGCATGTTCAACGCCAAGACTGCCCTTGTGATCTGGAGTAGCAGCTTTTTTAGTCAAAAAAGCATGCTTGACCCCTGGAACGGCTTCTTGGATGATCTTACGGATCTTTTCACCTGAAAAATCAGGGTCTGTAAAGACGATGACTCCGCGTTTATCATGCAATTCTTCGATCTGGGCTAGTGTCTCATCACTGATCGCAGATCCTCTAGTTTCAAGAGTATCTGCATTGACGGCTAAATTGATCCGCTTGGTATCATCTTTACCTTCAACAACGATAACTTCTTTGATCTTCATCTTATCTGTCATTTTATCTTCAACACTTTCTTTGCATTAGCAGTTGTGATCTGCGCTAATTTTTCAGGCGCTATTTGCCTTTCTTTAGCTAAAAATTCTAAAGTATAGCGGGTCATTGCTGGTTCATTGATCTTACCCCGAAATGGCATTGGTGTCAGATAAGGTGCATCTGTTTCGACTAACATATGCTCCAATGGTGTCACCAAAGCTGCCTGTTTAACTTCCTTAGCATTACCAAAAGTCACGACACCACTAAATGACAATTCCATCCCTAAGTCCAAAAATTTTTCGGCCCAGTTTGCATCCCCGTTAAAACTGTGCATGATCCCACCGATCTTTGCGATATCTGCTCCTTTCAAGATCTCATAACAGTCCGCGATAGCATCTCGATCATGGATGCTTATCGGAAGTTGTAATTCATGTGCGAGCTTTACTTGACGTTCAAAAACTTCCCATTGGACTTTTTTAGGTACATCACAGTGATAATCAAGCCCGATCTCCCCGAGTGCCTTTACTTTCGGGTGCGCCAAGACTTCGCATAATTTTTTTTCAAAGTTTGCATCATAGTCTAAAGCACTTTCGGGATGACAGCCAAATGCCCCATAAATATTTAGATATTTTTCAACTAGATCAAGCATTCGCTCCGTACTCGGGGTATCGTAACTGATAACTAACATTTCAGTCACATCTAAAGCTTTTGCCCGCTCGATCACATCAGGAATGTCATTTTTAAATTCAGTAGCATTGATATGGGTATGTGAATCAAAAATCTCCATTTTTTTCCTTTCTTACGCTAAAAGGCACACGGTCAGCCCATGTGCCTCCTACCACTTAATTAGCCAACTAATGATCCGACTGGGATCTCATCGGAAACGGTTATCAATTGCACTGTATCACCAAATTCAGCTGATAAGAGCATCCCTTGGCTGATCTCGCCACGCATCTTACGTGGTTGTAAGTTCGTTACTGCGATCACTTTTTTACCGATCAATTTTTCTGGTTCAGGATACCATTGCGCGATACCTGAGAGGATCTGACGTTCACCTTCATCACCTGCATCCAATCGGAATTTTAGTAACTTATCAGCACCCTTGACCCGAGAAACATCCTTGATCAAAGCCACCCGTTGTTCAATTTTATCAAACTTATCAAACTTGATCTCTTTTTTCGTTGACTTAAGTTCTGTCTTTTCAGGATCAAATTCAGCTTGAGCTTTTGTAGCTTCTTGCATTGCTTTGCGCCCTTTTTGTTTTTCATTTTTAGTCATCTTAGACTTGATGTATTCAACTTCAGCTTCGATATCTAAACGTGGGAAGATCGGTGTTCCCTTCTTAACAACAGTCGTATTTTCTGGGAGAGCAAAATAGTCCACCCCGTTGATAGACATATTTTCTAATGGCAGACCTAATTGGGTAAAGATCTCCTTTGGTGCATGTGTCATCACTGGTTGCAACAAGATCGCGATCAAACGTAAACTTGCGGCCAAGTGAGCTAAGACACTGTCCAACTCTTTGGCTTTAGCCTCATCTTTAGCCAAGACCCATGGTTCGGTCTCGTCGATGTACTTGTTAGAACGTGAAACAAACTTCCATAGTGCTTCTAAAGCTAATGCAAAATGCGCTTGATCCATGTTAGTTTCGTATTCAGTGATCGCTTCTTTAGCTGATTTTTCTAAATCTAGGTCAAATGCAGTAACATTTGAAGTCAACGTTGGGATCACGCCCCCACGATACTTATTGATCATCGCAACAGTCCGGTTCAATAAGTTCCCTAAATCATTAGCCAAGTCGTAGTTGATCTTTTGTACAAAATCTTCTGGCGTGAAGATCCCATCATTGCCAAACGGAACAGCACGCATTAAGTAATAACGTAATGCATCTAACCCATAGCGTTTAGTCAACATTTCTGGATAGACCACATTGCCCTTGGACTTAGACATCTTACCGTCACGCATGACTAACCAACCATGACCGATAATATGTTTTGGCAATGGCAGATCTAAAGCCATCAAAATGATCGGCCAGTAGATCGTATGGAAACGAACGATCTCTTTACCCACCATATGAACATCAGCTGGCCAATACTTGTTGAAAAGTTCTTGATCCTTGCTACCATAGCCTAAAGCTGTAATATAGTTGCACAAAGCATCGATCCAAACGTAGACCACGTGTTTTGGATCATTTGGCACTTTAATGCCCCAATCAAAACTAGTCCGTGTGATCGCTAAGTCTTCCAAGCCAGGCTTGATGAAATTGTTCAACATTTCATTTTTACGACTTTGTGGAATGATGAAATCTGGATGTTCATTGTAGTATTCAACTAGACGATCAGCATATTTGCTCATCTTGAAGAAATATGATTCTTCTTCGACCAATTGAACTTCATGCCCAGATGGAGCCTTCCCACCGATCATATTGCCCTGTTCATCACGATAAACTTCGGCTAATTGTGATTCCGTAAAGTATTCTTCATCAGAAACAGAATACCAACCCTTGTAAGAGCCAAGATAGATATCGCCTTTATCCAAAAGTTTTTGGAAGACCTTTTGGATCGCTTCTTCATGATATTTATCTGTTGTTCGGATAAATTTATCATTTGTGATCTCAAGTTCTTGCCATAATTTTTGGATCGATCCAGCCATCATATCAACATATTCTTTAGGCGTCATGTTCAAGTCTTGTGCTTTTTGTTCGATCTTTAGCCCATGTTCATCTGTCCCTGTCAAAAAGAAGACATCAAAATCTTGCAGACGTTTGTAACGTGCTAAAACATCGCAAGCGATCGTTGTATATGAGTTACCGATGTGTAGCTTTCCTGATGGGTAATAGATCGGCGTTGTAATGTAATATGTCTGTTTATCAGCCATTAACTAGTCATTTCCTTTCGCTTAAAACTGCTATTAGTGCAAGTTTATCATCGTCAAATTTTCAATAAAAATAGTATAACATAACCACGTACCTATTATTAGTTGTTTCAAGCAAAAAAACAAAGACTAGGCATATTTATGTGCAATTTTGCCACAAGTAGCAGCTACGATCGCGGCCAAGAGATCATCGATAAAGGTATTGACGTGTTCTGGACTCGTATCGAATTTCTTGATGATCCCAGATTTCACACGGTCAAAGTATCCAAAATTGGTAGCTCCGATCGTGCCGTAGATATTGGCGATCTGTAAGGCTAAAGTTTCATCGACACCAAAAACTCCCGAATCATTTTCGATGATCTCAGCTAATGGTGAAGCCACTTTTCCTTCTTCTGTCAAACGATCGAGCTCTAACATGACCATCGCATTATTCAATAATTCCCGCTTGTGCATCACATCATTGACATCTTTTTTGCATTCTTCTAAGGTCAAGCCTAATTCAAAATCCTTTTGGGTCTCATAGACTAATTGTGCTAGTTTATCCAGATCGACTCCGCGTTTGGCTAAACGTTCAACTACAAAAGCATGTGCTTTAGTATCCGGATACTTAAAATCTTTTTGATACATTTAGATCCCTTCTTTTTTAACGTAATAAATATTCGACACCAAGTTCTTCTAAAAGTTGCTTGACGGGCATCGCATACAGTTTTTTGAATCCTTCTGCTGGCTCTTTACCTAGATCAGGTAGAATAAACGTATTTTGACCATCGACCTTAAAACGTCCAACATAAGCTGTTTTAAACGTTAGATTTTCTTGCCATGGAGTGTGATAAAACTCAAACAATGCACTAGTTTCTAAACGTAATTGCCGCTCGCTCAAGACTGGTGTCAAAGTGATAAAATCATTTAACTGCATCGCTAATAAGTTCCAATCACCCAACTGCTTGTCAAATGATTTCCATAGACGTACTACCCCACGCCGTAGTTCAAAAGCTGTTTTTAATGGCTTTTCAGTCATGAGTGCGTAAAGTTTCTGCGCTGCTGCTAAAGAGAGAGGATAATTCTCTTTAAATTTAGGTAAAACATAATCGAGATCATCTGCATAAAAAACCAGAGCATCTAATAAAGTCACCGTTCTTAAAACCATCCACTCGTCTCTTTTTCCTTTCGGTTCGGGCTTTAAGATCGCTAAGACTCCCTTTAAATATAACTCTTCGATCCTATCATCGATAAACCCTAACTTTCGCTGCTTAGCATAAACTTTTGTATGCAAGACCGTATCATACAGGTCGATCCCCGCCACCATAAATTTATGATCTCTATTGCTATCACCTGTCGTCAAGTTAAAAGCAACTTGCGGTGTATTTTCAAACATCAATAAAAAGTGGAGCAATTCATGTGCGATCGTATAGTCCGGTTCGGTCTGATCATAAACATCGATCTTTAATTTTCCCCCATGAAGATAGTGTTGAGCTTGATCATGGCGAAGATAACCCGCCTTTTTTGGATCTTTAAACTCGATCTCAACACCAGCGGGAAACTTCTCTTCAACTTTTTTGATCAATTCTTTTGTTCTAGTTGCTAATTCATTTTTCTTCACGTTTTATTCCTCTAATCTCTTCTAAGATCTGTGTGGCTGTAGCTGAGTCACGCGCTTGTCTAGCTAATAACCCATCTACGACTGCTGCCACTTCCTCTGGTCTAGCACCAACAGCGATCGCTAGACTCTTTAATTGTAATTTCATATGCCCTTTTTGGATCCCATCTGTCACCAAAGCATGCAAGGCTGCCAAATTTTGTCCTAGTCCGACTGCTGCTACGATCTTTTCCAGTTCCTTAGCATCTTGAAGGTCTAATAAACGCTGATTGACCTTAACTAAAGGAACGATCGCGATCGATCCTCCGACTGTTGCTAACGGTAATGGCAGTTCTAAACTTCCGATCAACTTACTGTCTTTTACTTCCCATGTGCTCAAACCTTGATAACTACCATTGCGTGCAGCATAGGCGTGTGCTCCGGCCTCGATCGCACGCCAATCATTACCACTTGCGATCACAACTGCATCGATCCCATTCATGATCCCTTTATTATGCGTTGTGGCACGATACGGATCTAATTTGGCCAGTCTGCTAGCTGAAGCGATCTTTTGGGCGATCTTTTCACCAGGCATGTTTTTTTTGGTCAATTCAGATACTGGGATCGCACAAGTTACCTTGACTAAGCAACGTGTAGCATAGTTGGATAAGATACTGATCAAGATCTCAGCTTCAAATTTACTTCTCAGATGATCAGCGCAAGCTTCTAACATCGTATTTAGCATATTAGCCCCCATCGCCTCTTTGACATCAACGACTAGATCGATCGAGACTAGATCGAAAGCTAAGATCCTAACTTTGATCTCACGGGCCCCACCACCACGTTTAACGATCGACGGATGGGCAGCATTTGCTAGTTGCAACAATTCAGCTTGAGAATCTTTGACCAAACGAGCTAGTTTCTTGGCATCTTTAACTTGTTCAACAACGATCTGACCGATCATCAAGCGTTCCTTTAATTCACTTTTAAAACCACCACTGCGTTTAACGATTGATGCTCCATGGCTAGCAGCTGCGATCACAGATGGTTCTTCTGTTACCATCGGGATCAAATACTCTTTGCCATCGATCACATAATTTAAGGCTAACCCCTCTGGAAGTTGGTATTGGGTGAGATAATTCTCGATCATCGTATCACCTAATTCAAAGTTTAGCTGTGGGTCCTTTAAAATTTCTAGCTCGGCTTTGGTCAATTTTTTTTGTTGTTTTAAGATCTCTAAGCGCGTCGCTTGATCTTTTTGATAATATTTACTAAATCCGTTCATACCTATTCCTCAGATCTTTATTCAATTATCCGTTAGACCCTTTTAGTTTAAGCATTATCACTTAAAAATACAAGTAACAAACAAAAAGCAAGGGACGTAATGCTCCCTTGCTCAAAATATCTGGCTCAGTTAAAGATCGAAGTCTTAAAGCTATCAGTCAGAGCATGATATTCTACCATGATCGCCTTCTTTAGGTTATCTACGTTGACAGCTCGCTTACCTGCACGCATCAATAACATATCAGCTGCACTTGCTTGATCCATCAGCGTCTGTAACTTATCAAATGAATCGATCTTTTCTTGTTTCTTATTGTACGTGATCGTGATCGCTCTTAAATCATCTTTTTTAGCGATCCGTTCATTGAACATTGCCTTTTTGAATTCAGCATAATTTGCATACTCATCGCCCCAGATCTGCTTAAAGATATAGGCATCACTAAAGACCGTGCCTTCAGCTTTAGCCTGATCTTTATATTGATTGGAGACATACGGGATAAAGCCATTTTCCCAACCGCGATTTGCCAAAAGCTCAAAGGCTGTCTTTCTAAAGAGCAAGCCTCCAACACTACCATTGTCATTTTGGAGCCCAGCATAGATCGGAGCATACAATGGTACTGTCATATAGGTATTCTTGCCATAACTCCCACCACTAAGACTACGTGCAACTACGATATTGTTATCGATCAAACTTTCCCAACTCGTCAGCTTGATACCTTCAGCATACGTCAGACCACTATTAGTGATCTTATCTTGTTTAGTGTTCGCATCGTAAGTGATCTGACGAAGATATTGGCGCCGATCGGCATTGCTCATCGCTACGATCGCTTGTGCTTCTGCATAATCAAGTAGATAGGTAACGTCAAAAACACCTTTCATATAACGTTGAAGATCTGCACTCGAAGTAAAATCACTAAAACTACCTGCTTGCGTTAAATTCTTTTTATTTGACCAATCAAAAGCTAAGTTCAAACCATATTGACTCTGATCTGGGGTAGATGGCACTTCCAATAGCCCCATCGCAAAAGTCTCAGCTCCCATCTCTTGGCGACGACCATAGCCGTTAAAATAAACAGCTCCATCTAGATTATGTGTCATTTCGTGAGAACTCACAGCCACACCATAATCACTCAACTGACCATCGACCACAAAATGGACTAACGATCCATTTGCATAGGCACCGACTCCATTAGGTGCATACATCTTACCAACTGGAGCAAAGAATTCATAAACACCTGTCACTGACTTATCGAATTTATCGACCCAGCGATTCTTCCAACCACCTGTTTTAGTATTATCGATGATCCAATACCCATCCCAGATCGGGATATCGCGTGTGAGCAATTGACCTTTTACCTTATCATCAACGATGCGATACCAAGTATCATAGTAATCAGCCATGATCTGCGCATACTTAGCGACAGCTTGATCAACATTTGCTTGTTTAGCTGCATATACAGCAGGATCACTTTTTAGCGCTTCATCGATATAGCGCTCATAGATACCAAATGAGACTGTCGTCATCGTCGTAAACATGAACATATTTTTCTCACTCAAGTTGAGGAGCGGTAAGAGATAGTTGCGATATTCCAAACGATTTTTGCCTTTCAGGCGATCATATATCTGAACTGTGGCATCTGGCACTTGTTTAGAGGATGCCTCATAGATATAAGCTTTAGTTGCCCCCTTGAACCAAGTATTATCATCAACATTTGGCATAAATAAACGTCGATTTTTCTCCAAATAGGAGATGACATCGTTAGACCCAGTCAGATCACTGAATTGAGCACTGTAGGTGTTGTAATTGTTCTTTACTGCCAATCTATTTCCGCCTAGATCAGCAAATGAACCTAACCACTTGAAAAGATCAACTTTTTTGCCATAAAAATCTGGATAATAAGCCGCCAGATCGTGAATATCTACGGTACCATAATTTATATGATACAAGCGTTCAAGATACGCCAAGCCTAATGTAAGTGCTAATTTTTGTTCGTCTAAACGTTGGATCAATCCTTGCTTGATCACAGCCGAATCAAGATCCATAACTGGCATTGAAGTCGTTAGATCACTTAAAACTTGTTTACTTTGAGATGTGACCTTTGCAAAAGCCTCTTGTAGATACAACGAGCTCAAGTTATCTCGCCGAAGTTTTTCAACAGCTGTCGCTTCGAGTTCAGCTTGCTTTTGTGCACTTAATTCTTCATTTGGATGTGCTTCTTTGTACTTATCGACAGCAGATTTTTTGGCATCCGCTACACTTTTTGCATCTAATGTCATTTGTAAACGAGCTGATGTTTCCGGAGCATAGTAATCTAATTTTGCATACTCGGTAGCTAATTGTGTCAAAACTTCATCCCAAGCGCCAGTCAATTGATATGGTGTGTACAACAGGTCGTTTTCAAAGCTATATTCACTGATCTTAGTTTGTTTATAATTTCCAAGTGCTGTTAAAGCTCTTTTCTCGATCGTCCCATCAGCAAAATGTAACATCAAACCAGTCAATTTCCCTGGTTTAGTCACCGTATCTCCTGTAACTTTATCATCTTTCAAGGCTACTACTGAAAGTAACAATGTCGTTGCTAACTTATCATCAGTAGCGACTTTATTCCCATATTTCAGGATCGTATAGCGATCATAAAATGGCAATAGTTTTTCTACATTTCGACAAGCTATAGCTCTATTTTCTTGATAACCTCGAAGCTTACTATAATCAACTGATTCTGCTGTTTTTTCTTCAAAAATCGGCTGTGGGATCTGCCAACTAGTGAGCAACTCCTCAGCTTTTTGTAGAGTGATCGCCTTTGTCTTTAGATTGCTCATTCCTGTTGCGATGCCTTCAACAAAATACGTATTGTTATGAGGTACATTTCTGTCGTAATCAACATCTCCATGGAAAATATATCCCTGTTTGACATCGACAAAACTAAGTGCATTTCTCACACGACCATTTATATATGAACTACCGATAAGACCACCAGCGCGTTTTACTTGACCTTTATTGACCAGCGTTCCTTTAGCGTATACATTTTGGATCTGACCATTATTCATTCGACCAACTAGACCACCGATGTTATCACTTGTGTTTAGAACATCTGCCGTCAGCATGACATCGGCAAAACTCTTTTGGATCAACGAATTTCCATCAGCAAATCCAACTAGACCGCCAACATTATCATAATTAGTCCCACTTGCTTTGAGCGTTCCTGTAAATGAAGAATCGGCAAGCGTGGAATTTTGCAACTTAGCTATTACCCCACCAGCTGAAGCATTGACATTTAGGTTTCCTTTGACATGTACTTGAGCGATCGTAGCGTTGTTAGCGACACGTGCTAAACTTGCTGCATCGGCTACAGCACCTGTGATATTGACATCAACTAGTTTGAGCCCATTCACATGCCCGCCTTGGATAACGTTAAATAATGGACGATCTAAATTATAGATCGTGTAAATATTTCCTTGCTTGCTACTCAATGACCCACTGAACGGAACAGTCACAAAACTATTACCTAACGCCTCGCTCCCAAATGCATCCATATCACTTGCGATCACAAACTCACCGCTAGGATCAGCATTCATCGCAGTGATCAGATCCTTAAAGTTGGTATATTCATTGGTCGTTTGCGTTGGTGTTTTATTGATCAAAAAGCTATGTCCAGCAATAAGATCTCCATCTAGGACTTGATAAGAGACTAATTCTGGATATGAGATCATAGCTTGATATTTAGGTGTATCTGAAACACTTATCTCTTTAAATTCACTGATCGGCAAATACCAATCTTTATTTTGCTTAGAAACGACCCTAGCTACATAATTTTTAGGATCTGTCGGTAAACTTGAAAGACTCGTTACTTCATTTAAATTCCCTTTAGGATCGATCTGATACAAACTGATGTTGTTGAAATTCTTTAGTTCGACTTTCTTTGGAGTTAGTTCAAAAGTTATTGGCTTTAATTTCTCGATCTGATCACCTACACCAATGTCATAGCTATACTCTGTCTCGATGCGATATGGAGTATGGTACGCTAAGCCTGTAAAAGTGGTCGTCAGTTGCGTAAGATCGACTAACTTTTCTGAAAGTTTTTGATCATCTCGATAAAGTGTCGCTTTAAGTGTCAGCGCTCTTTTGGCAGGATCATTTACCCCATAATTAACAGTAATTGCCCTTCCATCTTCATTTTCCAATGTATCTACTACATCTATCACTGGTTTAGGGTAGAGTTTCATTCCGCGCGCGATCACTTCTGTCACCGGATCTTTTGTTACCGTGTTGCTCTTTTCTACCCGACTCAACTCTTTGCCTGTAGCATCTCGCTTTACTTCATATACGATCGTGCGCTCACCTGCTTGGCCAGCCACTTTGACTTTTGTCTTGCCTAACTCTAGATCTGGATCGTCTACGTATTCTGTCTCGTACGGAATAGATTCTACTTTACTTTCTTCACTTATTGTTTCAAGTGGTTTCGTTCCGCGCGCGATCACTTCTGTCACCGGCTCTTTTGTCACCGTATTGCTCTTTTCTTCTCGGCTCAACTCTTTGCCTGTGGCATCTCGCTTTACTTCATATACGATCGTGCGCTCACCTGCTTGGCCAGCCACTTTGACTTT
>CAJUNC010000017.1 GCA_910587695.1 uncultured Lactobacillus sp.
CTGGAACGCTGACGTTTGTGTGGTTAGCGTTTTTCTTGTCATTTTGTGCGAATGATGCGCTTCGTGGTGTTTATCTTAGTTTTCCGGGGATTTATTCGTTTTTCGTACTAATTGGAATAGTGATAGAACTTCGTTGGGAGTGATGGTTTGTGACTGACCAAGTGTGGGTCGCTGTGATTAGTACGCTTGGTTCTATAATTGTGGCTTACATCACAGCATCTGCTAATAGCAGAAAAGCTGATAAGGAAGATGATATCAGCGAATTAGAGAAGCTTAGAGAAGAAAATGCTAAGCTCAGATCGAAATTGAAAAATAGGGGGAACAAGAAAAAATGGAAATAAATGAATTAGTTGTTACGGTACTCGCAACTGTCTTAACTGCAGTTATCAGCTACTGCGGTCACTTGTTAGCTAAGAATAGTCAAGTGCTAACTGTTTTGCGTGCTATCGAACCTTTGGCAAAAGACGCTGTGATCGCAGCGCAAAAGCTTGGGGTAACTGAGTATTTAACGGGCGTGGCTAAGAAAAAACACGCAGTGCAGACTGTTGTTCAGGCGCTTTCTGACGCAGGGTTCACGATTACAGATGAGCAAGTGATCAAGAATGCAGTAGAAAAAGCGTATGTCGAGCAAAAAGAGTTACTTGCTCAATACCCGCAAAAAAAAGGAGGACTAGATTGATGAAAAAGAAGATTTTAGGAGTTGTCGCAACGGCAGCTCTTTTTTTATCGCTTGCAACGCCAATGACGGCACAAGCTGCTAAAGGCGATCATGGTGTCGACTGGGCCAAATATCAAGGTGCAAATGGTATCTTTGGTTATCCACACGATAAGTTTGCGATCGCTCAAGTCGGTGGTTATTACAATGGTTATTTTGCTGATCAGTGGACCTATCCGACACAAGTACAATATGCGATCGCACAAGGTAAACGAGCGCACACATATATCTATGCACGTTTTAGTAATAAGTGGGAAGCAGACCAAATGCTAAACCACTATTTGCCAAAGGTTCAGACGCCTAAGAAGTCCATTGTAGCTTTGGACGTTGAAGATGGTACACCGAACACCGAAGCAGTGCTGTACGCTTTAGATCGTGTTGAGAAGGCTGGTTATACGGCTGTTTTGTACGGTTACAAGAGTTTCTTACTCAATCATGTTGACTTAGCACGGATCGCACGACAATATCCACTCTGGTTAGGTGAGTACCCAGATTATAATGTTACACCAGAACCGAACTACAACTATTTCCCAAGCTTTGACAATATCGGTATCTTTCAGTTCACTAGTACGTACATTGCTGGTGGATTAGATGGTAATATCGATCTAACCGGATTGTCTGATGTTGGTTACAAAGGTGGTAATGTTGAAAAGCCAGTGACAAAGCCTGATGCAGTCAAGCAAGGGATCATCGCAGATAACACACCGAAGAAGAATATCACAACTGGTTACACAGTCAAAGTCAACTTCAGCGCTAAAAACTGGGCTAGTGGCGAAACAATCCCACAGTGGGTAAAAGGTCGTGACTATCCAGTAATTCAAACAAGTGGCAACAAAGTTTTGCTTGGGGGAATTATGTCATGGATCGATCGTTCTAACGTTGAGATCCTATCGACAGCTAAGCAAAACAACGCTCAAGCTACAACAAGTACGTACACAGTACAATCTGGTGATAGCTTGAGTGCGATCGCAACACGTTTTGGTACAACGGTCAGCGCATTACAGAGTGCTAACAACATTCGAAACGTAAACTTGATCTACCCGGGTCAAGTATTGCGAGTAAACGGCCAAGCTACAATCATGAGCGTATATACAGTACGATCCGGTGATAATCTAAGCACGATCGCTAGTCGTCTAGGCACAACAGTATCACACTTGCAAAGTGTGAACGGGATCAGAAATGCAAATATTATCTATCCCGGGCAAAATTTACGCTACTAGGTGATCGCTATGCGAAAAGTAGCGATAAACAATAGTCTGCAAAAAGCTCGTGATACAAGTCGTGTTTATGAGCTTTTGTTGTTTGACGACGACAAGCAGACTATCGTGTCAGAAAACGATAAGATCACCGTAAAAATCGGTAATAGGACAGGCTTTTTGCTCGACATCGAACCTGGTGTTGCAAATGGTGCGATCACAGTAGACAGCGAAAGATTTGCTGATCTACCTGCGGATGACTATCGACTTGAGATTTGGATGAAGCGCGACAATAAGCTCTATATTTATCCGGACGAGAAGCAGATCACACTGCGATTGTCCAGCACACTCAACGATCTCACAGGCACAATGCTAAGCACGATCACAATCGAGCAACTTAGAAAGGAAATCGCTGAAAGTGGCGGAGCTGATGTACCTGTCATTGGTCCAAAAGGTGAAAAAGGCGACCAGGGACCACAAGGAGACCCTGGTCCTGCTGGTCGTGACGGTCTAAATGGTAAGGATGGTGCTCAAGGACCTAAAGGTGACAAAGGAGATACTGGACCTGCTGGTGAACGTGGACCAGCTGGGAAAGATGGCCAAAATGGGCATGATGGCAAGGATGGAAAGTCAGCCTACCAAATTTGGCTGGATCTTGGAAATACTGGCTCGGAACAGGACTTCATTGACAGCTTGAAGCCTAAATCAGACGAAAGCAACAAAGTCAGCGAAGCACGACATGCGCCGACTGCGTGGACGTTAGATCGCAGTACGACACCTTGGACATTGTGGTTCGATAATGGTTGCGGCTTACAGTTTCCGGAGTATACTACAACTTCTACGGTCTATGGTTACGGCTTTGCTGGCAATCTAAATGCTACTGATTTTGCAACTTGGCCACTTGTACCAAATGTGATCAGTGCATCACGAGGAACGCTTACACTTGATAAATTTAGAAGCAAGGTAGGAGCTTTTGATTACTGGTCGCCATTAACAAAGGTGATAAATCCACTGCAAGACGCAATTAAGTACGATTGGAGCAATGCTTTTGGCGATGCGGGCACGAATAGTGGTTCGTACGGACGCAAACCTAATTTTGCCCGTGTTATGTATGAACTGGGCATCTGGTCTGATGCTGATGTCTTAAGTATTGGAGCAATTAGAAAGGAAGTTTAAAATATGTCTATCTATTATATGTATGACGCAGTGACAAAAGAGTTTATCGGTGAAGTGCAAGCACCTAACCAGCCAGCAAACTCGACTGAGTTGCCACCAGTTCGAAATTTTAACGACAAAACATACAATCTTCAAGATCCGGTTTGGAATGGCGAAAAATGGACTGGTGCAAATGAAAAGCTTGATCTTTTAGATTTGATCAACGATTTGGCTATTCAAATGGGACAGCACGAAGCACGTTTAGTAGCTTTAGAAGGTGGTGATACAGAAGATGTATAATGTATGTAAAGCAATGCACAAGCTAGGATTATCTATCAAGAAGTTTGTGAAGATGAAAGCTATCACGAAAGAACAGTATGAAGCAATTACTGGAAAGAAATATGAATAGCTAAACTAAGCGCCACGCTCGAAAATATCGGGTGTGGCGCTTTTTTGTTGCAAAAAAATTACCCTCCAACTATTAGTTGGAAGGTAAGACTGTTGCGAGTAACCAGCTCGCTATCAAGGTATGGAACCTTGCTATCAACATCTTCATAATAAGATAGTTATTTATTTATGTCAAGATATTTTGTATACTAATGTGGTACGTGAAATCTAACCAATTTCAATTAGTACACAAGGTGGTGAAGTACCTTGCTATCAACATTTTTAAGCTTGATCTTGGCTATCCTAGTCAATTTAGTATCAAGCATTATCTATGATTGGTTGAAAAACCATCTATAGATAACATGGCCCTGGTCGCTTCGGTGATCGGGGTATCTTTTTATAAAAATAGCACCCCGTAAAAAATACAAGGTGCTAGCTTACACGAGACAACAACTGGACAACAAAATATAAATTTATATCATTTTTTAACTGATCGTTGTCTTTGAAAACGTTGATTTAACACAATTAACTGTTTTTAACTGCATATTAAGATGCATCACCTGGGAGTCGAACCCAGATTACAAGAACCGGAATCTTGCGTGCGATCCATTACACTAGCGATGCGTACTTTATTATATTAAAATATATTTGATATAATTACAAGTATAAATTTGCAAAAAGGATAAAAAAATGAAACTTAGACAAGATGCAACATTACAACAAAAGCAACAAGGTAAGTTGATCATGACGCAAAAAATGCAACAATCGATCCAGATGCTCAAATTTAATGCTAGCGAACTTCAAGACTATCTCTCGCAGATCGAATTGGATAATCCTTTTGTGGCTGTTTCATTTAATGGCAGTTCAAGCGGACAGCCATTGCCAGATTTTGTGACACAACCAAGCAAAACTAGCTCACTTTTTGATTATTTGCTCGATCAAGTCAACCTGACAATGCGAAAAACCGTTTTGCGTGATTGGGTCGTTTACTTTGTCCAAAACTTAGATCAAAATGGGTATCTAAAGCTTGATACAAAAAAACTGGTCCGCGATAAAAAAATCGACCAAACAACACTTGATGATGCTTTGACCCTTTTGTGGCGCTTAGATCCTCCAGGTGTTGGTGCGCGTGATCTGCAAGAGTGTTTATTGCTTCAGATCGAAAGTGAGCGGGGGCGCGATGATCTAGCTTATCGCGTGATCGCTGAGTATTTTGAACTCTTTACCCAAAGTAAATGGGAACAGATCGCTAAAAATATGGCCATCGATCTAAAGCAGATGCAGGCGTTGATCGATTATCTAAAGACTTTGTCAGCTGCACCAGGTAAGGCTTACGATCAAAGTGAAACTACCTATATCGCTCCAGATCTGATCGTTAAAAATGTCAACGGTACTCTTAAAGCAGAATCAACTACTTTAGTCAAACCACGAGTCATTTTCCGCAAAAGTTACTATGAAAGTTTAGTCGGTGAACTTGATCAAAGCGTGTCTGATTATTTAAAGGAAAAGAAGAAGCAATATCAAACTTTGGTAGCTGAGTTGGCTCAAAGGCAAAGAACGATCGAGCGGGTCGGAGCAGAGATCTTAGCGCGACAGCCAGAATTTTTTAAGGCCCCAGATCATCCATTAAAACCGATGTTATTGCGTGATGTAGCACAAAAATTACAACTACATGAATCAACAGTCAGTCGAGCGGTGAATGGTAAATATTTGCAAACTGATTTTGGGATCTTTGAATTACGGAGTTTCTTTTCCCAGGCAGTCAATACGGATCAAGCTGATAATGAAACTAGTGTTGTTGAAGTGTATAAAAAAATCCAGGCATATATTGAAACGGAAGATAAACATAAGCCACTCTCAGATCAAAAATTAGCAGAGCAGTTACAAAGTGATGGACTGAAAGTGTCCCGTAGAACGGTTGCTAAGTATCGTGAAAAATTAAATATCGCTTCTTCAAGTAAGCGAAAAAGATTTTAAGGGATCAGGCAAAATATTTTCTAAAAAACATTATCGTTCCTTGATTTACGGGCGATCACTGTGTGTTTTAGAGTTAAAGTTCGTTAATTTATAAACGATCACACTTGTGGACTGTTAAAACTTCGGATAGTTGCTAGTGTGACTAAGTGATTTTCGTTTTTTTTATTGAATTTTCGCTCTCAATACCTTGCAAAAGGGAAATATTGTTGTTATAATTTCATTGTGCTTGGGGGAGTGGGTCATCACGGTAGAATGATCTGTAATGACTTACTCAAGTGATCAGCTCAGCAATGAGCTGTCAAACCTCTGGACGTTTCATGTCCCACAGAAAGGGAGACGAAGATTATGCACCAAGAGATCGAGTGGATCGAGCGGATCGTTCCAGATGTGATCGATACCTTAAGTCGAAGATATGCAGTGCTAAAGCAGATTGCAGCGTTTGGACCAATAGGTAGACGTTCATTAGCCGAAGCCTTGGGCATGAGCGAGCGGATCTTACGGAGTGAGGCAGATTGCCTAAAACGACAAGAACTCGTCGCAGCAACTAAGTCTGGGATGGTCTTGACAGATAAGGGTAAAGAAGTTATTCAGGGGTTAGCAAGTTTTGTCGATCAATTATTAGATCTTAAGCAATTGGAATTACGTTTGAGTCAAAAGCTTAGGATCGAGAATTGCTTGGTCGTTGCTGGTGACAGCGATGATCAGTCACAGGTAGTTGATGAGATGGGAAAACTTGTTACCAACACATTAAAAACGTTATTGCCCCATGGTCGTAATATTATAGCTGCTATGGGAGGGACGACGATGGCGCAGATCGCTGCCTGTTTGACTCCTGATATTGGTCTTCAACGTGAACTTCTCTTTGTGCCTGCACGAGGAGGGCTAGGTGAACGGATGGAGATCCAGGCAAATAACGTGTGTGCTCGGATGGCACGACGGACTGGTGGAAAAAGCCGTTCGCTCTATGTGCCTGAGCAAGTAAGCGAGAGTACGTATCGTCCATTGTTAAAAGAACCTGCTGTTCAAGAGGTCGTCAATTTGATCGGCCAAAGTAATGCTGTGATCCACAGCATCGGGACAGCAATGCATATGGCACATCGGCGTTCGATGTCACCAGAAGTGATCGCAATGTTGAATAAGAAAAAAGCGGTCGGGGAAGCATTTGGTTATTTTTTTGATGAAAAAGGGCAGATCGTATATCGGATCTCACGTATCGGGATCCAATTAGAAGACCTCGCTTCTATGGAATGTGTAATTGCCGTCGCTGGTGGTACTTCAAAAGCAAAAGCGATCGTCTCTTACATGAAACACGCTCCTAAACAAACATGTCTGATCACAGACGAGGGAGCAGCAAAAGCGATTTTAAAAGAGTAGTGTTTTGAACATTACTTTTTAAAATAAATTTTTATTTCCTAAAGGAGGAAATTGTAGTATGACTACTAAAGTAGGTATTAATGGTTTTGGTCGTATCGGCCGTTTAGCATTCCGTCGTATTGCTGAAACATCAAAAGACTTGGAAATCGTTGCTATCAACGACTTGACATCTCCAGCAATGTTGGCTCACTTGTTGAAATATGACACAGCTCATGGTCAATTTGAAGGTGAAGTTTCCGCAACAGAAAACGCACTTATCGTTAACGGTAAGGAAATTCCTGTTTACGCAGAAGCAGACGCACGCAACATTCCTTGGGTTAAGAACGATGGTGTAGAATTGGTTCTTGAATCAACAGGTTTCTACACATCTCCAGAAAAGGCACAAGCACACGTAGAAGCAGGCGCTAAGAAAGTTCTTGTTTCAGCTCCAGCTGGCAAGATGAAGACGATCGTTTACGGTGTTAACGATGATACATTGACACCAGAAGACCAAATCGTTTCTGCTGCTTCATGTACAACAAACTGCTTGGCACCACTTGCTAAGGCTGTTAACGATGCATTTGGCATCAAAGCTGGTACAATGACAACTATCCACGCTTACACAGCTACACAAAAATTACAAGATGGTCCAGATCGCGGTGGTAACGTACGTAACGCACGTGCTGCAGCTCAAAACACAATTCCTCACTCAACAGGTGCTGCTAAAGCTATCGGCTTAGTTGTTCCAGAATTGAACGGCAAGTTAGACGGTCATGCACAACGTGTTCCTGTTATCACAGGTTCATTAACAGAATTAGTTGCAACTCTTGACAAAGAAGTTACAGCTGAAGAAGTTAACGAAGCAGTTAAGAAAGTTACAGAAAACAACCCATCATTTGGTTACAATGCTGACGGTATCGTTTCTTCAGATATCATCGGTACATCATTTGGTTCTATCTTCGACCCAACACAAACACAAGTTGTTGGTGAAGGCGATGCACAAGTTGTTAAGACTGTTGCATGGTACGACAACGAAGCTGGCTTTACAGCACAAATGATCCGTACATTGGAAAAATTTGCAAGCATGCTTTAAGATTTAGCTAAACGCTAATTTTAACTTGTTATGCAGGTTATGAGGCGGGGGGAGGCAGACTCCTCCCGCCTTTTATTTTTAACAAAACATGGAGGCTTACTTATGTCTAAACTTATTGTTTCAGATTTAAAAGATCTTAAAGGTAAAAAAGTTTTAGTTCGTGTTGACTTTAATGTTCCTATCAAAGACGGTGTTATCGGTGATGATAACCGTATGGTAGCAGCATTGCCAACGATCAAATACATCACAGATCAAGGTGGCAAGGCTATTTTGTTCTCACACCTTGGCCGTATCAAGACTGAAGAAGACAAAGAAAAATTGTCTTTACGTCCAGTTGCAGAACACTTAGCTGATCTTTTGAATAAAAAAGTTACATTTGTTCCTGCTACACGTGGCAAACAATTAGAAGATGCTATCGCAGAAATGGAAGATGGCGATGTTTTAGTTGTTGAAAACACACGTTTTGAAGATCTAGACGGCAAAAAAGAATCTGGTAACGATCCAGAACTTGGCAAGTACTGGGCATCACTTGGCGATGTGTTCGTTAACGATGCATTTGGTACAGCACACCGTTCACATGCTTCTAACGTTGGTATCGCAAGTAACATGGAACAAGCAGCTGCTGGTTTCTTATTAGAAAAAGAGATCAAGTTCTTGGGTGAAGCTGTTGACAACCCAGTACATCCATTCGTTGCTATCTTAGGTGGTGCTAAGGTTTCTGATAAGATCGGTGTTATCGAACACTTACTTGACAAAGCTGACAAGATCATCGTTGGTGGTGGTATGACATACACATTCTACGCTGCTAAGGGTATCAAGATCGGTAACTCCTTAGTTGAAGAAGATAAGATCGAATTGGCTAAAGAATTGCTTGCAAAAGCTGGCGACAAGATCGTTTTACCAATTGATAACGTATGTGCACCTGAATTCAACAATGATGCACCTACAAAAGTATTTGAAGGTGACATTCCTGATGGTTACATGGCACTTGATATCGGACCAAAATCTGTTGAATTGTTCAAGAGTGTTTTGAAAGATGCTAAGACAGTTGTTTGGAACGGACCTATGGGTGTGTTTGAAATGTCTAACTTCGCTAAGGGTACACTTGGCGTTGGTGAATTCTTAGGCACATTGACAGATGCAACTACGATCGTTGGTGGTGGTGACTCAACTGCTGCTGTTAAGAAATTAGGTATCGCAGACAAGTTGACACACATCTCTACTGGTGGTGGTGCTTCCCTTGAATATCTTGAAGGTAAGACACTTCCTGGTATTGCTGCCGTCTCTGACAAGTAATAACCATTGATCAATTGCTGACAGGGGTAATGTTTTGCCCCTGCCAGTTTGTTTAAACAATTTTCTTTGAAAGGATGATTTTCGTGCGTACACCAATTATTGCAGGTAACTGGAAGATGAACATGAATCCAGAACAAACTGCTGAATTTGTAAAAGCCGTTAAAGATAAATTACCAAAGGCAACAGAAGTAGAATCTGTTATTGCTGCTCCTGCTGTTGACTTACCAGCATTATTAGAAAATGCTAAAGGTTCAGAATTAAAAGTAGCTGCTGAAAACTGCTACTTTGAAGATGAAGGTGCCTTCACAGGTGAAACTTCACCTAAAGTTTTAAAAGAAATGGGTGTTGACTATGTGATCATCGGTCACTCCGAACGTCGCGACTACTTCCATGAAACAGACGAAGACATCAACAAAAAAGCACATGCCATCTTTAACAATGGTATGACACCTATCGTTTGCTGTGGTGAATCTTTAGAAACTCGTGAAGCTGGCAAGGCTGAAGAATGGGTCCAAGCACAAGTTAAGGCTGCGCTTAAAGACTTAACAGCAGAACAAGTTTCAAACCTTGTGATCGCTTATGAACCAATTTGGGCTATCGGTACAGGTAAGACAGCTACATCTGACCAAGCAGAAGAGATCTGTGCAGTTGTAAGAAAGACTGTTGCTGACCTATACGACCAAGATGTTGCTGATAAAGTTCGCATCCAATACGGTGGTTCTGTAAAACCAGCTAACGTTAAAGAATTAATGGCTAAGCCAAACATCGATGGTGGCTTAGTTGGTGGGGCTTCATTAGTTCCTGAATCATATCTAGAATTGGTCAATTTTAACGACTAGATTAATTTTTGCTTGAACCTTCATGAAATGGATTGAAAGTTTAGGCTAAAACCATTAAAATAATTGATGAGGACAATATTTCTCAAAGTCAATCAAACTAAAAGGAGAGTAATATTTTATGTCTGCAATTACAGAAATTTATGCTCGCGAAGTCTTAGACTCACGTGGCAACCCAACAGTTGAAGCTGAAGTTTACACAGAAGATGGCGGTTTTGGTCGTGGTATCGTGCCTTCCGGTGCTTCTACAGGTGAACACGAAGCTGTTGAATTGCGTGACGGCGACAAGTCACGTTACATGGGCAAAGGTGTTACAAAAGCTGTTGCCAATGTAAATGACATTATCGCAAAAGAAATCGTTGGCTACGAAGTAACAGACCAAATCGCTATCGACAAAGCTATGATCGCTTTGGACGGTACACCAAACAAAGGTAAACTTGGTGCTAACGCTATCTTGGCTGTTTCCATCGCTGTTGCTCGTGCAGCTGCTGATGAATTACAAGTGCCATTGTACAACTACATGGGTGGTACAAACGCACACGTATTGCCAACACCAATGATGAACGTTATCAACGGTGGTGCACACTCAGATAACAAGGTTGACTTCCAAGAATTCATGATCATGCCTGTTGGTGCTTCTTCTATCAAAGAAGCTGTTCGTATGGGTTCTGAAACATTCCACAACTTGCAAAAACTTCTTGCAGCTGATGGTAAAGTAACTTCTGTTGGTGACGAAGGTGGTTTTGCACCTGACTTCGCAAACAACGAAGAACCATTACAATACTTGATCAAAGCTATCGAAGCAGCTGGTTACAAACCAGGTAAAGATATCTCTATCGCTATCGACGTTGCTTCTTCTGAACTTTGGGATGGTGAAACTGGCAAGTACAAACTTCGCTGGTCAACAGGTGAAGAATTCACAACAGCTGAATTCATCAAATATCTTGAAGGTTTAGTTGCTAAATACCCAATTATCTCGATCGAAGATCCTATCGATGAAAACAACTGGGATGACTGGAAAGAGATCACAGCTGAACTTGGTAAGAAAGTTCAATTGGTTGGTGACGACTTCTTCGTTACAAATACACAATACTTAGCTAAGGGTATCCGTATGGGTTGTGCAAACTCCATCTTGATCAAAGTTAACCAAATCGGTACTTTGACAGAAACTTTCGAAGCTATTGAAATGGCTAAGGAAGCTGGTTACACAGCTATCGTTTCCCACCGTTCTGGTGAAACTGAAGATACAACGATTGCCGACTTGGTCGTTGCTACAAACGCTGGCCAAATCAAGACAGGTTCAATGAGCCGTACAGACCGTATCGCTAAGTACAACCAATTAATGCGTATCGAAGATCAATTGACAAGTGGCGTTGCTCAATACAAAGGTATCAACTCCTTCTACAACTTGAGTGAACAAGCTCGTCAAGCGATCGAAGAAAAATAATTAGTTGATTGACTTAACAATCTAGTAGTATAGCTACTGCAAAAAGAGACCTGTTGTGGGTCTCTTTTTGTTTTTACATATGAAATTTTCTAGGGGGCACTGTTTAGGAGAGGCAGTGGAAGAAAAGATGAAAAAAATCAATTTAAAGAGTCTAAACTATGTTCGCTTTCGTTTTATCATTCGCGGAGCTCTAGTTGGTATATTAGTAGGTTTTGTAGTCAGTTTATTTCGGTCAGTGATCGAAAATTTACTTAAGGTGATGCAAAATATTTATCCAAAATTATTGACTGAACCAAAACTTTGGCCAGTAGTTATCATTTTTTTGCTGCTCGTATTAGGCGTGAATGCTCATTTTTTTGTTAAAGAACCAAATATCAGTGGCTCTGGGATCCCGCAAGTCGAAGGTCAATTAGCTGGGCTAATTGAAGTTGATTGGTGGTCGATCTTATGGCGTAAATGGATCGGCGGTGTTCTAGCGATCGGTTCAGGTTTATTTTTAGGGCGAGAAGGCCCTTCGATCCAATTAGGAGCGATGGTCGGGCAAGGCGTTGCCCAGAAGTTACATCTGACCAAAAGTGAGCAACATTGTCTACTGGCAGGTGGGGCTGCTGCTGGACTAGCTGCTGCTTTTAATGCTCCGATCGCAGCGTCATTATTTGTGATCGAGGAGATATATCATAATTTTTCATCTTTTGTTTGGACTACTTCACTGGCCGCAGCAATTATGGCTAATTTTGTTTCGCTTAACTTTTTTGGATCACGTCCAGTGCTGTATCTACCTCATGATCAAAATTTTCCGCCAAGTAGCTATTGGACCTTAGTTATTTTAGGGATCTTCTTGGGGTTATTAGGTTTAGTATATGAATTTTTGACGCTCAATAGTAGTTATCTATATCAAAAGATAAAGTGGCTCTCACCACGCTTTTATGGAGCGATACCGTTGGTCATAGTGGTCTTTATTGGGATGTATTGGCCCCAGTATCTAGGTGGTGGCAATAATTTGATCGTCAGTTTACCAGCGTGGCATTTGACACTAGGTAGCTTATTTTGCTTATTTTTATTACGCTTAGCTTTTTCTACATTATCATATGGCTCTAGTTTACCCGGGGGGATCTTTTTGCCGATCTTGACGTTAGGGGCTTTACTTGGCGCGCTTTACTGGAAAGCTTTGTCACAAATGGGGCTCTTATCCGATGCTTTTTTAGTTAACTGTATGATCTATGCGATGGCAGGGTATTTTGCAGGGATCGGCAAAGCGCCCTTTACTGCGATCTTATTGGTAACTGAGATGGTCGGTTCCTTAGAGCACCTGATGCCTTTAGCCTTGGTCTCCTTAACGGCTTATGCGGTTTGTGATATTTTGCACGGTAAGCCGATCTATGAAGCGATGTTGGCCAATTTAAGCGCCCATACCGCTAAGCAGAAAATACTGCTTAAAGTCGACCAGCATGAACAATTTGAGTTCCCGATCTTTGCTGGTTCAAAATTACAAGAGCGTCAGGTAAAGACGATCGCATGGCCCAAAGAGTGTCTATTGTTGACGATCCGTCGTGGTGAAAAAGAGATCTTGCCCCATGGAGAAACATTACTTAAAGCGGGGGATACTTTAGTTATCTTGACCGCACCAGAAAAGCAAGCTCTGATCAAAGATAAATTGACTAAGTTATCGGACTTGCCACCAAATTAGCGGGAAATGTTACTGGAAAAATTTGAGTAAGTATGCTAAATTATAATAGATGTAGTTTACCATAGCGGGTAAGGAGGTAAATTTAGATTGTACAATATACTTTTAACACTATTGCTGATCGTTTCAGTGCTGATCATTATTGCTGTTTTAATGCAACCAGCTAAGACTGACAATGCATCCTCTGCCTTATCTGGTGGCGCAACGGAATTATTTAGTAAGCAAAAACCACGTGGATTTGAAGCATTTATGCAAAAGGTCACGGCCGTTTTAGGTGTCGTATTCTTTGCGCTATCCTTAGCTCTAGTATACATTTCAGCACACTAGCTTTATAAGATAAAGCCTCCTGCATGATGAACACAGGGGGCTTTTTTCGAGTAAAAGTCATGACAGTGAATGTTAATTATTTCAAAAGATGATGAGGATTTAAATGGAAAAAGAAAAGATAAAAGAATCACTAATAAGTTATTTTGAAGCTGAACCTGAAAAGAAATTCACTGTTCAGGAGTTAGCTGATAAATTAGAAATGAATAAAGCTGGGCAATTTAATTTTGTTGTCCAAGCAGTCGCTCAACTTGAACATGATAAGGTGATCGCCTTAGATGATGATGGCCTTTTTAGTGCTGTAAAGCATGAAAGCGCACCTAAATTTACAGGGATCTTTCACGCAAATGACCGCGGATTTGGCTTTGTAACGGTCGATCCTGAAGAACCAGATTACTTTATCAATCCAACACAAACTCTTTCAGCATTGAATGGAGATGAAGTTGAGGTCGAAATGATCACACCTGGAGATCCAGCGATCGGTAAACGTCCCGAAGGTAAAGTTACTGGGATCGTTCAACGCAATTTGACTCAAGTCGTGGGTGAATTCAAACCACTTAAGGATGAAAATGTACCTAGTGGGATCATTGGAACGGTTCATTTACGGGATAAAAAGTTATCCAATTACCGCTTTTTAGTCGAAGATACTGGATTACATCCAGTTGAAGGTGAGATAGTTTTAGCTGATATTACGACTTATCCTAGTTCAGATCTTCCAGGGATCATCAAAGGGGTCGCAACTAAGGTCATTGGTAATGTCAACGATCCAGGGATCGATATTTTGCAGATCGTCTATCAACACGATATCCCACATAAATTCCCAGAAGATGTTATGGAACAAGTGGCACAGATCCCAGATCATGTGACGCCAGAACAAAAAGTTGGAAGACGCGATCTAACAGCTGAACAGATGGTGACGATCGATAGCATTGAATCTAAAGACTTAGATGATGCTGTTAGTGTACGTAAATTAGAAAACGGCAACTACCATTTAGGGGTACATATTGCTGATGTATCGCATTATGTGACCCCTAATACACCACTAGATAGAGAAGCATTCGAACGAGGAACCTCGGTTTATTTGACTGATCGGGTCATTCCGATGATCCCAGCTAAATTATCAAACGGGATCTGTTCATTGAATCCACAAGTTGAACGCTTGGCTTTGACATGTGAGATGGAGATCGATCCACAAGGTGAAGTGGTTTCACATGAGATCTTCCCAAGTGTGATCAAGACGACCGAACGGATGACTTATAAATCGATCAACAAGATCTTAGAGTCAGATGATCAAAAAGAAAAAGAACGTTATCGTGAATTAGTCCCAATGTTTGAAGAAATGGGCCAATTGCATAAGATCTTATTGAAGATGCGTAAGCGCCGTGGTGCGATCGAATTTGAAGATACAGAAGCTAAGATCATTGTGGATGAAAAAGGTCATGCGATCGATATCCAATTGCGTGAACGCGGGACAAGTGAGCGAATGGTCGAATCCTTTATGTTAGCCGCAAATGAAACTGTGGCAGCACACTACAAAAATCTTCATGTTCCATTTATTTATCGGATCCATGAGACGCCAAAAGAAGAAAAGATCAAATCTTTCTTTGAAATGTTATCTGGTCTAGGAGTCGAAGTAACTGGTAAAGTGAGCGATATTCAACCTAAGATGCTTCAAAAGATCCTAAAGAAAGTTGCGGGCAAGCCAGAAGAACCAATGGTATCAGTGATGTTATTGCGTTCGATGCAACAAGCTAAATATTCGCCAGAACCGTTGGGTCACTTTGGGTTGGCTGCTAAAGATTATACACACTTTACTTCACCGATCAGGCGTTATCCTGATTTGATGGCACATCGTATGATCCACTACTATGCTGAAAATGGTATTGGTGAAGGTAGTCAGGCTAAATTCCAAGCTGAGTTGCCAGAAGTAAGTCAACATAGTTCTCAAGCTGAACGTCGCGCGATCGATGCTGAACGTGATACTGATGCGATGAAGAAGGCAGAATACATGGCTGACCACATAGGTGAAGAATTCGATGCTGTCGTTAGTTCAGTTACTAAATTTGGGATGTTCGTTGAATTGCCCAATACAGTTGAAGGCCTGATCCATATCAGTGAGATCAATGATGATTATTATATCTTTGTCGAAAAGCAAATGGCTTTAGTTGGACGTAAGACAAAACAAACTTATCGTATTGGGCAACCGATCCGTGTCAAATTAGTTAATGTCAATGCTGAACAAAAAGAGATCGACTTTAAGCTTTTGAGCTTAGGTAAAGCACCAAAATCTGATTTATTAGAAGGTGTCGAATTACCTGAGATGCCACCAAAACGTAAATTTGACCGAAAAAATGGCTATAAACGTGGACAAAAGCGTCCATTCAAACATCAAAATAATAATGGTCGTCGGGATAAGCGGCATAATTCGCAACGTTTGAATGCTCAAAATGGACGTAAACCATTCTATAAAAAACGTCGTGATAAAAAATAGCAGTTTACAAAAGAGGACTGAGATAAATGGCAAAACAAGCACAACATGAGCGTCCCTTAGCGCAAAATCGTAAGGCGAGCCATGATTACTATATTTTAGATACTGTTGAGGCTGGGGTAGCTTTAACAGGAACTGAGATCAAATCAGTACGTGCGGGCCGGATCAACCTAAAAGATGGCTTTGCACAGATCAAAAATGGCGAAGCTTGGCTGATGAATGTGCATATTTCCGAATATACTCAGGGCAATCGTTTTAACCATGATCCGTTACGCAATCGTAAGTTATTGTTGCATAAAAAACAGATCGTGCGTTTAGCTAATGAGACTAGTGGCAAGGGGATCACTTTAGTTCCGCTGAAGGTCTATTTAAAAAATGGCTTTGCCAAGGTTTTGATCGGAGTTGCACAAGGTAAACACAGCTACGATAAGCGAGAAACGATCAAGCGCCGTGATCAAGAACGTGAGATCAGAAGAACGCTCAAAAATTACAATTAAAAAAGCTGGTAAACTGACTCCACACCATCTGGAGTCGGCTTACCAGCTTTTTATATTTATTAAGCTAATGGCTCTAACGGATCAACTTGTTGATTCAGATTTTCAAATTTGTAGATCGCGCGTTGCCCCCCGATCAATTTTGGACGCGAACTTAAGTAAGTAACGTGAGCGAGACCGATATCTTTGATCGAAGTTCTGACCGGGATCTGAACGAATTTAACGTGCATTCCGATCGCAGTATCACCGATGTCGATCCCGGCTTTGGCGGTGACATGTTCTACTTCAACTGGATCTTTGAATGTTTCAAAAGCCGCTACTTGTGCAGCTCCACCTGCGTGTAAGCTGGGACAAACTGAAACGATCTCTAAGCCGTGATCTTCGGCGACTTGACGTTCCATAGCCAAAGCGCGATTCAAATGCTCGCAGCCTTGAACAGCAAGATGGACCCCTGATGGTAAGATCTCAGTCAAAGTTTTGATGACTGTACGCCCAACATCTAAATTGGAATATTTACCGATCTTTTTGCCTTGGATCTCGCTAGTGCTGCATCCTAAGACAAAAATGTCATTTTTTTTAAGATCAGTCTGTGCTAAAAATTCAGTCATCCCTTGTTTTAATTGGTCAGCTATTTGATTTAGGAATTCTTCTTGCATAAAAGATACCTGCTTTCTAAAATTATCTGCACTTTAAGTATAATACTTTAGACATGTTAGAGCTAATTTCCGATAAAAAAAGTTTCACAACTGGATAGTCGGAGCTGAATAGGATAAGAGCGCGCTCCGAACGTTATATATTGTTTTCAATATATAGTGTGTTTTTTGTGAAACCAAACACTATATGTTGTGTTTGGCTACGATTGGTTATATCATATAAAGTACCAACAGGGAAATAGGATTTAATATAGATAAGTTTGTTAGTTAGGATGTTGTAGGTGGACCATGATGATTTGAGATCGTGGTTCATTTTCACTTTTAGCTGATGTAGAAGGGACCTGATGATGATGATGGAATTTAAGGAACAAAAAAAGTATGCATTACCTAAGATGGTCATCAAAACAGATGGATACGAGGTGCCATTTGCACTTTATAAGTTGGAGAGTGTTTTGCGTAAGCTAGGCTTGGCTACAGATACAGATGCAATTATTCTCGCTTTACTTGCCAAGTTAGCGGACCAAACAACACTTACCAGCACTGAGATCTACGATAAATTGACAGCTACTCTAAATGAATTAGGCTATGATACCGAAGCTAAGGCTTATGTTGTTTACCATCAAGCTGATGAAGCTAAATGGCAAGAAGAGACCGACCCAACTATCAGGTTAGGGCGTCTTCGATCTAAGGATCCAAGTTTAGTTCATGAAAATGCTAATAAAGATAGTAATGTTTTTAATACGCAACGTGATCTGACAGCTGGGACTGTCGGTAAGACGCTGGGACTTCGAATGATGCCTAAGCACGTAGCTAAAGCTCATCTACGTGGTGATATCCATTATCACGATCTGGACTACACTCCTTGGAGTCCAATGACGAATTGTTGTTTGATCGATTTTAAAGAGATGCTGACAAATGGCTTTAAGATCGGTAATGCTGAAGTTGAAAGTCCCCATTCGATCCAAACCGCGACTGCGCAAATGTCACAGATCATCGCTAATGTTGCTTCTAGTCAATATGGTGGCTGTTCGGCTGATCGGATCGATGAGGTCTTAGAACCCTTCGCGCTAAAAAATTATGATAAACATTTAGCTGAATCTAAAGAATATATCGAAGACCCAGCTAAGCAGATCGAATTTGCTAAAAAACGGACGAAAAAAGATATCTACGATGCTATGCAAGCACTTGAATATGAGATCAATACTCTCTTTTCTTCTCAAGGGCAGACCCCATTTACCACATTAGGGTTTGGTTTAGGAACTTCATGGGTCGCACGTGAGATCCAAAAATCGATCTTGAAGATCCGGATCGATGGGTTAGGCCGAGAAAAGCGGACGGCGATCTTTCCTAAACTGGTTTTTACGATCAAAAAAGGGTTGAATTTAAAACCTGAAGATCCTAATTATGATATCAAGCAATTGGCTGTTGAATGTGCAACTAAACGGATGTACCCAGATGTCTTGATGTATGATAAGATCAAGGAATTAACGGGAAGCTTTAAAGCACCCATGGGATGTCGTTCATTCTTACAAGGTTGGAAAGATAAGCATGGAAATGAAGTCAACTCTGGCCGGATGAATTTAGGGGTCGTGACGCTCAACTTACCACGGATCGCTTTAGAATCTCATGGCGACATGGATCTTTTCTGGCAGATCTTCAACGATAAGGTCAAACTTTGCAAGACCGCACTTGATTTCAAAGTGGCTCGGGTCTTAGATGCGATCCCAGAAAATGCGCCGATCTTATACCAATATGGTGCTTTTGGGCAACGGCTAAAACCAGGTGAAGATGTGAGTCGCCTTTTTAAAGATGAACGGGCTACGGTTTCGATCGGCTACATCGGACTTTATGAAGTGGGAACACTTTTCTTTGGTCCAAATTGGGAACACGATCAAGCAGCGCATGATTTTACACTTGAGATCGTTAAACAACTTCATGATGCGTGTGTGCGTTGGTCTAAAGAAACGGGATACCACTTTAGCGTCTATTCAACTCCAAGTGAATCTTTGACGGATCGTTTCTGTCGTTTAGATACGGAGGAATTTGGGAAAGTCAAAGATGTTACTGACAAGGATTACTACACTAATAGTTTCCATTATGATGTCAGAAAGCATCCGACACCATTTGAAAAGCTTCAATTTGAGATGGATTATCCTAAATATGCTGCGGGTGGCTTTATCCATTATTGTGAGTATCCAAACTTGCGCCAAAATCCGAAAGCTTTAGAAGCAGTTTGGGATTTTGCTTATGATAAAGTTGGCTATCTAGGGACAAATACGCCGATCGATCATTGCTATAAATGTGGCTTTGAGGGAGAATTCAAGGCAACAGCACGTGGCTTTGAATGTCCAGATTGTGGTAACCACGATCCTAAGACCTGTGATTGTGTTAAGCGGACCTGTGGATATCTAGGTAATCCTTTGCAACGTCCAATGGTTCATGGGCGTCATGAAGAGATCGCTGCACGGGCTAAAAATATTGCACCGGGGATGGTGGCTGATGGAGAATAGTGGGACGATCAGGATCACGGTTGGAGGCGATACTGCCTTTGTTGCTTCTGAGACGCTAGCGCCAAAGCAGATAAGGCCAGTTAAAGCTAAAAAACGAGTGCGTCGCCCCAATGATCCTAAACCTAAGGAATGGTTAGCTAGCGAGTTAAGTAAACAAAAAATAGCTGACTATAAACCGTTCAATTTTGTCGATGGAGAGGGTGTCAGATGCAGTTTATATGTCAGCGGTTGTAAATTTGCTTGCCCTGGTTGCTATAATAAAGCTGCGCAGAGTTTTGATTATGGCTTTGAGTACACCAAAAAATTAGAAGATCAGATCTTGACTGACCTTTCGCATGATTATGTTCAAGGCTTGACGCTACTAGGGGGAGAACCCTTCTTAAATACGCAAGTTTGTTTGCCACTAGTCAAGCGTATCAAACAAGAATATGGTGATAAAAAGGATATCTGGTCATGGAGTGGGTATACTTGGGATGAGTTACAAAAAGAATCGTCGGATAAGCTGGAATTATTGTCATTGATCGATATTTTAGTTGACGGGCGCTTTCGCGAAGACCTTAAAGATCTAACTTTACAATTTAGAGGGAGCTCGAATCAACGGATTATTGATGTTCAAAGATCTTTACAAGCTAATAAGGTCATTATTTGGGATAAATTAGAACATTGATATAATTAAATAGATAAAAAATAATACTTAGTTGCAACATAATTTATTAGGCTCGGATCGATAAAATTCGGGTCTTTTTAGCATTATACCAGCCTTTAAGATAATTGATGGTTTAATTTTAGATAATTTTTTTATTATGTCTTATAAAAGAATTAATATTTGATACAATGAATGCGTTTCCTTTGCTTTTACGTATTTTTTAGTGGATATTAGAATGGTTCTAAAAACTTGATCAAAATATAGTGATCATTTTTTATAAAAAGGTATCAATTTTTTAAAATAGGTGTATAATGGTGGATGAGGATATATATTGTATGGTTGCACCAGGTTTTATTGAGAAGGGGCGATTTATATGGTTACCTTATACACATCACCAAGTTGCACATCTTGCCGTAAGGCGCGTGCATGGCTTAAAAATCACAACATTTCTTATAGTGAAAGAAATATTTTTTCGGAACCATTGAGTATTGATGAGATCAAGCAGATCTTGAAGATGACCGAAGATGGAACAGAGGAGATCATCTCCAAGCGTTCGAAAGCATATCAAGAACTTGATATCAACATCGAGGAAATGCCATTGCAAGAATTACTTGATCTAGTTCAAAAACATCCCGGCCTGTTAAGACGACCAATTATTATGGACGAAAAGCGACTTCAAGTGGGATACAATGAAGATGAGATTCGTCGTTTCCTACCACGGGAAGTACGTGCGCTTGAATTGCGCCGTGCCCGTGAACTTGCAGGTTTCTAAAGTTTGTAATAAGATACATTATAGATTAGACCATTCCAAGTTTTTTGGGTGGTCTTTTTTGATGATTTTTGGTATGATAAAGGTTGCAAATTAAGTGTTTTGCAAGCATTTAAGTAGGAAAGGGAGGATCACAGATGGAAATGGAAAAAGTCAATGAGAATACAATTAGGGTATTACTCGGAACCGAAGATCTGACTGATCGTGGTATCACCGTCCTTGATCTACTTGGCAATCAAAAAGAGATCGAAAATTTCTTTTTTAGCATTTTAGAAGAGGTCGATAAGGACCACGAATTTCGCGATAATGATGCGGTAACTTTCCAACTGATCCCTAATCAAAATGGATTAGAGCTATTTATTACCAAGGTGGATCCTAAAAAAGCAGAAGCTTCGATGAATTTAGAACGCGATGATTCAAAAGAAAGTGATGCAACCGACTCGCCGTTAAATATCGCTAATGCCGGGATCGGGAATGATCTAGCTGACTATATCAGAAAACAGATCACCGGTGAAAATGAAAAAATTAGACGCCAAAAGCCTGCTTTAGCCGATGACGGTGACGGAGTATCAGGCTACTTAAAAGAAGATCCAGAAGCACAGTATCGCTATGTGGTAAGTTTTGCTGACTTTGAAGATTTTATTCAGTTGGCCAAGGCTTTCAATTATGACAGTACAGTCTCGAATCTTTATCATTTAGATGGCAAGTACTATCTTGAATTAGTCTTTTTTGCTGACCAGATGGAAATGGCTGATGTTAAGGATGCAATGGCTTTAGTTTATGAGTATGGTCAAAAAGAGCAGTTTGAATCTGCAGTCGTTAAAGAACGTGGCAAGTGTTTGATGGAACATGCGGCACTTGAATTAGCGCGGTATCATTTTAAATAATTACTGAATCAAATAGGACAGGCTATCTGTTCTATTTTTTTGCATTAAATTTAGTTGCCTTTGCGTATCTTAATAGTAAAGGAGGCTTTTAAATGTTATATGCGCTAACGAAAGATTCAAAAATGATCACAGCTCAAGGAGCAACAAGAGAGCAAAAATACTATTGTCCAAGTTGCCATGAACCAGTCATTTTACGTCAGGGGCATTATTATACGGCACATTTCGCACATTTAAAGCGGGCTTGTGGAGCTTTTAGTGAAGGTGAGACTAGTGAACATTTACGTGGAAAACAGATATTAGCTACTTTTTTTAGGGCGTTTGGAGCACAAGTTAAGCTTGAAGCCTATCTATCTGGGCTAAAGCAACGTCCAGATCTATTGATCCAGTTGCCTGATCACCAGCTATTAGCTTTAGAATATCAATGTGCACCGCTTAGTTTACGTAAATTGCAAAAACGCTCACGTGGATATAAAAATGCTGGCCTAGCTGAATTGTGGATCTTGGGAAATAATTATAGACTTAAGCGCAGTTTACCACAGCAAGTTGCACAATTTATGCGGTGGTCAAAAAATTGTGGTTTTTATTTGATCTATCTCGATCCTACCAAGGCGTATTTTGAAGTTATTTATGGGATCCAAAAAGCTGATTTTTTGCCACTTAAATATCAATATTGGCGGACAAATGATGTCAAAAAATTAAAAGCTTTTTTTGCTGATCCACAAAAGATACAATTAAAGAATTTAGCGGCAAGTGAAAGAAAAAGACAAAAACACGCTCTGGCTAAACAGATATATTATTCGACTGGAGCCATGCGCAAATTGCAGCAATTAACATATCAAAAACATCTAAAGCTGACTGAGGTGATAGATGATTGTTTGGCGTTGAGCTATGGTTACCCTTTATATCGGACGGCAACTTTATGGTGGCGGACAGAGTTATACTGTGATCAGCTTCTAAGGCCTAAAGTACAGTCTTACGAGCTGGTTTTTGTTGATCTGAAGCCATTTATTGAACAAGACATTGATAATTTTTGTAAAGGACTTGCTTTTCTTAAAAAAAATTTCTAAAATTAAGGCACTACCTATAATTAAAGGGGGATTTTGTAATGAGTGAAGTAACGCGTCTACCAAAAAGATCAGAAGTGGCACTCGAGCTTACTTGGGATCTGACCAAGATCTTTGCGACTGATGCAGAATTTGAAGTAGCATTTACGCAAGTTGCTAAAGCTGCTGAAGATTTTGAACGATACAAAAATACATTAGGGAATGGAGCAAAAGCCTTTTTGGCTGCTCTAACAGCAATGCTTGAGCTAGATCGTCAACTTGAAGTAGTCTATGTTTATGCAAGCATGAAAAATGATGAAGATACCGCTAATGCTAAGTATCAAGCTTTGATGGCACGGGTCCAAAAGTTATTGGCTGATGTTTCAGCTAAATTAGCTTGGTTTCGGCCTGAATTATTAGCTTTAGCACCGGAGAAATTAGCAAGCTATTATCGAGATGAACCTAGATTGAATGCATATAAAACATTAGTCAATGATTGGACTCGACTTCGAGCACATGTCTTAAGTGAAAAAGAAGAAGCGCTATTAGCAGGTGCAAGCGACATTTTAGGCGCTTCGACCAATGTTTTTGAAGTTTTAAACAATGCTGATCTAAAATTCCCCGTAGTAACTGATGAATCAGGTTCAAAAGTCGAGCTTTCAAGTGGAGTCTACGGTAAATTGCTCGAATCGATCGAGCGCCCAGTTAGACGTGAAGCATTCGAACAGTTATACGCTGTGTATAAGCAGTTTAGACATACGTTTGCGGCTACATTATCTGCGCATGTGCGTAAGCATAATTTTTCAGCTAAATTACGTAATTATCAAAGTGCCAAGGAAGCTTCATTAGCGCAAAATGATATTCCGGTAGCTGTTTATGATACTTTGGTCAAAACAGTCAATGAAAATTTGGGGCTACTGCATGATTATGTAGCTTTACGCAAAGGTAGCTTAGGTGTCGATGAGTTGCATATGTATGATATGTATACTCCATTGACTGGTGAACCGACATTGACGTTTACTTATGAACAGGCTAAGAAGATGACCTTAGAGGCTTTGAGTGTCTTAGGCGAAGAATATATTACTTATGTAGAGAAGGCTTTTGATGAACGTTGGATCGATGTTGTTGCTAATGCGGGTAAGCGTTCGGGTGCCTATTCGGGTGGGGCTTATGATACTGCACCATATATTTTATTGAATTGGCAAGATACCTTAGATAACCTCTTTACGTTGGTTCATGAGATGGGACACACGATGCACAGCTACTATACACGGACTAATCAGCCTTATCAATATGGGGATTATTCGATCTTTGTTGCTGAGATCGCATCAACGACAAACGAAAACTTGTTGACTCAGTATTTGTTAGAGACCCAAACTGATCCTAAGGTACGGGCTTACGTGTTGAATCACTATCTAGATGGCTTTAAAGGAACCGTTTATCGGCAAACACAATTTGCTGAGTTTGAAGCTTGGATCCATGAAAAAGATGCATCACAAGTGCCATTAACAGCAGATCTGATGTCAGATTTTTACAGTGAATTAAATCAACGTTACTATGGTAGTGCGGTTGAAAATGATCCAGAGATCGCATATGAATGGTCACGGATCCCGCATTTCTACTATAATTTCTATGTTTATCAATACGCAACTGGTTTTGGTGCAGCTACTACTTTAGCAGAGCGCATCTTAGATGAAGAGTCTGCTCACACTGAAGCTTATTTGAATTACTTAAAAGCAGGTAGTTCAGCTGCTCCATTAGAGGTAATGAAAAAAGCTGGTGTTGATATGACTGATAGTAAATATTTAGAGAAAGCCTTTGGGATCTTTGAGGAACGTTTGGCTGAATTAAAAGAACTATTAGCTAAATAGACAATAAAAAAATAAACTTGTTCGACCACAAGGGTCGAGCAAGTTTATTTTTTTAATGATAATTGGTGATAAGTTGGCTGAAGCTCATTTTTGGTACAAACAAATTCCTTTGCTGCATTACCAAAAATCAATTCTTCCAAACATGATAACGAGGTGCAGTTCTCAACTGAGACCGCACATTCAAGATAGTCTAAATTGTATACCACCATAGATGGTGGGGTATTAACATTCATTTCAGCAGCTAATCTTTGATCTTCTCGAAAACTCTCAACTGCTAGTTTCGAGCGTCGATCGTGTTCAAACATAGCAAGATCTAGCTTACTCTCCTTAGCTGCACGAATGACGACTTCTTCACTGTATTTTTTATGTTCGACATAGAGTTGGCGCTGAACATTAAGCAAGAAATCGTGACCGCGCTTACGTCCTTGAAAAAGGGCGGCTTTGTAATCCAAAACGGCATTATACAAAATCTGAGACACTTTATTGCGTAATTGCAAAGTATCACCTGAAACATTCATCACAGACATAACCTTGGTCACTGATTGCAAGTTCAAAAGTGGGATAAAACGAATCTGAAACTTTTGTGACGATTCTTCCGCAAGTTTTAAAATGTTTTGTTCTGCTTCGTAGCATTTAGCGCCAAGAGGATTGATAAACAAATATATCTCTAACATGGTGTTTTCCTCCACTTGATCAAATATTCCTTTTTTCTATATTTATACTTTAAGCAAAAAAAATGATTTTTGCAATAAATCTGACTCATTTTGTACACAAAAACGTTTTCATATGTTAAAATGTAGCTTTAATTTTTTTGAGAATGTAAAAGAGCGTGGGTCTGTGTTAAACTGATAAGGTATGGAAAGGTGGTGATCTATTTAATGGAAGACGATTGGAGCAATTTTTTAGAGCCTTATGATCAAGCAGTCAATGAGTTAAAACTCAAACTCAGAACTCTGCGTGGGCAATTTAAAAAGAGCGGCAACCGCAGTCCAATTGAATATGTCACCGGCAGAGTCAAACCAATACCAAGTATTTTAGAAAAGATGAAACGGCGCATGATCAAGCCCAAGCGTTTATCGCAGGATATGGAAGATATTGCGGGAGTACGGATCATGTGTCAGTTTGTGGAAGATATCTATCGTGTAGTTGAACTTTTACGAAGGCGAAAAGATATGCAGGTGATCGAAGAACGTGATTATATCAAAACGCCCAAGGAAAGTGGCTATCGATCCTATCATTTAGTGGTCATGTATCCAGTTCAACTGATGGAGCGCGAGCAGCAATTAAAAGTTGAGATCCAGATCAGGACGCTAGCGATGAATTTTTGGGCTACGATCGAACATTCACTCAACTACAAGTACCAAGGATGTATTCCACCTGAAGTTGCGATGAGATTAGAGACAAGTGCTGAGATCGCTTTTGCGCTTGATCGAGAAATGTCCAGTATTAGAGAAGAAGTCAATGAGGCACAAAGATTATTTGAAGATAAGCATACGAGATCAGAGTAATTGATCAAGACACATTCGACCATGGAAGTGAGAATAATGAGAATCGCAATTTTTGCTAATAAACGAGCTAAATCACAAGCTGTTAAGAAAAAATTATACCAAAAGTTTGTGGAACGCCATTTTGTGATCGATGATAAAGAGCCCGATGTTGTAGTGACGATCGGAGGCGATGGTACTTTGCTATCGGCTTTTCATCATTATAAGGATAAATTAGAACAAATCCGTTTTGTGGGTGTTCATACGGGACATTTAGGTTTTTATACGGATTGGCGCGATGATGAGATCGATGACTTGGTGATCAGTCTGCAGTCGGATAATCGCCAATCTGTCAGTTACCCATTATTGGAAGTTTCCGTTAAATATGCTGATAGTCCGCGCCGTGAGCGTTATTTAGCATTGAATGAATCGACTTTAAAGCGCAATAGTGCCACCATGGTAACGGATGTATATATCGGTGGTGAACTATTTGAACGTTTTAGAGGTGATGGTCTATGTGTTTCGACTCCGACTGGTTCGACTGCATATAATAAATCGCTTGGTGGGGCAGTAGTTCACCCTAATCTTGAGGTCTTGCAGATAGCCGAGATCGGTTCGATCAATAATCGTGTTTTTCGGACTTTGAGCTCACCGATGATCGTGGCACCTAACGATTGGATCACTTTTAGACCGGGAAAAGGGAGCGATTTTATTTTGACTGTTGACTCAGAATCGTATCATAACCGTCAGATCTGTGAGATCCAATATAAGATCTCAAAACGGCGGATCTATTTTGCTAAATACCGCCACACACATTTTTGGCGCCGAGTTCAAGACGCCTTTATAGGAACTGAAGATGAAGATAGAATGGATTTATAACGAAGAAAATAACTGTCATTTAAAGACATTTTTAAAACAAAAGGGCGTGTCACGGCGTTTATCAGCTAAGATCAGACATGAAGGTGGTCAATTATTGGTGAATAACACTTCAGGCCGGATCGTGGATCAAATAAAAAAAGGTGATAAGATCACGATCATTTTACCACCGGAACATCCGCGCAAAGAGGCAGTGATCCCATCATATGTCCCTTTAGATATCGTCTATGAAGATGATCATTATCTGATCGTCAACAAACCAGCACGTCTGACTACTATCCCGTCACCATTGACAAAACAGAGAACTGATTCATTAGTCAATCGGATCATAGGCTATTACAAATTACGTGGTTATGAGCAGACTGTTGTTCACATCGCAACCAGACTAGACCGTGATACGACTGGATTAGTTTTAGTTGCTAAACATCGATATGCTCATGCTTTGATCGATCAGCAGCAACATGCGCATACGATCAAAAAAGAATATCTGGCTTTACTTACGGGTAAACTGACGAATCCACATTTTACAGTAAACTTACCGATCGGACGCCAAGAGGGTAGTTTGATAAAACGGCAAGTAGTTGCAGGCGGTCAATTTGCTAAAACTCAATATTGGTACGAGAAAGACGTAGGCCAAGCGACGCTTTACCGTATCCAATTGCACACAGGGCGAACACATCAGATCCGTGTTCACAGCGCTTATTTAAAACATCCGTTATTAGGAGATCGCTTGTATGATGGCGCTAAAGTTTTACCTTTGCAACGGCAAGCCTTGCATTGTGTTTATCTGCGCTTTTATCATCCTTTTTTAGAAAAAGATGTTGAGTTTACTTGTGAATTACCGCGAGATATGCAACAGTATTTAGAAAACAATTAGAAAAGAGGGATGTGTATGGCTGAAAATCTGGTAAAAATTCAAAGTGACGAGAAGATCATCCAGTTGCTGAACAGCCAAAAAGCACGACAATTTAGGGAAAATTATTTGGATCTGCACGTTTATGAACAAGCACAGATCTTTACTGAATTAAATTCACAACAAAGAGCGAGGCTGTATCGCTATTTAACGGCCAAAGAAGTCGGAGATATGTTTGATGCGATCGAAGATGAACCCGAAGAGGTCGTAAAATACTTTGAAGAAATGACGCCACAATATGTAGCAAATGTTATTGATGAGATGTATACCGATAACGCAGTCGATATTTTGGCGTATGTACCCAAGAAAGATCTGGCGGGTTATCTGCGCCTTTTGCCGACTGAAAAAGCCGCTGAGATCCGTGAAATGTTGCACTATGAAGATAAAACTGCTGGTGCGATCATGTCGACGGAATATGTGGCGATCGCAGGCAATCAGACGGTCCGCTCGGCAATGCATGTTGTCAAACGTGAAGCAAGCGATGCCGAAACGATCTATTATGTTTATGTTGTTGGCTCTGATAATAAGTTGATCGGTGTTTTGACTTTGCGTGATCTTTTGATAAACGATGATGATCAAATGATCACGGATATCATGACAACACCTGTGATGTCAGTTAAAGTTTCTGATGATCAAGCTGAAGTTGCACAGACGATCAGGGACTACAACTTCTTAGCGATCCCAGTGACCGATTATGAGAATAAATTGATCGGGATCATCAACGTCGATGATATCATTGATGTTATCGATGAAGAATCTGCCGAAGATTATTCCGGTTTGGCTGCTGTTGATACAGAAGAAGTAGCAGATAATCCGATCAAGGCTGCGAGCAATCGTTTGCCTTGGCTGATCGTCTTGTTATTACTGGGGATGTCGACGACGACTTTGATCTCACATTACGAAGGCATGATCAGTCAAGCTAGTATTTTAGCGATCTTTGTTTCTTCGATCACGGGTACTGCCGGGAATGCGGGGACTCAGAGTTTGGCGGTCGCAGTTCGCCGCCTAGCCAGTCGTGATGAAGATCAACCGTCTGTTTATCGCCAATTCTTTATCGAACTTTTGACTGGTCTTGTTACGGGATTAGTTACAGGTTTGACGATCTTTTTGATCGTTGGTTTTTGGAAGCAAAACTTTATTTTAGGCTTTGTTATCGGAATGGCGATGATGTGTGCGATCACGGTGGCAAACTTAGCTGGGAGCTTTATCCCTAATTTGATGGATAAGATCGGAGTCGATCCCGCTGTGGCCTCAGGTCCGTTTATCTCAACGTTAAGTGACTTGACCTCGGTGTTGATCTACTTTAATATTGCAAAATTATTTATGAGATTTTTTATGGGGACATAAGGGTAATTTAAATGTTAATATTTGTATCGATATTCTTAGTTGGAATTGGTTGGTTTACTTATACCATGAGTCACGAGCCTCGTTCTTTATGGGCTGGTGTTTCATTTGTGACCTTTTTACTGACAACAGTGATCTTTATCGCTGCGCTTTTAATGAGATACAGTGAGTTTTTGTATGCTCATCAGTGGCTGTTTCTCATTATTGTCTTTTTAGCTATCATAGTGACGATATGTATGGTATTATGGCCGTTTGTGTTAGTGTTAGCCTTTCTTTACAATGGGATCAAGGTGATCTTAAATGAGGGCTTTAAGTTCCATAATCTATTATCGCTAGGTTTTGGGATCTTTTGTATTGCTTACTTAGTGATCTGGCCAATGTTTGGGCATTTTACCGATAAAAATATTTGGATGTACGCCTATGGTTATTTAGGTTCGGTGACGGTCTATTTCTTACTCGTTATGGTGATGTATACTATAACGCTGGCTTTGAATTTAGTCCATCTTAAGCTGCCAAAACTCGACTATATCATAGTTTTAGGTGCAGGGCTAAATGGAACTGAGGTAACACCGTTATTGGCAGCGCGGATCGAGCGAGCGATCGAGGTCTATCGTAAAACACCAGGTTTAAAATTGATCATGTCGGGAGGACAAGGACCAGATGAAGTGATCGCAGAAGGTGAAGCGATGCGTAACTATGCTTTAAAGCAAGGGCTACCCGCAGACGATATCATCGTTGAAAATAAGTCTACGACTACGTATGAAAATATTTTATTTTCACATCGCTTGATGGCGCCAGAGACTAAGTTTGGGATCGCTACTAATTCATATCACGTTTATCGTGCATTAGTGATCGCTAAACGTCAAGGTCTTAAATGTGTTGGCTTTGGTGCCAAAACTCGTTGGTATTTTACACTCAATGCGTTTATGCGTGAGTATATCGCTTATCTGAGGATCACTTACAAACTACAACTGAGCGTCATTTTGGCTTTAGGTGTCGTATATATGGCATTTGCATATTTGAAGATATAACTAACTATTTCGAGTCAGTCAGGGGACTGGCTTTTTTTGTGAAATAAAAAAACAAGCCTGACCAATGTCAGACTTGTTGTGTAGATCAATCTAATATTTTAGTTCCATGGACAGCCGTGATTTGTAAGGCATCAGCTACAGCTTGAGCATTTTTAGCTGTGATCTTGCCACCAGGTAGGATCGTGATCCGACCATCAGCATAAGCGATGAGCTCTTTTAAATGCTCTAAATTAGCTTCGATCGGAGTATCTTTAGGACCGCCATGTGTCAAGATCCGGCTAAAGCCTTGTTCGCTGGCCCAATCGATCGTCCGTTTTTGTTCGTTAAAGCTCAATTCATCAAAGGCCATATTAAAGACGAGTTCCATTCCGCCAGCTGCAGCAATGAGTGTTTCCATTGCTTCGTAGTCGACTTGGCCATCAGCTGTCAAAGCACCGATACAAACAGCATCAGCACCTAAAGCTTGGGCTTCTAAGATGTCAGCTTCCATGATCTTTAATTCGATATCATTGTAAACAAAATTTCCACCACGGGCACGAACTAAGATCACTAAGGGAATATTTTTTTCATGGGTATATTTGATGGCTTCGCCCATAACCCCTTTGCTGATCGTAGTCCCACCGACAGCGAGATTGTCGCAGATCTCGATCCGATCAGCGCCATTTAAAACAGCTTGGGGGAGGTCAGTATAATTTTCTAAGCAAACTTCGCGATAAAGCAAATTCTTCATTCCTTTTATTTAAAATAAACACAGACACCCTCGGGAAGAGGAATATCTTTTTGACAACAAGCAAGTAAGCCAGTTTCTTGGTCACGGGTATACAAGGCTGCATTATCAGTATTTTGGTTAGCGACTAAAATAAATCTTTCAGTTGGATCTAGCGCAAAATCACGTGGAAAATCACCATGAGTCGTAAGATGTTGGATCAATTTCAATTCGCCATCCAAAACTTCAAAGACAGCAAGTGAGTTGTGACCGCGATTAGAAACGTAGACAAAGCGACCATCATTAGAAACTCTGATCGCAGCTGCGCCGTTATGTTCGCTCCAATCACTCGGGATCGTACTTACAGTTTGGCGTAAGTAAAAAGCACCAGTTGTAAGGTCATAATCAAGTACAGAAACTGTGCTTGAAAGTTCACCGACTAAATAAGCTGTCTTTTTATCGGGAGCAAACGCTAAATGGCGTGGTCCGAGCCCGGCTTTGGTTTTTAAGATCGAAACAGGTACTAACTTACCTTCATCTGAAATATCGTAAGTCGAGACCGTATCGTTACCCAGATCAACGACCGCCAATCGCCCGTCAGGAGTCAGATCGGTATAGTGAACGTGTGAACCATCCTGCTCTTTACGGGGACCATAGCCAGTTTGAACGACAGAATCACAAAGGGTCAATGTTTTATCGTTATTTAAACGATAGACGTCGATCTGTCCCTTGTGATAATTAGCAGTATAGATTAAAGACCGCTTTTTATCGAAAGCTACATAGCATGGATTAGCACCAGCCACAAGAGCGTCGTCTGTAAGTGCATAGCTGTCATTTGCTAGTTCATAAGCAGCTATCCCACCTAGAGGACCTTCCTTGGCTACAGTCAGCAAAGTTTGATCAGTTGTAGTTAAGTAAGTAGGGTTTTCCACGGCGATCGCTACTTGTGGCGTGGAAACTTGAGCGGTATCAGTGTCCAAAAAAGCGTGATAGATACCTTGGCTAGTTTTTTTGGTATAAGTTCCAAAGTAAATCTGTTCTTTCAAAAAAATCCCTCCATTCATCTTGCTCAATTATTATTCTAACATTTTTAAAGAAAAAATTGTGTAACCTAAGTCGGGAAGTCCACAAATGGTAGAAAAACTACTTTTCTACATAAAAGTGCGGTATAATGTAGCTGTGTTGTGTAGATAAAGCGACGCAAAATTAGGTGATGTGCTAGAGAGGGTTTGTAAAGTTATGATCAAAAGTGAAGTTATTGAAATCGGAGCTAAGGCAGTCTCTAAAGATGAGCCAATGGTGATCTTATTTGATGAAACAGCTTCTCCTCGCTTACGAGAAGTTTCTGTGATCCAACGCTTTGAAAATGATGCGACCAAGAACTATGATTTAGAGATCGGTTCTAAGATCCAGATCGATGATCAAGTTTATCATGTAAAATATTTAGGTGAATTGGTTAAAAGTAACCTAACAACGATCGGGCATACCGTACTCAACTTTAAACCGGTACCAGAAAAAGAGCATCTCCAAGAAAATGTACTCTATTTAGAGCCATATACTATGCCAGTGATCAAACAAGGAACGCAGATCATTTATGGATAAATAAAACGATCCCCTCTAAGACTATTTAAGTCCTAGGGGGGATCGGTTTTATTCTTTAATATTGGTCACCGTTAAAGATCGAGTTTTTAACGATCACGTAATCAACTTTACGAAGTGCAGCTAAGTCACGTCCACCAGCATAAGAGATGGAGGATTGTAAGTCTTCTTGCATTTCGCGAAGGGTATCGGAAATGTGACCACGGTAAGGGACTAAGAGTTTCTTACCTTCAACGTTTTTGTATTCACCTTTTTGGTATTGAGAAGCCGAACCAAAATAAGTCTTATATTTTTGGCCATCTTGTTCAATGATCTCGCCAGGTGTTTCGGCATGTCCGGCAAACATTGAGCCGATCATACACATTGAAGCCCCAAAACGAACGGATTTAGCGATATCACCATTGGTTCTGATCCCGCCATCAGCTACGATCGGTTTACGAGCAGCTTTAGCGCAGAGACGAAGGGCAGCTAATTGCCAACCACCAGTCCCAAAACCAGTCTTGACTTTAGTGATGCAAGCTTTACCCGGTCCGATCCCGACTTTAGTAGCATCAGCACCGGCGTTTTCTAATTCGCGTACGCCTTCAGGAGTTCCAACATTACCAGCGATAACAAAGGCCCCAGGAAGTTTTGCCTTGATGTATTTGATCATATCGATCACAGTATCTGAATGACCATGGGCAATATCGATCGTGATATACTCAGGGATCAAATTTTTTTGTGCAAGTTGATCGATCAACTGATATTCTTGTGGTTTGACCCCGACTGAGATCGAGGCAAAGAGTCCAAGTTGGTGCATCTTTTTAACAAATGGGACACGTTCGTTTTCTTCAAACCGGTGCATGATATAGAAATAACCGTTTTGTGCTAACCAAATAGCTAAGTCTTCATCGATCACGGTTTGCATATTGGCTGGAACGACTGGAATATTGAATGTCATTGGGCCAAATTTAACACGGGTATCGATCTCAGACCGACTTTTAACGATACATTTATTAGGAACAAGTTGAATATCTTCATAATCAAATACAGGCATGATCATAAACCCCTTTATCTATTATTCGTAAAAAAAATCATTAACTCCAAAGAGCAAAATTAAATATAACGTATTAGTTAGATCAAGTCAAATAAAAAAATATTCGTATTAAAAAAAGTTCGTGTTTTGCTTTGATTAAATTTAACTTAATAAATTAAGCAATTCGACAAGTGCATAGATCCACGTTAAAATAGAGCAGGAGTGAAAGCGAGGGAGAATTTATGGCAAAAAAAGCTAAAAAAAATAAAGAAAAAAAGACAAATGATGAACGGATCCTAGATCAACATCATATCGAATATGAAGAAGCTTCATTTGAATGGTTGACTAGGGGACAGTCTGCACTAGAGGAAGCCAATGCTCAAGGAGTCGATCCCAAATCTATTTTAAAAACGATCGTCTTACAAGCAAATAAAGATCCTAAAGATTATGTGGTCGTGTGCTTACCGCTTGAATATGAGATCGACCTTAAGTTGGTAGCCCAAGAGTTAGGGAAAAAACAAGTTCATTTGGCCGATAACAAAAATTTGATCAACATCACGGGTTATATCCATGGTGCTAATACGCCGATCGGGATCAATGTACGTAAGGGATTTCCGATTTACTTTGATGAGCGGATCAAAGATCAACCGTTGATCTCAGTTTCAGCTGGTAAAGTAGGACGTTCGGTCCGATTAAAACAAACTGATCTGGTAGATCTAGTCAAGGGTAAATATATCAAGGTCGAAAAGTAGGGATGAGTATGAAAAAAATCGAACGGGGAGCGCGATTTGTTGCGCAAAACAAAGAGTTGTTTCGGTGTCCGATCTGTCGTGCTCCTTTTAGTAAGGTAGAAAAGACGACAGTATACTGTACCAAAGATCATCAATTTGATCTTTCTAAAAAAGGGACCTTGTATTTGATCAAACATGGCGTCAAGAGTGACTATGATGACGATGTAATGTGGCAAGCGCGCCGTGTTCTATTACAGGCTGGCTTTTTTGATCCGATCATTGAAGAAATAGTAAACCAGATCGGTGAACGAACAGGCATCAAAGTTCTCGACATTGGCTGTGGCGAAGGTAGTGTTTTACAACGATTAGAGCATAAGCGAGCTGATAGTTCTGATCGGTATGTAGGCTTTGACATTTCGAAACGTGCGATCAATCTGGCGACGCAACAAGAGACAGCTGGCTTTTTTTGCATTGCAGATCTAGCTGATCTTCCATTTAGTGAACAAAGTTTTGATTACTTGATCGATATTTTTTCACCATCTGCTTATAGTGAATTTGCACGGGTCCAGAAAAAAATGGGTAAACTTTTGAAAGTCATCCCAAACGCTAACTATCTAGGTGAATTACGGCGTTTATTGTATGCTGAAAATGATGAAAAACACGAATATAGTAATCAAAAAGTATTGGATCTTTTCTATAAGCACTATCCTAAAGCGACTAGTACACGGATAAAGTATGTATTTTCGTTAGATGATGCTTTGTTTACTGCACTTATGAAAATGACACCCTTACAGTGGGGGGCTTCGGCTGAAAGGTTGCAAAAAGCTGCGAGTCAGCCGTTAAAGCAGATCACAGTGGATGTGACCTTGCTCAGTGGTGAAAAATAATTTGAAAAAAGATTGAAAACTACCTAAATACGTGCTATGATAATCGGTAAGAAATCGGTTATGAGTAATTAATGCATTGTCGTTAGTTACTATGTGATTGTACTTCATTAACGTAATTGTTCGCCGTGCCCACACCGAACAGTTACGCTTTTTTTATGTAAACAAGATCTCAAAATGAAAGAAGAAAAAAGATGGCTAACCATATTGTTTTATTTGAACCCTTGATGCCAGCAAATACTGGCAATATTGCTCGGACTTGTGCAGGAACGAATACAGAATTACATTTGATCGAACCTTTGGGATTTTCGACCGATGACAAATATTTAAAACGAGCTGGTCTAGATTATTGGGATAAAGTAAAGATCACTTATCATGCTAATTTACCGACATTTTTGGAAACTTTAGGCGCTGATTCTAAATTACATGTCGTTTCTAAATTTGCTAATCTAGCGTATACTGAAGTCGATTATACCGATCCTAAGACTGATCAGTATTTTCTTTTTGGAAAGGAAACGACTGGCTTGCCAGAAAATTTTATGCGCCAAAATGAAGAAAAGTGTATTCGGATCCCACAAAACGATGAACACATTCGGGCGTTGAACTTATCGAATACAGCGGCGATCGTAATTTATGAAGCTCTAAGGCAACAAGGTTTTCCTAAGCTTGATAAAACACATACGTATGAAAACGATAAATTAAAGTAGTCAAAAAGAGGCTGTGATATGAGTAAAAAGACATCTTCAAATTCCGAACGTTGGAATTCTGAAGATGTCTTTCTTTGTCTTTGGAAATGCTACTTTTTAAGGCTTTACAGGATAAAGTAACAACTAAACAACGCATAGTAATTCTTTAGCGGTAGTTTTATATATAATATTAAAGACTACTTATGTCACTGTCTCTTTTGGGACTATTCAGTCACATAAACTTCTTTAAAATTATTTGTGATCCCAGCTGAATTTTGGACCATATCGTGTACTGTTGGACGAAGCATTTCAGGAATGCCATCTTGTAATAATGGAACAACTGGTTGATCTTCATTTAGTAATTTAGCAGCTTTGACCATATCTTCGAAGCGTTTAGGTTCATTTAAAGCGTCAGTTGTTTTAGCAGCCGAAACAAGTTCGTTGTATTCAGCACTATCGTAATCCCCCATGTTGGTGAAATTTGCTTTTGTTTCAACATCTAAGAAATTGATCGGGTCAGCAAAATCAGCTAACCAACCAGTGAGCTGAGCATCGAAATCACCTTTTGAAGCTTGAGTGATGATCACTTTTCCAGGGATATTACGTGTTACGACCTTGACTTGAGGTAAAGTTTGTTCGATCTGACTTTGGATGAACTCAGTCTCTTTTTTGGCTGTTTCATCATCACGTCCTAAAAGAGTGAATTCGAAATGATCTTCGCCGAGTTCTGACAGTCCTTCTTTGAGTAATTTTTGAGCTAAACGTTTATTGTAAGTAACACCGACTTTAGTTGCAGCAAGGTCTGCAAAGTCTTTGCCTTTAAATTTAGCTAGACCTTTAGGCACAAAGTTAGTAAGTGGAACAGCTCCTCCACCAGCAACATTTTTGGCTAAGTACTTGCGGTCGATCGCATATGATAGAGCTTGGCGCACTTTTTTATTGTGAAATTCTTTTTTTCGCAAGTTATATTCGATATACGTCGTGCGTGCTTGATGTAATGGTCTATATCCTGGTGTCTTGGATAGTTGTTTTGATTGCTCTGCTGAAAGAGTAGTGAAATCAACTTTGTTGGCTTGGTAAAGGTTATAGGATGTTGTTGTGCTCTTATTTACTTTGAAGTTGATCGTGTCCATTTTGACATGCTTTTTATCCCAATAGTTTTGATTTTTGACTAATTTCCAATTCAAATTAGAGCCAGTCCAACCCTTAAGTACAAAGGGACCATTGTAAACTGTCGTATCAGCTGATAGGCCGAATTTTGACCCGTATTTTTCGACTGCTTTTTGATCTTGCGGGAAGAAACGAATATCGCCCATCAAAAGTTTAAAGTAAGGTAATTGTTGTTCTAATTCAACGACAAGTTCATGATCGCCATTTGCTTTGACGCCCAAGGTATCTGGTGCCATCTTACCTGCGATGATCGCATCAGCATTTTTGATCCCACTGTAAAGATATGACCCCGGAGCGGCATTTTTAGGATCAACAGCTCGATGCCAAGCATAGACAAAGTCATGAGCTGTGACAGGATCGCCATTTGACCATTTAGCATTTTTGCGTAAGGTCATCGTATAGGTCAGCCCATCTTTTGAAACTTTAGTCTTTGTGGCTAACCCTGGTTCAGCATGGTTATTTTTGATCCGGAAAAGACCTTCCATAGCGTTATTGATCATATCGGCACTGCCCATTTCAGGAACAAGTGCAGAGTCTAAAGTAGCTAGTTCGCTTGGTAGTGACCAGTTTAAAACTTGCTTAGCCGCAGGTTTGTTGGTCGATTTAGCGTTAGAGTTGCCACAAGCACTCAGTGTTAATGTAGCAACAAGTAAAGTACTACCGGTCACAAGTAGTTTTTTTAATGACATAGGTTATTCCCCCTTAAGATAATTTATCTGTAAGCTACCCCTAAATTAAAAAAGTAATTTTTTAATTTCTGTTATTATATTTTATAAAAATTATAAATTCAAGATAATTATTTATTTTTTTTTAAAATGAATAAAGTTTATTAAATATTAATATAAAAAGATTTAATCTTTTTATCGGTGATCGAAATCAAAAGTTTTTGCTTATTATATTTTAAAGAATAGTAGCTCGAGGTAAATGTGTTATAATTTAGTGAGCATTGAGTGGAATTTATGGTGATTCCAAAAGAAATCGAGGGGTAAATTTGGCGCAAAGAAAAAATACTAGAAGTAAAACAAAAAATAATAAAAAAAAGCGGACTAAAAATAATACAGGTCTCAAGTTGACTTGGAGGGCATACGGGGCTTTTGCATTGATTTTTGCAGTAGCTATCATACTAGATCTAGGCTTTTTAGGGACATTATTTGCTAATATGCTACGCTTAGTAGTCGGAAATACTTATCAATTAGGAGCAGTGCTTTTGGGGATCTTGGGAAGTTATTGGTTATTGTTTGATCGTGCTTTCAAATTAAAGGCCAATTATCTCGTAGGGGCGATCTTGTTGTACTTAGGGATCGTTTTATGGATCAGTGCCACTACTTTTCAAAATTTGGAGATCCATACCGATTTTATTGAAGCCTTTTTTGAACGAGCGGGTCATGATCTTGTCTCGGGGACTTTGAACGAGGATCTGGCAGGAGGGATCATTGGGGTCATTTTGTATAGCTTGATGTATTTTTTGTTAGGTCAGATCGGATCTTATCTGTTAGCTTGCTTACTAGTGGGTGCAGGGATCTTGTTTATCTGCCAGATCTCCTTTAGTGCAGTATTAGAGAATATCGGACGGATATTTAAAACTTTAGGCTTCGGTACACTAAATTTACTAAAAAAGGCCAGAACCGAACTAAAAAGTTTCAAACAGACGAGTTCTAGGGAATTGTTTACCGAAGTTGAACCAAGCTCTGATAAAAAAAGTCCTACATCACAAGAGCCGATCCCAGAATCGATCCCAGTGGTAGCTGAGCCTGCAGTGAGCATACCGCCCAAGAAAAAAATAATTCCTAAACCTAAAAAAGAACTACCAGTTAAAAGTGATGGTACGTATGAATTACCAAGTTTAGATCTATTGAGCGAAGTTTTAGTTCCTGATCGTACAGGTGAAAAAAAGAAGATCAAACAAAATCAAGTAGTCTTGACGGAGACGCTCAAAAGTTTTGGTGTCCAGGCTGAACTAAAAAATATCATCTTAGGACCAGCAGTAACTAAATATGAATTACATCCCGCTATTGGGGTCAAAGTATCTAAATTTGTCAGTTTAGCAGATGATCTTGCTTTAGCCTTGGCTGCTAAAGATATTCGGATCGAAGCGCCGATCCCAGGGAAAGCTTTAGTCGGGATCGAAGTACCCAATCAAAAAGTAGCGACTGTTTCGTTCAAAGAATTGATGGCTGAATTTCGTGAGACTGATTTCTCCCCACTTGAAGTTCCTTTGGGACGTGATATCTCAAATGGGTTGGTCACGGCTGATCTAGCCAAGATGCCACACTTGTTGATCGCTGGATCGACTGGGAGCGGAAAGTCGGTCGCGATCAATGTTATTTTGACAAGTTTGTTGATGAATTGTTTACCTGAGCAAGTCAAGCTGGTCTTGATCGATCCAAAGAAAGTAGAACTTGGGATGTATCATGATCTGCCACATTTATTGACACCAGTTGTTACGGAACCCCGTAAAGCCGCAGTAACTTTGGAAAAAGTCGTTGTTAAAATGCAACAGCGTTATGAGATCTTTGCTCAAACGGGACAAAGAAATTTAACAGGCTATAATAAAATGGCTACTAAAGACCCTGATAATTATGAACAGATGCCATATATCGTTGTTGTAGTCGATGAATTGGCCGATCTGATGATGACGACTGGTAACGAAGTCGAAGCTGCGATCACACGTATCGCGCAGATGGGACGGGCTGCTGGGATCCATTTGATCTTAGCTACTCAACGGCCTTCTGTGGACGTCATCACTGGGATCATTAAAGCTAATGTGCCTTCGCGGATGGCGTTTGCCGTTTCTAGTGGAACTGATTCACGGACTATCATCGATCAAGTTGGCGCCGAGAAATTATTGGGGCGTGGTGATATGCTCTATTTACCAATGGGCCAAAATAAACCATCACGAGTCCAAGGAGCATATATCTATGATGAAGATGTTCAAAATGTTGTTGATTTCATTAAAGCTCAAGCCGAAGTGACCTATGACCAAGCGTTAGAAGTTTCTGAAAGTGAGCTAAAAACCCCAGATGATAATGGGACTGATGAGCTTTTCGATGAAGTCGTGGCTTTTATCACACAGGAACAAAAATGTAGCACCTCGTTGATCCAGCGCCATTTTAGGATCGGCTACAATCGAGCTGCCAATTTAGTAGAAGAGCTTGAAAACCGTGGAATGATCGGTCCGCAAGCTGGTTCTAAACCACGTCAAGTCTATTTAAAATCAAAAAAAGTCGATAATTGATCGCATTTTTTGCCCGTCTGCTTTAGACGGGTTTTTTGGTAGAAATAAAATTTATTTTTTAGGTGAAAACCTTGTGATTGAAACTTGTCAATGCGGGTCTTTTACCTTATCATAGTTAGAGAGTATATAAACTATTGACCAAACAACTAGAAATATATCAGTAACATATCGAAGGGGGAACTGTTAGTGCAAAAAGAAATCAATGCGGGGGTCATGTTGAATGTGATCCCTACACAACAGTTCAAGACAACACGAGTCGTGATCTCATTTTTAAAAGAGTTGACAGATCGCAAAGAACTCGTCATGCGAACGCTATTAGCTAATATTTTAGAAACGAGTAGTCAAGCTTATCCGACGCAAAAAGCAGTTGCCTTAGAGCTTTCTAAGATGTATGGAGCAAGTTTTGGTACGACAGTCAGCCGGCGCGGGCAAGTACATATTCTAAATTTTGTTTTGAATTGTGTAAATGATAACTATCTTTTGCATCCCGAAGATTTGTTAGGCCAAGTTTTCTCATTTTTAAAAGAGTTGATCTTTGCACCATTAGCCAATGATGGAGCCTTTGATAAAGCGACTTTTGAGCGTCAAAAGCTTAATTTGACGGCTTATATCGAAGCTGTCAAAGATAATAAGCAATCCTATGCGGCGTTAGAATTGCAAAAGATCTATTTTGAGGATGCGATCCAACAAGCTGCTAACTATGGTACAGTGGAAGATCTAGTTTCAGTTACGGCAGCTGAACTCTACGCTTATTATTTGGAAATGCTTCAAAATGATCAGATCCAGATCTTCGTATCAGGGGATGTCTTAGAAGCTGAAGTTGAGGAAAATGCGCTTGCATTACCTTTTGACAAAAGAAAGACTGCGATCACAAAGCTTTGTTATCAACAGTCAACACGAGCTCAAGTAGTTGAAGTAGTCGAAAGACAGACTTTAAATCAAAGCAAGTTAGACTTAGCTTATCGATTGCCGACCACTTATCGCGATGCTAAACACTATGCTGCTGTAGTCTTCAATGCCTTGTTGGGGGGCTCACCGCAGTCTAAATTATTTACTAATGTACGAGAAAAAGAAAGTCTTGCTTATTATGCAAGTAGTAATTTTGATCCTTTCCGGCAGTTGCTCTTGATCCAGACGGGTATCAAGACAAGTGACAAGAAGAAAGCCTACAGCTTGATCAAACAACAAGTCGCTGATCTAGCTGCAGGAAAGTTCAGTGAAGCTGAATTAGAAAATATCAAACTAAATTTGATCAACGGTTATGAGAGCCGTTTAGATGATCAAATGACGGCGATCACACGTAGTCAGCTAGATATATTGAGTCAAGTACCAGAAACACCAGCGACTTGGATCGAAAAGATCAACCAAGTTTCGGCTCAAGACGTGGTAGAGGTGGCAAATTTAGCTGAGCTTCAGGCCGTATTTTTCTTAGATGGGGGGCATATTTAGTGGAGATCAACAGTTATCCGCAATTTGGCGAGACGATTTATACTGCTACTTTGGAGAATGGGTTAAAAGTCAATTTTTTGCCTCGAACAGATTTTCATAAGACTTATGGGATCTTGACGACTGATTATGGCTCAGTTGATAACGAATTTGTTCCTTTAGGTGAGACTAGCGTTCGGCGGTTTCCTGATGGGATCGCCCACTTTTTAGAACATAAATTATTCGAAAAAGAAGATCACGATGCCTTTGAACTATTTGGTAAATACGGAGCTGATGCCAATGCCTTTACCAGTTTTACTCGTACGAGCTACCTGTTTCAAACGACACATAATGTTGCTAAGTGTGTGACGACGTTATTAGATTTTGTGCAAGCGCCGTATTTTTCGGAAAAGACAGTTGAAAAAGAAAAGGGGATCATTGGTCAAGAGATCAAGATGTATGATGATGACTCCAATTGGCGCTTATATTTTGGGATCATTGAAAATCTGTATCCTAAAAATTCATTAAGTGTCGATATCGCTGGGACAGTTGATTCGATCAATAAGATCACTGCTCAAGATCTGTATGATTGCTACAAGACTTTTTATCAGCCAAGTAACATGGATCTCTTCTTAGTCGGGAATTTTGAAGTTGAAGCTATGCTCGAGTTGGTCAAAGAAAATCAAGCAGCTAAGGAATTTCCAAGTGCTGAGCCGATCAAGCGAGCCGAAGAATTTTTGATCTAGAAGGTAAGGATATCATTCCTTATCGGATGACAGAATTAGATATCCAGCGTCCTAAAACGATCATTGGGATCAAGGGACTAGATAAAGTGCCTGCAGGTCGAGCAGGTCTGCGGTATAAGCTAGCAGTCGAATTATTATTATATTTACTTTACAGCGAAACTTCAGATAAATACCTAGAACTTTATGATGAAGGTGTCTTGGACGACAGTTTTGGGTATGATTTTTCTTTAGAACGAGGTTTTCATTTTGCTACGATCTCAGGTGATACCAATAAACCTCAAGAACTATCCAATGCCGTGATCGAGATCGCAGAGCACGCGCTAGAATTTTTAGAAGATAAAGAATTTGCTTTTGAGTTAGCTAAACGTGAGTTGATCGGACGTAATATCCAAGCGATGAATTCATTAGAAAGTATCGCCAATCGTTATGAAGCTGATCTGTTTGAAAATGCGACCTTATTTGATATCGGAGCGCTTTTAGAACAATTGACTTTAGACGATATCAAAGTTGTTGCCAAGCAGTTCTTACGTTCAGAGGCGATCAGTGTTTACCAAATTCTCCCGAAAGAAGATGAAGATAAATGAAATGGGCTTTGCTCTGTGGAGCCTCAGGTGATCTAGGTCACCAAATCGCTAAAGACTTAGCAGCTGATGGCTGGTCGTTATATTTACATTACTATCACAATCAAACGCGTGTGGATGATCTAGTAATAAAACTAGCAAAGAATTATCCTAAGCAGGATTTTTTAGCACTCCAAGCTGACCTTACAGCACCAGACACGATGCCACAAGTGGCTTCTCAGATCTTTGGCAGTCTAGATGCACTGATCTTTGCGCAAGGAACGACTGAGTATGGGCTATTTAGTCAACAAGGACCGCAAGCTTTTGACCAGTTGCTGGCGATGCAACTACAAAGTCCGTTACGTTTGATCGCGTTGCTCGAAGCTAAATTAGCTCGCAGTCAAGCAGCGCGGATCGTGTTTATTGGCTCGGTCTATGGTGGTGCTGGTAGTGCTTTAGAGGTCGGTTATAGTACGGTAAAAGGAGCACAAAGTGCCTTTTGCAAAGCTTATAGTAAAGAAGTTGCCTCTTTGGGGATCACAGTCAATACGATCGCACCTGGAGCAGTAGATACGCAGATGAATCAGATGTTTTCTGGTAGTGAACGTCAAGCAGTACAAGAAGAGATCCCAAGTGGTCGCTTTGCTCAGCCAAGTGAGATAAGTTATTTCGTAAAAATGTTGTTAGCCCCTAAAGCTAGTTATTTAACGGGTCAGACACTTTATGTGACTGGTGGTTGGCTCGTGTAGACGATAGAATCTAAAAAGAGACGGAGAAATTAGATAAAATGACAGATATTGGAACAATTTTAAAAGAAGCACGTAAAGAAAAAGGTTTGACATTAGATGACTTACAACAAACGACCAAGATCCAAAAACGTTATTTGATCGCGATCGAAGACGATGACTTTGCAGCGCTACCAGGTAAATTCTATGTGCGAGCTTTTATCAAGCAATATGCAGAAACTGTTGGGATCGATCCAGAAGAGTTGCTAGCTAAGCTAGATGAAGATAAAACTCCCAAACCAGAAGAAGAAACAGAAGCAACGACACGTACTGAAGCGGTCAAGCGCGAAGAAGAAAAAACTATGTCACCGATCCTTGCGGGTTTGATCCGTTATTTACCTACGATCATTATCGTAGCTATCGTAGTTGCGATCTTAGGAACGATCTACATCTTTGCTTGGGGAGATCGTGACCGTAATAGCAGTACACAGATTGCTGATAATAGTCAAAGAGTCTCAGTTTCTTCCGAAAGTTCTGCTAAGAGCAGTAGTTCCAAGCAAAAAGCCTCAAGTAGTGAAAGCAGCAGTAGTAGCACATCTAAAAAAGAAAGTTCAAGCACAAAAGCTAAGAAGGAATCTAAAAAGGCAACTAAACAAAAGATCACTAACACATCAGCTGCGGGTTCAGCTTTCGTATATGAGCTAAAAAATGCCCCAGCTACAAATAAGATCGAAATGTCAGTTTCTGATGGTGCAACAGCTTGGAATGCCGTTTCAGCTAATGGGGTCCAAGTATGGCAAGGGACACTTAGTGCTGATAATGCATCACAAACAATTGAGATCCCTGAAAATACAACAACGATCACTATGAATTTAGGGAACTCAAAGGCAACATCGATCAAGATCAACGGTAAGAAATTTGATTTCTTAAAAGAAAACGAGACTTTGACCGTACGTACGATCACATTAAACGTTGCACAAACAACGGCACAATAAAAGTAGTATGGCAGAAAAAGGCGGATGCCAAAGCATAAGTAAATCTAAGAAAGGAAACTGTGCACTTTTCAAAGTATGAAACTTTTCCGCCAACACAGTAGAAAATTATGAATTTACCGAATAAATTAACAGTTTTACGGATCATTTTGATCCCGATCTTCATGTTAGTTCTGCTATTACCGCTTGATTGGGGCGAGGTGGTTTTAGCTGGTACCGTTATCCCGACCACACAATTGCTTGGAGCGCTGATCTTTGCGATTGCTTCGATCACGGATTTTGCGGATGGACAGATCGCACGTAAACAAAAATTAGTTACAAACTTTGGCAAGTTTGCTGATCCTCTAGCCGATAAGATGTTGGTAATGACCGCATTTATCATCTTGGTACAGATGGGGAAAGTACCTGCGTGGGTCGCAGCGATCATTGTTTGCCGTGAATTAGCCGTAACTGGTTTGCGCTTGATCATCGTTGAAAACGATGGTAAAGTCATGGCTGCTGAACTTCCAGGTAAGATCAAAACAATGACGCAAATGTTTGCGATCTTGTTCTTGTATTTGAATAATGTTTTCTTTATCAATGCAAATATCATGATCGGTGAGATCTTATTGTATATCTGCTTATTCTTTACGGTATATTCAGGCTTGGATTATTTTTGGAAGAGTAGAAGTATTTTTGCTGATTCTTTTAACGATTAAAAACGATGGACTACTTCAGCTGGTGAGGTAGTCTATTTATTTGCATAGAGATCCAAGTATTTTGCGTATCTTTAAAGTAAGGCTGAAACATATCAAACATTAGTTCGCAAAACGCTTGCTTTTTTTGAAAAAAATAAGTATGATATATGGTACAGAGTAATTGAACGTAGATTAGGAAACGTTCTTTGTGAGTAAACGACAAAGAGGAGGAGTAAATTTGGCTGACGAAAGACAAGTTGCTTTAGATAAAGCGCTCAAGAAGATCGAAAAAGATTTCGGTAAGGGTGCCATCATGAAGATGGGTGAAAAGGCTGATACCCAGATCTCAACTGTTCCAAGTGGTTCATTGGCCCTTGATGAAGCTTTGGGAGTAGGTGGCTTCCCAAGGGGACGTATCGTAGAGATCTATGGCCCTGAAAGTTCTGGTAAGACAACAGTTGCTTTGCAAGCTGTTGCTGAAGTTCAAAAACAAGGCGGTCTAGCTGCTTATATCGATGCGGAAAATGCACTTGATCCTGCATATGCGACAGCTTTGGGTGTCAATATCGATGACTTGTTGCTCTCTCAACCTGGTACTGGCGAAGAAGGTCTACAGATCGCAGATGCACTGGTCTCTTCTGGCGCGGTAGATATCGTGGTCATTGACTCTGTAGCGGCTTTAGTTCCTAAAGCTGAGATCGAAGGCGAGATGGGTGACTCACATGTTGGTTTACAAGCGCGTTTGATGTCTCAAGCTTTACGTAAACTTTCAGGTACGATCAACAAGACTAAGACGATCGCTTTGTTTATCAATCAGATCCGTGAAAAAGTCGGAGTGATGTTTGGTAATCCAGAAACAACGCCTGGTGGACGGGCCCTTAAGTTTTACTCAACGATCCGCTTGGAAGTTCGGCGCGCTGAACAGATCAAGGACGGTTCAGATGTTTTAGGTAACCGGACTCGGATCAAAGTTGTGAAAAATAAGGTCGCACCACCATTTAGAACGGCAGAAGTCGATATCATGTATGGTGAAGGGATCTCGAAGATGGGTGAATTGATCGACTTAGCCGTTGAGAAAGATATCATCGAAAAGAGTGGTTCTTGGTTCTCTTACGGTGGTAGCCATATCGGTCAAGGTCGTGAAAAGACAAAGGCTTACTTGAGCGAACATCCTGAAGTGGCCGATGAGATCACACAAAAAGTTCGTGATACACCAACGCTTACACAAAAAGAGAAAAAAGCACTTGAAAAAGAAAAAAAAGCTAAGGAAAAAGAAGCGGCTAAAGTTGATAAAAAAGCAGCTAACAAGCCGGTCAGTTTGGACTTAGGTAAAGACGACAAATAAACTTTAAAGAGTAGCCGTTTGCTAGAGCTACTCTTTTTTGACATTATCTAGATAAAAGGTCAAACAGACTGATAATGATTGACATTTACCAACATTAAACATTAAAATATTATTGTGTGTAAATTAGACCTAAGCCGTCGATTTACCACGATAAAATAGATCGCGGAGGTGCAAACTTGAACTATACTGTTATTAGTGCCATCCTCGCAATCGCTGTTTTGACTTTAGTGCTAGGTTTTGCTTTAGGAATCTTTTATCGAAAGCGTAGTTATGAACAATCGCTAGATGCAGCAACTCAAACGGCCAAAGGTATTATTGCTAGTGCCAAAAAAGAGGCTTTACTGGAAGCAAAAGATGAAAGTCATCGCTACCGTAAAGAAGTCGAAGGCGAATTGAAAGAGAGACGCTTTGAAGTTCAGAAACAAGAAAATCGTTTGTTGAAAAGAGAAGAGAACCTTGATCGTAAGGATTCAGTCTTAGACAAACGCGAACAAATGCTTACACAAAAAGAAGATCAACTGAGTGCTGAGCAACAAAGATTAACTGCAAAGAGCAAGGAAGTCACTTCGCTTGAACAAAAACAAAAAGATAAGCTGGAAGAGATCGCCGCTTTGACAAAAGACCAAGCTAAGGAACTTATTCTTAAAGAGACGCGTAACAGTTTGAGTTACGAATTAGCTGTGATGATCAAGGAAAGTGAAGCCCAAGCTCAAGCAACAGCTGACAAAAAGGCTAAGAGTTTGATCGCACAAGCTATCCAGCGCAGTGCAGCTGATATGGTCTCTGAAACCACTGTCTCAGTCGTCAACTTACCAAATGATGAGATGAAGGGCCGTATTATTGGGCGTGAAGGACGTAATATTCGCACACTTGAAACTTTGACTGGGATCGATCTGATCATTGATGATACTCCTGAAGCTGTCGTTTTGAGTGGCTTTGATCCTGTAAGACGCGAGATCGCCAAAATGGCCTTAGAAAAATTGATCCAAGATGGTCGGATCCATCCAGCACGTATCGAGGAAATGGTCGAAAAGGCTACCAAGGAAATGGATAGTCGGATCCGCCAGACTGGTGAAGAAGCTATCTTTGATCTTGGGATCCATTCAATGCATCCAGATTTGATCAAGACAGTCGGTCGTTTGAATTATCGGACAAGTTATGGTCAAAATGTGTTGGATCATTCGATCGAAGTTGCTAAGATCACAGGGGTCCTTGCAGCTGAGTTAGGTGAAGACGTTACAATAGCGAAACGCGCAGGTTTACTACACGATATCGGAAAAGCAGTTGATCATGAAGTTGATGGCTCTCATGTTGAGATCGGGGTGGAGTTGGCGAAGAAATATAAAGAAAACGATGTCATTGTCAATACGATCGCCTCTCACCACGGTGATGTAGCACCAAAATCAACGATCGCAGTTTTAGTTGCGGCAGCTGATGCTGTTTCAGCTGCACGTCCAGGGGCTCGGAGCGAGTCACTGGAAAACTACATTCATCGCCTTGAAAAATTAGAGAATATCTCTAATGAATTTGAAGGTGTGAAAAAGAGCTATGCGATCCAAGCAGGGCGTGAAGTTCGGATCATCGTTAAACCAAATGAGGTCAATGACTTAGAAGCAACTGTTTTAGCACGTGATATTCGAAATAAGATCGAAGAAGAACTTGAATATCCAGGGCATATCAAAGTTACCGTTATTCGTGAAACACGAGCGGTCGAATATGCTAAGTAATAGTTTTAGCAATTGTATCAAAAAAGCTGTAGTCCGATCAGAGCTACAGCTTTTTTATTAGACACGGCGTTCTTGCTTTAACTTTTCAGCTTGTTTAGCACTCAAGTTTCCTAGAGTGACTAAACGGTCTTCGATCAAATCTAAAACGTGATTACGATCAGTCTGATTTTCAACGAAATCGTATTTATCACCATCGATGATCAACAGTTGAGAGAGTCCATAATTTTTCTCAAAATCATCGTAATAACGTAAGAGCTGTTGGTAGTATTCGATCAATGAAGGATCAGTTGAGATCTGTTCATATTTACGCCCACGTTTTTGGATGCGCTTGATCATCGTATCATAGGAAACTTTGATCAAGACCATCAGATCGGTATCGTTAGCAGGAGTAGCTGCCTTGAGTTCAGTCAACATATGTCCTAAAAGTTCTTGGTAGGTCGCATATTCGATCTGAGTTGCATTTCCCATATCGGTATTCATCTTCATGAACATCGCATCTTCATAGATCGAGCGATCTAAGATGTTGTTTGGGTGTTGCATAGCTTGTTTCATCATCATAAAACGACGATTTAAAAAGAAAGTTTGTAATAGATAGGCATAAGGATTGGTAGCATCCTTATCGCCAGCTTGACGTTTTTTGGCCGCAATTTCGTTGCCTTTGTAAAATAATGGTAAGACAGGGTTGTCTTCAACGGGTTCAAAGAACGGCTTTGAGCCTAATTCTTGAGCTAAGATCTGTGTTAGGCTTGATTTACCTGATCCGATAATCCCAGCTAGTGTGATCATAGAAAGTTCATCCTCTCGGTTAATGTACTTAACTATCTTACATTTTTAACGTTTATTTTTCAAATGGTGAATTACTTGACTAATTGTTATGAGAGGCATATATTTCTCTATATAAAATTTTTTATAGGGCAGACTGTGGGCAAGATGATAGCCTGCCAGAAAGGCTCGTGAGATAATGGAAAAACAAAAAAGACAGCTATTTTTAGGGTCTTTGATCACATTGGGGATCGTTTACGGGGATATAGGGACTTCACCTTTGTATGTAATGAAAGCTTTATTAGCGGATCTAGGGAGTCCGAAATACTTGACTCGTGAATACCTTATCGGCTGTCTCTCGTTAGTTTTTTGGACTCTGATGTTGATGACGACGATCAAATATGTTTTGATCGCGTTGAAAGCAGATAACCACGGTGAAGGTGGGATCTTTGCACTTTATGCTTTGGTACGCCATCAGAAAAAGTGGCTGATAGTCCCAGCTTTGATCGGGGGGGCTGCTTTGTTAGCTGATGGGACCTTGACTCCAGCAGTGACCGTTACCAGTGCGATCGAAGGATTAAAGGGCGTTGCATTTGGTCAAAATGTTCCGATCGCATCTCAAAATAGCGTGATCATTGTAACGTTTGTGATCTTATTAGTTTTATTTGTGATCCAGCGATTTGGGACAAGTTTGATCGGTAAAGGCTTTGGTCCGGTAATGTTTATCTGGTTTAGCTTTTTAGCGATCGTTGGTCTGATCAATTTAGCCAGTGATCCTGGGATGTTAGTTGCTTTGTCACCACACTATGGTTTAAAATTGCTGTTTTCACCAGAAAATAAAGTTGGGATCTTTATTTTGGGGAGCGTATTTTTGGCAACGACTGGGGCTGAGGCACTGTATTCAGATATGGGCCATGTTGGGAAACGCAACATCTATTTGACCTGGCCCTTTGTCTGCACGGCGCTTATATTGAATTATTTTGGCCAAGGAGCATATTTGAGTACACACTTAGCTCAGATAAAAGCTCAAACTAACTTTGAAAATCCATTCTATGCTGTTTTGAATCCAGATTGGTATTTGTTTGGTGTAGTTTTGGCAACGTTGGCAGCTATCATTGCGTCACAAGCTTTGATAACGGGATCATTTACCTTAGTTCAAGAAGCTGTCGGATTAAAACTTTTACCACGAATGAAAGTTGAGCATCCTAGTCTTTCACGAGGGCAGATCTATATTTCTGCAGTCAATTGGTTATTGTGTTTGACTACGACGATCGTTTTATTTTACTTCAAGACTTCTGAACATATGGAAGCTGCTTATGGTCTAGCGATCACCTTGACGATGCTGATGACGACACTACTATTATTTGAGTATCTGCGGTCTAAAGAAAAACCGATCCGTGCTGTTTTGGTCTTAAGCTGTTTTAGTGTGATCGAGCTGATATTTTTAGCTGCTAGCTTGAGTAAATTCATGCATGGTGGTTATGTGACGGTCTTTATCACTTTGTTGATCTTAGGTTTGATGTTTATTTGGTTCTTTGGAAATCGTCTACGTGAGCGTTATGCAGATCGATCTGAGATGATCAATTTAAGGGATTATAAGTCGATGTTACAAGCGCTAGCCAAAGATGAAAGTGAACCACTTTTTACAGATAATTTGATCGTTTTAGCTAAAGTAAAGCGCGATCTTAGTGTCAAACGTGAATTGCTGTATTCGATCTTAGATAAAAAGCCTAAGCGCGCCAAAGTCTACTGGTTCGTTACCGTTAATACGACCGATGAACCCTACACTAACTATTATACGGTCGATATGCTTGGTACACGTAATATCGTCAATTTACAGTTATATTTAGGCTATAAGATGAATCCAAGCGTTAACTTATATCTCTATCAGATAGTTTCTGATCTGATGCAAAAAGATGTTATCGATGAACAGCCACAAAAGTATACGACAGTTCCTGGGCGGATCGTGGGTAACTTTTCTGTTTTAGCGATCCAAGAAGTTTTATCGCCAGATACTCGGATCTCAGCTTGGATGCGTTTGTTGATCTCGGCACGGATCTTTATTCAAAATCACAGTACGACACCGATTCAGTGGTTCGGACTTGAAACTAGTGAGGTCCATCTTGAAAAGGTCCCACTTTTCTTGAAGAAACGTTCGGTACCTGTGATCGAGCAACGGGTGATCTTAAATCCTAAGGACATCAAACGCAGTACTTGCGAATAGTTGATCGCACCCAGTTATTGGGTGCTTTTTCGTGTTTTCCTTAAAATGAAACGTGTTTATTTGTTTTTTTATAGATTATACGGATAAAATTATCGCATTTGATAAAATAGTTCGATTTTTATTTTGACAATTATAGGGCACTTTGTTATGCTTAAAGCAACTTGAGAGCTGATCAAGATCTTGATAGCCGTTGAGAAATAGTGTGGTAGCGGTAGGCCCCAGCCCCTAAGCTTTTGAGTTTGAAAATAACCAGGAAAGGATATGCTATATCGCTTTCGGTCGTTTTTTATGCGATCCCACATAGATATGGCGGGCACTTAGAGTGAGTAATCGAATTAGTATTGTGATGGGCAGCTATTCTGATTGGGAGACCATGAAAAATACAGCTGCTGTTTTAGATGAATTTGGTGTAAAATATGATAAGGCTGTGATCTCAGCTCATCGTATGCCTGAAGAAATGATGACATTTGCTAAGGACGCTGTAGACAATGGAGTCGAAGTGATCATTGCGGGTGCTGGTGGTGCGGCCCATCTACCAGGGATGATCGCCGCTAATACCGTTTTACCAGTCATTGGTGTTCCAGTCCGATCACGAGCATTAAATGGCCTAGATTCGTTGTTATCGATCGTTCAGATGCCAGCGGGGGTTCCAGTCGCAACTACTGCGATCGGTGTAGCAGGCGCTAAAAATGCTGCTCTATTGGCGTTGCAGATCCTGGGTGTTACCGATAAAACGATCCAAAAAGATCTACTTGCTTATCGGCAGGAAATGCATGATAAAGCTGTAGAAAGCGGTGATCTTCTTGAATGATGCAGAACAACTCAAACAAGGACAAACGATCGGGATCATCGGCGGTGGTCAATTGGGACAAATGCTAGTTTTGTCGGCTAAAGCGATGGGATTAAAGACGATCATTTTAGATCCTGATGACACTTGTCCAGCCGGGCAGGCATCTGATGCACAGATCGTGGCGCCATATGACGATTTTTTTGCTTTAGAAGAACTAGCGAAGCGATCTGATGTTTTGACTTATGAGTTTGAAAATGTCGATCTAGCAGCTTTAGAGCATTTAACAGATGCTAAATTATTGCCTCAAGGGACAAAACTACTGCAGATAACTAAGAATCGTTTAGCTGAAAAGACTTTTTTGCATGAGCATGATTTAAAGACCGCACCATTTAGAGCAGTCAATACAAGGACAGAGCTTGAACAAGCAGTAGCTCAATTAGGGTTTCCAAGTATTTTAAAGACTTGTGAAGGCGGCTATGACGGTAAAGCTCAGTTTACGCTCAAAGAAAAGGCTGATCTTGATGCTGCCAGTGAATTACTAACGCAAGGACCATGTATCTTAGAGGGCTTTGTGAACTTTTCTTTGGAATGCTCTGTTATGGTCGCGCGAAATGCCAAGGGAGAAGTAACTGTCTTTCCGGTCAGTGAAAATATTCATCGTAACCATATCTTGCATGAAAGTATCATACCGGCTCGGATCACATCAAGAGAACAGCAAAAAGCACAAACCATTGCAATAAAGATCGCCCAAAGTTTAAATTTACGGGGGATCTTAGGAGTTGAACTTTTTGTAGAGCTTGATGGTGAGATCTACGTCAATGAACTAGCACCACGTCCACATAATTCAGGACATTATTCGATCGAAGCCTGCAACTTCTCGCAATTTGATGTACATAATCGGGCAGTCATGAATTGGCCTTTGCCTAAGATCGAATTGTTGAGACCGGCCATTATGGTCAATATTTTAGGGCAACATAAGGCTTTAAGTGAAGACTTGATCGCACAAAAGCCACAATGGCATTTCCATGACTATGGTAAAAAAGATGTTAGAGTAGATCGTAAGATGGGGCATATTACGATCTTGACTGACGATCTAGAACAGACTTTAGCTGAGATCAAAGCAACTCAAGTTTGGGATCAAACACAATTAAAGGAGAATCATTAATGATTTCACGTTATACACGGCCTGAAATGGCTGCAATTTGGACAGATGAGAAAAAATTTGAATGTTGGTTAGCGGTTGAATTGGCTGCTGACGAAGCATGGGCTAAGTTAGGCCATATTCCGGCTGAAGATGTTGAAAAATTAAAGCAAAATGCTAAATTTGACGTTGACCGCATTCAAGAGATCGAAGCGGTGACCCACCATGATGTGATCGCATTTACACGTAATGTATCTGAATCATTAGGTGAAGAAAAAAAATGGGTCCACTATGGTTTGACCAGCACAGACGTGGTCGATACAGCTTATGGTTATCAATTAAAGCAAGCTAACGATATCATCCGAAAAGACCTTAAAGATTTTACTCAGATCGTAGCTGATAAAGCGCGAGAACATAAAAATACAGTAATGATGGGGCGGACTCACGGTGTTCATGCTGAACCAACAACATTTGGTGCTAAGCTAGCTCGGTGGTATTCAGAAATGAAGCGTAATATCGAACGCTTTGATCGTGCAGCTAAGGGTGTTGAAGCAGGCAAGATCAGTGGTGCGGTCGGGACATATGCGAATATCGATCCTTTTGTTGAAGAATATGTCTGTGAAAAATTAGGGATCCGTGCACAAGAAGTGTCGAGCCAAGTCTTACCACGTGATCTACATGCTGATTACATGGCTTCTTTAGCTTTGATCGCTACAAGTTTGGAAGAATTTGCAACTGAGATCCGGGGGTTACAAAAATCAGAGACTCGTGAAGTCGAAGAATACTTTGCTAAGGGGCAAAAAGGTTCATCCGCAATGCCACATAAGCGTAACCCGATCGGCTCAGAAAATATTTGTGGTTTAGCTCGTGTTTGCCGCGGTCATATGGTCACAGCTTATGAAAATGTTGCTTTATGGCATGAACGTGATATTTCTCATTCTTCTGCAGAACGCATCATCTTACCAGATACAACGATTTTGATCGATTACATGTTGAATCGCTTTGGCCGGATCGTGAAGAACTTGACTGTTTTCCCAGAAAACATGAAGCGCAACATGGATAAGACATTTGGCTTGATCTACAGTGGTCGTGTTTTGTTGAAGTTGATCGATACGGGGATGAGTCGTGAAGAAGCTTATGACCTTGTGCAACCATATACAGCTAAAGCTTGGGATGAACAAACTCAGTTTCGTCCATTGCTTGAAAGTGATGCAACGATCATGAGTCGCCTATCTAAAGAAGATCTTGATGATGCATTCGATTATCACTGGCATTTAAAACATATTGATGATATTTTTAAACGTGTTGGTTTAGAATAGTGTCTATAATGTAAATTTAATATTAAAAAGCCTTGATCTGTGAGGATAGTCGGCACTGGGGTCCGTCAAGTATACAGTTTAAATAGAAAAATAGTTTATGCGGTTT
>CAJUNC010000018.1 GCA_910587695.1 uncultured Lactobacillus sp.
ACCGCATAAACTATTTTTCTATTTAAACTGTATACTTGACGGACCCCAGTGCCAATTGACAGGTTTTTTAACTGATATTTTAGATCAATACAGCTCTAGGTATTGATCGCGTTCCCATTGGGAGACTTCTTGACGATATGCCTCCCACTCTAAACGTTTAGCTTCAATAAAGTTGTTGTATAGGTGTGGCCCCATCGCATTGATGATCACTTCATCAGTTCGCAAGGCTTTTAGCGCATTATGCAAGGTCGATGGTAGATCCTCGATCCCGTTGGCTTTGCGTTCTTCTTCCCCCATAACATAAATGTTACGGTCAACTGGTTTTGGTGGTTCGATCTTATTTTTCAAACCATCTAACCCGGCCGCTAAGACAGCAGCTACTGCAAGATATGGATTAGCCGATGGATCAACACTGCGTAATTCGACCCGGGTGGATAAACCACGAGCGATCGGTACACGGATCAACGGTGAACGGTTATGACCAGACCAAGCTACGTAAACTGGAGCTTCGTACCCTGGAACTAAACGCTTATAAGAGTTGACTGTTGGATTCATGACAGCTGTATAATTACGCGCATGCTTTATCAAGCCACCCAAGAAATAGCGCGCTTCTTGGGAAAGTTGCTCTTCAGCATTTTCGTCGAAGAAAACATTGCCCTTTTCATTGAAAAGTGACATATTCAAGTGCATCCCTGATCCATTGATCCGATCAAGTGGTTTTGGCATAAATGTTGCGTGTAGACCATATTTTCTAGCTACAGTTTTAACAACTAGTTTAAATGTTTGGATATTATCACAAGCATGTAATGCATCTGCGTATTTAAAATCAACTTCATGTTGACCAGGAGCAACTTCGTGATGTGAAGCTTCAACATCAAAGCCCAACTTTTCTAATTCCAACACGATATCACGCCGACAATTTTCGCCTAAGTCGACTGGAGCAAGGTCAAAATAACTTCCCTTGTCATTTAGATGTGTGGTTGGTTTTCCTGTTTCAGGATCCAATTTGAATAAGAAAAATTCTGGTTCAGGTCCAATGTTGAAGTCAGTAAAGCCTAATTCTTTCATTTCGTCCAAAATGCGGATCAAATTATTTCTTGGATCCCCATAGAATGGTGTTCGATCAGCATTGTAAACTTCACAGATCAGGCGTGCAACTTTCCCGTGCTCACTTCCCCACGGAAAGATCAACCAGGTTGATAGATCTGGATAAAGCCACATATCGCTTTCTTCGATCCGCACAAAGCCGTCGATCGAAGAACCATCAAACATCATCTTGTTATCTAACACTTTGTCAAGTTGGCTGATCGGAACTTCCACGTTTTTGATCGTACCGTAGAGATCAGTGAACATCAAGCGCAAAAATTGCACATGCTCATCTTTTGCCATTTTACGAATTTCATCTTTGGTGTAGCTAGGTTTTGCCATACTGATTGCTCCTTGTAATTTGATTAGAGACCGTTATTTCGGAAAGAAAATTGATTTTGCTTACTCAAACCGCTGACAGCCACGAATTCATCGTGCAAGATCCGTCTAACATCGGCATCTGTCAGCGATTTTTCACGTTTAGCTTGGCGTTTTGCCTCTTCTTGGGCTCGCTCAGCATAGATCTGCTTGATACCAGCCATATTGATACCCTCAGCCAAATAATCCTTGACTTCTAATAATTTATCAATATTATTCAACGAATACATCCGACGATTACCTTCATTTCGTTCAGGTATGACCAATCCCTGTTCCTCATAATAGCGGATCTGCCGTGCAGTTAGGTCGGTAAGTTTCATGACCGTCCCGATCGGCAAAACAGCCAATGAACGGCGTAACTCTTTTTCCTTCATAACATCCTCCTTTGGATCACTCCATTATCATAGCAACTCTAAATTGCATTGTCAACTACTTATGTCACATCTTATAACATAGAATGATGGATATTTATTTTTTTAGTAAAAAAAGCCGAGTATAGACCCGACTTTTGACTTATCAATCTTTATAAAATGCTTCTTTAGCAGCTGCCGTGACGGCTAATTTAACATGCGCATAAGATAGCCCACCTTGAATGTAGAGACAGTATGGTTCACGCAAAGGACCATCAGAGGAAAGTTCGATCGTCGACCCTTCTGTGAAGCTCCCGGAAGCCATAATAACTTGATCTTCATAGCCATCCATATAACTTGGCACTGGATCAACAAAGGCATTCATTGGTGAATTATGCTGGATCGCAGCACAAAACTTGATCATCGGTTCAGGCTTTCCAAATGTGACCGTTTGGACAAGATCTGTTCGCGGTGCATCCCATTTAGGCGAAACCTCCATTCCAAGTTCTTCTAGTAAAGCTGCCGTATAGATCGCACCTTTGATCGCTTCACCCGTTGTATGTGGTGCCATAAAGACCCCTTGATAGAAATCACGTAGATATCCCCAAGTTGGACCTTCAGCCTTGCCTAAACCAGGAGCATAAAGTTGCGCAGCTGCCTGAGCCACTAAGTCTTTACGCCCAACGATAAAGGCACCACCCTTAGCGATCCCTGCACCAGCATTTTTGAATAACGAACCCGCCATCAGATCTGCCCCGTAAAATGATGGTTCGGTTGTTTCTGAAAATTCGCCGTAACAATTATCGATGAAGATCATTGCATTTGGAGCATATTGTTTTACAAATTCGATCATTTCTTTAACTTCATCAACGACGAAACTATCGCGGGTCGCATAACCACGTGAACGTTGGATCGCGACCATCTTGATCGACTTATTATTTTGTAATTTTTCTTTGACCGCATCATAGTCGACTTTGCCTCGTTCATTTAATGGAGTGTAATCAAAGTTGATATCATATTCTTTAAGAGTTTTAGGATTATCGCCCACAACACCGATAACTTGTTGGATCGTATCATACGGCATCCCCGTCATATAATAAAGAGTATCTTTAGGACGTAAAACACCATAAAAAGCAGTTGCGATCGCATGTGTCCCAGAGATAAGTTGCGGACGAACTAAAGCATCATCGACTTTAAAGTAGTCAGCAAAGATAGCTTCAAGTTTTTCACGTCCTATATCATCAAAACCATATCCAGTTGAACCGACCAGATCTTCTTCAGCGACCCGGTGTTTTCTAAACAAGCTTAACAAGCGTTGTTGATTGTAGAGCACTTGTTCATCGATCTTTTGCAAGTGGCCACTGATCTTTTCATCGACTTTTGCCACCTTTGCGATCAGATCCTCTGGTAAGTTTTGTTTCCATGAATTTAACATTGAAAATCCTCCATTATTTTGCGAGCCAGTCCGTAACTAACTCAATGATTTTTTCTTTTTGTGCTGGATGTTGCACGATATCAAACCAATTAACATCCATCTTATTGCGAAACCATGTCAATTGACGTTTGGCATAGCGTCGTGAATTTTGTTTGACTGCCAAGACAGCCTCTTCAAGCGTGCTCTTATCCTCAAAATATGGATAAAATTCCTTATATCCGATCCCTTTTCCCGGGGGTAATTCAGCTCCGCCTTGCTCATAGAGAAAACGGGCTTCTGCCAACAATCCCTGTTCTAACATCAGATCGACCCGTTGATTGATCCGTTCGTATAATAAAGCTCTTTCCGTCGTCAACCCGATGATCAAGGCGTCGTAAGCTAAACTTTCTTGATCAGCCTGACTGGAAAATAAATTCCCCGTTTTTTCATAGACCTCTAAAGCTCGCACGACCCGTTGTTCATTTTGAAACGGGATCTTCGCTGCTGCTTTAGGGTCGATCTGGGCTAATTTTTCCCATAACTTTTTTTGCCCATGTTCAGCCGCAAAAGCATGCCATTTGTTGCGTTCAGTCTCAGCCTGAGCATAACTATCCTGCCCCAATTTAAAATCATTTAATAACGCGTGAAGATAAAAACCAGTTCCTCCCGCTAAGAGCGGTAGTTTATCTTCTTTAGCGATCATTTGAACATCTTGTTTACAATGCGCAATAAAATCAGCTACAGAAAAGCGCTGATCGATCTCATTTATATCAAGCATATAATGCTTGATGCCCTGCATTTCTGCGGATGTTACTTTAGCCGTCCCAATGTCTAGACCTCGATAGATCTGCATCGAATCCCCAGAGATGACCTCACCATTGAATTTTTGGGCTAATTCAACAGCTAATGCCGTTTTCCCCACTGCAGTTGGCCCCACGATCATTAGTAGCTTTTGTGCCATTATCTTTCCTTTCTATAAGACTAATTTATTCACATGATTAATACTATCATATTTTTTAGCCAAAAGAGTTAAATACTGGATATTTTTTGGCTAATCATTCATAATAGGAGTAGTAATTCAAAAAGGAGGAATTCCCCTATGAAGACATTTGGTAAAGGCTTCTTAGTTGGCACGTTAACTGCTTTTAGTGCAGTTGCAGGTTGTGTTTACGCATTCAAGAAGACTGTAGTTGAACCGATCGAAGAACGCGAAGCAGTGTTGGATCAACATCGTCGTCGTGCATTGCGCAAACGCCGTTCTTCCCATCAAGGATAGTAGATAAGCTACCCACTCCATTTTTTGGGAGTGGGTATTTTTATTTACTTTATCACGTCTTAGTGATATCATAATGATATCGTAATGCTAAAATATTTTTTAAGTGAGGTTCCTTATGGACAAAGATGAAATGACGACTTTCTTATTTCGGTTGCCAACTTCATTAAAAGAAAAACTAAGTAAGAAGGCTAAAGAAGAAAATAAAAGTGTCAATGCAACATTGCAATCGATCGTTGATGAATCTTTAACTAAGCCCACTAATTCTGAGTCCTTGGAGAAACGAATGTTCTTAGGTAAACGCGTTTCGGCTAGGCAATTCGACGAACTTGATGGTCTAGTCAAAGTTGATGGCATCTATTATCGCTACTTGATCGAAAGTAACCAACCTTTAGAACTCGGTCACGACTACATCATCATCGAAGCAGTGGGGAATATCTTAACTTTACGACCACTTAATAATAAAGAGGAGTGAACCATTATGTTTGGGATCAAGATCGTTCGACAAAACTGTAAGGGACTCGTTGAGACCTTAGGTAAATATTCACGTTCAGTCGATGCTGGCTTACAATTCTATGTCCCTTTCTTTCAAAAGATCCGGACAGTTGAATTAGCTATGCATCCACTGCGTTTACAAAAATATTCTGTTATCACGCAAGATAATGCCGAGATCGAGGCAAGTGTTACTTTGAACTACCACGTTACTGATGCTAAAAAGTATACTTATGAAAACTCTGATTCTGTGGAATCTATGGCTCAGCTAGTTCGCGGGCATCTACGCGATATCATCGGACGAATGGATCTAAACGCTGCGTTAGGTTCGACCTCTAAGATCAATGCTGAGCTTGCACATGCAATCGGAGATCTGACAAATATTTACGGGATCAATGTCGATCGAGTCAACATTGATGAATTGACCCCTTCAAAAGAGATCCAAAAAGCCATGGACAAACAGTTAACAGCCGACCGTGAGCGGGTAGCTGCGATCGCTCGAGCCGAAGGGGAAGCCCGCAACATCAAATTAACGACTGACGCTAAAAATAAAGCCTTAGTCGAAACTGCACAAGCTCAAGCCCAAGCAACGAAAACACGGGCTGACGCTGAAAGTTACCGGATCACCAAGATCCAAGAAGCTTTAAAAAATGTTGATGATAATTACTTCAAAGATCAAAGTATCACCGCTTTTACCAACCTTGCTGAATCAGATACTAATCTAGTCGTACTTTCAAAAGAAGATATTACCGAACTAGGACAAGTACCTGTTATTAAAAAAATGTTAGACCAGTAATGTCCCCTAGAGTGTGGGAAAGCACGAAAAACCGCTACGATGTGTATTTTAGCATCATAGCGGTTTTTGTTATCGGCTGGGAGTTATGTATTTTTGATGTTTTAAAAGCCAAATAAAAACTTTGTTACAGCCGTATTTTTTACAAAAATATGGGTGACAACTTTATCGCTATCACCCATACCCACTAAATTTTTTTAGTTTTCTTTTTACCATCCCATTTAGAGTAGCCACCCTTTAAAATGTAGATGTCATTAAATCCTTCTTTTTTCAAACGAGCTGCGATCCGGATCGGCATCGCTTTAGTCGTATCATAGAGATAAACTGGTGCATCTTTACGCAATGCATTTTCATAGAGCTTGAATTGTGCAAACGGCATATTTCTTGCCCCTAAAATATGTGAGCGACCAAACTCTGCACTATCGCGTAGATCGATCACTTGGCCTTTACGTAGGCCTTGTTTGAACTCATCGCTTTCAACGATATGAGCAACTTTTTTGCCCCGGTACCACCAATATAGTTGTGTACCAAGCATCCACAATAAGATAATGACCAAAACAAGGTCGATCCAAAGCCATGCTGAAATTTCACCCAATACTAAACTCATTAAAAAACCTCCTAGACTAAAACAGTCTCACCCAAAAGCGAGACTGTTTAATTGATCAATACGTTTATTTAAATTCCAAAGCTAAAGAAGCAGCCCCGATAACCCCAGCAGAGTTACCTAATTGTGCTAATTTTAGTTTTGTCGTATTGCGGATCGTTGGGAATGCAAATTGCTTGAAGTAAGCTTCAACTTGATCCAATAAGAAATCACCAGCAGCAGAAACACCGCCACCGATAACAACATATTCCGGGTGCAAAATACTACTGATATTAGCACTTGCCAACCCTAAGTAATAACAAACCCGATCAACAACACGTTTAGCCAAGATATCATCTTGTTTAGCTAGATCAAAGACCATCTTTGAGCTGATCTCTTCACCATTATCTAGAGCGCGCTTCAATTCAGAATCGCCTGCAAATTCTTCAGCCATATCACGTGCTACCCGTACAACACCGGTAGCTGAAGCATAAGTTTCTAAACAACCTTTGTTACCACACGTGCAAAGATAGCCATCAGGTTGAACGTTGATATGACCAACTTCACCCGCTGCGCCTAAACCGTGCAACAAGTTGCCATCAGCGATCAAACCGCCACCAACACCGGTACCTAAAGTAATAAATGCAACGTTATCAGCATTTTCACCCGCACCTTTCCAACGTTCACCTAAAGCAGCAACGTTAGCATCGTTATCAAGCGCAAACTTGATCCCTGTACCTTTTTCGATCTCAGCTTTAACATTTTGAACTGTCTTCCAGTTCAAGTTGTAAGCACCAACGACCGTTCCAGCAGCCCGATCAACGGTCCCTGGTGTCCCCATCCCAATACCGATAAATTGGTCTGGTGTCATTTCATATAAATTCAAGTGATGGTTGATCGATTCAATGATATCAGGTACGATATGTGAACCTTCATCTAAAATGTTAGTTTCAATACTCCATTTTTGTTGGATCTCACCATCTGATGTTAAAATTGCAAATTTGATCGTTGTCCCACCAAGGTCAACGCCGATAAGTTTCTTGTCCATACTAATATGTCTCCTCAAATCTAAATATCCTTAGCTGCTTCGTATTGTTCCTCAATGCGGTGTTCCCGCGTCAAGACTAGTTTGGCACTCAAAAAGACTTGTTTATCGATCGCATCAGCTTTATATAAATTGTCCAACTCGATCGCCATCAATTCGATATCCCAAAGCCTTTTACCAACATAAACAAAGATCCCGAAATGCTTCAAAAGCTGTTGAACATCATATAACGTCTTCATGAAAACCTCTCCCTCAAAATTATACTGGATATTGCCAATGATTGAAACCGGTTTGCAACAATAATCCATATACAACTACTAGAGCAACAACACTAACGATCCGTTTCATCCTTGGAATAGATCCTACATTAGGTACACCGACTGCATAAGAAGTCAGGAAGCCGGCTAAGAGTCCACCTAAGTGTCCCCAGATATCTATACCTCCTGCAAAGAGATCAAAACCAAGGTTAAGTACGATCAAAACCAAAAATTGCCGTGAGATCATTCTGATATACTGGTTCTGTCTAAATGATTCTCCTAGCATCAAATAGGCGCCAAAAAGCCCAAACAGAGAAGTACTTGCCCCTGCTGAAATATTGTTTGAGAGCGCAAAACTCAAAATGTTGCCTCCCACACCACTTATTAAATATAAGACTAAAAAACGCCACTTGCCGAATAGCTGTTCTAGCTGTACTCCCAGAAAATACAATGTCAATAGATTTAAGGCTAAATGCTCTAATCCGATATGAATAAACATCGGTGTGAACAAGCGCCAAAGCTCACCTTGAATGATCAAAGGGTTATATTTAGCCCCCCAAGCGATCAAGTTGACTGTATTTTGGCTCCCGCCACTTAGAGTCATTCCAATAAAAACTAAAAGATTGACAGCGATCAGTCCGTAAGTAACGATCGGTTTTTTACGAAAGCTGTTCATAACTGGTCCCCCAATTTAGTCTGGTTTATCCTATTTTAGCACAAACCACGGCTGAGGTCTTGCCTTTATGCAACCGGTTCATCAAACTTTCAAAAAAAAACAACAGGGTTTTAAACCTGTTGTTATTTTGTTTCACGATGTAAAGTAACCTTGTGATCGCGTGGACAGTACTTCTTAAGTTCAAGACGATCTGGGTTATTACGCTTGTTTTTGTTTGTCAAATATGTTTGTTCATGACATTCTGTACATTCTAATGTAATATTTACACGCATGTTCTAAACCTCCCATACATATCAGTTCCTAAAAATGCACTTGGCATCTTCAACGTTTAATATCATATCATCTTTTGGCGTCGATTACCAGTATTTTTTGGCTATTTGTTAAGGAAAATTCCTTGACAGCAAAAAAATCGACCTTAAACACGCCTGTTGCTTGCTTAAAGTCGATCAAAAATCATTTATTAAAAACCATCACTAGACTGGACCGTCTTCCAGTAAGCTTCATAGATCTGCTTGACTGTCTCAGTATTGATCTTACTGTTGGAGTCAGTAATATTAGGGAACGCAACTACAACTACGACTTGTGGATCATTAGCTGGTGCATAACTGATCGCACTTAAAGTCTCAGTCTCGATATTGTTATAAAATGTTTGCGCTGTCCCTGTCTTAGCTGCGATCTCAGGTTTCACCGAAGCCATTGAGCCCCCGGTCCGATAAGTATTAGAGCCATGAACAACGCGCCAAAGACCGGTCTTAACAACATCCCATTGATCCTTTGTGCCATCAACGACATTTAAAACATTTGGTTGCATTTCATATTTTACAGGTCCTAACGAGCCGTCCTTATTCGTCTTGCGGATCGACTTTAGGATATGCGGTTGTAAACGATAACCTCCATTAGCGATCGTTGAAGCATATTGTGCTAACTGGATCGGAGTATAGGCATCGTAGTTACCAAACGATAAGTCTAACGCATTACCGATATGTGACTGATCGGCAGCACCTTCAAACCCACTAGCTTCACCTGGAATATCGATCCCGGTTTTAACACCTAGACCGTATTGTTTAAAGTTTTGACGTAATTTATCAAAGATCGAGGTCGGTAAATTGAGCACAGCTCCCGAGGTGTACTTAAAGCCCCCTTCTAACATCGCCAATTTCATCATATACGTGTTAGACGAGACTTGTAAGGCATCAGCTGCGGTAAGACTCATGTTAGCTGCCCCTGTCTTATTGAACCAAGATGTCTTAGAAGCAGTACCAGCTAACTTGATCGGTTCTTCGAGCAAAGTATTGTTGGTCGGGGTGATGACACCATCTTTCAAAGCCCCCATGACCATCGCACCTTTAACAACAGACCCCATTACAAAAGTCTGATTGATCGTTCCAAGCGCATTTTCCGTCACTTCACCCGTTGAAAGGTCACGATTGACCCCAGCCAAAGCATAGATCCCACCAGTCTTAGGATTCATCACGACCGCATAGCCCCCTGGAATATACGGATTACTACCAGCGGCATTTTTCACATTATCCTCAACGATCTTTTGGACTTGATTTTGAAATTCTGCATTGATCGTCAATTGCAGATTGTCCCCTGGACTACCGCCATATTGTTTGACTTCTTTGATGATCTCATTATTTTGCGTTTGAACATTGATAACTTCTTTTGTTCCCTTGAGTGCATTTTCATATTGAGATTCGATGTAACTTGAACCTACACTATCATTACGAGAGTAACCCTCAGCCAATAATTTATTGATCTGATCGCTAGGAAGTCCTTGTTTTTCTGACGTCACAGTCCCAATGACACTCTTAACTGATTCACCATTAGGATAAGAGCGCGACCAACTAGTCCCGATCTTAACGCCTGGCAATAAAGATAAGTGCTCTCCAACTTCAGCCATTTCAGTATCACTGACATCACTTGTCTTAAGATAGATCGTCGATAAAGCATAAGCACCTGCCATCTTAGCATATAACACAGCTGCTTGTTTTTGTTTTTCTGACATCTTCTTGACTAAGTTGTGCTTTTTAACGTAATCCGTCTGTAACTTAGTCAATTTTTCATTATCTTGCATCGTATCAGCATTGGGAATATGCTTATTGACCGCTTCAGTGTGTTTAGGATCAGCTAAATAATAGTCGACCTTATTACGCTCGGTCAAAGTATCAGTTTCAACGCTGACATAATTAACTAAATTATTTGCGACCTTATACATCTGACTTGAAGCTACATTCAGCGGTTTAGTATATGTGATCGCACGCGAAGTATTATTGGCAACTAATAATTTTCCCGTTGAATCGTAGATCGTCCCCCGTTGCACATTTCTAGTTTCGGTCTGATTATCACTACTAGTTGCTTCTGATTCGAACTTAGGACCATGAATGATCTGTAGATAAGCTAATTGTCCGATCAAGGCTGCAAAAAGTAAAAAAACGATCAAAAAAAGAAAATTTAATCTAAATGGTATTTGCGAACGCTTTTGCTTATTTTGCGCATTCGCCTTTCTTAAGAATCTCACCACAATTCTCCTCTACTAATATTATTAACACTACGAATTATCCTAGCACAAATTAACTAAAATCGGTACCTTAGACACTACCTTTATATTATATACGATATACGAGCGTTTAAATACTAATTTTTTTAAAAGACCAATTAAAACAAGCACTATTCGAAATCCTTTTCTCGTTGTGGTATCCTATAAGCTGATAATATTCAAAAATTTGAAAGGATCACGCTAGATATGAAAGAATATCTCAAAAAACATTATCCCCTCGTTTTGAGCTTTTGGACTCCAATATTGCTCATGCTTGGGTATTTTATCTACCGTGGCTTTTATCCCTTTGGCAGCTCCAGTGTGTTGACAGTCGATCTGGGACAGCAATATGTCGACTTTTTCGCTTATTTTCGCCATACCTTGTTGCATTCCCCAAGTGAACTATTCTACTCATTTTCAAAAGCCTTAGGGGGCCCGATGATAGGTGAGGCTGCCTATTACCTATTGAGTCCATTTAATCTCTTATTTGTCTTTTTTCCCGGCAAATACCTGACAGCTGGATGCTTGCTTATCTTGCTGCTAAAATACGGATGTGCTGGCTATACTTTTGGGCGTTTACTTAAAAACGAACTCAAATTAAATGGGTGGATGATCCCTGCTCTTGCTACCAGCTATGCTTTGATGGGCTGGATGATCGCTAACCAATTGAATATGCTTTGGCTAGATGCAACGATCTTTTTACCGTTGATCATCTCAGCTTTATATCGCCTCTTACAAAAAAAGCGCAGTCTCGCCTACATCTTATGGTTAGCTGCAATGATGATCATCAATTATTACATGGCTTACATGATCTGTCTTTTTTTAGTTTTATTTTTTGCTTGGTATCAAACAGCATACTTTTCGGGGCAAAAAAAGTTTTGGTCACAGCTGTATCTTTTTATAAGTCGTTCCTTTTTAGCTGTTGGCGTCTCGGCCCTTGTCCTTGTACCAACTTATTATTCGTTGGTCGCTAGCAAAGGACAGTACACCGAAAAAAGCTTCCAATTACACTTTGAATATGCTCCGCTCAAGATGCTTTCAAAATTTGTGATCGGTGCATTTAATTTTGAACAAATGCCTGAAGGATTCCCGAATCTTTTTGTTGGTAGTCTTGCTTTGATCGGAGTACTTCTATATTTTATCAGCTTAAAGATCGATCGACGTTCAAAACTAGCTGCTTTTTTAGTGAGTGTATTTCTTTGCCTTTCTTTATGCTTTGAACCACTTGATCTATTGTGGCATGGGATGCAATTTCCCGTATGGTATCCATACCGCTTTTCATTTGTCGTTAGTTTTTGGATGATCTTCTTAGCTGCTTTGGCTCTTAAAGAAAATCAATTTCGCCTTAAAAACCACCAAACTTTGATCTGCTTTGGGATCTTTACAGCTGGGTTGAGCTATGTTTATTTTAATTCTAAGAGTTTTGACTATGTGTCAGAACAAGTCTTATTATTCACAGCTCTCTTCAACGTCTTGCTCTTACTCGTCTTGACAGTCAAGAAGGCTCCGCTCAGCCAATATCTAACACCACTAGCTATCTTTTTATTGGTATGCTTTGAAATGTTAGCTAATACGGCTTATTCGCTCAATAATATCAGCTATTTGACTCAAGCTGAGTTTGCTGGGCCAACTAAAGTCATCGCCCAAGACCAAAAAAAATTGACGCAATTAGATCCTAGCTTTTATCGAACCGCTCAGCTTTATAGTCGGACCAAAGATGATGGCCTTGCTCATAATTTAAACACAGGTTCTTATTTTAGCTCTGCACTTGAAAAAAGCATCCCAGATTTTTATGGTCAATTAGGTCAACCCGATGGCGACAACTATGTGGGTTACTATAATGGGACTTTGATCAGCGATTCGTTGCTTGACATGAAATACCTCCTTCAAGCTAAAGATAAGGCTGAACTTGACTTAAGATCTTCAGGTAAAGTCGATCTTAATGTTACTAGTTACCGTCCTGATACAAAGCTTTATTCCTTACGCGCCCAGACTGATCAAACCAGGATATATCAAAATCCTTATGCTATCGGACTTGGCTATAGTGCTGATAAAAAATTAAAGCAACTCAAAGTTCTCTACGATCAGCCACTGACCTATCAGACGAATTGGCTAAATGCAGCGACTGGATCAGCTAATACGACTAAATATTTTTATGCTGCTAATTTTAATGAAGTCGTCTTTCAAAATACTAAAAAGCAGATCAACCTTACTGGCGCCTTTTTCAAAAAGACCGACCTGTCTAAACCAGCACAGATCATCTTTAAATTCACGCCTGAGACTGATGACCCCTATTACCTGACACTAGGTGCTAGTCTCGACGGTGATTCTGCCACTTGGTATTTAGGAAGCAAGGAATATCCTTACTATAAGACCTTCAGACATACAGTCGTCTTAAATCCAAACGTATTTGGTAGTGACGATGAAGTCGTTATTACCGCTAAATTCAAGAAAAACAGCCTTTGGTTGGAGAATTTCGTTCTCTATCGCATGGATAAATCTTTAGTCGAACAAAAACTAGATCAACTCCAAAAAAATTCTTGGCAGCTTACAAAAGCTACTGCTCACAGATTAACAGGCAAAATCGATATCACTAAGTCAAACCAGCTCTTTGCTACAACGATCCCTTATAGCAAAGGCTGGCAAGCAAAAATCGATGGAAAAGCCGTCAAGACTTACAAGATCCAAGATACCTTCGTTGGTTTTGATATCAGCCAAGGTAAACATCAAGTGACTTTGACTTTTATTCCACCTGGCTTATACTTGGGAATAGCACTGACTTTATTTTCATTAGTACTAGTTTTCATAATAAAGCTAAGAGAAACTAAAGCTTAAAAAAAACGCATCTAACACAGCAACTTTTGCTGTATTAGATGCGTTTTATTCTATCTTGTTACTTGATCTAGATCTTTACCATCGAGCTGTTGCCAAGACTTACTGTAGAAGTAATTATCGATCTGATATTTTGGCTTTGGCTGAGCTTTGGTCAAAAATGGTGCTACTGCTTGATCCATCTTCAACCAACCACGCCAACCTAAGTGGATCGTATCTTGCATGAAATATCTCTCACCATCATCCTTAGAAAGATCAACAATATTATTGAAACCTTGTTTACGCAACTGATAAGTGATCTTTTGGTTAAAATCTTGCAACATTTCTTGTGATAAGCCGGTATAATCTGACCAATGCTTGTTTACTGGTGGGATCACAAAGATCACATCAGTATTATTTTTGGCAAATTGATTCAAGACTAATTGAAAATCAGCAAATTCAGGTGACCTTACATAGCTGTATTTACTTTGCTTTCCTTTTAGCTTCTTGTATTTTTTGCGCAAATTTTTATCAAAAAACTTATTACTGATCTCAAACGGATTATTCGTTGTATTTTCTTGCCCTAGCTTATAAGCGATCGCATCAAGTTGTTCAAAATCATACTTATCTGGTAAAACTTTTGCAACTTTAGTGATCTTTTGCGTATTATCCTTTAAAGCCAATGTCGAAAACAATTCATCTTCGTGTTGCAATTGGTTATACTTCAAATCAAGATATGTCTTCATCGAACTAGACAATGCTTGGCCAGCTGCAACTTTTTGGATCGCCTGTTTTAAGATCGGATCATTTTGGACTGATGGCATCTGCAACAGACGCTTAGCTGCAAATCGACCCATCTGATCGTTTTTTGCCTGACGTAACCACGTAACAGCTTCGAGATTAGAATAATACAGACCAAAGGCTCCGGGATCGGTTCCCTTAGGCACAAACCACTGTGGTGAGATGATCATCACAGTTTTTTTATTTTTTAACTGTTGATTGATCCCTTGCATCCCAAAAAATTGAGAAAGCGAGGTCGATCCTGGTCCCCCAAGCAAAAATGGGCGGTAACTGCGATCATAGTGACTAGCTAATGTAGCTGGATGAAAGGCATCCATTCGCGATAATTCCGAAGAACCAAAAAATGGAACGTAATTTTCCTCTAGAGCCTTTTGTTTCACTACTGTCCCTTTAAAAATATTCTTTGACTGAGACAAAGCAGCTACTTCAACTGTCTTATCGTTGATCTTACGAAGATTAAATGGTGAGATCAACAAGAGCGTCAATAAGACAGCCGCCAAAATGATCGGACCGAAGATCTTAAAGAGCTTCTTTTTTACGTCCATTATTGCATACTTTCTACTTTCGCGATAATTTTGTTAGGTGTATTCCATTCAGTTCTTTCAAACTCAGAAACTGGCACGTCAACGCCACATTGTGCTTGTAATTCCAATAACATTTGCACTGTTCCCATTGAGTCTAAAAGACCAGTTTCAAAGATATCGATGTCTAGATCGTTTCTTACTTCATCGCTACCTGTTAAATCTTCTAAAATATCCAATACTGTATCTTTCATGTTTAAAACCTCCAAAAATTATCTATGCAAAAAATAGTGTATTCAAAAAACCAGAGAAAATCAAGAAGCTAAAGCAAACTACATTGAATGTGATAAAAATAGCTAAAGCTTCAGTAAATTTGTTGTGCGGTATCTTCTCTTTGTGGCGCTTTTTAAAGCGTAACCACATATCACACAAATTGATCGCTACTGCATGATATAAACCATAGACGATATAATACCAAGTTACCCCATGCCAAAAGCCCATGATCAAAAAGAGCGTCAAATAGCCTACATTAGCGATCGCGATCCGACTCTTGAGCAATTTCTTTTTCATCATAAAGAAGACTAATCGCATGTAAATATAATCTCTAAACCAAAACGACAAAGTCATATGCCATCTGTTCCAGAAATCTTTGATATTCTTGGCAATAAATGGTTTGTTAAAGTTCATCGGTGTTTGGATCCCCATTATATAACTGATCCCAACTGCAAATAAACTATAACCTGCAAAATCAAAGAACAGATCCATCGAATAGGTATACATATACGCGATCACCCACCATGACCAGCCACCATGCGCTAAGGCCAAGGCTGAGATCTTAGGCAACATCACGACCCCAAATAAATATGCCAGTAAAAACTTATAGACAAATCCTAAAAAGATATACCACATGGCTTTATCTAACAAAGCTAAATACTTATCACGTGCTGGTATCTTTTTATAATCGCCTAAAAATCTGCGGTAACGGTCGATCGGTCCAGATGAGATCGTTGGGAAAAAGAGCAAGAAATGTACAACTTCACTTAGTCCAACTTCTTTGATGATCCCATCTCTGATCTCCATGATCATTCCCACAGCTTTAAAGGTCAAATAACTGATCCCTAAAAAGCCAATGATCGATTCACGCCCATTATTCATGACTGGGGCTACCTTGACGATCACTAAGGGTAGGATCGACAAAACAACAGTCAAATTGAAGAGCCAAGAAGCATTTTTACGTTTACGATAAGCAAGGTATCCATAGATCAGCAAAAGTTCAAAAATAATATATCCGATCAAGGCGATCCCTTGTTCCCACTTTACGCCTCCAAAGGTCAGCAATAAAAATAGAAATGAGATGATCGTTTCATAAACTCTAAAGCGTCGACCGTATAAAAGTCCTACCATGATCGGCAATAGACCGATCGCCAGTAATACAAAATAGGTCGGATCTTGGTACGGTTGCATATTAAGCATTAGTCATTAACCTCTTTCATCAAAGATTTGCGATCGATCTTTCCGTTAGCAGTCAACGGTAAAGAATCGACGTAAATAAATTTTTGAGGCATCATATATGACATCATCGTTTCTAAGAGCTCTTGCTTGATCGCCTGTGTTAGCTTGAAGTCACTCTCAAAATTTGCTGTCTTAGTCTCATCTTTGACCACGTAAGCGATCAATTGACTGACTTTATGATCTTTGCCATACCGTGGGACCGTCGTAGCTTGAGCAACATAACTCACTTTATCTAAATGATGATCAACATCTTCTAATTCGATCCTAAATCCGTGTAACTTGATCTGAAAATCGATCCGCCCTTTATACAACAATTGACCTGCTTCATCATATTGTCCAAGATCACCGGTCTTATACGCTGGGCGCCCTTCAAACTCAACAAACGCATGTGCTGTTTTTTCTGGATTATTCAAATATCCCTTTGAAACACTTGGTCCTGCGATCAAGATCTCACCACTTTGCCCTTGTTCGACTGGTTTACCCTCTTCATCGATCAACACGATGGTGGTATCTGCCTTAGCTTGGCCGATCGGCAACCGTGGATATTTTTCCAAGATCTCAGTTGTGACCTCAACTGCACTGACAGCTACAGTCGCCTCAGTTGGGCCATATGTGTTATAGATCTTAGCTTCAGGGAAGCGTTGCTTTAAAGTCGCAGCTGTCTTATGCGTTAATTCTTCCCCGCAGAAGAAGAAATGCGTCAATTCAGGAAGATTTTTTGCATCAAAAGTCGGTTGTAGCAAACAGATATCCATAAATGATGGAGTTGAGACCCATTCACTCACATGCAATTTAGGTAAAACTGTAAATAACTCCTTGAAGTTATCCGTTGTTTCCTTAGGTAAGACTGTCAACTGACGCCCGGCTGTCAGAGTCGGATAGAGGTCCATCACTGAAAGGTCAAAAGAATATGGTGGTTGTGATAAACAGATACCATCCTTAGCCAAACCAAAATCCTTTTGCATCCAAGCATTGAAACTTACTAAATTATCGTGGCTGATCTGAACGCCCTTTGGTACTCCAGTAGTTCCAGAGGTGAAGATGATATAGAAGTTATCATCTCCCGCAACATAGTTTTCTGATGCTTCATATGTAGCCTTTGTTGCAAAAATTTCCCCTAACTTAGCTGGTGTAATAACTGGCAATGTTCCCAATTCTAAAGGCAACTCTTCGACTGCGATACAAGCGGCTGGGCGGGCGATCTCATTTATGACTTTGATCCGTTCTAATGGTGAGTGAGCATCAACAGGAATATACGCATGTCCTGCTTTGACCGCCCCTAAAAAAGCAGCGATCATTTCAAATGTCTGCCCTCCAAAAACGATCACAGGTGCACCCTTAGGTAAGTTTGATTTGACCAAGTAACTAGCTAAAGCATCAGAATATGCTTTGAGTTCAGCAAACGTATTGGTCTTACCTAAATAATCATAGGCAATTTTAGTTGGCGTTTCGATCCCCCAACGATCGATCGCTTTGATTAAATTTTCTGACAAACAAATCACTCCTAAAATTCGTTGTAGATAAAGTGTGGTTGATTTACACCACTGTAACTATAGAGATAGACCAGTGCAAATAAAACAGCAAAATAAAAAACTGTTTTTAAAGCAAATGTGACATACTCATTTTTAAAAAACTTTGTCCACTTTTCTTTCAATATTTTTCTCCTAATCTATATATTGATACGTAGATAAAATCTACCTCAACTAATTTATATTACAATACTCTTATATTAGATTACAAGACTAATCGTACAAAGCTTGACCAGTCAAGCACTTGCTCTAAAGTAATTAAAGACCATTGCTTCTCAAAAAGCAAGGTCAAATAGTTAAGAATACTTTAAATTCACTTAGAATTCATCAATTCTTCAAATTGATCGATCGCATCTTTAGGCCCGGCTACTAAGATACTGTCATGTAAGCCTAGTACATCATCAGCAGCTGGAAGATTCATCTCACTTTTACTATGAGCAATTGCGATCACATTTAACTTATATTTATCGCGGAAATTCAATTCAGCTAATGACCGTCCAAAGAAGCGCGGATTAGTGATCAAGATCTCAGCCATCTTGAAGTTTGAATCCAGATCTAAATAATCGATCATATTTTTAGAAGTCAAACTCCGACCGATCCGTACCCCCATATCGCGTTCGGGATGGACGACCCTATCAACACCTAATTTTTCTAAAACTTTAGCGTGATTTTCATTTTGAGCCTTAGCCGTTACATATTTGACACCTTGCTCTTTGACCATCAAAGTTACTAAAATACTCGCTTGAATATCTTCACCGATCGCGATGATCACATGATCAAAGTTCCTGATCCCCAACGAACGTAAAACATCTTCGTCTTGAGCATCAGCAACAACTGCTTGTGTCGCAATATCTTTATAATCGTTGACCCTAGCCTCATCATGATCGATCGCTAAAACTTCTTGCCCCGCATCAGCTAATGTTTGACAGACACTACCGCCAAAACGCCCGAGACCGATCACGGCAAATGTTTGTTTTTCCATGCGTTTTTCTGCTATATAAAATATGCTCAAATTTAATACTATATTGAGCAAGAATATAGCTTTTCCTTTCTTGATTTTATTTATTGCCACCAACATTAGTAATTCCATATTTAAAAAGCCCAGTCAACTTTTAGCTGACTAGGCTCGCTTTTTAGTATTCCATTAAGCAAAGTGTATCATAATCTTTGATACGTTTTCGTCCATTTAGATCTTTTAATTCGATGATAAAGGCACAGCCAACTACTTCACCACCGAGTTGTTCAACTAGATCGATCGTAGCACTGATCGTTCCACCAGTTGCCAATAGATCGTCAACGATCAAAACTTTTTGTCCTGGCTTGATCGCATCTTTGTGCATATAAAGTGCAGAAGTACCATATTCTAGATCGTATTTTGCTTCGACCGTTTCTCGTGGTAACTTACCTGCTTTACGTGCAGGAGCAAAGCCAACACCTAACTCATAAGCCACTGGACATCCTACGATAAAGCCACGAGCTTCAGGACAAGCGACCATTTCAACACCTTTATCTTTGGCAAATTGAACGATCCGATCTGTTGCTTGGCGATAGGCTTCACCATCAGCCATCAGGGGCGTAATATCGCGAAAGATGATCCCTTTTTCAGGATAGTCAGGGATGCTTTCAACATAATTATTTAAATCCAAAGCCATTTTCTTAACTCCTTCTCTCGCCACTAACCTAAACGTTGTAATAGCCAGTCAGTCAACTCTTCATCTGAACAAGTCGAAACTAGCTTCTCGACTTGTATTTGCTGGCCATGTGTGCGATAACTATTTGTATCTTCTAATCGATGTGGACGTGCATTTTTCACACCGACTAAAATTCCATTTTTTATTGTAACAAATCCCGCCTCAAAAAACATCTTTAAGACTAAAACTAGTTGAGATTTTTCTAGTCCCACTTGAGTTGCGGCCTGATCAAGATCTGTTTTTAAATTCAGATGTCCTACTTGGAAAACAAATTTATAAACCCTAGTAAGATCTTTTCTTTCAGGTAATGGTGCGCTTTTAGTCTTAGTGTATAAAATAGCACGGATTTTAGCACAATCAAGTTTACCTAAAACAAATTCTAATTGAGCAAGATTTTGTGGTAGATCGACTAAAACTACTTCATCTACCGTCAATTGGGATAGATTTTGATCAAAAACAACACATTTTGAACCGGCAGGCAGATGATCAGCAAAACGTTGGGCTAAGTTCGCATTAAAAAAGCCATAAACAGCTGGACTCAAAAATTGCGCTTTTTGTAATCGTTCGCTTCGCTCAATGATCACTTGTGGTTTTTTCTTAACTATTTGGTCTAAATCTTTGATCAATAATTGTGGACTAACGTTACCACGCCATTCATTTTTATCGACCGAGGCGACAAATTTTAATGACTTATATCGAGTTAATAATTCTGGTAATTTATCACCAACACCAAAAGCCAAGGCAGCTAATTGGGTCTTACCAGTGTTTAGATCCAAACGCAAATGATCATTTGTCTTGCCTAGGGCTTTAGCTTGCACAACTTGGTAGTCTGTGATCTCAAATAATGGAACCTCATTATCCGTCCCAAAAGGTGCTAGTTTATCTAACGAAGCGATCAGATCTAGTGTAACCTCACTGGCCTTAAGCTTAGCAGCCACCTGCAAAACAGGTTTCTTGGTTGGATCAAGTTCTTGCGCTTTTGCCTCCTCATCTAAGATCGCTTGGAGTTGAGGCAAATCGCTAACTTCAAGTGATAACCCACATGCCATGTGATGTCCACCAAAACTTGTCATCAGTTCCCGATGTCCATCCAAAGCATTAAACAGATGAAAGGCCTCGATCGATCGCCCAGAACCTTTAGCGATTCCTTCATCTGAAATATCAAGCACTAAGGTCGGTCGGCCCGTTTTTTCGACCAAACGACTCGCTACGATCCCTAAAACGCCTTCGTGCCAATCAGAACCTGCTACAACATTGACTAAATGCTTTGGTTCTTGTTCAAGCTTATGCAATGCTTGTTGCGTGATCTCTTCAACGATTTTTTGTCTTTGGATGTTCAAGCTCTGAGCTTCTTTGGCTAAGTCGGTAGCTAACTCATCATCTAACGTCGTCAGTAATTCAACGCCACTTTGTGCATGTTGCATCCGTCCGATCGCATTTAAGCGTGGTCCTAACAGAAAGCCGATCGTTTCGGCAGTGATCGCTTGTTGATCAACGCCTGCAACTTCATATAAAGCAAGTAATCCAGGACGCAAGGTGTTTTCCAAGGCTGTCAAACCAAATTTGACCAAAGCACGATTCTCACCTGTCAGTGAAACCAGATCGGCTACTGTTCCGATCGTTGCCAGATCTAAAAGATCTTGTGGGATCTCATCTAACAGCGCTGTTGCGACTTTGAAAGCTACCCCAGCTCCAGAAAGATCGCCAAACGGATATTTCCCCTTAGGATGACGGGGATGGATCACCGCATAAGCGTGTGGTAGCGTTTGTGGCAATTCATGGTGATCAGTGACGATCACATCAACACCTTTTTCATTTGCCAAAGTGATCGCATCATGCCCTGAGACACCATTATCAACGGTCACGATCAGTTCAGTTTTATTAGCGATCAAGCGATCATAGGCATCTTTATTGGGGCCATAACCATCTTTGAACCGATCAGGGATGTAGTAATCAACATCAGCACCTAACTGTGTCAAAGTCTCATACATGATCGCAGTACTAGTCAATCCGTCGGCATCATAGTCACCATAGATCGTGATATGCTCACCCGAAACGATCGCTTCTTGGATCCGATCAACTGTTTTTTGCATATCATATAGTAAATACGGATCGTGAAAACTCGTACTTGTTGGCTCAAGAAATGTGCGAACTTCCTCGACCGTCGTATATCCCTTTTTCACTAACAGCTCAGCCGCTATAGTAGCCAAACCAAATTCATCTGCGATCGCTTGGCTAGCTGGAGTCGGGGCCAGGTTTTCTTCTTGCCATTGATATTTTGCTGAAACCAATATTTTTCCCCCTACATCTAACTATTTTTCTTTTGTTTTTGTATCTTGTCTAATATTTTTATCTGCTCGGCGCATTGCTTGATTAGATTCTAATTTACTCTTGATCTGTTTTAATTCCTGCTTTTGTTGCAAAATAGTCGTCATCGAGAAAAGAACTGCTAAAATAACACCTAAAAGTAATGAGATCACCAAGATCACAACTAACGGCATCGTAACTTGAGAAAAGCCAAAATTAACAGTCACAGGTTGCACATTTAACCATGAAAAGATCACGATCACTAAGACTAGAACTAAAATTCCGATCAAACTCCATTGTTTTTTCATAGATCTCACCTATCCTTTATTATTTTTTATTAAAGATCCCACCAGCCAGATGATCACCTAGCCAAGGAAACATTTGATACCCGTGATGTGCTAATTCCATATAATATGGTAAATTGAGCTCGCGTTTGCGTGTCCCGATCGCCTTAACGATCTTTTCAGCAACGATCTCAGGGTTCAATGACATTTTCTTGACCCGATCGATATATTCACCTGTTTCATCGGCGATCTCAAAGAAAGCTGTTCTGATCGGTCCTGGGTTGACCGTCAAGACTGCGATCCCCAAAGGCTTTAATTCTAAACGAAGAGCATTTGAATATGCGATCACCGCTGCTTTAGTAGCTGAATAGATCGATGATTTCGGAGTTGCGATCTTTCCACCAATCGAAGCCACATTGATGATCATGCCTCGTTTACGCTTAGCCATATATAAAGCTGTATATTTAGTCACATACATTAGGCCTAAAACATTGACCCGAAACATCCTTTCGGCAATATCCATTCTAAAGTCCAAGGCTTGACGCATAAAACCAAAACCGGCATCATTGATCAAAACATCTATCGGACCGACATTTGTTTCTACCTCATCGATCACTTTTTCGATCTGATGCGGATGAGAGACATCTAATTGGTAAGCATAGGCTAATCTCCCAGAGATCGCCCGACAAACAGCCATCACCTTTTCGAGCTTATCTTTGCGCCGAGCACACCCAACTACGATCGCTCCTTGCTTAGCAACTTGATAGGCAACCTGTTCGCCTAAACCAGAAGAAGCTCCTGTGATCAAAACAACTCGATTCGTTAGATCTTTTAATTGCTTATATCCTGTCATTAGCTTTTTCACCTTTCTTTTTGAATGGAACATCGATCACATCGAAATCTTTGACTACCTTAACATTACTAAAGATACTTGCAGCATCTTTTTGCAATTGTGTTGCTAAAGGCCCGACATAACGTGCCGAAATGTGATTCAATAGTAATTGTTTGACACCCGCTTTATTTGCGATCTTAGCTGCTTGAATGCACGTCGAATGATAATAGTTACGTGCTAGTTTGCTCTCACCTTTGCCAAAAGTACTCTCGTGTACCAACACGTCTGCACCTTGAGCTAATTCTAAGATCCCAGGGGTTTGTCTAGTATCACCTAAGATCGTGATGATCCGGCCCTTTTGGGGTTCACCGATGTAGTCCTTACCATCAAGCGTACGTCCATCAGGTAAAGTCACAACTTCGCCAGCCTTGATCCGGCCATAGAGCGGACCAGAAGGAACATGTTCAGCCCGCAACTTATCGATCAATAGTTCACCAGGGTGGTCTTTTTCTTCGATCCGATAACCCACACATTCGATCCGATGATCTAGTCGACAAAATGAAACTTTGAACTTATCATCCTCAAAGATTATACCTTCGTCTGCTAACTCTACAAAGCGCAGTGGGTATGAAAGGTGTGTTTGCGAAACTTTCAAACTTATCCTCACAAAATCAGCGATCCCTTTAGGTCCATAGATCGTCAGTGGGCGTAACTCCTCTCCGCCTTGAAATGAACGACTACTTAAAAAACCAGGTAGGCCAAAGATATGATCTCCATGTAGATGCGTTATGAAGATCTTATCGACCTTACGTGGTCTGATCGTCGTGCGTAAGATCTGATGTTGCGTTCCTTCACCGACATCAAATAACCATACCGCATTTTCCTCATCCAACAGTTTAAGGGCGACCGAGGATACATTGCGAAATTTCGCAGGTGAGCCCGCACCTGTACCTAAAAATTCTAATTCCATCAATTGATATTCCTATTCTAATCGGCAAAGCCGAAGTAGTTTTACATATTATTCCTTTTATATTCTATCATCATTTCTCCAAGTAGACAAAGTGACCTTATGTAAAACCTCAGTTGAGTATGATCTGTCTAAGCATTCGAGCACAATTTAAAAAAAATATTATATTTCTTTATTTGCAATAGCATAAAAATTTTGTCTTTATCGAACAAACGTTTTATAATACAATTGAGGTGAGTCCATTGCGTATTAGTGATTTTTTACATTTGACCACAGAACTCGATCCGACTTTAAAAGTTTATTTCATAACACCCACTCAAACTTTGCCAGTAGGAATAGTGCGTTTTTTGCCGACTGAAGTTATTTTATTGCCGACTAAAAAGCCACTGACACTAAAAGAACTTCAGCTAAAGTTAGTACCTATATCTCCAACTACAACACTAAGCTTAATGTCCAATGATACACCCCAACCACTTTTTGGGATTAAGATCAGTCCCACAAAATTATTACTTAAGTAAAAAGATGCCTTCATCAAAACTGAAAGCATCTTTTATTTATTTTAGTACCTGTTTTGCTACAAAAGGCCCATAGTATTTGAGTCCTTCTGGATTTGGATGGACATTATCACTATAGAACCAATCAGCATGATCTTTACTGTAAGCATACCAATCAATTATCTTTAGATTGTGATATTTCTTAGCAGCTTCTTTTAGATCCTCATTGACTTGATCTTGCCAACGTCGTGTCGGAACATGGACATTGATCCAATACACTTTGCGTTTATCACCCAAGATCGTCATGATCTGTTGCATCTCATCTGTTGTAAATGGACCATTAGTACCTTCACTGATCAAAACCGTGTCAGATAGTTTACCCATTTGTGCCAACGATTGCAAGACTGGAGCCACTTCTCTGACCTGACGTCCGACTTTAGCATCGACATACATATTGGGAAAGATCCCTTGTAGAGTAGCTGAAGCATCAGCAAGGACCGAATCACCTACTGCTGTGATCGATAAAGTTTGAGCTCGAGTAAGCTCAGCTTGGGTCAATGAATCACTCGAACTAGACTCAGATCTACTTGTGGCTTGCTCAGAACTTGCTTTTTTGTTACTTGAAGCTTGACTACTTTTGCCAGCTTGGATCTCCTTATTTTGCATTGCCACTTTTTTGTTATTTGATTCGATCGTCTTTTCTAGTGCTGAATTTTGCTCACTTTCAGAACCATGGGCCGGTGAAATGATCGCACCCGTCAAAGCTAACAAGATGATCACACTTGGTACAGCTAGATACCAACGTTTTTTTCCATAGCGTGATCCTGGTGCAAAAACTTCCTTGATCGTTGCCCATGTCTTAGAATAGTCAAAATGTTGCAATGGCAATTCAAGATAGCGATAAGAAAGATCACTGATCACTAAGATCAAAGCTACTTCGAACACGCCATACAAGAATGGATGGTCGGCAACATTGACTTTGTCTTCAAAAAAGACTAAGACTGGATATTGATATAAGTAGATCCCGTAACTGCGCTTTCCGATCCAAGTAAATACTGGATTTGTCAACAAACGATTGATGTCAGCCCCAGGATGAGCCACAACTGCGACTAAGATCATCGATAAAACAGAGAAGAAAAACATTCCGCCTCGATAAACCAAAGCACTTTCACCAGTCATACGCATAAACATCCAAAGTAAAAGCAACATTGTGACCCCACCGATCACATCTAAGGCTAGCCTAAAGTTTGGTTGCAATTTTGCTTTAAGGGCTGTACTTGGCCAAACAACTGCTAACGATGTCCCTAGTAAGATCGAAAATATCCGTGTATCCGTACCGTAATAAACACGAGAAGGGTCTTGCCCACTTCGATACAAGATAGACATCAATAAGGCCGAGATAAACGCTAAAATAATCATCGTATCAAAGATCGGCTGTTTCTTTTTGACAAATTTTAGCAGTAATAAAATAATTATCGGCCAAAAAAGATAAAATTGTCCTTCGATCGATAATGACCATAGATGAGTAAACGGTGACTGTGTACCAAACTTATCAAAATAAGATTCATGATGCGCTACTTGAAACCAATTATAAACATATAAAAAATTGGTAACGATTATTGCCCGAATATTTGTCAATAGATCACGGGCAAACAAAGTAATGTAGGCAGTCGTTGCTAATACCAGTGTAACTAAGGCTGGGTACAGGCGCTTCATTCGTCTAATATAAAACCCTTTGATATCGATTCGTCTATTTTGTTGCCATTCTTGAAACAATAGATCTGTGATCAAATAACCTGAAACCACAAAAAAGATCGGAACACCTAAGAAACCGCCTTGAAATTGGTACGGTGCCAAGTGATACAAAATAACACCGATGACTGCGATCGTTCTGATACCATCAAAACCTGTAATATATCTACTCTTCTTTAACCTTTTTCCCATTTGTAAATATTTCCTTTAAATCTTATTCAACAAATTCAAATGTAAAGTTACCAATTCTTACAAGATCACCGTTCTTAGCTCCACGCTCACGTAAGGCATCATCAACGCCCATTCCACGCAATTGACGAGCAAAACGCATCATGCTTTCTTCGTGATCTAGGTTCGTCATCTTGAAGAGTTTTTCTAACTTAGCACCACCTAAGACCCAAGTTGCATCTGCATCACGTGTGAGCGTAAATGGTGCTTTTTCCACTTGTTCTTCGAACTCATAGACTTTAGCTTGTTCACCTTGAAGCTTTTCAGCTTTAGTCTCAAAGGCTGGCGTCTCAGCCAACAATTTAGCAGTCTTGTGTAATAATTCATCTAAACCTTGGTGTGTCAAAGAAGAGATGGCTAACACTTCTGGTTTAGTCGCTAAAGTATCATCTTGAGTAAGTTGTTCTTTAAATTTAGCTAAGTTTTCAACTGAATCTGGCATATCCATCTTAGAAGCGACTACGATCTGTGGCCGTTCTAACAAAGCGGGATCATATTTCTTTAGTTCAGCATTGATCTTTTGATAATCTTCAAATGGATCACGGCCTTCTGTTCCCGACATATCGACCAAATGTAAGATCACTCTTGTCCGCTCAACGTGACGTAAAAATTGGATCCCTAAGCCGACACCTTGTGAGGCACCTTCGATCAAACCTGGCAAGTCAGCCATTACAAAATCTTGTCCATCATCTAAACGTACCATTCCTAGGTTTGGCACAAGTGTTGTAAAGTGATAATCAGCGATCTTAGGTTTAGCACTCGTTACAACTGAGAGTAAGGTCGATTTCCCAACTGATGGGAACCCAACCAGTCCCACATCCGCTAAGACCTTAAGTTCGAGCTTTAGATCTCGTTCGATCCCTGGTTCACCATTTTCAGCGATCTCAGGGGCTGGATTTTTGGCTGAAGCAAAATGGATATTGCCACGACCACCACGACCACCTTTGGCTACAACTAATTCGGCGTTATTTTCGACTAGATCGCCTAAAACCTCACCAGTATCAGCATCCGTCACGGTCGTACCTTGTGGAACTGCAATATATAAGTCTTTTGCTCCACGACCATACATCCCTTTGATCATTCCATTTTGGCCAGGCTTAGCTTTAAAAATACGATGATAACGAAAATCCATCAAAGTCCGTAACCCTTCATCGACTTTCAAGATGACACTGCCACCTTTACCACCGTCTCCTCCAGCCGGTCCCCCATTAGGAACATATTTTTCGCGCCGGAAAGCTACGGCACCGTCGCCACCTTTACCGGCTTTGACCTGAATTTTAACTTGATCTACAAACATTTATTTCACCCTTCTAAATAATCCGACAACATCTGCTGTCCAGGATGTTTCTATATAATCTCTAATTATTATTCAATATTACCTAAAAAATTTTTAAATATTGTAACACTAAGCACAAGTATAACAGTTTCACGCCTCATTCTTCAACCAAGAATAACACTTAATTATCTAAACTTAACTTGATCGTTTGTGCGACCTTTTTAGAGATCCCTAAAGCTTGAAGCTCTTCTAATGAAGCTTGAGCGATCTTCTTTAAAGATCCGTAATTACGTAAAAGTTTGATCCGCGTTTTCGGTCCCACACCAGGGATCCGTTCAAGTTTGGATGAAAGCGAATTTTTCGATCTAACTTGACGGTGAAATGTCACCGCAAATCGGTGAACTTCATCTTGGATCCTTTGCAACAGATAAAAACCTTCGCTCTTTGGATCTAGCCCGATCCGTTCGCCAGTCTGACACAAAAGATCAGCCGTCTTATGGTGCTCATTTTTTACCATTCCAGCTACCGGGATCGTCAAGCCTAATTGATTATGCAAGACATCAACTGCAGCTTGAACTTGGATCTTTGCCCCGTCCATCAAGATCAGATCAGGTAACGGCTTTTTTTCTTTCAATAACCGACTATAGCGTCGATAAATGACTTCACGCGTGCTAGCAGCTTCATCGGCATGATCGACTGTTTGCAATTTGTATTTACGATAATCATTTTTCTCTGGTTGCCCATCAACAAAACAAACCATCGCTGAAACGAGGTCTGAGCCTTGCATATGTGAATGATCAAAGGCTTCGATCCGATGACCCACCGGTAAACCTAAGGCATCGGTGATCTCTTTCATTGCTCCAGTCGTTTTGCGATCATCTAATTCTAGTAAACGAAACTTTTCTTCTAAAACTAGCTGGGCATTCTTGCTGGCGAGATCAAGCAATTCTTTTTTGGCCCCACGTTTTGGTGTCCTAACTGGTGTTTGTAAAATATCAGCTAAGATCTCTTTATCGATCGTTTCTGGAACCAAGATCTCTTTAGGCAAGATCCGATTTTTTTGGTTATAAAACTGTAAGATAAATGAAGCTAGTTCGGCCTCAGGAGTATCGATACATGGGAAAAGGCGCTTTTCTCGTTTCATCAACCGAGCCTGACGAATGAAGAAAACTTGGATCGAGATCCACCCCTTATCCATATAAAAGCCAAACAGATCACGCGGTGTATTATCATTGGAAATGATCTTTTGACGTTCAACAGTCATCTCAACATAACGGATCTGATCTCTGATCTCACCGGCGCGCTCATATTCGAGTTGTTCTGCAGCTTGTTGCATCTTTGTGGTCAATTCTCGCTTGATCCCACCAACATTACCACTCAAAAAAGATTTGATCTTTTTGATGTTTTTTTCATACTCAGCTGGATCGACTTCTTTAAAACATGCCCCTAAACATTGGCCCATATGATAGTACAAGCAAGGACGCTTTTGATAACCATTGCAACGCCTTAAAGGATACACCTTTTGCAATAACTGTAATGTTTCTTGAGCAGCGTAAACATTAGGATAAGGGCCAAAATAATAGCCCCCATCTTTTTTGACTTGACTAACGATCTTTAGTACGGGGTCCTTTTCGTTAGTGATCTTGATATACGGGTAACCCGTCCCCCGTTTCAACTTGATATTGTAATGAGGTGTATACTTTTGGATCAGCGTTATTTCTAGCAAGAACGCTTCTTTATCTGTCGAAGTAATGATCGTTTCAAAATCATAGATCTCAGAGACCAACTTGGCCGTTTTGCCTTCATGACTACTTTTGAAATAAGACCTGACCCGGTTCTTCAAATTCTTAGCCTTACCTACATAGATGATCTTGCTATTGATATCTTTCATCAGATAGCATCCGGGAAGATCAGGTAACAACTTTAATTTGTTTTCAATATGTTCTGATGCCATCTCACTTTTCCTTTCGCTACTTCCTCTATATTAATTATACAGCAAAAATTATTTTTACAATACGTAAAAATACGCTTGTCATCAAAATAACAAGCGTATTACCTGATCTTTTATTCTATAAAACTTTTGCTAAAAAATCTTTGGCACGAGCAGATTTTGGATGCTCAAAGATCTCTTCTGGACTACCGATCTCTTGGACATAGCCATCCGCCATGAACCAGACTTCATCAGCTACCTCACGGGCAAAGCCCATTTCATGTGTGACCACGACCATCGTCATCCCACTATCCGCTAGATCTTGCATAACTTTCAAAACTTCGCCGACCATTTCAGGGTCTAATGCACTAGTTGGTTCGTCAAATAAAATAACTTCCGGATCCATCGCTAAAGCACGTGCGATCGCTACCCGCTGCTTTTGGCCCCCAGACAGACTATCTGGGAATTGGTCGGCTTTGTCTAAAAGCCCGACTTTATCAAGCAGTTCTTTTCCGCGTTCTGCGGCTGTCTTTTCATCCACATTTTTGACTTTCATCGGTGCTAACTTGATATTTTCTAAAACGCTCATATTAGGGAAGAGATTGAAACCTTGAAAGACCATCCCCATCTTTTCACGTAAAACATTTAATTGTTTTTCAGAAATATGTGCTAGATCTTGACCATCAAAAATGATCTTACCGCTCGTTGGCTTTTCTAAAACATTTAAGCAACGTAAAAATGTACTCTTACCTGAGCCAGAAGGTCCGATCACACAGATAACTTGACCTTTATTCACTGTTTCGGTGATATCTTTTAAAACTTCATTTTTACCATAATTTTTCTTCAAGTTTTTGATCTCGATCATTTTATCCATGGTTTAACTTCCTTTCAAACAAGTTGAGTAATTTCGACAAACTAAATGTCATGATAAAGTAGATCACCATTGCGATGAACAGTGGCATGACACCCTTATACGTCGCAGATTGCACTAATTGTGTTTGATACATCAGATCGCCGACACCGATGATCGATACGATCGAACTTTCCTTGATCAATGTCACAAATTCATTACCTAAAGCTGGCCAAATGTTTTTTAATGCTTGAGGAATAACAACATAACGATACGTATCTTTTTGTGTCATCCCTAACGAGCGGGCCGCTTCTGTTTGACCTGCTGGGATAGATTCGATCCCTGATCTAATAACTTCAGCAATATAAGCCGCTGAATTCAAAGCAGTCGCAATGATCCCGGCTACCAAGGCTGGTAAGGATTGGATCACCGCACCAACACCAAAGTAAACAAACATCACTTGGACCATCAACGGTGTGCCTCGGATAAACTCGATATAACAAACTGCAATGCTATGTAACAGCTTGTTCTCAGACAGACGCATCAAGGAGAGCAATGTCCCTAAGATAAAACCAAAGAAGACCGCTGTAACAGTGATGATCAAGGTATATTCGATCCCCTTAGCAAAATATGTCCAATAGCTCATCATGGTATTATTCTTAGTAGTTGTTTCCATGTATTTAGCCGCTTCGGGCACATACTTTGTATCAAGTAAATTTTGTTTTTTGATCTGAGCCAATGTCTTATTTGCTGCAGCAACTAGAGCAGGCGAATTTTTTCTAAATGCGATCGCTGAACCAGTTTGATCAGAACTGACGGAAAAGCCTGGATCAAAAGCTAATAATTGATTATTGTTAGCCACATATGCCTTAGCTGTCGGTTCTTCCATTGCGATCCCATTAATTTTACCCGATTGTAGTGCTAAAACTAAGTTATTTAACTTCGAAAGCCCTTTGACAGTAGTATCAGGCATTTGATCTTTAACTAAATTATATTGTAATGATCCATTTTGAGCACCAACTGTTTGTCCCTTGAAATCTGCTAAATTCTTATATTTGCTAGCATCTTTTTTGTTGATGACAATATATTGTTTACCCGAATAATAGATATCAGAAAAATCAACACTTTCTTTTCTTTCAGTTGTCGGGTTCATTGCCGAGATGATCGCATCGACCTTATTTGTTTCCAAAGCCACTAATAGCGAATCAAATGACATATTTTTGATCTCAAGTTTTACACCGAGATCTTTGGCCAATTTTTTAGCGATCTCAATATCGATCCCAACATACTCTGTTTTGCCATCAACTTTAGCTGTAAATTCATATGGTGGATAATCAGCACTTAAACCAACTACCAATTTCCCACTTTTTTTGATATCTTCCAAAGAGGTATCCGTCTGGTCAGCTTTGACGGTTAAATTACTAAGTGGTAAAAAAACAGCAAACATCATGACCAGCATTAAAATAAATTGCTTGAGTTTATTCATTTCCAATAGCTCCTTTTTTAAATTTGTGTGTCGCACCACTTGGCTTGACTCCCACTTCTTATTTTTTAATTTATAGGTATTATACCCCTACAAGATTATTTATGCAATAAATAATCGAAAAAAGTTGTTTTTATACAAAAAATGCCGAATATATCTAATTTGAAATCTAGCCAAAGACCTGTTATCCTTGGGGTAAACAAGTTAAAGTAAGGTGATATTCATGGGTCTTAAGATCAATCAAACCAATAAACTCGAAGATCTCTTCAGTAAATTTGCGATCGAGCCTGAAAAAAAGGCTAAGCGCGAAGAAAAAGAAAGTACCGATCCTAAAAAAGAGGATAAAGATAAGAAAAAATAATGAGAATGCCAGGAACGAAAACTTCACTGGCATTCTCATTATTTGTATCATTATGCATTCGGGGTGAATCCATTTGGATAGCGCCGATTCAACGTATCGATATTCTTTTGTGCGACCTCATCAAAAGGGATATCTGCCCATTGTGCGATCTGAGATAGATACCACAAAACATCTCCCATCTCAGCCACTAATTTTTCACGGTCAAGATCTTTACCTTTAAATGTATAATCTTTCACGAGATCGATCAATTGTCCACTCTCACCAGCTAAGCCTAAGGCACAATTAGTCAAAACCTGTTCATTTCCATATAAAGTTCGATTTGCTGCTGCTTGATATTCATTAAATTCCATCTATTCAGCCCCCATTGTATGTGCATCGATCCATTCCCAGATCTGTTCTTTACCTGTTTTTGTAACTGCTGAAAATAAAATGACTTTATCTTCTTTACGTAGACGTAATTTTTTGCGAATGATGCTTTCACTCTTATTCCACTTACCACGAGCAATTTTATCGATCTTAGTTCCAACGACCAAGATCGGCAAGTTGTAGTAATGTAAAAATTCGATCATTTGGCAATCAAGCTCGGTCGGTTCATGACGCGCATCGACTAACGAGATCACTCCCCGCAATTCTTGCCTTGTTTCAAAATATGTCTCGATCATTTTTCCCCATTTTTCTCGATCTTTTTTCGAAACTTTTGCATAACCATAACCTGGCACATCGACAAAATATAGCTCATCTTCAATATTGTAAAAGTTCAAAGTCTGTGTCTTACCTGGTTGACTGGATGTCCGGGCGTAATTTTTACGATTGATCAAGGTGTTGATCAATGATGATTTCCCCACATTGGAGCGCCCTGATAAGGCGATCTCAGGATACCCTTCTGCTGGGTACTGTTCTGGTCGGACTGCACTGATCGTCAGCTCAACATTATGTACGTCCATATAAATCTGCTACCTCCGTGAAATTCATTTATGTCTAATTCTATCACAAAATCCACACCTACGTGTACTTAAAAAAGAAACGCCCCATGATCCGCAGATCTGGGGCGTGAACTTTGAGAAAAAACGATAGGGCCATGGTCCCATATCATCATTTAACAAAATTATTTTGTTTTTACAACTTCTTTGTCACCGTAGAAACCACAAGCTGGGCAAACGTGGTGTGACTTTCTCAATTCACCACAGTTAGGGCAAGCGCTCATGCCAGGTACTGACAATTTGTAGTGTGTACGACGTAATCTCTTACGTGTTTTAGATGTTTTACGTGCTGGTACAGCCATCGAGAAACACCTCCTTCAAAATTTTAAAAATATCCAACAAAAAGAATTTTACTTGTTATTCATCACTTTTGCAACTAATCTTTAGAATTTTCGAAAAAATCCTTGAGTTTAGCCAAACGCGGATCAACACCATCTTCATCTTTTTGCATTTTCTTTAACTCACCTTCACTGACAACGTTCCAATCGCCACCATTAGGCATTGTCGCATCATCTTGTTGTTCGGCTTTCGTTAAAACCTGCATCGGAATTTGTAACAAAATATTGTCTTCGATCACACTATTGAGATCTAAAATGTCATTTTCTAAAACGATCACAACATCTGTATCCTCAAACCGTGAAAGATCACGCTCATGGTGACTGACATAATGTTCCGTAAATTCAAACTCTAAGTCAACTTCAGCTGGTTCAAGTGAACGCGTTGAAGGTAATGTGACTGTCGTTTTAACTTTGGCATAGCCTAAGACACCTAATTCATCAACTGAAAAGACACCTTTGACCAAAACCGGGGAAACATCCAGAATCTCTGGACGCCGTTTTTGTAAAGAAGCTTTAAGTTCTAAAGTTTCTTCAAACATCAACGGTTCATCAGCAGTTTGGCGCAATTCATTTAATGACCATTTCATGCTATATTCCTCCTAATGCAACAAAATTGATTATACTTGCTTTAAAAAGCTTTGTCAATGCTTTTTCCTTGACACCTATTTAAAAAATGCGTATTGGCGCTCTTTTTAGATCCTGTTCCACCTGATTTTGAAGCTGGTAAATTTTCCCAGCGCGATAATCAACGCGATAAGCCTCATTTTTATCATCCTTAGAAACTTTAGCAATTATCTGACATACACTCGTCTTTTTAGCTCGCCGCAATACCTGTTGACCCTTAGCATTAAAGCCTAAAAGCCGCATATATGGATCTTGGTCATACTCTTTGACCTCAGCAGGTGTTAGATCTAATAATAAGGCACAAGCTAAGCGTGACAAACGTGTATACGTGAAACGCTTGGTCTTGACAGCTTTTAACCACTGATCAAAATCGGCTGTGCTCGGTAACCGTTCCATTTGCTCTTTTAAGCGATATTCGATCCCCTCAGCCATTCCGTAGATCTCACTTAACTGTGCTGGCGTAGTTGACAGCAATTTATACTTTAAATATGGGAAAAAATCATCCCATGTCAGTAATTTTTGCGTTTTTAATGTCTCTAACGTAGTCTCAGGGACATAATCGCTCAGTTTCACTAAATTTCCCGCTAGATAATGCTGTCTGATCGCAGTCGCACTGGCGATCGTTCCCGCTTTTAATTCTACTTCATGATAATTTGCATTTTTTCGCTGGATCGGGTTCAAGCACAAAGGCTCACCCAACTTTAAATTTGCTTTAGCATACGCCAGTCCTAAAAGATCATTTGGCTGATCGACATTATGACCGATCTTAGTAGCAACTGCTTTTTGAAATGTTGCCGCATAAGATTCACTATATGTTTTAAAATCACCGTGTGTACTCTGGACTAAGCGCGCATAAGCGGAAAAATCATACTCCGCATGCTCAGCACCAAAAAATAGATCCGTCACGCCTAATGAGGCTAGGATCGAGACCCCATTAAAAGCAAAACGGTCAGCTGGTTGAACACAGGCCAAAACAGGCATCTCGACCACAAGATCAGCTCCATTAGCTAGTGCTTGTTTGGCACGCGTCCATTTGTCAAAGCTAGCTGGTTCACCCCGTTGCAAAAAATTTCCACTCATTGCTACCACTAATGGTGCATCGGGGAACTTTTTTTTGACTTCCTTTATCTGATAAAGATGTCCATTATGAAATGGATTATATTCAGCAATAATTCCCGCAACTGGCATTTTTATCCCCCTATTTACTTATGGCAACTAAAAAACCACCGCGTCGTTTCCAAAGTAAGCTCACCTTTACCAAAGTCAGCACTTACCGTGATATCCTTAAATCCCGCTTGGGTCAATAGACGCTGGTAAACTTCTAATTCATAAGTCCGTTCATGATGGATCTCACTGACTCTTTCATAACTCTCTAGTGCCTCATTCCAAACAAAAAAGGTCAATTCATGGACCGCGCTATGTTCAAATTCGTCCGCAAAACTACTCCAGATAAAAGCTTGATCTTCAGCAGTATAATTATACATGTAGCCTGGGTAGATCTCATCAGTTTGATAAGGTGTGATCACATCAAAAATGAATTTCCCATCATTTTCTAGATGCTGATAAACTTCTTTAAATGCTTGGAGCACTTGGGATTCATCTTGTAAGTAGCAAAATGAATCCGCAAAACAAGTCACAGCATCATACTGTCCTACTTCGCTCAGGTCTAACATATTTCCTTGCATAAATGGGATCGCTAAATTAGCTTCTCTAGCATGCATTTCAGCTAAAGCTAACATCTCTTCTGACAGATCGACCCCTGAAACTTGATAACCATTTTGAGCTAACATGACCGCTAGACGTCCAGCGCCACAGGCTAGGTCCAGTATCTGACCTGTAGTCTTGGGTAGCTCTTGCTCAACAAAATCCAACCATTGATCATACATCGTTGGTTCCATCAGCTCGTCATAGAGTTTTGCAAAATTCGAATAGATCATCTTAGTCTTTGATCCATTCTTCGATATCAACTAATGGTGCATCAGACCATAATTTTTCTAAGTTATAGAATTGACGTGTTTCTTCTTTGAAGACGTGCACGATCACATCCCCTAGATCAAGTAAGATCCAGTTAGCGCCATCTTTACCTTCAACACTTTTGATATCTTCATTTGCTTCATGAACTTTTTCAACGATCGCTTCAGTTACAGCTTTGACCTGTCTTTCAGAACCGGCTTGCATGATCACAAAATAATCAGCTAATAAACTGATATTTTGGACATCTAAAGCAACGATATCTTCTGCACGCTTGCTATCTGCAGCGCGAACAACTAATTCTAATAATTCTTGACTGTTCATATAGTCCTCCTAAATAGGCTACGATGCGACATATGCATTATATGTCAAGATCGCAGCGGGATAAATTGTTTTATTATTATTCATCAAATATAGCAGTGTATGTTTAGTTTCAAACTCGACCGCTGCACGTAAACTTTTAGCAGCTATCTGACGTGCTTGGTCGACCCCAGGAAAATCACGTCCTGGTTCGATATAATCAGCCACATACACGATCTGATCTAAGGTCGTCATTTCTTTGGCCCCCACTGTATGGTGCCGGACCGCATTTAAGATCTCTTCATCGGTGATCTTTAATTCTTTTTTGATGATCTCAGCACCTACAACTCCATGCCAGATAAAATTGTTCCAATTCAGTAGATCTTGATCTAATCCAGTTTGAGCGATCAGCGCTTTAAACTCTGAATCACTACGTTCTTTAGCATAATCATGGACTAGAGCTGCCACACTGGCTTTTTCAAGCTCATAATCGTTAGCTTGGGCTAATTCTAATGCTGCTTGTTCGACTCCTAAAATGTGTTTAAAACGTTTTTCACTGACCTGTTCTTTGATTTTAGCGATCAGCTCTTCACGTGAACCAGTATAATAATGTTTTTGGTATTCAACTGTTTGTGTCATGATAAAGACCTTCTTGTTTGATATAATTTTCTACTTCACTTGTTACCAAGTACTTGATCGAACGACCTTGTTGCAATCTTTCCCGGATCATCGATGAACTGATATCGATCCGCAAAACGTCGACCCAGATCAAAGGGTAGTCACTTTTTTTCTCATAACCTTTGCGTTCCACACTGACAAATTGGATCATTTTGACCAATTCATCGATTTTATACCATTTAGGCAAATACTCGACCATGTCTCCCCCGATGATAAAGTAAAGATCAGCATTGGGATATAGCTTCTTGAGCTCTTGGACAGTGTCATAAGTGTAGCTGATCCCACCACGTCTGATCTCAATATCTTCGAGTTGAAATTTAGGCTCGGAAGCAATACTCATTTCGACCATATGCAGGCGATATTTGGCAGCGATCGCAGCTTTTTGATCAATGTGTGGGGGTAAATTATCTGGCATAAATAATACTTTATCTAGATCAAGTTGCTCTTGCACCTGCTTAGCCACGATCAAATGTCCTAAATGAGGTGGATTAAAGGTCCCACCCATGATCCCGATCCGTTCACGGCTATCAGCCTTTAATGGTTGAACTTGAACTTTAGAAGCCACCGTCGTTTCGGTCTTTAGCATACTACACACCTCTTAGAGTTTAGTGACTTCAAGTGAATATGAACGATCATCGCGTTTATCTGCTTGTTTGAACAATACTAAAACATGACCGATCTTTTGAACGACTTGGATATCGGTATTGTCTTCGATAAACGCGATCACTTCTTCATCTTCGACCAATGCATTTTGTAAGATATTTATCTTAAATAATTCACGTTTCTCAATGGCATCTTCGATCTGAGCAAGCCAGTTAGCACTCAAACCTTCTTTCCCCACTTGAAATAACGGACGCATTCCGTGTGCTTGAGCCCGTAAATAGCGTTTTTGTTTACCCTTAAGTTTCATATTCTAATTCCTCTCCTAAACCATCGCTCTTCTTAAAATAACAGCTACTCCTTCTGGGGCCCAGCCTGCAACGACACTATTAGCTTTAACTGTGACCCAACCTAAGCCTGCAAAAACAAGATCACTTTTTTCGGTCGTTTTAAATTCAAAACGCACTAGCTTTGGAAAATCTTTCATTTCTTCAGCTGTCGGTGGAGTCAATAACGTACCTGCATGCTTAGCATAAAATTCGGTCGCTTTTGTTGTTTTAGTCCGATGGATCATTAAGTTATTATCAGTATAAACGATCACACCTTGCTTTCCACCAGAGATATAGTCAAAACGAGCTAAAGCGCCAAAGAAGAGAGTTTGACCTTCGTTTAACTGATAAACTTTAGGCTTGATCTCTTTTTGTGGTGCAGCCAATCGTAAAGCCTTAGGCGATAAATAATGCGCCATTTGATGCTTATGAATGATCCCTGGGGTATCGATCAAGAAATGACCGTCGCCAAATGGGATCTCGATCCGATCAAGTGTTGTTCCTGGAAAACGAGAAGTCGTGATCAAGTCTTTGACCCCTGTCGTTTGGTTGATGATCCGATTTATCAGAGTCGATTTACCCACATTAGTGACTCCAACAACATATACATCGCGACCTTTGCGATATTTGTCGATCAATTCTAAAAGATCTTCGAGGTCTTTTCCACGTTTTGCGCTAGTCAAAGCGACATCTATCGGACGAAGCCCCTGTTTGTTAGCCTCTTGTCGCATCCAATCTTTGATCTTAGAACGCTTCAGTGAATGTGGTAAAAGATCTTCCTTATTACCGACTAATAAAACAGGGTTATCTCCTACAAAGCGGTGTAATCCTGGAATGAGCGAACCGTTAAAATCGAAGATATCAACGACATTGACGATCAAGGCATCATTTTGCCCGATCTGATTTAGCAAGCGCAAAAAGTCATCATCAGTTAAAGAAACGTCAGCTACCTCATTGTAGTGGCGTAATCTAAAGCACCGTTGACAATAAAGCTCATTATTTTCTAAGCCCTTTTGGATCGCTGCTTGTGGGGTATAACCAGGTTCAGCTTTAGCTTCAGATTGGATCTTAGCCCCACAACCGATACAATATAATTCTTCATTTTCAGTCATCTAGTGTATGCCCCCATTTTGTACTCAATCTATCTTTTTTGATCAAACGTTTTTTAACGATCTTTTCAAAGAAACGATTGATCTTAGTGTTCCACGCATCAGAATCCACTAGTGGCTTGACCAAAATACTACGGATCCCAGCATTATTTGCAGCCATTACATCAGTCATCAATTGATCACCAACTAAAACGACCTCATGTTTCTTTAGATCATAGCGCTTCAAAGCAATTTTGATCCCACGGGTAAGTGGCTTCAAAGCCCGAGAAATAAAGGGGAGTTCTAAAGCTTTTAAAGCGTGTTCGATCCGCTTATGCTTGTTATTTGACACTACGACCACTGGGATCTTAGCATCTTCCATCTTGTGTAACCACGCATGCAATTGAGGTGTACCATCGGGATCATCCCAAGCGATCAATGTATTATCAAGATCAGTCAAAACGACCTTGATCCCTTTTTCTTTTAACTCAGTAGGTGAAAGATCATAGATCGACTCGACCATCCATGTTGGTTCAAATTTATTGAGCAAAGTATATCTCCTTCAAAATATAGTCTTTAACTATTATTATATGCTAGCAAAACTACTTTTAGCAAAATTTTAATGTGACAGCTAAAGAAAAAAGCCGAGACAACAGTAGTCTCAGCCTTTTAACTAAATGAGTGACAAATTATTTTGCCAAAGCTTTCTTAGCTTCATCAACAAGCGCTGTGAAAGCAGCTGCATCGCTGATTGCAAGATCAGCTAACATTTTACGGTTAACATCAATGTTAGCTAATTTCAAACCGTGCATCAACTTGCTGTAGCTGATATCGTTCATACGAGCTGCTGCGTTGATACGAGCAATCCATAATTTACGGAAGTTTGATTTTGTCTTACGACGATCGCGGAATGCGTATTGGTAAGACTTCATAACTTGTTGCTTAGCTACTTTAAATTGGATATGCTTTGAACCGCGGTATCCTTTAGCTAATTTGATCATTTTTTTACGGCGTTGACGCGTAACTGTTCCACCTTTAACACGTGGCATGGTTAATTCCTCCTTAAACTTAGCCCGACGTTATGCGGGACTCACAAAACTGATCTGTGCGCTGAAAAAACGATCCAACAATCGCTTCTGCAAAGCACAATAATGATGCAATCTTACATTGCAACCGAGTAATAGAATCTCAATAATTATTTCATTTGAGAAAGCATTTGCTTGATACGCTTCATATCTGAAGCAGATACCATTGCTGGCTTACGCAATTGACGGCGTTGTTTCTTTGTCTTGCCGTGGAAACGGTGAGATGTGAAAGCGTGAGCACGCTTCAAACCACCATTTCCTGTACGCTTAAAGCGTTTTGCTGATGCGCGGTGTGTTTTTTGTTTTGGCATAATACTGTACTCCTCCTAAATAAACTATCAGCCTATTTTTCGGCTTTAGGCGCAAGCATCAAGAACATGCTGCGTCCATCCATTTTTGCTTTAGATTCGACTGTTGCAACATCATCTGTTTCCGCAGCAAATCTATCAAGAACTTCGCGTCCGATCTCTTTATGTGTGATCGCACGACCCTTAAAGCGAATAGATACCTTAACTTTGTCACCTTTTGTCAAGAATTTACGTGCATTCTTGACTTTAGTATTAAAATCGTTAGTATCGATCGTTGGGCTCAAACGAACTTCTTTAACGTTGATCACTTTTTGCTTTTTACGAGCTTCACGCTGTTTCTTCTGCAACTCAAAACGATACTTCCCATAATCCATGATCTTGGCAACAGGTGGTTTTGCTTTAGGTGCTACCAAAACAAGGTCTAAGTTAGCTTGCTCTGCCAACTTCAAAGCTTCTTGCTTAGATTTGACCCCCAACTGGGAACCATCATCAGCAATCAAGCGTAACTCACGTGCGCGAATGCCTTCGTTTACCATCTTATCAACTGCTATGGCGTTTCACCTCCAAAAAAATTCAGAGAAAATGCAGAAAAAATGCGGGTATCTCGTCAAATTACAAGACACCCGCACAGATCCGTTTTTATCGGAATTACATTTCATAATTCTGCCCCGGGACTAATTGTCCCCTAGGCGAGAAGCGGGAGCCTCTGCTTTTTTTCTCAACTGTTATAGCATAACATAACTTTCATATTGAAACAACTAATTTTTTCAAAAAAGTTGATCTTTACCTTACGCAAGATATTTACTGCCTTCGTGAATACTGAGAGCAGACAATTCGTTACGATATGTTGCAATGAAGCCAGCCACCCACTTAGGATCAGTCTTTGAATAATCACGTAACGCCCAACCGATCGCTTTATTGATAAAAAATTCATTACTACCAAGATTATTTATGATGACCTTAGCTAAAAGTTTTGTATCAGTTTGCTTCTTCAATAACAATTGAAATTCAAGTGTGACCCTTTTGACCCATAAATTGCTATCTTTACTCCAAGTAAGCATTACCTGCGTCATTTCTTTTGGATAGCGCAAATACAAGTCTGTGAACACTTTGACTAAAGTATCGACAGTTTCCCACCACGACTTAGTTATGACCAATTTTTTCAACTTAGGCAGATCTTCTAATGTTGTAAATTTCTTCATTTGCACTAAATAATCACAGGCAACATATTGATATTCTCTTTGGGACTTTTGCCAACAGATCTCAACAAATTCCCAATCTATCTTAGCTGTTTTTTTGGCATTTTTAAAAGCAGCACGGCAAAGTTGCCGACGCTTAGGGGTTTTTATACCTAAAAATTCAAATTGATCACGCATATACGCTGACATACTTTTAGCTTGTTTAGCATCACCTTCTAGACTCAGCATATCTATCACAGTAAATAGATCATCTTTGGTTTTCATCTGGTTTTTTCGTCACTTCCGATCATTTCTTAATTTTTCTATTCTTCTCTAAAATAATCTAAAGATCTCTGAGTTATCAGTTAAATTGCCAAAAATCCATTTGATATCTATCCCAGTCCGGATCATACGTTCACGTTTAGCTTTTATTACATTAGAAACGTTGACCACATCTAAAACGATCCCTTCTTCAACTATCAGTAATATAACTTTTTCAAATTTTAACGGTGAATCAAAACCACCATTGATCTGATACCTACTAATAAAATCAGTAGCGATCAATAACTTACCTGTATATATGACTGGCAAGTTTACGTCTAGATAGTAATTGTCACCATGCAAAAAGATACTACCAAATTCAGCAAAGTAACCACTATAATTAGCAAGTTGTTCACGTATAGATAATTTGCGGGGAAAAATATTATTTATCGGTAAATTTTGATCAGTCATTACAGCTAGATCTTTGAGCACCAATTCATCATCTACGATCGTGAATCTACATAACCTTCCACGATAGTTTGCAGTGTTGTAGCTGGTTGTTGTTATTCTAAAAGAAGCTATATCAAAAAGATCGCTCCCTTTTGAAATTCCGACCAACTCATACTCATTTCCTTCATAAAGAAATTTATCTGACGTCTGATGCGTCATAAGGTCACCTTCTAAAAAATTTCTCAGCTTCATTCTAACAATTCCATAGTTCCATTTCCATAAAAAAACCGACCATAACTCTTTGTCATGATCAGTCATAAAATCATATTTAAAAATCTTCTTCGCGGTAACCGACTTGTTCCATATTCTTGCGACCACGTTGTAAAATATAGATCGCCACGATAACTAATACGATCCCAACTACTTCGATCCAATTCATACCAAGGCCTAAGAATATCACACTCAAGACCGCTGTCGTAGCTGGTTGTAAGGCATCCATGATACTAATAACATCGGATGGCGCAAAACGTGAACTGTATAGCAATAAACCAAATGGAATGATCGTCCCCAACAAGATGACTGTTGAGATCGAAAGAACTACCCCACCTGTGATCACTGGAGGATCGACCCACACAGGACGATATGCATTAAATAATATTCCTGCGATAAAAGTCCCCCAGCCTAAGATCACGATCGGTGGATGATCTTTTGCGATCGGCTTTGGTAAAACGACATAAAATGCAGCCGTAATACCAGAACCGATCCCCCAAAGTAATGAATCCATTGGAATCGACATTTGCGTGAAATCACCTTTTGTAATTGCTAAAATGACCCCAACTAGGGCAACAACAAAGGCGATCATATCAGTCGATAATGGCCGTTGCTTTTTGATGAAGATCCCACCTAAAACAATAAACAATGGACTTAGATATTGCAAGATCGTAGTTGCTGAAGCGTTACCTTTTTGAATCGAAATATAAAATGTCAACAGGTTAGCCATCAAACCAAAGATCGCATAAGCTAATAAATGCCCAAATGTTCTCCATGACGAAAAGACACCAAATGTCTTTTTACCATACATAAATAAACTAATGATCAACAAAATCACGCCTGCACCCATTGTTCTGATCGACAAATACCAATCAGCTGGGAGGTTTTGATTTTGTGAAATAAATTGAACCGTTGTACCAGAGATCCCCCAGACAGCCGAAGCAACAGCTGACCAAAAGATCCCCTTCATAACGTTATTAGACGTTGCTTTCATTTTATTCCCTCCAAACATCTTATTATATTCGGAAAGAACTAATTTGGCAATATACCATGTTAGAAAAAGTTACAAAGAAGGGGGAGCGTTCGTGTATCATCCTTTACCATTTTTGCTAATAGACGCAAAGCATCTAAACACGCTATCTGATCTTAAAGACGTTTCCCAAATTCTATTTATTAAACTCGATCAAATAACCCAGTATGTCGTTTATATTCAATAGTTGTATCATGCTCTTTATTTGCTAAATATCTAGTATAGTTGGTTGCTGCCCATTCGACTTTGGTAGCACTTGCTTCGACTACCCGATAAAACTGCACTCTATCCCAAATATCATTTCGCGTTAAATACATTACTTGAGCTACCAGTTGCTCTGTTTCACGCCTAAAACACGATAATTGATCGGACAATTCCATTCTTTGTGCATTGAATTGTCGTTTTTTATACAAATATTCTTCTGCCATTCTTGTTTAGTTTGTTTCATCGCCTACCTCCTGAAGCGGTGTAACTAATTTAGGACACTTGATGGCACCTAGGTAACTTTTAGCTGCCTGCGCGGTCTTTCCTTGCAATGCACCTGCTAGGGACTCGGGCAAAACTTGTGTCGTTTGATGATCCATCGCACTCGCTAATTCAGCTAGCTCCGCGGTCGAATTTTGTTTTAACGTTTTTATTTTGGTAACTTTAGTCGTGATCAAGGCTTGGATCGCTAAGCGTTCTAAAATTTTTTGTTGTTCTTTTAAGATCGCCTCGAATTGCTTAGCTTGACTACTTTTCATTAGTTCTCCCCTCAGTTCAATATTTAAATAGTTCCTTACTTGCTTTAGTGTCATCTTCTTGGATATTTTTAGCTACTTTCAATAAATTCTTACTAAAATCTGCTGTCTTATGCTGATATTGTTGAATTTGCCTGAGATTTTGGGTAGCTTGTTCGCTGTTCCAGAGCCGCTCTTTAGTATATGGTGCGATCATTTCTTCGATCTCGGCATCCGATAAATGCTTTCTGAGCGCATAAGCACCTTGCGCGATCTCTTGGGCGATACTTGTGATCTCATCTTCAAGCTCTTGTTGGGTATTCTTAAAAATAGTCGCATATTCTTCACCGATATCACGCGCTTTAATCGCTACTGCCTGTGCTAATTCTTCTTGTAATGCGATCTTTTGGCTCCCACCGGCAGTCGTCAGCCTTTGATGTAAACTAGTTATTTTACCTTGCCATTGACTAGCAAGTTTGGCTTCATTTACGATCGCTCGATATTCCTGTTGAAATTTGGCATACAAAGCCCCATCACTTACCAAAAGTGACAATAGTTTTCCCGAAGAAATATTAGCCCCCGTATTTTTGAGGATCAGGTCTAAATATTTATCGATCAAGTGCGAAACTTTGATCCCAGCTGCAAAAATATAGCTGTGTTCGTTTAAATCAGCTTCTTTTAGCGTCCCGTCATCATTGATCTGATACTGTCCAAAATCATGACTCGAACCATACTTGTCATCAAAATCAAAGGTCGTCGTAAATGATTTTGGCAGCAAGTAATGAACTTTACCGATCTCATCGACACCTTTTTTATTCCGATTCAACATCGAAACGATATCAAACGCATTGACGTAATAGTCGATCTTGCCCTGCTCTTCTAAGGTTTGAATATTTGCTTGTGCTTGTTTAGACATTTTATTGATACTTTCTCTGGCATCGGGACCTTGAAACAACACGATCTTATCCAATTTAGCAATATCTTCTTTGGGCAAATCAGCCACAGCTTGGATCGAGACCATCGTCCCTAACGAGTGCCCAGTGACCGCCATCGTAGCATTAGGAGCTTTTTTACGCAATTCACCCACCTTAGCCTGCATCGCTTTACTAGCAAGTTTTGCCTGAGGGATATAGGCGTTGAATAAAGTAAACGAGCCGTTGTTGCTCACCCAATCATTCAAAGTATTCAAACTCATTGCGTCACTACCTCGAGTTGCAAAATACGTATGCTTAGTCTCGTTGTTTAACTTTTTGGTGTCAGCCACGTAATAGGAATTATACCCAGCCTTTTCATCGGTCAACAGACCTTTTTGATACGTTTTTTCGTTACCAAACCAATCTTTTTCTGTTACTGTCTTAAGTTTGTCGGGTTGGAGATAAACTTTACTTGCATCGTTGCCATAGGCGTCTTTTGCATGAGGGAATGTGAATGGAACGGAATATCCTCTGTCTAACCTATTACGCGCACTTTGTGGTAATAGTTCGTAGACAAACGGTCTTGGTTTCCTTGGATATGTGCTTTTGGCTAAGTTCACGTATAGATTATAAATACTTTCTAGATTACTCATTGATCTTCACCTTGAATATTCGAATATATTGGATCATTCAATACCATCAATGCATCGATTTTATTTAACTTATTTATATCAGTGTCTACTCTAAGGACATAGCCTTGATCATTATATTTTTTTTCTGAACTATCACTGATATTAAACTTTACGATCAACGTAGGTTTTGTAAATGCCATTCCTTTTCCAGCCTCTACTGTCCCCCAATCAAATTCCACTGTTTCTTCTTGTGAACTGTATTTTTTGATAAAATCTACTAGTTCTTTTTCATGCGCCTTCAAAAAAGCTATCTGGCGTTCTTTTTGTGCTTCTTGTCTCATTTCGACCACTTTCTTTGTTCCTCCTATTCCGGCTAGTATTAGAAAAATCGCGATAAGTACTAGAAATACTCTTTTTTTCTGCATGACTCTCCTCCAGTAAAGCCTTTACATAAATAAAAATCTAAATAGCTAAGATACAAGCTGAATATTAACATTTTTTCTAATCATTTTCAATTCTTTTTTTAATTTAAGTAATAAAAATATCTTTATACTATAAGCAACACTTCTCCAAAAAAAGATACACCTCCTTAAAAATCCATAGTTTTCTTCTAAATTGATAATTTTGGTTCCTTGAGAAAAACTAATTTCTCAGATTAAACTTCGATACAGATAATGCTTGGATCGCTCTAAGCACGCTAAATGTTTTTTTCAAATTCAAGATCATTGTCTAATCAGAGTTCACAAAATAATATAACGCTACTTGATGGATCGTTTGCGATCGGTTCTTTGCCATCCCGTCATAAGCCCACACACATGGACTAGCACAGTAAATTTGCTCTAAAACAATGATCGTAGCTAAACTTCCTGCAGCCCCCTTCTGCCATGCCTGTAGTTTTCCTTTAGTAGCTTATTTAGGTGATTCACCAAAGCGCTTCTCGATCTGTTTATCTAATGCTCTCTAATTTTTTATCATCGTATCAAACAAAAAAAACCCCCCAAAGTTATATTTTGGGGAGATAACTAAACTATTTGATCTCTTCGTCAGTTTTTAAGACAGCCATGAATGCATCTTGTGGAACAACTACACGTCCAACAGCTTTCATCCGTTTCTTACCGCGTTTTTGCTTGTCCAATAATTTTGCACGCCGGTCAGGATCCCCCGTATGGATCCGCGCCGTTACATCTTTACGATAAGCTTTGATATTAGTCCGTGCAATGATCTTAGCCCCGATCGCTGCTTGGATCGGAATTTCAAAGTTTTGCCGTGGAATGATCGTCTTTAGCTTATCCGTGATGACCCGTGCCCGTTGTTGAGCGAATTGCCGATGTGCAATAAAACTCAACGCATCGACTTTATCGCCGTTCAACAAGATATCGATCTTGACCAGATCACTTGGACGTGTCCCATCAAGTTCATAATCAAGTGAAGCGTAACCACGAGTACTAGATTTTAATTTATCAAAGAAATCAAAGATGATCTCTGATAACGGCATTTCATAGATAACATTCACCCGATAATCATCAAGGTAATCCATTGTGACAAAATTTCCACGCTTAGCTTGGCATAATTCCATCACTGCTCCAACATAATCACTTGGGACCATGATCTCAGCTTTAACGTAAGGTTCATTGATCTGTTTGATCGTTGGAACATCTGGCATTTCAGATGGATTAGAAACACTAACATGTGAGCCATCTGTCAATTCAACGTCATACGTTACAGATGGCGCTGTAGTGATCAATTCCATTCCAAATTCACGTTCCAAACGCTCTTGGATAACATCCATATGCAATAATCCTAAGAAACCACATCTAAAGCCAAAGCCTAAAGCTTGTGAGGTCTCAGGTTCAAATTCTAACGCTGCATCATTTAACTTTAATTTTTCTAGTGCTTCACGCAGGTCGTTATATTTAGCATTATCGGTCGGATAGAGTCCAGAATACACCATTGGGCTCATTTCACGATAACCAGCTAATGGTTTTTCAGTTGGATCATCAGCATGTGTCAAGGTATCACCAACACGTGTATCTTGAATATCCTTGATACTTGCAGTCAAATACCCCACATCCCCAGCCATCAAGAAATCACGCTTGATCGGCTTAGGTGAGTTGACTCCAACTTCAATAACTTCGTATTCCGCGCCACTATTCATCAAACGGACCCTATCACCAGGTTTTACAGTTCCATCAAAGACCCGTAAGCTCAATACAACACCACGGTAATCATCATAGACTGAATCAAAGATCAACGCTTTTAACGGTGCTTTTAGATCTCCACTTGGTGCTGGAACTTTTTGAACGATCTCTTCTAGCATTTCTTCGATCCCGATCCCATTTTTAGCTGAAGCCAAGACTGCTTCAGAAGCATCCAGACCGATCACATCTTCGATCTCTTGGCGCACGCGCTCTGGTTCAGCTGAAGGTAGATCGATCTTATTGATCACTGGTACGATCTCAAGATCATCATCTAATGCTAAATAAACGTTCGCCAAAGTTTGAGCTTCGATACCTTGCGCTGCATCGACCACTAAAACAGCACCTTCACAAGCCGCCAGTGAACGTGAAACTTCATATGAAAAGTCCACGTGCCCAGGCGTATCGATCAAGTGGAAAATGTAAGTTTCTCCATCTTTTGCATGATAATGAAGCTCTACTGCATTTAATTTGATCGTGATCCCACGTTCGCGCTCCAGATCCATCGAATCGAGCAATTGATCTTGCATTTCACGTTTTGAGACCGTATCAGTCAATTCCAAAATGCGATCAGCTAAAGTCGATTTCCCATGGTCAATATGAGCAACGATCGAAAAATTCCGAATATGCTTTTGGCGCTCCGACATTTTTTCAAAATCCATTTCGCTCTTCCTACTTTCTAGTGGGCAAAACAAAATTCTTCACCCAACTCTATACTCTCTAACTACCAATTATAGCCTGTTTTACAGGTCAGCGTCAATTTTACCAAAAATAACTAGAGCATAGTTTGGGCTACACTCTAGTTATTTTAAAAATCTATTTTAGTCTTCTTTGCGCTTATTTTTAACACCTAAGCCTAAAATTCCTGCTAAGGCAACTAACATCGCACCGACACCTGTTACTTGTGCTTTATCATTATCACCCATTTGTGGTAATTCAGCAACTTTTGTTTCATCTGTAACCGGAGTAGTTGCTTTTGGCCCAACTTGAGAGGTTGGGACAGTTACGCTCTTTGTTTTAGTTGGTTCTTGTTTTTCAGACACTTCTGGTACTTCTGCTGTTTTTTCAGCTACATATTTAACGATCGTATCTGAAGTAGGATCAGTTGGATCGACAAACTCTACTTCTGCCTTATATCCTGGGATCGTTGGTACCTTTTGATGTGGTGTAACACCAGAAGGATCATCCTCAGCATTTTCATATGGAATTGGAGGAACTAAGGCATTACCATTTTCATCAACAGGAACGATATTACCAACTTTAGCATAGATGAATGTTGTGGTTTCATCACCTTCACCAAATGTTCCGATACCATTTTCGATTTTTTGTAAGACGTAACCCGTGATCACCTTAGCATCAGCAGTATTGTCAAAATCCATACCTGGTACAAAGAGATTTTTCTTAACAATTCTTGGGATCAATTCATTGCCCATATTATCTACAAAGCGTTCTGTCAAGCTGTAGTTTGCTGTATAAACAACACGTTCGATTTGATCAAGACTCATATGATCAACTGTAGTAGCTGGAACGCTTGCACGATCAGCCCAATAACCAGAGATCTGTGGGCTCGTTACACTAGCAAATTCTTGTACGCCACTCCATGCTCCCCAGGTGATCGCATCGGTCACAGCATCTTTGGTCCCTCTTCTTGTGAAGGTCTTAGTTTCACTGACTGGTGCTAAAGCTTGTAGACCATCTGCATAAACATAATTGATCGTGCGCGTTACTTCTTTTGTTTCACTCACTTCAGTTGCAGCTTGTTTCGTGTATGTTACCGTTACTTCGATGTCTGCACTATCAGCTGTCACACTTTGTGCGGCTACTTTGGCTTTATCAGCTGTGTAACCTTTAAGCTCGGGGCTTGTCACTGCACCAAATTCTTGGGCTTGGCTCCACTCATTCCATGTGATCTCATCTGTTACCGCATCTTTGGCACCTGTTCTTGTGAACGTCTTAGTTTCAACTACCGGTTTAGCTACTTGAGTACCATCTGCATAAACATAGTTGATCGTGCGCGTTACTTCTTTTGTTTCGCTCACTTCAGTTGCAGCTTGTTTCGTGTATGTTACCGTTACTTCGATGTCTGCACTATCAGCTGTCACACTTTGTGCGGCTACTTTGGCTTTATCAGCTGTGTAACCTTTAAGCTCGGGGCTTGTCACTGCACCAAATTCTTGGGCTTGGCTCCACTCATTCCATGTGATCTCATCTGTTACCGCATCTTTGGCACCTGTTCTTGTGAACGTCTTAGTTTCAACTACCGGTTTAGCTACTTGAGTACCATCTGCATAAACATAGTTGATCGTGCGCGTTACTTCTTTTGTTTCACTCACTTCAGTTGCAGCTTGTTTCGTGTATGTTACCGTTACTTCGATGTCTGCACTATCAGCTGTCACACTTTGTGCGGCTACTTTGGCTTTATCAGCTGTGTAACCTTTAAGCTCGGGGCTTGTCACTGCACCAAATTCTTGGGCTTGGCTCCACTCATTCCATGTGATCTCATCTGTTACCGCATCTTTGGCACCTGTTCTTGTGAACGTCTTAGTTTCAACTACCGGTTTAGCTACTTGAGTACCATCTGCATAAACATAGTTGATCGTGCGCGTTACTTCTTTTGTTTCGCTCACTTCAGTTGCAGTTTGTTTCGTGTATGTTACCGTTACTTCGATATTTCCACTATCGGCTGTCACACTTTGTGCGGCTACTTCGGCTTTATCAGCCGTGTAACCTTTAAGCACTGGGCTTGTCACTGCACCAAATTCTTGGGCATCGCTCCACTTATTCCATGTGATCTCATCTGTTACAGTGTCCTTGATCCCAGTACGCGTAAATGTCTTAGTTGCAACATTTGGTGTTGCAGCTTGAGTATCATCTGCGTAAATATAATTGATCGTGCGTGTTACTGTCTTATCTTCAATTACATTTTCAGTTGGATTCTTAGTATACTTAACTGTTGTTACATAAGCTTTATTTTCATCCGTTGGCGTTACTGTGATCGCTGCTACTTCTTTTTGATCAGCCGTATAGCCCGTGATCTCTGGTGAAATGACCGCTACAAAACTTGCTTCAGTTACTTCCTTACCATCGACCATCCATGGTGTATAAGTTACTTTATTTAAAGCTAAATTATTCACCTTATCACGTGTAAATGTGATAGTTTTTGTCACTGTTGGCGCAGCTGACTGGTTATTTTCAGCATAGACATAGTTGATCGTTTGTTCAAATTTAACACTTTGAGCTTCGATATCTTTGTCAGCTTCATAGACATAGGTAACTACAACATCTTGACCCGCTGTAACACCTGCAGGCTGTCCTTCGACTTTAACAAATTTATAGTGTGGACGTGTGATACCAGTTGTCACATATGGGTCACCTGACATGATATTTTGAACAACTGGTGCTTGGATCTCGTTACCGTCTGTATCGATCCATCTTGTTGTAACATCTACATAACGTTGGATCTCCAATTTGTAAGTTGGGGCAACATTATAGATACCACTGACACCTGTTGAATTTTCATGTTCACCAGTGAAGTGATCTTGAAGTGTGACACCCACTACACTAGAACCATCTTTAATACCAGTGATCTTAAAGCCTAATTCAGCCATCGCTGTTGCACTTGGATCTAATTTATCTGACTTAAGGACTACTGCCCTTACTTTAGACCAATCAGTTACTTGATCAGCTGTCACAAATTCTACTAGAGCAGCTTCAGTTACTTGATCACCTACAAATGGTGTATAAGCAAATAGTAATTGTCCATTACCAGTTCCTGTAGTTGTTACTTTATCAACACCTTCACCAGTCAAAACGATCGTCGCATTATCTCCATTTGCTACGCTAGGTAAATTGATGACATTATAGGAGTATTCTGAAACACCTTTATCAGTCAAAACATTAGCTAAGCGGATCGTCCCTTTAGAGTTAGCCAACTCTTTTGAACTACTATATGCTAACTTGGTCGTTCCTGTTTCTTCGGTATATTTTCCAGCGTCAGCTGCTTTGACCCCATTCATTGGACCGTAAGTTGATGGATAAGTGAAACTGTAGCTCACTTCATTTGGTGTATTATAGAAACCTAAGTTAGTTGATCGAACCTTATAAGTCTTGCCATCCCGCAACGTGACCTCACTAATATTAGCAAAACCATTAGTTGGTGCGGAAACTTGATCATTTTCGTTAAGCTCCATGAATAAACTCATCCCGTTTTCAGGGTAAGCATAGGATAACGGTAACTGATTCTTATTTGCTACGATCTTCAATGGTGTCGTGTACGAAGTTCCATTGATCAAAACAGGTGTCCGATACCATGGTGTTTCAGGTAAGCTGATCTTAAACATCCGTTCACCGTTGATCCCGATGTACCCTAGATCTTCAACAACAGCATCTTCGTAAAGTGCACCACCACGTTTGTAAACATGTAACTGACTAGCATCTTCTAGATCAAATCCTTGAGGGATCGCAATGAAATAGGAACTCGGAATGTCATTATATTGAACGACATTTCGGATCTGATATGTGATCGTTGCAATATTACCACCATTTTCACTCGTTGGTTGGTAAGAAGTATTGTTGAAATTCAAGATATTTCCAGTAAACTGGTTCTTACTTGGACTAGGTGCTTTGATATCAAGTGACATTTCACCTGTCAATTCCTGTCCTTTATCGGAAGTCACAGTATAGCTGTACTCTGCTTTATCATTGACCTTCTTAGTCGTTCCTTTTTCTAAGATCGCATTGTTACTGAAATTGATCTTAACTTTAGTACCTGCTTCAATATTTTTATAACCGATATCAAGTGCTTTAATGTTAGACCCATCTTTAGCAACACCTGCACTGATCGCTTTATCGTCGATAGCAACAACAATAGAGTTTACATTAGAAGTTACAAAGTTACCCATTTTTAGATCTACTGTGCGACCATCTGTCAATGTTGCCCGTGTTAAACCGCTTGGTTGGTTTTCACTTGACGATGTGATCGCTAATGCATACTCACCTTCGCCACCATTCATGATCGTACCTGGTTCGATATCTAAGTGGATCAACACATTTTCTTGCGCGATATTACCATTGTTATATACTTCGATCGAACGGATCAGACTACCATTGTCATTATAGTCTAGCTTTGTATCGTCAGATTGGTGTTCTCCATCAGCTTGACCATTATCTGTGTAGATCGCACCATCTTTTTTCTTGAATTGTGCTTCCCAAGAATTATTAACTTTATCAGCCACAGCTAAATTGAGCTGCTTAGTCCCCACAGCTTGCTGGATCATATTCTTAGCTCGTTCACCTTCATCGTTGATCGAATAGTATGCAACTGTAGCATCAAAGGTGTTATCACTGGCAGCTAATTCAGTTGTGTATATCCCAAATAATAATAATGACCCTTTCAATAGATCAGTTTTGGCATTATTAAACTCAATAACAACCGGTTCACCTGCATTAGCTTGTTTGATCGTAACATTTTTTCCATTAGCTAATGTAGCAAAATCACTAGCTGTATCGCCAACAACCGACTTATCAGTCAAACCATATGCATGACCAATGCTTGTAGTATCAGCCAAAAAGCCTTTTGGAACATTTAATGTTACTGTACCAGCAAAATTATCACCGTCTTTTTGACCGTTATTAGCTAAATTGATCCCTAAAACATATTTTTGACCCTTAACTAACCCATTTTCTGCGGTTTGATTTTGATCAAAATTGAGGTTGACTGCAGTGATCTCGGCAGGTCGTCCGATCGTATAAGTGATCTCACCAATATCATCCCCATTTTTCTTAACAACAACTTGGAATTTTGAACCTGGTGTTAAAAATGACCAATCAGAAACAGTTGGCATCAATCTTAAATTAAAAGTCATTGAGGCTGTTGTGTTGATATTGTACGTAAAAGTTGTATTTTGGCTGGTCTTGTTAGTAACATATCCTGGATCAGCTACTGGAGAAGTTTCTGTATCAACACTGTACAACTCACCATTGATACTACGATCAGTCGACGCTGTAAAGATATATGGAACAGTGACCGTAACTTTATCCCCCGCAACAGCTGGGACCATAATTGAAATACTACGCGTTTCATTATCGCCGTGATCCAATGTTACTGCTTGGCTTTGAGTATTATTTTCGATCACTTGACCTGCATTGACTGCTGGCGTGTCGTCAACTGCACTTCTAAAAGCTGCGTGCGTTTGTTCTTGTGGTGCTTCAGTTGTACTTTCAGTAGATGATACTTCATTATTTTCAACTGGTGCCGTAGCTTGATCGGTAACCTTATCTGCATCTGCTTGCTCAGCCGTTTGCGTCGGAGGAAATAACTGTTAATCAAAATATATTAAAATGTAATCAAACGCGATATAAT
>CAJUNC010000019.1 GCA_910587695.1 uncultured Lactobacillus sp.
AAGTATAAGATGAATTTTCTATTTCATCTGTATACTTAGAGGGCATTATAGCCATGAGCTTGCATCGTGATGGGCCTTTTGTTATCTATATAGCACTGACTGCATTTGATCGCACGATTTATGTCAGAGAAGCTTATTTTGACTGTCATATTGGTTGATCAACTGGCGACCAATAGCGATCGCAGCCCAAATAATGAGTTGAATGATCGTCATAAAGGTCACAAAGATCAACATGCGTGGGTTCCACATCGCAATAAGTTGCTTGATGACGGCATCAGGCTCGATAAAAAGATAGGCTGTGTGAAGTCGTAAGAAACGCCCCACATAGATCCCGATCGAAGCGGCTAAAGTCAAGATCAAAGCAAGCGATGTGCGCGGGATCCAGCCCCGTAATTTGAAACGGGCTTGAAGCGTTTGGGCGACATGTTCCAAACTCCACATTCCCATCAGCGCACAACCAAAAGCACTGGCGACTAGATTGGTAAAATTGAGCCACATGTGAAGATCAAAGCTCATTAATCCATTAGTGGGATTATACGGATCCATTCGCGCTAAGTGAAAAAGATCGGTGATCACATAAGGGGCATTGGGATAAAATAAAAGCCACAGTAAAAATAACCCCCAGTAGATCAATTTAGGCTGTGTTTTGTGCATATGCATGGCGATCTCGATCGGAATATAGCCGAGAAATGTATTTAGCAAAAGAAAGCTGTAAAACGACCCTTGCCGATAAACGGTCAAGTAAACATAGAGCATGTATAGCCAAAACGCGATCCTAACGATCCAAGTCAATTTTTTTGTCATAAAAATCACCTGCCATTATTGCCCTCTATTGTAGCAAAAATCAGGGACGATGAGTAATCTTTGACTCGATTTAGCGAAATCTTAATTATTGGGTGAGTAAGTATTCCCTGCCCTAAAGTTTGTGATCCATGCTATAATACAAATTGTTGAAATGTAGCAGAGGGGGGAAATTATGTCTATTGATTGGAGCAATCTATTTTCATGGCAGAATTTAGTTAGTTTACTAGATGTTCTGGTCGTTTGGTATGTGATCTATATGCTGATGATGCTCTTACGTGGAACCAAAGCGGTTCAACTTTTTCGCGGGATCGTAGTTATCATTTTGATCAAGTTAGCGAGTTGGTATATCGGACTTGAGACTGTTTCTTGGATCATGGACCAAGTGATCAATTGGGGGATCATCGCGATCATCGTGATCTTCCAGCCCGAGATCAGGCGAGGTTTAGAGCATATAGGCCGTGGATCATTATTTACCAATTATAATAGGAAAGAAAATGAAGCCGAGATAAAATTGGTCGATGCGCTTGATCAAGCGATCCAATACATGTCAAAACGGCGGATAGGGGCCTTGATCACAATACAAATGAATACAGGGTTAGATGATTATATCGAAACCGGGATCCCACTGGATGCGGATGTCAGTGGGGCATTATTGATCAATATCTTTATCCCTAATACTCCGTTACACGATGGGGCTGTTATCATTAAAGATAATCGGATCGCCGTTGCTGCGGCTTACTTACCTTTATCTGAAAGTAATTTGATCCCAAAGGAATTAGGTACAAGGCACCGAGCAGCTGTTGGTATCAGTGAAGTGACGGATGCTTTGACGATCGTTGTATCCGAAGAAACTGGGGGTGTGACGATCACTAAAAATAATGAATTGATCCGTGATCTAACGCAACAAGATTATCGTAAACTCTTGTATAATGAATTAGTACCAACACAAGAAGAAAAAACAAATGCTGTTGCGCGCTTTTTTACTGAGATCTTTGGTAAGAGGGGGCAAAAACATTGAAATTTGACAAAATTTTAGGTACTAAAAATATGTATCGGTTGCTCTCGCTGTTTTTTGCACTGCTCTTATTTTTCTATGTTAGCTATCAAAGGCTAGGGACAACGCGAGTCTCAGATAAAGAAGTTGCTGATTCGAAATTGACGACGACTAAGACGTTATCGCTTAAAGTTCCGTTGACATTAAACGTTGACAATAGTAAGTATTACGTTACAGGTTATCCTGAACAAGTCAAAGTTGATATTTCAGGACCTAGTGCGCTGGTCACAACATTGGACAATACCCGTAATTTTGAAGTCTACGCCGATCTATCGGATCTAAAATCAGGTACGCACACCGTTAAATTAAAGACAAGTGGTTTCAATAAAGAATTGAGTGTAGCTTTGTCACCTGAAAAGATCAAAGTCAAGATCGCACCTAAAAAGATGGTCAAGATGCCGATCCAGGTCAGATATGATACCGGCTTGATCCAAAATGGTTACGTGGCGGGAAGCCCATCACTAAGCACCCAAACAGTCGATGTGACTGGGGCTAAAGCTGATATCAATAAGCTAGATAGTGTGGTAGCTAATCTCAATTTACCTGAAAATAGTCATGGTGATTATGGCCGGACCGTTTTATTACAGGCGTTAGATAAAGAAGGGCATCCTTTGCCCGTCAGCTTATCGCCAGAAACGGTCAAAGTCAATTTACCGATCAGCCAAGCAACCGCAACTAAAGAAGTTAAATTAGAACTAGTGACCGAGAATAATGGCGTTCCTGGCAAAACGTATCAGCTTTCAACTGAAACTAAGACGATCAAATTGCGGGGCACTAAGAGCGCTTTGAATAAGATAAATAGCTTGCGAGTTCCAGTCTCAGTTACTGGGGTCAATGAATCAACGACTAAAACGGTCAGCTTGAGCCCGACCCAAGCAGGAGTGGCTAGTGTTACGCCAGCTTCGATCGTTGTTCAAATAACAGTTGGTGATGAGCAAGCTGAAGATATGTTTGAAAAGGCACTATCGACGAGTTCGAGTTCAAGTAAAGCGGCGGAAAGCACAAGTTCAAGTCAGCAAAGTTCAATAGATGAGCAAAAAAATGATACGCCTGAAACTTCCAGTGCAACAAGTAGTTCAGAAGTTTCAAGTGATCAAACTACTAATTAAAAATGAGTATATAAAGAAATGAGGATTTAAGATGAAATATTTTGGGACTGATGGTGTCAGAGGAATTGCAAATCAAACATTAACACCAGAATTGGCATTTAAATTAGGACGCTGTGGGGGCTATGTTTTGACGCAACATGCTAAAAATAGCGAACAACCACCACGGGTCTTAGTTGCACGTGATACCCGGATCTCGGGTCAAATGTTAGAACAGGCATTGATCGCTGGTCTTCTTTCAGTCGGGATCGAAGTCTTTTCACTTGGTGTGATCACAACTCCAGGTGTTGCTTACTTAGTTCGGTTACAAGCCGCTGATGCAGGTGTTATGATCTCTGCTTCGCATAATCCAGTGCAAGATAATGGGATCAAGTTTTTCGGGGGCGATGGTTATAAGTTATCTGATGATCAAGAAGAAGAGATCGAAGCGTTACTTGAAAAAGATGAAGATATCTTACCTCGTCCAGCAGCTGAAGGCTTAGGAACTTTGAATAATTATCGTGAAGGTGCATTGAAGTATACGCAATTCTTGGAGCAAACGATCCCTGATGACCTTAGTGGGATGCGGATCGCAGTTGATGGGGCTAATGGTGCAACTAGTGCTTTAGTTTCACGTTTGTTTGCTGACCTTGGAGCCGAATTTGAAACGATGGCTACAAGTCCAGATGGTCTAAATATCAATGCGGGTGTAGGATCTACTCATCCTGAAGCTTTAGCTAAATTTGTTTTGGAAACTAAAGCTCAAGTTGGGGTGGCATTTGATGGTGATGGCGATCGCTGTATTGCAGTCGATGAATTGGGAAATATCATTGATGGTGACAAGATCATGTATATTTGTGGAAAATATATGAGTGAACGTGGTCGCTTGAAGAAAGATACGATCGTAACGACTGTCATGAGTAACATTGGTCTATATAAGGCAATGGAACAACATGAATTGAATTCTGTCAAGACTAAGGTCGGTGACCGTTATGTGGTCGAAGAAATGCGTAAGAGTGGCTACAATGTTGGTGGTGAACAATCAGGCCACGTAGTCTTCTTGGATTTCAATACGACAGGTGATGGGATGTTGACAGCACTTCAATTATTGAATGTGATCAAACAAACTGGTAAGCCACTTTCAGAGTTGGCTGCTGAAGTGACGACTTACCCACAAGAATTGGTCAATGTTTGTGTGACAGACAAGAAGTTAGCCCTTGAAAATCAGGCTATCAAGGATGTTATTGCCCAAGTTGAAGAACAAATGGGAAATGAAGGACGCGTCTTAGTTCGGCCTAGTGGTACAGAAGATCTCTTGCGTGTAATGGCAGAAGCGCCAACTAAAGAATTGGTACACGACTACGTAATGCAGATCGTAGATGTCGTTAAGGCGGAAATGGGTATCGAAGAATAGTGTCAAAAAAGCAGGTGTACACCTGCTTTTTTGATATCTTATCTAAATAAATTGATTATGTAATTTACGATCCTAAATGCCAAGTAGATACAGCTAGTTACGATGAAAAAATAAAGTAGGGCAAATAAGATCGGAACAAACCAAGCATTGGTGTGAAACAATACTAACATAGTTTGAAGTTCAGCTTTAGTGCCTTTTGTTTGATCTAAGAGTAAAAAAACTAGACGAATAAGCGAAATGAAGAATCCTAAGTAAAGGCTTGCTTTAAATTGAGTACGATTGATCATGAATAGTAGCCAGGCTATTTGCGTTAGCTTAAATAGCGAATCCTTTCTTTATCTATTACTAAAACGTTTAGACTAGCGAAGTCTAAAGCATTAGAACTATAGATTTATTATAATATGGATAAGCTGACTTGAGTAGGGATTTTTTGAAGGACAATAAAAATTTAAAAGTTTGAGGGTTAAAGTTTGACACCGCTTTCAAAAAGGTGTATCGTGAGAGTGTAAGGTATGATTAATTACCTTCTAATCAATTCTCTTTCTCTCTTATGCCACCGCTGTAGTCTTACTAGAAGCTACAGCGGTTTTTGTGTATAATGAATGGGACTTTTGATAAAAAGGAGGACGCCATTATATGAAAAGTAATGAAACTTTGAATTTGATCGAAGAGATCACGCGTAAAGATGGCACTAAATATTACGAGATCTCCAATATCCCACAGAACGGTCGGGCTGAGTTAGCTGCTGTACGGGGATTTATTGAGAATGTCAGGATCTTACAACTGAATATCCCGCGTTCAAGTAGTTTGATCAAGTACGAAAAATATATCAACGAAAATTTTGAAATGCCAGCCGAAGATTTTGATCATTTTGAGGAATGGGTCAAAACACCCGAAATGCAAGAAGTCGTAAATACGATCTTGCGGGAAAATCATATTGCATAATTATATATAAAAACCAGAGTCAAGAGATAAGGTCCTCAAAACTCTGGTTTTTATTTTATCTTTAATATTTTATATATTAGCAAAATGTTAACTAAAAACTTAATTAATTCTTAAAATTTAATTATACACCTTGAAGAAGTAAGTATCAAACGAAAACCCTTGTGAAAATACGGATATTTTTAAATGTATCAACAGGATATTATATATTTTTTTGTTAAAAATACAGGGTATATTTCTAATGTTTTTTACATTGATATGTTATTATGTATATAGGATATGTGTTAATTATTTTGATAAGGAGGAAAGAGAAATGACCGCTGGTTTTGATTTGTCTCAGGAAATGGAAACGTTTGCCCGAGGTGAAAATTTTCATGCTCAAGCTTTTTTGGGGGCACATCCAGCTACAAAAGCGGGATATGTTTTTCGCGTGTGGGCCCCAAAAGCTCAACAAATTTGGCTAGTTGGTGAGTTTAATGATTGGGAAGAAGACTTACCAATGAAGTTGGGAGATCATGGGATTTGGAGTGTGGTGGCTCCAAATGCTAAACGTGGCCAAATGTACAAATTTAAAGTCAAACAACATGATGGACGTGTCGTGTACAAGATCGATCCTTTCGCCTTTCGCTTTGAAGAGCGTCCAAATGATGCTTCGATCATCTACGATATTCCAGAATATAAATGGCATGATGGTTTATGGCGCGGACGTCATAAACGTTCGAATTACTTTGAACGTCCAATGAACATTTATGAGATCCATCCGGGTTCATGGAAGTCACATGCCGATGGTACTTTGTATACGATCGGTGATCTGACAAAAGAATTGATCCCATACTTAAAGAAAATGAATTACACCCATGTTGAATTTATGCCTTTGATGGAACATCCTTTAGGTGCTTCTTGGGGATATCAATTGATCGGGTATTTTGCGGTCAGTTCAGCCTATGGGACCCCTGAAGAATTTCAAGCGTTCGTTGATGCGTGTCATAAAGAAAATATTGGGGTGATCGTGGATTGGGTCCCAGGTCATTTTTGTATCAATGATGATACCTTACCATATTACGATGGTACTCCGACTTTTGAATATGAAGATCCTGATCGAGCTAAAAATATCGGTTGGGGTTCGCAAAACTTTGACTTGGGTAAACCTGAAGTTCAATCTTTCTTACTTTCAAGTGCCTTTTTCTGGATCGAAAAATTCCATTTGGATGGTTTACGGGTCGATGCGGTCTCCAATATGATCTATTTGGATTATGATGAAGGTCCTTGGAAACCAAATATTTATGGTGGAACCCGAAACTTAGAGGGCTGGCACTTTTTGCGCAAACTGAACAAAGAAGTCAAGTTTGCTCATCCTAAAGTGATCTTGATCGCTGAAGAAAGTTCAGCTGGGACAAAAGTGACGGGCATGTTAGAAGAAGATTCATTAGGCTTTGACTACAAGTGGAATATGGGCTGGATGAATGACGTCTTGAACTTTTATCAAATGGATCCACTCTTTAGAGGAGATCACTTAGACATGTTGACCTTTTCTTGGATGTATCGCTTATCGGAGAATTATATTTTGCCATTATCCCATGATGAAGTCGTTCATGGTAAGAAGAGCCTATTGCACAAAATGTGGGGCGCAGATCGCTACAAGCAATTTGCCCAACTTAGAAATTTACTCACTTATCAAATAACACACCCCGGGAAAAAATTACTCTTTATGGGGGGCGAATTTGGTCAATTCATCGAATGGCGCTACTACGAAGGTTTGACTTGGGACAGTTTAAATGACGAACTGAATAAGAAAATGCAGTATTTTACAGCTAAACTCAATGAATTTTATCGTGAACACCGCGCGCTATGGGAATTAGAGGATAAAGAAGAGAGTTTAGAAGTGATCGATGCTAATAACAAAACGGCGACCATCTTGAGTTTTATCCGTCATGGTAAGCGGAAGAAAGATTTCTTAGTGGTGGTCATGAATCTCACTACGATCGAGCAGCAAAACTTCGAGATCGGCGTACCTTATCCAGGAAGTTATCGCGAAGTTTGGAATACTGAAATGGAAGAATTTGGTGGGACTTGGACCAAGCATAATCCATTGGCTAAAACTAAAGAAAAAGTCTTTAAGAACTATGATCAAGTGATCAGCTTGACCGTTCCAGCTCTAGGTGTCGTGATCTTAAAACCAGAAGATGTGAATTTACGTTACGTCAACAAGAAATATCTCGAACCTAAAAAAACAAAGAAAGTTAAAGCAAAAGCAGTCACTAAAAAGCAAAAACAACAAGCTAAGGGAGGTAAAGGGCGTCAGGAGAAGCGTCCGAAAAAATAATGAAAAACGAAATGTTAGCAATGATCTTAGCTGGTGGTAAGGGTACCAGACTAGGGAAATTAACGCAAAATATCGCTAAACCCGCTGTACCGTTTGGGGGACGGTACCGTATCATCGATTTTACTTTAAGTAACTGTGTCAATTCAGGGATCAAAAATATTGGGGTCGTAACACAGTATCAACCGCTTATTTTAAATAATCATATCGGTAATGGTGCCAGTTGGGGCTTGGATCGTTTGGATTCTGGGGTCACGATCTTGCAACCTTATTCAAATAATGAGGGTTCTAAGTGGTTTGAAGGTACCTCACATGCTATCTACCAAAATATCGACTATATTGATTCAATGGATCCAGAGTATCTTTTAGTTCTCTCAGGTGATCACATCTACAAGATGGATTATGAGGATATGCTAGCTAAACACACTAAGAGCAATGCTGCTCTTAGTGTGGCCGTGATCGACGTTCCTTGGGATGAGGCTAGTCGTTTTGGGATCATGAATACCGACGAAAATGATCGGATCATTGAATTTGAAGAAAAGCCAGAAAAGCCAAAGAGTAATCACGCTTCAATGGGGATCTATATCTTTACTTGGACTCGTTTGCGCGATGTTTTATTGAATAGTTTCAAAAAAGACGTTGATATGTATGATTTTGGTAAAAATGTTATTCCATTTTACATTAAGAGTGGGGATAATGTGCAGGCTTATCACTTCTCTGGTTACTGGAAAGATGTTGGGACGATCGATTCTTTATGGACAACGAATATGGAATTTATCGATAATGAAGGCGATCTGAATGTGCGCGATAAAACGTGGCCGATCTATTCGAAAAATCCGATCGCACCACCACAATTTATTACTAACACTGCACGCGTAAAAAATTCAATGATCGTGGATGGTTGCTTTATCTCAGGTAGGATCGAACACAGTATTTTAGCAGCAAATGTACAAGTCAAAGAAGGCTCAGTCGTGAAGGATAGTGTTGTGATGACGGGCGCTTCGATCGGTAAAAACGTAATTATCAACCGGGCGATCATCGGTGAAAATGCAATTATTGGTGATGGTGCTGTGATCGATGGAACAGATGAGATCGCAGTAGTAGGCAATTCAGAAGTATTAGGGGTGACAATTAATGAAGGCTAATAAGATGTGTGCGATTTTAGGTAATGAGCATGAATATAACGGGTTATTGCCATTAACGGCAAATCGCCCACTCTCTACACTTTATTTTGATTGTAAATATCGGATCATGGACTTTGCATTATCAAGTGCTGTCAATGCCAATATCAGAACAGTTTATATGATCTTAAATGAAGGGCGTTTTAAGTCAGTTTTTGATCATTTAGGTGGCGGTCGTGAATGGGGCTTGGATAGCATCGGGAGTTACCAATATCTTGGTTTTTATCAAGATATCTTACGTAAAAAAGCTGAAGGCAAGCCATATTTTAGCGATATGATCGGCTTTTTGAAGAAATCAAAGTCAGAATATACGGTTTTCTTTGGCAATAAGATGTTATGTAATGTTGACTTACGTTCGATCTTGGATGTTCATCAAGCCAGTGATAGCAAGATAACAGTCGTCTTTAAACGGGTACCTAAAGAAAAAATAGCACCTGATGATTGCATTTTGACGCTCGAAGACGATAATAGAGTTAAGCAAACGGATATTTTCAGCGAACTTGATGAAACTGCTGACCTTTACAACTTATCGATGAGCATCTTTTTAGTCAAAACTGATTGGTTGATCGATCTTTTACACAAAGGACAAAATGCAGGTGTGCCAGCAAGTGTGCAAGAATTATTGAACCGTGAAATGACACGGACCAACACACGTGCTTACGAATATACGGGTTACTTGAGCAACATTTATGACATCAAGAGCTACTATGACGCCAATATGGATATGCTTGACCCAGAGCATTTCAACACTTTGTTGTTCTCCAGTCAACGTGTGATCACTCGGACTAAAAACGAAGTAGCGACCCACTTTTATGATTCTTCTGATGTCAACTCTAGTCAGTTTGCGACTGGCTGTGTCATCAAAGGTAAAGTTGATCGCAGTTTGATCTCGCGGCGGACTACGATCGAAGAGGGTGCTCGTGTCAAAGATTCTGTGATCATGAGTAATGCTCAGATCAGACGCGGGGCTAAGTTGCAATATGCGATCTTAGATAAAAACGTTGAAGTAGAAGCTGGCGTCACCATTCAAGGGACACCTGAAAATCCAGTTGTGATCACAAAGGATAGTCATATTGTGGCAGATATCTATGGGGGCGAAAACTAGTGAAGATCTTATTTACCGCAGCGGAATGCGCACCATTTTTTAAAACGGGAGGCCTCGGTGATGTTGCTGGGGCGTTACCCAAGAGCATGGCTAAAAAGGGAAATGAAGTTAAAGTCGTTTTACCTTTTTACACAAAAATGCCAGAAAAATATCAGTCACAGTTGACTGATCTCTTTAATTTTTATGTTGCTGTTGGTTGGCGCAATGAGTATTGTGGTGTCAAAGTTTTAGAATTAGACGGTGTTGAATATTATTTCTTAGATAACAAGTATTATTTTGATCGTCCTGATCTTTACGGCTATTATGATGATGGCGAACGCTTTGCCTTTTTCCAACAAGCCGTGATCGAATTGATGGAGCGGATCAATTATATTCCTGACATCTTACATGTCAATGACTATCATACTGCCTTTATTCCTTTCTTGTTACGGGAAAAATACGGTTGGATCGAAGCTTTCAGCCACATTGCAACTGTGCTTACGATCCATAACCTTGAATTTCAAGGGCAGTACGGGCGTGAAGTCTTGCCTGAACTCTTTGGCATGTCGACTAAACGCTATGATGATGGAACGATCCAAATGGGTACAGCTGTGAACTTTATGAAAGCCGGTATTTTTTACGCCGATCGGGTCAATACAGTCAGTCCTACTTATGCTGCTGAGATCCAGACGCCTGAATTTGGATGTGGCTTAGATGAAGTTTTACGGATGGTCGATTACAAGCTTTCAGGTATCTTGAACGGGATCGATTATGATACATTTGATCCTAAGACTGATAAAGCATTACCGTATAAATTCGATCATAAGAATTTAAAGGGCAAAGCTAAAAATAAGGTAGCTTTGCAAAAGAAATTTGGTTTGCCAGTCAGAAAAGATGTTCCGTTGATCGGGGTCGTCAGTCGTTTGACCTATCAAAAGGGCTTTCAGTTAGTGGTCCAAGAGATGGCAAATTTGATGCAATTTGACGTCCAATTTGTCTTATTGGGCACCGGATATGAGAATTTTGAGCATGACTTTACTTATTTTGCGGGACGTTATCCAGATAAATGTAGCGTCAGCATCGACTTTGATGTTAATTTAGCTCAGCAGATCTATGCTGGCTGTGACATGTTCTTGATGCCATCTGCTTTTGAACCTTGTGGATTATCACAATTGATCTCTATGCGCTACGGTACTTTGCCGATCGTTCACCAGATCGGTGGGTTACGTGATAGTGTGTGGGCTTACAATCCAATTGAACAGATCGGGACCGGCTTTGGTTTTGAGGAATTCTCTTCATTTTGGATGATGGAAGAGATCAAGTTGGCGCTTAGCGTTTACAATGATCAACAAAAGGTTTGGCAAAAGATGATGCGTATTGCAATGGAATCAGATTTTAGTTGGGATAGTGCAAGTCAAAATTATTTAGATTTGTATACACAGATTTTAAGATAGTCATAAGGAGTTTGTCAGCTATCGGTTTATAAGGGAGGATACTTAATGAAAATCACACAGGAGCGTTTTGTACGCGAGTTTAAGAAGCGGTTGGCAGAGAAGTTTGCTTTGGATGTCAAAGATGCTGCTCCGATCGAGTTGTATCAGACTTTAGTCTCAGTGGTCAAATCCGGTTACTCCGAAATTTGGCGCAATACATGGAAGAGTTATGTCAAAAATGACCAAAAGCAAGTTTATTATTTTTCGATCGAATTTTTACCAGGTCGGTTATTAAAGAACAATCTTTTGAACATGGGTTGGTATGATGTGGTCGATAAGGGCTTAAAGCAAATGGGACTCAGCTTGGATAAGATCTCGGAGTCTGAAGTTGATATGGCACTTGGAAATGGGGGCTTAGGCCGTTTAGCTTCTTGCTTTATGGACGCTTTAGCTTCAGATGGGTTACCGGGTAATGGGAATGGTATCCGCTACAAATATGGTTTGTTCAAGCAAAAATTTGTTGATGGTTACCAGATCGAGTTACCAAATGAATGGCTGACTGACGGTAATAATTGGGCTGTCGCACGTGAAAGTAAGGCAGTCGATGTTTTGATGGGTGGTCAAGTTCACTTGATCGATAATGGTAAATATTTAGAAGCGATCTATGAAGGGGCTGATGTGATCAAGGCTGTGCCTTATGACACGGGGATCGTTGGTTATCGCAACGATCACGTTAATACGATGCGGCTTTGGGATGCTCAGATCCCAGCTTCTGAAGAAGTTAAATATCCAACGATCGAGGACCGTCGTCGGGTCGAAGATCTGACCTCAGTGCTTTATCCTGATGATTCGAACTATGAAGGACGTATTTTACGCTTAAAGCAAGAATATTTCTTTACATCAGCTGGGATCCAAAGTATCATCCGGCACTATAAGAAATATGATCGTCCGTTAAATGAGATCAGTGAACATATTGCGATCCATATCAATGATACACACCCAGCTATGTGTGTGGCTGAATTTATGCGGATCTTGCTCGATAAAGAGCATATGGATTGGGATGAAGCTTGGCAACAAACAGTCAAGACGATGAGTTATACTAATCACACGATCATGGCTGAAGCTTTGGAAAAATGGCCTGTTGAAATGTTAGCAACAGTACAACCACGTATCTTGCAGATCATTCAAGAGATCGATCGTCGCTATGCTTTAGAACTTGAAGGTAAAAAAGATCATGACTTCATCGAACGGACACGGATCATCAAAGACGGCATGGTCAAGATGGCTCATTTAGCAATTATTGGTTCACATAGCACTAATGGTGTAGCTAAGTTGCATACAGAGCTGTTGGAGAATGATGTTTTACGTGATTTCTACGAATTGTACCCTGAACGTTTCAATAATAAGACAAATGGGATCACAGTTCGGCGTTGGCTCCAAGTAGCAAACCCTGAACTATCTAAGACGATCGATCGAGCTATCGGAACGGCTTGGCGGTTTGATGCTAAGAAATTACATGAGCTAAAAAATCATGTTGGCGATAAGAAGTTACTAGAAAAGATCGGTAAAGCTAAACTGGATAATAAGAAAAAGCTAGCAACCTTTATCAAGGAAGATACAGGGATCGAAGTTTCCCCACATGCGATCTTTGATGTTCAGATCAAGCGACTTCATGCCTACAAACGGCAATTACTCAACTTGTTACACATCGTTAAATTGTATCTAGATCTTAAAGATGATCCAAATCGCGATGTTGAACCACGGGTATTTATTTTTGGAGCTAAAGCTGCACCAAGTTACCACTACGCTAAAGCGATCATCAAGTGTATCAATGAAGTTGCCAATATGATCAATAATGATAAGACGATCAATGACAAGTTAAAGGTCGTCTTCTTGGAAAACTACGGTGTTTCATTGGCAGAAAAGATCATTCCAGCTGCTGATGTTGGCGAGCAGATCTCAACTGCAACTAAGGAAGCCTCAGGGACCTCTAATATGAAATTGATGTTGAATGGTGCTTTGACAGTAGCGACCTTAGATGGAGCTAACATTGAGATCAAAGACTATGTTGGTGAAGATAACATCTTTATCTTTGGTTTGACAAAAGATGAAGTTTTAGAATATGAGAAGAATCATCACTACCATGCTACCGAATACTACAATAGTGATCCGGTCATCAAACGTGTCTTGGATGCTTTCGTTGATGGGACGATCCCAAATATTGAAGTTGAAGGACATGAGATCTATGATTCCTTATTGCGGGTCAATGATGAATACTTTGTTTTACGTGATTTTGCTTCCTATGTCCAAGCTCAAGAAGCTGTCAGTGAAGCTTACAAAGATAAGCAAAACTGGAACAAGATGTGTTTGGTAAATATTGCCAATGCAGGCTATTTCTCAGCTGATGATACAGTTGAAAAATATGCTAAAGAGATTTGGGATATCAAACCAAACTCAAATGAAATGAAGGGAAAAGCAAAAGATGTATATCCACTTTGATTCGTGGCAAGAAAAGTATAAAAAACCGTTTGGAGCTATCAAAGTCGATCGACCAGTAGAATTCATGCTTGAGGCTTATGACGTTGATGTTACCAGTGTTGAACTTTACGTCTACGCCGATGGAAAGTTGATCCCGGAGATCGTCGGAATGGAAAATAAGAGTTCAGGGCGTTATTATGCAACTTACATCCCGCAAAAAAGCGGATTGTATTTCTATTATTTCAAACTGGTGATCCGGCAAAATGAACATGAACTTGTGCGCTATTACTGTGCTAATGGCGGTGGACAGGGACAGTTGACTGAAAGTAGCGAAATATTGGAAAATAATTCTTACCAACTGACTTGCTATGACAAAACGGTCAATGCACCTGAATGGTATCAAAATGGGATCTGTTATCAGATCTTTCCGGACCGTTTTTATAACGGAAATCTAGATGGTTATATCGAAGGTAAAAAGCGGGATACCTTTATCTATGCAACGATCCAAGATGATCCGATGTACATTAGAAATCACGACGGCAGTATTGCCCGCTGGGATTTCTATGGTGGAAATCTCAAAGGGATCATCAAAAAGATCCCGTATCTAAAAAAATTAGGTATCTCGATCATTTATTTAAATCCGATCTTTGAAGCTACAAGTAATCACCGCTATGATACTAGTGATTATTTCAAGATAGATCCGATGTTGGGCAATGAAAAAGTATTTAAAGAATTATTGACTAAGTTGCATAAAGCTGGGATCCATTTGATCTTAGATGGAGTCTTCTCACATGTGGGGCGTAACAGTAAGTATTTTAACTTTAACGGCAACTACGGTGAACACGTTGGAGCTGCGCAAGATAAGAATAGTGAGTATTATCCGTGGTTTAGTTTTGAACGCTATCCTGACAAGTACCGTTGTTGGTGGGGCAATGTAGATCTCCCAGTTGTAGATAAGAACAATCCCCAATTTCAACAGTTCATCTACGGTGAAAAAAACAGTGTTTTAGCTAAATGGAATCAATTAGGCGTCGATGGTTGGCGATTAGATGTCGCCGATGAGTTACCTGATCCATTTATTGCTAAGATCCGTAAGAATTTAGACGGTTATCGTGATCGCTTGTTGTTAGGTGAAGTTTGGGAAGATGCTTCTAATAAAGTTGCTTATAGTCAACGTCGCCACTATGTCAAGGGAGACGAGTTAGATGGTGTCATGAACTATCCTTTGCGCGAAGCGATCTTAGATCTGTTGGAGCAAAAACGTTCTGCTGAGACGATCGCTAAAGAGATGATGAAATTACGGGAAAATTATCCACTGGACTTTTATCTAAATTCGCTCAATAATATCGGGACTCATGATACAAAGCGGGTCTTGACCGCTTTGGGTGGCGATATGACCAAAGTAAAACGCGCTTTTGAACTACTTTTCATGTTCCCAGGGGTACCATGTATCTATTATGGTGATGAGGCTGGTTTGCCTGGTGGAACTGATCCAGATAATAGACGCTTTTATCCTTGGGGACGTGAAGATCACGATCTTTTGGAACATGTGCGCTCATTGACGGCTAAACGTCAAGCTGAACCTGTTTTGACCAAAGGAGAATTGACTTTGTTAGCTGGTGAAGGTTTCTTTGGAGTCGGGCGTTATCAAGCTGGGCGCGAGGTAGTCTATCTGTTGAATGCCAGTGAAAAACCAAATGAATTTTATGCTGATAAATTACAACAATTTCATGATGAATGGAATCTGCGGGCAATGATGACTAAGGCTAATGGTAAAGAATTTGGACCGTTTGAGAGTATCATGTTAACATCTGATAATTGTTAGGCAAAATAGTGTTTAGAGGAGTGCTCTTCTAGACACTATTTTTTTGTGATCGAGGTGTTTTTTATAGTGCGATCTATGTGTTGAATACTATTATTTTTTTACATAATCTTTACATAACGACCTACATGTTTTTACAAAAAAGGCATAGAATTAAAGGTGTAATTAACTCTAATATTTTAGGAGAAATTAGGATGAAAAAAGCAATTGTTAGTTTTGTGATGCTCTTTATGGCAGTTCTTTTTCTTGCGGGCTGTGCAGGACAAAAGAGTGATAAACAAAATATTACGATCGTTGGTTCAACAGCCTTGCAGCCAATGGTAGAAATGGCAGCTGAAGAATATCAACGTGATCACAGTGATGTAAGTATCACAGTCCAAGGTGGCGGTTCAGGTACAGGTTTGAGTCAAGTTCAAGCCGGGGCAGTCACGATCGGTAATTCAGATGTATTTGCTCGGGAATTACCCGGGATCAAACCTAAAGAACTAGTCGATCATACTGTAGCAGTTTTAGGGCTAGCGCCAGTTGTCAATAAAGATAGCGGCGTAAAACAAGTAACAATGTCGCAATTACGTGGCATCTTTACCGGTAAATATACGAACTGGAAACAATTAGGGGGGAAAGATCAAAAAATCATGGTCATCAATCGTGCCCAAGGTAGTGGGACACGTGTTGCTTTTGAGAATAACGTGATGCAGGGACACAAAATGTTGAAATCTCAAGAACAAGAATCAAATGGAACTGTGCAACGGATGGTCGCAAGTACTCCTGGAGCGATCAGTTATTTATCATTTTCATATATCAATAAGGATATGACGGCGCTAAAAGTGGACGGGGTCAAACCAACTGCTAAAAATGTCAAAGATAATTCTTGGAAGATCTGGGCGTACGAACATATGTATACTAAGGGCAAACCGGATAAAATGACAAAACAGTTTTTAGATTATATGTACTCAGATGTCGTGCAAAAGAATTTGGTGACAGCATTAGGTTACATTCCGATCAATGAGATGAAAGTACAAAAAGATGCTAATAACCAAGTAACACCAATTATCACAGATGAGGTGAAACAAGATGGATCCAATTAGAGAAAAAATTTTAAAGCCGTCCAAGGAGACGCGTCAAGATTTCGTTGGTAAAACACTGAGTTATGCCAGTATTTTCTTGATCGTCGGAGTTGTGTTAGCGATCTTTTTATTTGTTGCTTCGAAGGGGATCGCGACTTTTACGCAAAATAAAGCTAGCTTAGTGGAATTTTTAACGGGAAGTGAATGGAATCCTGGAGCTAATGGATCAAATGGCCGGCCACTAGTTGGGGCTTTGCCAATGATCTTAGGGTCTTTTGGGGTGACCTTATTGGCTGCGCTGTTTGCGACCCCATTTGCGATCGGGACAGCTCTTTACATGACAGAACTTTCGTCTAAACGAAGTCAAAAGTTCATGCAAAGTGTCATCGAATTATTAGTTGGGATCCCGTCGGTTGTTTACGGTTTTATCGGATTGACGGTCGTTGTTCCTTTTGTGCGTGATCATTTTGGTGGTTCAGGTTACGGTATCTTATCTGGTTCGTTTGTGCTCTTTGTGATGGTCTTGCCAACGATCACTTCGATGACAGTCGACAGTTTGCGTGCTGTACCTAAGTATTACAAATCAGCTTCTTTAGCTTTAGGGGCAACTGAATGGCAAACGATCTATCGCGTTTTATTACGTGCGGCTTTGCCTGGGATCATGACTGCGATCGTCTTTGGGATGGCACGAGCTTTTGGTGAGGCTTTAGCCGTCCAAATGGTTATCGGTAATGCGACCTTGTTACCAGAAAGTTTATTGGCTCCTGCTTCGACCTTGACCAGTGTCTTGACGATGGGGATCGGTAATACGGTCATGGGAACTGTCTCCAATAATGCTTTATGGTCATTAGCATTAGTCCTCTTGTTGATGTCACTTATCTTCAACATTGCAGTGCGCTTTATCAGTCGGAAAGGAAAGATGTAATCTATGAATACGAAAAAAGTAAATAAACTTGCTTTAGGTGTGATCAAATTGATCGCTGGGATCGTAGTTTTGATCTTAGCCTTTTTGATCGGACGGATCTTGTTAAATGGTCTACCACATGTTTCGTGGCATTTCTTGACGACACCTTCACGTTCCTTTACTGCTGGTGGCGGGATCGGGATCCAGTTGTTCAACTCCTTTTATCTATTGGTCTTGACATTATTGATCTCATTTCCACTTTCTTTAGGTGCTGGGATCTATCTAGCTGAATATGCACCTAAGAATCGTGCGACCGAAACTGTGAGAATGGCGATCGAAGTTTTGAGTTCTTTACCGTCAGTTGTTGTCGGGTTGTTTGGCTTCTTACTTTTTGTGGTCCAATTCAAGATGGGCTTTTCGATCATCTCGGGTGCGATCGCCTTAACATTTTTCAACTTACCATTATTGACGCGTAATGTTGAAGATTCATTAAATAACGTTCCTAAATTGCAACGTGAAGCTGGCTTGGCTTTAGGGTTATCCAAATGGCATACGGTCATAAAGATCATTTTGCCTGAAGCTTTACCAGGGATCATTACTGGGATCGTTCTTTGTGCCGGCCGTGTTTTTGGTGAAGCGGCTGCTTTGATCTATACTGCTGGTCAAAGTGCAACTAATATCGATTTTATGAATTGGAATCCATTTAGTGAATCAAGTCCGCTCAACCTTTTCCGACCAGCGGAAACTTTGGCGGTGCACATCTGGAAGATCAACTCCGAAGGGATCATGCCAGATGCTGAACAGATCTCAGCTGGTGCGTCAGCTGTTTTGATCGTGGCGGTCTTGATCTTTAATTTATCAGCGCGTTATTTGGGCAATCGCTTGTATAAACGCTTGACTGCAAGTAAATAGATGAGGAAGATGACAATGAATGTAGGTAAATATGATTTAAATGAGACATCGATCTTAAAATTTGATCCAAAAGTTCAAGAAGTTGCACTCTCGACCCATGATCTGCAAGTTTATTATGGTAACAAACACGCTTTTTTTGATGGCAACCTTCAATTTGAGCGCTATAAGATCACAGCCTTAGTTGGGGCATCCGGATCTGGAAAATCGACGTTCTTGCGTTCTTTGAATCGTATGAATGATGACGTAGCGACAGTGACGGGCGAGATCATGTATCGCGGGATCGATATCAACTCCAAAAAGATCAACCTCTATGAGATGCGTAAACAGATCGGAATGGTTTTTCAACGGCCTAATCCATTTTCTAAATCGATCAAAGAAAATATCACGTTTGCACTCAAGGAAAATGGGATCAAAGATAAGCAAAAATTAGATGAGATCGTAGAAAAGAGTTTGCGTGGGGCTGCACTTTGGGATGAAGTCAAAGATGACCTAAATAAGAGCGCTTTGGCTTTATCTGGAGGACAACAACAACGACTTTGTATTGCCCGAGCGATCGCAATGGGGCCTGATATCTTATTGATGGATGAACCTTGTAGTGCGCTTGATCCGATCTCAACTTTAAAAGTTGAAGAAACGATGCTTGAATTAAAGAAAAAATATACGATCATCATCGTGACCCATAACATGCAACAAGCTTCACGGGCAAGTGACTATACAGCCTTTTTCCACATGGGGCATGTGATCGAATACGATAAGACAAAAAATATCTTTACCAATCCACGGATACAAGCAACTGAAGATTATATCTCAGGGAATTTTGGTTAGGACGAGGTTTATCATGGAAAAAGAAAAAATTATTACTAGTCAAAATGTTCATTTGTACTATGGACAAAAAGAAGCTTTAAAAGGGATCGATCTAGATTTTCCTAAATCTGGTATCCATGCGCTGATCGGACCTTCAGGTTGTGGGAAGTCAACTTATCTGAGATGTTTGAATCGGATGAATGATTTGATCGATAATGTTAAAATTACAGGAGCGATCAAATTAGACGGTCAAGATATCTACAGTCCTAAGACAGATACGGTCGAATTGCGCAAAAAAGTAGGTATGGTCTTTCAACAGCCCAACCCCTTTCCATTTTCGATCTATGAAAATGTTGTCTATGGTTTACGGATCGCTGGAGTCAAAGATAAACAATTGTTAGATGAGCGGGTCGAAACAAGTTTGAAGCAAGCAGCCGTGTGGGATGATGTTAAAGATGACTTGCATAAGAGTGCTTTAGCCTTATCAGGTGGGCAACAACAACGGGTCTGCATAGCCCGAGTACTTGCGGTCAAACCAGAAGTTATCTTATTAGATGAACCGACGAGTGCGCTTGATCCAGTTTCAAGTAATAAAGTTGAAGAGATGCTTTTGACACTAAAAGATGACTATACTTGTATTATCGTGACTCATAATATGCAACAAGCTTCACGGATCTCAGATACGACTTCATTTTTCTTGAATGGAAATTTGATCGAAACGGGACCGACGAAACAAATTTTTGTTAATCCGAATAAAAAAGAGACCGATGACTATTTAAGCGGTCGATTTGGTTAATTGAACAAGGAGGAATTTTATGCAACGCCACATTGATACTCAGATCCAAGCTTTACGTCAGGAATTTATCACAATGGGCCTTGAAGTTAAGGCAGCGCTTGAAAAAGCGATCATGTCACTTAAAGAAGATGACAAACAAGCTGCTAAAGAGGTCATCGAACACGATGAAGTGATCAACAATCATGAGACATATTTAGAGAAAAAGACAGCTCAGATCATTGCACTGCAAAGTCCAGTAGCGGGTGATCTTCGTGAGATCATTTCGATCTTGAAAGCTAGTTCTGATTTAGAACGTTTAGCTGATCACGCTGTAAGTATCGCTAAAAATGTGTTATTACTCAAAGAAGAGCGTCGTGACGATGAGATCGATATGATGATCGTTAAGATGGGTGATAATGTTTTGGAGATGCTAGCAAGTATTTTGAAAGCATACACTGAAATGGATGAAAAATTAGCGATCGAGATCGCCGAAATGGATGCCGGTAATGATAGGATCTTTTTGAACGTCAGAAAGCGTGCGATGGGCTTGATCAAGACGAATCCTAAATTTGCAGGTGAGGGGATCGATTACTTGCAGATCGCTAATCACTTAGAAAGATCAGGCGATTATATCACTAATATTGCGGAATGGATCGTATATACTAAAAAAGGTAAGATCACCGAATTAGGGCGCAACGATTTCTAAGGATTTTTACGCTAGCTTGATGAATTTTAATTAAAATCTTGGGAAAATAGTACGTTTTCTTAAGCAAGTATGTTAAAATGTATGTGTACTCGAAAGTGAGTAATTTACTGTAAAATCTTTAGGAGGCTGTTTTATGTCATTCGTAAACGGTAGTGAAATTTTTTCTGCAGCTCGCAAGGGCCATTATGCAGTAGGTGCTTTTAACACAAATAACTTGGAATGGACACGTGCTATTCTTAAAGGCGCTCAAGAAAAGAACGTACCTGTATTGATCCAAGTATCAATGGGTGCTGCTAAGTACATGGGCGGTTACAAATTAGTTCGTGACTTAGTTGCAAGCGAAATGGAAGCAATGAACATCACTGTTCCAGTTGTTATGCACTTAGACCATGGTAACTACGAAGCTGCTAAGGAATGTATCGAAGCAGGTTTCTCATCAGTTATGTTTGATGGCCATGACTTACCATTCGAAGAAAACTTGGCTAAGACAAAAGAAATCGTTGAATTAGCACATGCTAAAGGTATTTCTGTTGAAGCTGAAGTTGGTTCTATCGGTGGTGAAGAAGACGGTGTTGTTGGTGCTGGTGAATTAGCAGACGTTGAAGAAGCAAAACAAATCGCTGCACTTGGCGTTGACTACTTAGCATGTGGTATCGGTAACATCCACGGTCAATATCCAGCAAACTGGAAGGGTCTTAACTTTGACCGCTTGAAGGAATTGGCAGACGCTATGCCAGATATGCCATTAGTATTGCACGGTGGTTCTGGTATTCCTCAAGAACAAGTTGTTAAAGCTATCTCAATGGGTGTTTCCAAGCTTAACATCAATACAGAATGCCAAATTGCATTTGCTGAAGCAACACGTAAGTACATCGAAGAAGGCAAGGATAAAGAAGGTAAAGGTTACGATCCTCGTAAACTTCTTGCACCTGGTACACAAGCTATCACAGATACAGTTGAAGAGATTATCGACTGGATCGGTACACCAGAAGCTAAATAATCTAAAGATCACCAAAAAGGTCCTAGGAGATTTCCTAGGGCCTTTTTTAGATATGATCATGCTTACTCTTGTATTGCAATAGGTGTTCGCCGACCATTTTGTAGATCACAGCATTGATGATCACGTGTTTTGTCAGTTTGCTCAGTGATAGACTGGTGGCTAACGGTTTGGCATAACCGCCATTTTGAAGTGCTTGATTGAAGATTTGAGCAAAACTATTATAAGATTCCTTGATCGAAAATTCATGTAATAATTGCTCATTGTAAGTTTTGATCGTTTCTAAAGGATAGACTGATTTTAGGAGGCTGATCACCAGCAATTCGGCTAAGTGAGTTGCATTGTACTTTTTCTTAACGGGACGTGACATGAGGCCTTTTTTGACATAACTGTTGATCATTGAAGGCGTCAAAGGTGCCCCTAAAAAGCCAGTCAAATAGCGATTACCGAGATTGACCAATTGATCCATATATAGTTCGAAATCAGGAAAATCTTCCCAATAGGGCAATCGTTTATTCGTGAAACTATCTAATTGCTTTTGGATGTTTAATTTCTCCATCGCGCTCGTCCTTTTATCTAGTTTAAGTGTATTATAACATATTATGCTAAGATTTATTGATCTTTAAAAACTTTTAAACTAGACTAAAAGTCTATATATAATTGACTTATATATTTAATAGGTGTAGACTGAAACTAGATTTTAGAAGGTGGTGTCAGATATGGATCGACGTGAACAGATCACAAATGAAGTATGGAGTGCGATCACACATGGTATCGGGGTAGGGCTAAGTATTTGGTTATTAGTCTTATTGATCTTAAAAGGGATCGCAACGCAAAATATTGTCAGTTTTACAGCATATCTAATCTACGGCTTGTGTTTATTGAGTCTGTACTTAGCTTCGACTTTATTTCATTGTTTATATTTCACCAAAGCACGTCGGTTATTCCAAGCATTTGATCATGCCAGTATTTATTTATTGATCGCTGGTACATATATGCCATATTGCTTGATCGGGATCGGGGGCAAGTTTGGTTGGAGCTTATGGATCGCAGTAGCCTTCTTGATGCTCTTTGGGGTCTTGTATCATGCCTTAGCTGAACCTAGGCATCAGATCGTTGAGACTATGATCTGTGTCCTAGCAGGGTGGCTGTGTGTATTAGGTTTTAAACCACTATTTCAGGTATTAGGTTTTCCCGGGTTACTATTACTATTAGCGGGAGGCATTGCCTTTACCCTAGGCGCGGTCGTTTATAGTTTAAAGCTGAAGTATGTTCATATTTATTGGCATTTGCTGGTGATCTTAGGCTCGGCTTTGATGTTTTGTTCGATCTATTTTTATCTATAAGAATAAAAATATTTTATTTTTAAGTGGAAGCGTTTGCGATGGGTGCTATTTAATGTTATCCTTATTTTAGAGGATAGTGTCTCAAGAAAGGAGAGTGGTACTCATGCCAACGATACAGTTGACGACAGAACAACGCAGAGCGTTAGAAGGATTTGCTAATGAATTTGAAACTGTAAATGCCTTAGCTGACCGCAATCGGCAAAAGATAATTCTTTTATTATGTGAACGACTCCGTGAAGGAATGACTGTTACTGAGATCACCAAAATGATGGCCATCACCCAACCGGCAGTTTCACATCATCTAAAGATCTTGCGCGAAGCTGGTCTAGTTTCATTTAAAAAAGAAGGATTGCAAAGCTTTTACCATGTAACACTTGAAGCACCTTTAAAAAGCTTGGAAGATGCGATCCATCAAGTTCGTTTGACGGTGGATACGACAACTAAATAGTAGGATAGTTGTTTCAGCTTGCATTAGGCTTTTAAGCAGGCCGGGTGCGATCGTTGAAACAAATTTTTTTATTATAAGAATATAAAAAAGGCGCTAGAAAATTTCTAGCGCCTCTTTTTTTAATTAGCAAAGTAAGTCAGGATCTGTTCTTCAGTTAGATCCTTTTTGTTACGAGTATCGAAGACTATCTGCCCATCATTTAAGATGATGATACGATTGCCATAGCGTAAAGCATCTTGAAGGCGATGAGTGATCATTAAACAGGTCAGCTTCTTTTCAGTGATCACTTCATCGGTCAGCTTTAATAACTCAGCACTCGTATTAGGATCAAGGGCAGCAGTGTGTTCGTCTAAGAGCAGGATATCTGGGCGCGCGATCGTAGCCATCAAAAAGCTCAATGTCTGCCGTTGTCCCCCAGAAAGATCACCTGTGAAAGTGTGTAATCGCTTTGATAAATTATTAGGGAGTTTAGCCGTCAATTCTTTGAATTGAGGTAGATGGGTTTGTAAGCGCCGAGGACGCAAAGTGCGTTTTTGTCCACGTTTTAATGCTAGTAAAAGATTTTCAGCAACTGTCATTCGAGGAGCGGTGCCCATTTTAGGATCTTGAAAGACTTGAGCGATATATGAGGCACGTTTGACTTCTGATAGTGTGGTCAGATCGATCCCGTCTAAAAGGACCTGTCCACTAGATGGTTTGAGCGAACCATTGATCACATTTAAAAGAGTTGATTTTCCAGCACCATTTGTACCTAGAAGTGTGATAAAATCACCAGCCTCGATCGTAAGTGAAAGATCTTTTAAGATCTTTTTTTCTTCAGTTGTTCCGGGATTGACCACGGTCGTGATATTTTTTAATTCGAGTGTCATGGCTTTTGGACTCCTTTCTTCAGTGTTTTGCTGAAATTGAATTTCTTCTCTAAGACTGGCAGCATTAGGCATAATGCTAAGATCAAAGATGAGAGCAATTTGAAATCGTTGGTGCTAAATCCAAGTTTTAAAACGATGAGTAAGACGAAACGATAGAAGATGCTGCCTAAGATAACAGCAACTAATCGAGCAGTCAAACTGAGTTCACCAAAGGCAACTTCACCGATAATGATCGCAGCTAGACCAATAACGATCGTACCGACCCCCATATTGACATCGGCATAACCGTCATTTTGGGCGATCAATCCACCGCAAAGACCGATCAAGCCGTTAGAGATCATTAAGCCTAAGATCTCCATGTTGTCTGTATTGATCCCTAACGAGCGGGCCATCAGTTTGTTATCACCAGTTGCGATAAAAGCTTGCCCCAGATCGGTATTTAAAAAGAGAGCTAGCAGTAAGATCAAAAGTGTAAGTAAGATCAAGCCTAGGGTCACCGATGGAAAACTGTTCGGTAGTTCACGTAATATCCCAGTGTTGAGCAAAGTATTTTGGTTGAGTAAGCCAACAGTTGCTTTCCCCAGAACACGAAGGTTGATCGAGTAGATACCTGTCATGACCAAGATCCCAGCTAATAATACGGGGATCTTTCCTTTGGTGTATAAGATCCCGGTCAAAAATCCAGTCAAAAGTCCCGCCCCAAAGGAAGCTAAAGTTGCGATAAAAGGTGATGTTCCTTGGGTGATCAAAGAAACACAAACACAGGCGCCAAAGGGAAAGGTCCCTTCAACTGTCATATCGGGGAATTTTAAGATCCTAAAGGTCAAGTAAAGACCTAGACCAAGGATACCCCAGAGCAATCCTTGCCCAATTGCTGATACGATTAGATTCATTTGATAACAACTCCTTTTTTACTGATCTGTGTAACTAGTTCATTAGGAAGATCGATCCCTAGTTGTTGAGCCTGTTTTTGATTGAGATAGGTAGTTCCTTGGGTTGGATATTCGATTTCCATGTCGGCTGGATCTTTTCCTTTTAAGATCGCAGCTGTCATCTTGCCTGTCATTTTACCAAGTTCATACTGGCTAACACTGACAGTGGCCAATCCGCCTTGACGTGTCATTTCAGAAGTTGAAGGAAAGATCGGGATCTTATTTTGGTTAGCATTTTTGAGGACCGTTTGAAATCCTGAGGCCACAGTATTGTCATTTGGAATATAGATCGCTTGAACATTGCTAGCCATTGTAGCGGAGACTTGTTGGATGTCATTAGTCGAAGTGATCGTATATTCTTTTACTGTAAGTCCCGCTTTTTGAGCTAGTTTTGAAAATTCTTTGACTTCAGCCGCTGATGAATCATCGCTTGAAGTGTGTAAAACACCGATCGTCTTTAAATTAGGGATGATCGTTTTGATCAATTGAAGTTGGCGGGCGATCGGTTCTCTGTGCTGAACACCCGTGATATTACCACCGGGGTGTTTGAGGTCTTTAACTAGACCAGCTCCGATCGGATCACTGATCGCTCCCATAACGATGGGAGTCGTTTTAGTCGTATTAGCTAATGATTGGGCGGCTGGGGTAGCGATCCCGATCATGACCGCAGCATCTTCATTTTCAAAGCGTTGACTCATGGATTTGAGGTTACTTTGATCATTTTGGGCATTTTGGAAATCGATCTTGATGTTTTTTCCTGCGATAAAGCCTTCTTCTTTTAAAGCGGCAATGATCCCGCGATGGATCTCATCTAAAGCGGGATGTGATGTTAATTGTAAGATCCCAACAGTTGGGGTCTGGTTTTTTTTGGCTTGATCAGTTGAGCGGAAAAATGCAAAGATCAAAAATAAAAATAAAACTACAATTGTGCTGATTAAGCGTTTCATAAGTAAATTCCTCCTTTTGATTTTTTACGTTCGTATCTATATGCGGTAAGAAAAAAGCACTTCCCACTGAGCGCGGGAAGTGCTTTTTAACAAGACCCGCATGGTAGTTGATCCATGCAAGTCGATCTAAGAGAACCAGCACAGATACGAACGATACGTTACGTACGGTCGCATCTGTGCACACAGAAGCAACCTAGTGCTGGCTTTGCCAACGAATATTTTTGAGTTGCATAACTGTTTTATTCATAGTTCTCTTCCTTTCCGAATTGATTATGAGTGAATTGTACTATACTAAAAATTAGTTGTCAATTAAAAAAATCACTTTTTTGCTTTTCTAAAAAAGGTGTGCTACAATAACTCAGTAGTCAACTTGGGGATGTTTAGGATTCGACAGGTATAGGTCGGGCTTGAGTTGCGCTTAGTAGGTTGCGACTACTATAAAACGCTCAGTTTAAATTATAACTGCAAAAAATAATAACAACTCTTACGCTTTAGCTGCCTAGTCAGCACTGCGTAGATCCGTCTGATATCGTCTGTGTGTCAGTTGCGGGTCCTATATTAGCAGACTACGCTCAGTGTTTTAGCCTGAAATGCTGAGAAGAGACTTTTAGGCTAGTCGTTGGTGTTGGCCCTGTCATTCGGCGTGATCAACGATGAAATTCAAATAGTATGACTATGAGCGTAGAGACTTGAGTTACGATATGCTTGGACGCGGGTTCGACTCCCGCCATCTCCATAAGTAAAGCCCTCATCGAAAATATTCGATGAGGGCTTTTTGTTATTGTGTATCTTCTAAAGTGGATTCGACGGTAGGTGATTGTTCGTTAGTATTTTCGCCACTATCACTTTGTTTAAGCTCTGGAGCATCAGAGTGATATTTATCAGCGGTGGAGTGGTTATTATTTTTAGACCATAGACTAGTTGAACGACTCTTGAGTGTAGCCTGGATCTTATCTAATTGCTCAACTTGGTTTTTATAGTTGAAATCTTTTGGATCAACGGGTGTAAAACCAGTTGGCACATAGAAGCGCAAGAGATTCTTATTGTTGAGCGAGTCCGAGAGTGAAAGCGCCGAGTTAACATGCTCTTGTGCTACTTTTAATTGAGCCTGTACTTTTTTAGACGGATGAGTTACCACATTACCGGTGCTGTTTTCGTAGATCGTACTACCAACAACGGTGTATTTTGGTGTGATGAAATTCTCATTTCTAAAAGCAACAGTTTGATCATGATCTTTGGAGAAGAGATCTGAACCAAATAAAAGATATTTTTTCGAATCGATCCCTGCTAGGTGAAGTAACGTCGGCATGACGTCGATCTCACCCCCGTATTGTTCAAAGATCCCACCATTTTCTTGCCCTGGGATGTGGATCATAAATGGAACACGTTGCATTTGAACATTGTAAAAGTCGCTCCAAGTCGAGGAAGATTTTCCTAAAAGGGAAGCTAACTTCAAATTTCGTGAGTTAGATATCCCGTAATGATCGCCATAAAGTACGATCACTGAATCATCATAAAGTCCAGAAGCTTTGAGATAATCAAAGAATTCTTTAACGGCTTGATCTAGGTAGTGGGCCGTAACAAAGTAATTATCGACTGAACTATCACCTGTATTAGCTGCTTCAAAGCTTTTGTTTTGGTCATCTAAACTAAACGGGAAGTGATTAGAGACCGTGATGAATTTAGCATAAAATGGTTGTTGTAACTTTTCTAAGTACTTAACTGAATCATGGAACAACAACTTATCTTTAAGACCATATTCACTTAAGTTATTGGCATTTTGGTCGTAGTAACTGGCATCAAAGAAGTATTGGTAGCCAAAGTTTTTGTAGACTTTATCTCGATTCCAAAATGAGCCTGAGTTACCGTGAAAAACAGCTGAAGAATAGTTTTGACTTTGATTTAAGATCGCTGGCATAGCTTCGAAGGTATTATCTGTTCCTAAAGTCGAAAACATCGAACCTTGAGGCAAACCATATGCGCCAGTCTCAAGCATCGTTTCTGCATCAGAGGTCTTTCCTTGTCCGACTTGATTAAAGAAATTAGCAAACGAGAACGTCTCTTTACCGTGATAAAGGCTATTTAAAAACGGCGTGACTTCTTGTCCATTTAATTTATAGTCGATCAAGAATTGTTGGAAACTTTCAAGGTGGATGACGATGATGTTTTTATTTTTAGCGATCCCAAACATCTTTTGGTCCGGAGCAGCATAGTTAGCTTGGGTAAAATCAATGATCTTATTTAAATCAGCCCCAGTAGCCTTAGACCGTGTTTGACTGGTCTTGGCTGTTTTTAGCCCGTCGTATACGGTAAAGGCATCGATCCCTAAATATTTGACTAAATAGTTGCGGTCAAAGGTTCGCGTCAGTAATTGCGGACGATCGATCTCACCTAATGTGATATTCAATAGTAGAAACATTAGGGAAAAAGATGTCATGGCTACGGCTTGATTCTTAGGGATATAATGCTTGTCGAGCTTGATCTGACGAGTCAAGAGTAGTAGTAAGATGACCACTACATCAATAATGATCAAAAGGTCTTGGGGTTTTAAAAGTGAAAACGAGCTCCCACTTAGTCCTTGTGAGACCGAAGAATACCCAAAGATCACGTTCATAGTCATAAAGTCAGTAAATTCGCGGTAATAAATAACGCTGATCAATAAAAATGCCGTATTAGCTATGTAAAGTAACAATAGACATAGATAGGCAGGGATCGTTTTACGGACGTAAAGTGCAATGCTAAAGAGCAATAGTGTCGTCGCGATCGGATTTATCAATAAGATAAGATACTGATAGATCCCGTGGACACCAAGGTGAAAATCGATCAAATAAACTAGGATCGTTTTTAACCAAAACAAGCACGAAACAAGTGCAAAAAAGCCCCACCGTGTATTGATAAAATTTCGTAATTTTGTCCAGTTCACAGGTGCAAACCGTCCTTTCAAAGTAGTTGGCATATCACTTAATTCTAAACCAGTTAGCGGTCAAGCGTCAATTTTTCAAGGGAATTTTAGCAAATATTAAAGATATCGTTGGGTAAGTTTGAAGTTATGAAAATAGAAAAATTGTTTTCAATTATTGTGAATTTCTTAAAAAATATTTATTTTATTCACATAAAATAAATTGCTATTGTGGCAAAATATAGTAGCGATAGTGGTGGGGAATTTGTGAAAAAAGTACGTGAAAAAAGTTTTCATATGAAATAAAATGAAAGAATTAACCTAAAATTCTTCTTGTAATGGTTTGCATAAAACTGCTAAAATATTATCTTGATGAGAATTATTGAGAAAAGAATTGAAGAGAAACGAGGGAATTGATTATGTGGATAGCCTTGATCCCCGCTTTAGCATGGGGAAGTATTGGATTGATCAGTGGTAAGTTGGGTGGTAATGCTAACCAACAAACCTTGGGGATGACTTGGGGGGCTTTGCTCTTTGCGATCGCAATGACAGTAGTCGCTCCAGGCAACTTTTTAGCAAATAATAATTGGCAACTTTGGGTAGCCGGCATCTTATCAGGTTTATTCTGGAGTTTAGGCCAAAATCAACAGTTCCACGCAATGAAAGCAGTTGGTATCTCCAAGACCGTGCCGATCTCAACGGGGGCGCAATTGGTGACTAACGCCTTAGCAGGGATCTTCTTATTTCACGAGTGGACAACGACGCGCCAATTATCATTAGGTTCATTAGCTTTAGTCATTTTAGTTGTAGGTGCTGTGTTAACAGCTTTACGTGATAAGAGTGCTAATAGTACCGAGCAAAATGAAGATTGGAAAAAAGGGACGACAGCATTGGTCTTATCAACAGCTGGTTACTTAGGCTACACAGTCGTTGTCAACTTATTGAAAGTCGACGCCCAAGCCATGGTCTTACCCCAAGCTTTAGGGATGGTCGCTGGGGCTTCAATGTTTGCTTTAGGTAAAGATGCATTCAAAAAGGAAAGCTTCAAAAATATCATTACAGGTCTAGTTTGGGGCACAGGTAACTTGTGTATGTTCCAAGCAACTGCGATGATCGGGTTAGCAGTGAGTTTTTCACTTTCACAAACAGGGATCGTCATCTCGACATTTGGTTCGATCTTACTTTTAGGCGAACACAAAACTAAAAAAGAAATGGTCTATGTTACAATTGGTTCATTGATGGTCATCATCGGTGGCGTAATGTTAGGTCTTTTAAAATAATGATTTATAAGCCATGGCGCATGAGCGGCATGGTTTTTTATATATGGAGAACGGTGGCGTTTACATTTATGGTGATCGTCTAATCGTAAAATTAAGGGTTTTTAAGCGTAAATCTTAATTTATATTTGATTTTGACTTTAAAATTCTGTATTTTATAGTATAATTAAACCCGTAGTAAATTGTAAAGGGAGAGCGAATTATAACATGGCACATATTAAATTTGACAGTTCAAACTTAACAAAGTTTGTTCACGACAATGAATTAAACGAAATGCAAGCAATGGTCAATGCCGCTGACGAACAACTTCGTCAAGGCACTGGTGCAGGCGCAGATTTTCGCGGTTGGTTAGATCTACCAGTTGACTACGATAAAGAAGAATTTGCCCGTATCAAAGAAGCAGCTAAGAAGATCCAAAACGATTCAGAAGTCTTAGTTGTGATCGGTATCGGTGGTTCTTACTTAGGTGCACGTGCAGCGATCGATTTCTTGCAAAACACATTCTACAACTTGTTACCACAAGAAAAACGTAATGCACCACAAATTTTCTTTGCAGGTAACTCGATTTCTGGTTCATATGTTCATGACCTAGTCGAACTCATCGGGGACAAAGATTTCTCTGTCAATGTGATCTCAAAATCAGGTACAACAACTGAACCATCGATCGCATTCCGTGTCTTCAAGGAAAAATTGATCGAAAAATATGGTGAAGAAGGCGCTAAGAAGCGGATCTATGCTACAACAGACCGCGCACGTGGCGCATTGAAGACCGAAGCTGATGCAGAAGGTTACGAAACATTCGTGATCCCAGATGATGTTGGGGGTCGTTTCTCAGTCTTGACACCGGTTGGTTTATTACCGATCGCGGTTTCAGGTGCTGATATCGATGCTTTGATGCAAGGTGCTGCTGATGCTCGTAGTGAATATACTGATGCAGATCTTGCTAAAAACGAAGCTTACCAATATGCTGCTTTGCGTAACATCTTGTATCGCAAGGGGTACACAACTGAGATCTTGGAAAACTACGAACCTACCTTACAATACTTCGCTGAATGGTGGAAGCAATTGATGGGTGAATCTGAAGGTAAAGATCAAAAGGGTATCTACCCATCTTCAGCTAACTTTACAACTGACTTGCACTCCTTGGGTCAATACATCCAAGAAGGACGTCGTAACTTGATGGAAACAGTTATCCATGTTGGAACTCCAACACATGACACGGAGATCCCTAAGGAAGAAGAAAACTTAGATGGTTTGGCTTATCTTGAAGGTAAGACAATGAACTATGTCAACGATCGTGCAATGGAAGGTGTTGTATTGGCTCATACTGATGGTGATGTGCCTAACATGATCGTTAACATCCCAGATCAAACAGCTTATACTTTAGGTTACTTGATCTACTTCTTCGAGATCGCAGTTGGTATTTCAGGTTACTTGAACGGTATCAACCCATTCAACCAACCTGGTGTTGAAGCTTACAAGAAGAATATGTTTGCTTTGCTTGGTCGACCAGGTTACGAAGAATTAACTAAAGAATTAAATGCTCGTTTAAATAAATAGGCATTAGCAAAAAAGATCCGCAAACTGCGATAGTTTGCGGATCTTTTTATTTGGTAAATAATGCCGAAAAGAGCATGAATAAGGCAGGCAAAATATTATTTAGGAAGTGGATCATGATGCTGACCAGGAGTTTACCTGTCTTTTTGTAATAATATGCTAAGACCCAGCCCAAGGTACAATATAAAAGAAGCGTCCAAAAAACATCGCCTAGATGGAAATGAAGTGATCCAAAGACTAGTCCGCTAAAAAAGATCGCTAAAACAGTATTTTTAGGGAAAAAGTAACGCATAAAAATTCCCCGAAAGAGAAGCTCTTCACACAGAGGAGCAAAGATCGCTGTCATCAGAAACATCATGAGAGCGGTATTGGTCGAGAGTTTAAACATTTGTTGTAAAGCCTGATCATTTTGGGTTTGTCCGACTTGCTCCATAAACATTGCGTAGATGATCTTGATGATAAACAAAGCAATAAAACCTGTAATGATAGCATTGATATCTTGATTGGATAGTTTTTGGAAGATCTTATTGGGGCTTGGCTGACCTTTTTTGAATTGCCAGCTAAAAATAACGAGCATCAGTGCATATCCAAGTAAAAGTAAGCCCCACATCAAAATATTTGTCGCTAATGGACTAAAGTTTTGAGGGAGAATATAGGGTAAGGCAAAAACTTGTTGGGGCAAGATCAAGCACAAACCTAATAAAATGAATTTGATGATGCGCCAGGCATAGCTTCCTAATGTTTTTAAGTTCATAGTAGAGATCCCTTCTGTAAAAGTGTAATAAAAAAAGGCTGACGTTATGACGTCAAGCCTTAACATAGGTATTATAACCCAAAAATAGCTTTATATAAAAGGGTCGCGCAAGCACCAGCTGCAAATGGTGCTACAACTGGGATCCAAGCATAACGCCATTGAGAAGAACCCTTATGTTTAAGTGGGAACAACGCATGGACGATGCGAGGGCCTAAGTCACGTGCTGGGTTCAAAGCAGGACCAGTTGGACCACCAAAGGAAGTTACGATGACCATAACTAAGAGCCCGATACCGATAAAGCCTGCACCTTGGTTACCAAGGTTAAAGATCGGCGAATGTGTGATCGCTAAAGCACTGAAGACTAAGGTAAATGTACCAAAGAATTCGTTGACAAAACCATTGAAACGACTTTCAGTCGCATCGATCGTTGAGAAGGTAGCCAAAACTGCTTCTGGATCTTCGGTGATATCGTAGTGTGGCTTGAAACAAGCTAATACGACCAATTGTCCAGCAATTGCGCCTAAGAATTGCATACTTATGTAAGGTAAGACTTCATGCCATGGGAAATCGCCTGCGATGGCTAAACCTAAAGTAAATGCGGGGTTGATATGGTTACCTGAGATCTTACCAAACATCAAAGCTGGGATCATTACGGCAAAACCGTAGCCGATCGAGATGACGATCCAACCACTGTGGTAACCTTTAGTTCCTTTCAATTCAACGTTGGCCACGGAACCGTTCCCCAACATGATCATGAGAGCTGTTCCGAAAAATTCGGCCATTAATCTTGAGTTTAATGCGAACTCCATATTTTCCTCCTAATTAAATAACAATGAAATAATACACTCATATAACTATAATGATTGCAATGGCGGGTGTCAATAGGCTTTCAGAAATATTTTTTTACTAAAAAAGTAGGGTTTTAGTGAGTTAAACAGGGGTAAGGGTTGTATTTTTCACTAAAACGCATACAATTATAGGAGTAGTGTTAATATTTGGATGAAAGGATAGTTTTAATAATAAAAGTTATATGATATCAAAAGCAGTTGCACAATTGCTAAATCAGCGTAAAGAAAAATTTTTGATCCCGGCTGAGATAGTAGCTAATGTCCAAGAGAATAATAGTCTTGAACATGCATTTTTAGTTTTAAGTAAGGTCAAATATGCCAAGATACCTGTATTAGACCAAGATCAACACTTCAAGGGACTATTATCGTTGGCAATGATCACTGAGACGATGTTAGGCTTGACTGGGATCGATCCTACACGTTTAGGATCGATCCCAGTCAAAGATGTGATGCAGACAGATGTTCCAACGATCTGTCCTCCATATGACATGGAAGAGATCTTGCATCTTTTAGTCGATCAGACCTTCCTTGCAGTCGTCGATGAAAATGGAGTCTTTACCGGGATCTTGACTCGTCGCGAAGTGATGAAAGCTGTCAATTATTTGGCGCATGATTTAGAAAAAGAATATATGGTCGAAAAAAGATGACCAAAAAATGCCCAAACTACAGAGCTGCAGTTTGGGCATTGATTTTATGCAGTAGTACCTAAATTTAACGGTGAAGTTGGAATATTGAAGCCTTCATCCTTTAAAGCACGTAAGTAGTTATCCAGTAAAATGCGCTGTACTGTGGCTTGAGCACCATTTTTAGTATAGGCAGTGACCCGAAAAACTAATTCGCCACTTGCAAGGGGGACCACCCCTAAGATCGTTGGACCTGTGACGATCTCAGGTAAGTTAGGTACGACTTTTTGATTTACTTGAGCGATGATCTTTTTCATTTCACTAGCGTCTTTTTTAGGGTCTAAACGAATATCGATCACAGCTTGCATATTATTGCGTGACATGTTGCTAACGACGGTGATACTACGGTTAGGGATGAAATTTAATGTCCCATCATCACTGATCACTTGCGTTGTACGTAAACCAACAGCGTGGATCTTGCCCGTGATCGCATTTATTTTGACAACATCACCGACAGAAAATTGTTGTTCGAGCAGGATGAAAAAACCAGTTACAATATCGGTAACAAATCCTTGAGCCCCTAAACCAAGTGCAACACTGACGATCCCGGCCGAAGCCAATAAGGTGCTAACAGGGATACCTAAGATCGAAAGGATAGCGTAAAAGTAGAAGAACAAAACACAGTAATGAAAGATGTTTTGGGTCAGAGTATAGATCGTTCCCAAACGCCCGATAGAGTAATTAGAATCCTTTTTCTTGGCGGTAGAAAAACTGCGGGTGATGATTTTTTTCCCAACAGAATGAATGATCAAAAAAAGCAGTGAGATCAAAATAAGTGAGATAGTCACCATGATGATCTTAGTGATAATGTTATCCCAATTGATATTTTTTATGTAACTGTCTAAGATGCCCGTTTGTTTGACTACTTGCTTTGAAACGTCAGATGAGAGCGTCTTATCCGTTGTTGCTAATAGGTACAAATAAGATCCGTCCTTTATGTTCAGAATTTATGTACTAATGATAGCAAATTTTTTTGAAAAGTGCGAAAGAAGTTTTTGGTTTCAAACGATATTTTTTGCGTAATAATTGCAGTTTTTGTGATTGAATGATATTCTAAAGACAATGAAGACTTAATGGAGGGTATAAAATGACAATAACGTTTGGACAGATTGCTGGGTTAATTGCAGCGTTAGCATTTTTGATCTTAGTTGTTTTCATTTGTACAGTGCTAAAGCATTTAGTGACGACTGTTAAAGAGATGAATAACAGCATTCAGATCTTGACCAAAGACGCTAACAGTATTGCTGGCAATGTGGATGAGCTTTTGGTAAAGACTAATATTTTGATGGAAGATGTCAACCACAAAGTAAGCGAATTAGATCCCTTGTTTAAAACCGCAGCTGAACTAAGTGAAAGTGTATCTGATTTGAACGTAGCAAGTCGTTCAATGGCTGATAAAGTAGTACGTTCAACTGAAAGTGCGGCTAAAACAAGTGCTGCATTGCGTGTTGGTAAAATGGCGCTGGGGTTTTACCAACGACACAAACAAAAACAAAGTAAGTAAACTTTAAGGAGTGGAGTATTATGAGTAAGAAATTGTTAGTTAGTCTTGGAATGCTTGCAGCTGGTGCAGGTGCAGCTTTGGTCGCTTCAAAGAAGTTGACCGCTGACCAAAAAGATAAATTAGCGATGAAAGTCGATGAGACCGTCTTGAATGGACGTGAAAAAGCATTGAAATACAATCAATACTTGCAACAATTCTTGGAAGAAAATGGCGTAGATGACTTAAAAGAAAAAGTTGTCAGCCGAGCTGATGAATTCAAGAATGAACAAGCTGTTCAAGATGCTTTGGCTTCATTGAAACAAGCAACTTCTGATTTAAAGGAACGGTTGGAAAACACCAAGGATAAGTTTGATGATCTAGCCGAAGATGAATCTTCTGAAGATTGGAATGACGATATCGTGATCGATGGTCGTTCGGCTTTTGGTGAAGCTAAGGATAAGAAAGATCAACCTTACGAAAAACCAACTGAAACATTTTATCCACACAATGATTAGAGTACAAAAATAGCGCTCTCATTATCGGAGCGCTATTTTTGTACTCTAATTCTCTAATCTAGAGGGATGATTTGAAGTTCTTTGGTCGTATGTGTGAATGGTTCATTACCATCTTTAGTCAAGTAGACACAGTCTTCGATCCGGACTCCAGCAACTCCAGGAACATAGATCCCAGGTTCGATCGAGAAGCACATGCCAGGTTCAAGGACTAATTCATTTCCTTCCATGATAGATGGAAATTCATGGTCACTTTGACCAATACCATGTCCTAGGCGGTGGATGAAGTATTCACCATAACCGGCTTTTGTGATGATATCACGTGCGATCTTATCTAATTCAAAAGCACGCATCCCAGGTTTAGCGGCAGCTTGAGCGGCTAATTGTGCTTCTAAGCAGACTTGGTAGATATCTTTTGCTTTATCGCTGACTTTACCAAAAGCAACTGTTCGTGAAGCATCAGACATATAGCCCTTGTAATCAACACCTAGATCAAACAAGCAAAGTTCGTTTGGCTTGATAAGATCAGCTTTTGGAGCCCCATGAGGGTCAGCAGCATTGGCACCACTTTGAACGATCGTATCAAAACTCATATGCATGATACCATTTTGCTTCATCGTATATTCGATCTCGGCTACAACGTCTTGTTCAGTCCGCTTGGTCGAAAGAGCCTTAAATCCAGCTTCAAAGGCAACATCAGCCCATTTCCCCGCGGTCTTTAATAGTTCGATCTCGTCTGGTGTCTTAAAAAGCTTTTCATGTTCGATCACAGGAGAGAGATCACCGGAGAATTCGGCTTGTGGGAAATATTTTCGGAGAGCTTCAAAACGAACCACAGTCAAGTTATCTTTTTCCAAAGCCCAATGCTTAGGTGATGCTAATTCTGTGATATGTTCTTTGATCAAAGCATAAGGATCTTCATGATCTAAGTAGCCATAGACAGGGTATTTCCAGCCGGCTTTTTTGATCGCTTCGACCTCAAGTGCAGGTGCGAATAGGAAAGGATCTTTATCTGGAAAGATAAAGAGTGCTAGTGTCCGTTCAAACGGATCGCTACCAAAGCCGGTAAAATATTGGATGTTTTTCCAATCACTGATATAAGCAATATCTAAGTTGTTGTCAGCTAACCATGTTTGGACAGTATTAAGATGTGACATAAAAGCACTTCCTTTAATTGTTTTTAAAGCGACTACATTATAACACACTTTTGTAGTAAGTGATGGTTAGATATCTTTGAAAATGAAAATATATGAAAAGAAGCTTACAAATTCTTGAAACGCTTGCAATCGGTTAAAAACTTTGATAAATTAAATAGGGTCGCAATGAAAACGATTTTGAAAATAAAATTAGTGAGAGGATAAAACCATGGAAAAACAAACAATTACAATCTACGATGTTGCACGTGAAGCTGCCGTTTCAATGGCTACTGTCTCACGGGTCGTTAATGGTAACCCAAATGTTAAGCCCGCAACACGTAAAAAAGTGCTTGAAGTTATCGATCGTTTGGATTATCGTCCAAATGCGGTCGCTCGTGGCTTGGCAAGTAAAAAGACTACCACAGTCGGGGTCATCATCCCTGATGTGACAAACGTCTATTTTTCTTCTTTAGCTCGTGGGATCGACGATGTAGCTTCAATGTACAAATATAACATTATTTTAGCTAACTCAGATGGCAATCCTCAAAAGGAAGCACAAGTTTTAAATACTTTATTGGCCAAACAAGTTGATGGGATCATCTTTATGGGCAATAATTTGACAGACGAGTTACGTGCACAATTTGCACGTTCTAAGACACCGATCGTTTTAGCAGGTTCAGTTGATGCTAAAAATGAAGTTGAAAGTGTCCATGTTGACTATGTGGCTGCGGTCGAAGAAGCTGTAGCTGATCTGATCAATCATGGTAACAAGCGAGTTGCTTTCATTACAGGGCCGATGAGTGATCCGATCAACGGTGAATACCGTTTGAAGGGTTACAAGAACGTTTTAGCTAAGCATGGCATCGAATATGATCCAGAGCTTGTATTTGAAACAGACTATAGCTATCGTGCAGGTGAAGTTTTATGGCCTGCCTTGGCATCTGCTAAGGCAACAGCAGCTTTTGTCGGGGATGACGAATTAGCTTGTGGTGTTTTGAATGGGGCTAAAGATGCAGGGGTCAAAGTACCAACTGAGTTTGAGATCATTACCAGCAACAATTCCAAGTTGACTGAGATCGTTCGACCACAGCTTTCCTCGATCACCCAACCATTGTATGATATCGGTGCCGTTTCAATGCGCTTCTTGACTAAGATGATGAATAAAGAAGATATGTCTTCAGATGAAAAGACGATCGAATTACCATACGGCTACATCAAGCGCGCTTCAACTAAATAAAACACCTAACGAGCAGGGAGATCCCTTGCTCGTTTTTGGTCATAAGGAGAAAAATGAAAGCAAACAAAGTATTTAATTGGCAAAATTTATGTTTATTTGGAGCAGGGACCATTGTACTTATCTTGTTTATCAGTTCATCAATGCCCTACACTAAACAAACATCAGTCCCATTTTTAGAGCAGCATCTAGCACAAAAGCCATTAGAAAACTGGTTGAGCCAAATTTCATTCAGATATGCTGGTAAAGAGATCAGTATTGCAAATATTGGCTATTATAAATTTGTGGAATTTTTTATCCGCAAAGGGGCTCATTTTGGGACGTATTTTTTATTAGGGGGACTCACCTCTTTAGGACTTGCACACTATTGGCCTAAGTTAGGATACGTAGCGATCGTTAGTTGGACGTTAGCGACGCTTTATGCGGGAGCTGATGAGCTCCATCAAATGTTTACTGGTGATCGGACACCACTGATCCAAGATGTGATCTTAGATTCATGCGGAGCATTATTAGGGGTCATGTTTGCAGTGTTACTTCTATATAGATCGCAAAAACGGCGAAATAGTTGGGAATCTTGCAACGAATAATATTTTTTGTTAAAATATACACGGCTTATTGCTAAATTTTACTTTTTCGGAAAGAGGTATTAGAAATGTCAGGACATTCAAAATGGCATAACATCCAAGGGCGTAAAAATGCTCAAGATGCAAAACGTGGAAAAATTTTCCAAAAAATCTCGCGAGATCTATACATGGCTGCAAAGAGTGGCGGTCCTGACCCAGACGCCAACCCACAATTGCGCCTTGTAATGGAAAAAGCACGTGCTGCTAACATGCCAAAAGATAACATCAAACGTGCCCTTGATAAAGCTACTGGTGCAAATGGTGCTAACTACGAAGAGATCACTTATGAAGGCTATGGCCCAGCTGGGGTGGCTATCTTAGTTCACGCTTTGACAGATAACCGTAACCGGACTGCTTCAGCTGTGCGGACTGACTTCAATCGTAATGGCGGTAACTTAGGTGAAACAGGTTCTGTTAGTTTCATGTTTGATCGTAAAGGTTACATTGCGATCGTGCGTGAAGACCTAGACGTTGATGAAGATCAAATGTTTGAAGATGTGATCGAAGCAGGTGCTGAAGATCTTCAAACATCTGATGAAGTTTTTGAGATCTATACAGAACCAAAGATCTTCGAAGATGTACGTGATGCTTTACAGGCTAAGTATGACTTAGATTCAGCTGAGATCACGATGGTACCACAAAATACTGTTCCAGTTCCAGAAGACAAGGTCGAACAATTACAACGTTTGATCGATCGCCTTGAAGATGAAGATGATGTGTCTGAAGTATTTACTTCAGCTGAATTTCCAGATGAAGACTAATTAAACAGTGGGTTGCAGTTTTTGCAACCCTTTTATTTTACATAAAAATCCAGGAATGCCAAGTATTTTAGTGCTATTTATGCTATAATATGGACTGTGACTTAAAGATTTGAATTTTCAAATTACGTTAAAAGATATGCTAGTAATAAAACTTATGGAGGAAACTATGGTCAATAGAGTAACAGTTTTAGGCAGCTTGAATGTCGATAATATCATGCAAGTCAAGCGTCTGCCGTTGCCCGGTGAAACAATGACGATGTCAGCTAAAAAAATTGCAGGAGGAGGCAAGGGTGCTAACCAAGCGATCGCTGCTGCTCGCTCTGGTGCCCAAACTGCCTTTATCGGTAAAGTAGGATCTGACGAACAGGGACGTCTGATGAAAGGTTACCTCGAAGATGCAAAGATCGATGCAACTAGTGTGACGTTAGCAACTGAAGAAACTGGCCAAGCATTTATTTTATTACAAGAAAACGGTGAAAATAGTATTCTCGTCTTAGGCGGTGCTAATCAAGCGATAACTGATAATGATATTGAAGCTGCCAAGGAAAAGATCACGACAGCAGATTTTTTGATCACTCAGTTTGAAACACCGATCGAAGCTTCGATCACGGCTTTTAAATATGCTAAGGAAAATGATGTCGTAACGATCTTGAACCCTGCTCCAGCCAAACGAGTACCGGAAGCTTTGCTTAAAAATGTTGATCTGATCGTATTAAATGAGACTGAAACAGAATTGTTGACTGAGATCAAGATCGATGCAGAAGAATCTTGGCATAAAGCTGCAGCTAAGTTAGCCAAAATGGGTGTGAAAAATACGATCATTACTTTAGGAAGTAAGGGTGCTTACTATAAAACAACCACAGCTGAAGGTTTTATCAAGGCTTTTAAAGTCGCTACTTTGGATACGACGGCAGCAGGAGATACTTTCTTAGGTGCGCTTAGTTCACAATTGAACAAAGATCTCTCTAACATCGAAGAAGCGATCGTTTTTGCTAGCATGGCTTCAGCCTTGGCTGTACAAAAATTGGGGGCGATCCCATCGATCCCACAATTGGATGAAGTCAATAACGCTTTAGGTGAAGCGAATTTTTAATAATAACGACATTTGATGACTGTTTTGGCAGTCATCTTTTTTTATCCCAAAATTCAAAAAATATTTTTCCCTGTTTTGCGTATTTATAAAGTGAAGGAGGGATAAAGGATGGAACTAGCAACGAAACTATTGACGGATGCGGTAGCTGTATCGGCCTTAGATATTTTACTTTTGCCGACAAAAACATGTTATCAAGTTAAGTATTTTATCCGTGATCGTTATCTTGTTCAAAGTGAATTGACCTTTGAACAAGCTCAAAAGCTACTGGCCTTTTTTAAGTTTAAAGCGGATATGATGTTAAGCGAGCGTCGGAGGCCACAGTTAGGTGCGTGGCAACAAAAGATCAAAGATCAGCAGCTGTACCTGCGTTTTTCGACAGTTGGTGATTTTTTAGGTCGTGAATCAATGGTCATTCGCTTGATATACCCACTAAAAAGCGTCAAATATCACTATTTAGTACCAGAGCAATGGACGATTTTAGAACAAGCATGTCAAAAACGGGGACTAGTTATTTTTGCTGGCCCGATGGGGTCGGGTAAGACTACGGCAATGTATCAACTGGCTAAAAATCAAAAGCAACAACAGGTAATGTGTATTGAAGATCCGATCGAGATCAGAGAGGATAGTTTTTTGCAAGTCCAAGTAAATCCAAAAGCTCAAATGGATTATTCGACCTTGCTCAAAGCTGCTTTAAGACACCATCCAGATATCTTTATCGTAGGTGAGATCCGTGATCAGCAAACTGCCCGGGCTGTGCTGACAGCTGCTTTAAGTGGGCATCTAGTTTTGAGTACACTACATGCGACTAGTGCTTATGGTGTCATCAAGCGCTTAGCCGATCTAGGGATCACACGCTCAGAATTGGAAAGTGTTTTGCAACTGGTCTCATATCAACGTTTGTTGCCACTAAAGTCAAGGGGCCAAGCGGTCTTATTTGATATCATCCAACAAGCCGAGCTCTTTAGTGCGAATGTGAAGCAAGAAAATAGTGGGATGTCAGCAGATTGGGGGCGCTATCTTGAACAAAATGCAACTAAGGGAAAGATTGCTATTGCGACAGCGAAAAAATTTGCACATGGCTAAGTGGACTTTGCGACAACAAGCAAATTTTTTTGATCTATTAGCTGATCTTTTAATGGCAGGTTTTTCGCTCAAACAAGCCTTGCAGAGTTTAAAGGTGTTTTTACCCAAAAATGGACTAGAAATGGTGATCACAGAGCTAGAAACAGGTCAAAGCTTCAGTCAGGCATTAAGATCTAAGGTGACAACTAATATTTACTGTCAACTTGTGATCGCTGAAAAACATGGCAGTGTAGATCAAAGTGTTTTTCAGTTAGGAAAGTATCTAAAAAAACGTGTGCAACAACGTGAGAAGTTACAGTCATTATTGTTATATCCAGCGATCATTTTAGGATTATTATTATTTTTGATGATCGCTTTGAAGATATGGTTGGCCCCTGAGATCGCACAATTTTCAGTCTCAACGACTGGTAAAGATCCATTTTCCTATCTGATCTTTGTTAAATTTGGTGGCCTAGTCTTATTGGGCTTATTAAGCTTAGGGATGATCCACTTTTTTTACTGGTGGAAAAAGCAGTCGATCTTAGGTCGGCACAGTTGGTATAGTGGCTTACCGATCGTTGGTAGCCTATATCGTCAATATAATTGTTATTATTTGACATTTAACTTGGGGCTACTGATCGAAAGCGGATTGGAATTTCAACAAATTTGTGGATTATTAGAACACTTTGAAGAAAAAAGTTTACTTTATCACTTGGGGCATGCTTTTTCAGAACGGTTAGCCCGTGGAGAAAAATTGACACAGATCATGGGGCATTATCCTTTTATTCCACCTGAATTAGCGCTTTTTTTTCAAAAAGGTCGTTCGAAAGAAGAGATCGGTAAAGATCTGTTGGCTTATTCCAAACTAGCTTACCAAAAATTATTAGAAAAATCAGATCATTTGTTAGCTTGGGTCCAACCGTTATTGTTTATGGTGATCGCAATAGTGATCATTTGCACATACTTAGCGTTATTATTACCGCTATATTCAAGTTTAGGGGGACTGTATAAATGAAAAAAACTAAGATGAAAGCGTTTACATTAGTGGAAATGGCG
>CAJUNC010000020.1 GCA_910587695.1 uncultured Lactobacillus sp.
GTTGCTTCACCAAAGCCCTTTTCTAAAGTACCACCTGTTGCCGTATACTTATCTGTGTCAGTAGGCATTTTAGCTAAAAAGCTATCCGCATCGACTGTGACCCCATTAACAACCAATTCTACTTCATAGATCGTATCGGTTGTCATATCTGCAGGAACAGTAAATTCAGCAGCCTTTTTGGCTTCTGCTAAATTTGTAACTTCTGTTCTACTGATCTCTTTACCACCAGCTTGCCAAACTATTTCCGTCACTTGTCCTGGACTGAAAACTGCATTAACATCTGAGATCGCTTTATCCCCTGGAAGTGCAGTTTTAGAAGTTGTATCAAAATTTGTAATGTCGATTTGATAATTTTCCAAATTAGGAACTAAAGCAAAATGAGAATTATACACTTGTTGTCCTACAACAAATGGATTTGAATGTGTGTATTGCCGTGGATTACCATAAGCTGGTACTGGATAATTACTGTAGGCGGTTTGAACTTCGCCCTTTGGATTAAGAACGAATTGATACAAGCCATCTGTATCTATATCATCAGTAAAATGAGCTGTGTATCTTCCATCGATCACAGGCGCCACTACAACTTCTTGGATATATTCTGGATGCGCTTCTAAAATCGCTAACTGCTCTTTTACTTTATCATTTACATTATCCGCATCTTGTGTACTCTTAAGTGCAGCTATCCCTTCAGGCGTCAAAGCAGCTGTAACTACTCTAAAACCATTCTTAGCTTCATCTGCTGTTTGATCGACAAAATTTTCTCCAGTTGATGTTGGAAAAGTCGTTCCATTTTTAGAAGTTTCCCACCAAACAGAACCCGAGACCCGATTAGTATCTTGCGTAACTAGACCAGGATTACTATCCGGACCAGCATCATCATAACGCCAATTCTTTGGATCACCAACTAACTTATTTAAAGTATCAGTTGATGGTAATTCTGCAACATAAATACTTGCTCTTTGCAAATTAGCTCCTGCCAAATAAAAGGCTCCAGCTGTTGTTGGGGTCGAAAAACCTGGCGTATTCCCAACTACTGGTCGGAAAGTGACTAATTCATTTCCATCAGCTGATTGTTGCCCTGGCGCTAACCAAAGTTTGAGACGTTGGCTTGAAGTTGGGATAAAGGTGAATTTATGCTCAACACCATTAGCATCTGTAAAAGTTGGTAGATCAAAAGCAAATGTACCATCTCCACCACCATTGGAGGCCGCTCCAGCTAGATTATGTGTTTTTGTAGAATAAACTGGACTTATTGCACCATCAGTATCGATCCATTGCAAATAAACCGTGTAGTCATTAAGTTTAGTAGCACCACCTGTTCCTGGAGTGTACCCTACTGCAGAAGTAGGCGCTAATTCTACCCAACCACTAACTACTTGATTTGCATTTGTCAGTTGTCCACCTGTTGTTACTTTACCCGATTCGATCGCATCAATGTCAATTGGCGTATTATCTGCAACTTGAGGAGCAGTCGGTTGAGCTGTAGTTGATGTATCATTTGCTAAAGCAACATTATTTGAAGATACATCTAATGATGTTGTTGCTACTCTAGTAAATGCTTCTTTGTCATTTCCTTGGTCAACTGTTGCACTAGTCTCTGCCTCATCCTTTGGCGTAGCAACTGGATCGGCTTGTACTGAAGTCGTTGTTTTAGTGTCTTTACCTGTTTCAGTATCACTAACTTTATCAGTTGCAGCATCTAACTGGGTCGTATTTTTTTCTGTCGTAACGTCTTTCTCATCAGCTTGTGTATTTTCTGATGGCGCAGTCACTTCCGAAATGACCTTGTCAGGATCAGTATTTTTTTCTGCTGTAGCCACATTTTCAACTTGTGTATTTTCATCAGCTAATACTGTTGTTTTTGAAATTAAATTACTTGAAATAAAAAAGCCTGCAGCAACACTGACTGATACGACCCCAATACTTAAACGTTTGATCGACCATTTACGATAATGCTCGCCTTGTTTTTCTTGCATAGCTTTTACATTATTTTTTCCTACCACGTCTTACCATACCTTTCTCTAAAAATTCCTATGAAACACCTAAGAATTATGAATATATCTCGTATACATCACATCCTTATTGCTCTTTATTTTCTACAGAGGGATTATGTAGATTGGTTTTATTATATCATTAATTAACGGTTGTTTACACCTTATTAATTATTAATTAAAATCAAAGTTTAAGTAAATATATAAATTTATAATAAAAAAAGAACTTTAAAACAAAAATAGTTTTAAAGTTCTTTTTATTATAGTGCTCATCTATTTTGAGGACATCTTAAATATAATTATCAAAAATCAGCGAACAAATTGAGCTGGTTAGAATCAGGTAGATCATCTAAGACGTGGTTTTCGGTCATGAAGACTTAGAGCAAATTAACAAAGCCTAATAAATCAACATTTACTTGATTTATTGCAATTTCTAACAAACTTTTATTCCACTTAAGTACTGTTTATATCCGCTTAAGTGGAATTTTTTTGCCCATTTATTGCCCATTATCTGCCCGTTTTGCAAAAATTTCGCACTTTCAATAATCACATTGCCCATTTCAAAAAACACCCCAGCCGACAAGCAACTGGGGCACGTTTATCTATCGACGGTCTTTCAACCAGTCATAGATGATGCTTGATACAAGATTGACTAAGATAGCCAATATCAAGCTTAAAATTGAAGCGAGCATGAAGTTTCACCTCCAGCTGTACTAATTGAAATTGGTTAGATTTCACGTACTAGTCAAGTATACAAAATTTCTTGACAAAAATAAATAACTAGCATATTATAATGATGAAGTGAGCATGAGTCATCTCTTGCTTGGCGAGTTGGTTACTCGCAACAGTCTTACCTTCCAACTTTTTTGTTGGAGGGTAATTTTTTTGCGTAAAAAAGCCCCACGTACGGTTCCTATACACTAAAATAGGTCCATGTGGGGCGATTGATCTTTTACCAGTATAACACAAAAAGCGCCACGCCCGATACTTTTTCGAGCGTGGCGCTTAGTTTAGCTATTCATATTTCTTGCCAGTGATTTCTTCATACTGCTCAGCTGTAATAGATTTAAGCTTCACAAATTTTTTGATCGACAAACCTAACTTGTGAAGTGATTTGCACACGTTATACATCTTCTTCATCACCTCCAGTTAAAGTTAAAAGCAATTCTGTATTTTGCGCTACTTGAATAGATAGATCTTCGATCGCCTTCAATAAATCTAAGTCTTTATTGTCTCCAGTCCACTTAGTGCCATCCCATTTAGGATTTGCTAAATGATAAACTTCATTATTTAAAGTTCTAGTTGGTGGTAGCTCTGTCGAGTGCTCCGGTTGGTTTGGCGCTTGCACCTCACCAATATATTCTTTCGTCACTGCATCATACATATAATAAATCGACATTTTATTCTCCCTTTCTGACTGCTCCAAGGTTCATCACATCATTATCCGACCAAATACCCAATTCGTACATTACACGAGCAAATACTGGCTTACGACCATACGAAGCACTATTTGTACCATCATTGCCAAAGGCGTTAGACCATTCGTACTTACTTGCATCTTGCTGTGGATCAAGCACCTTAGTCGTTAGTGCCCAGTAGTCAAATGATCCGACTTTACTTTTAAACTTGTCGATCGTCAACGCCCCTCTTGTTGCACTGATAATATTTGGTACAAGAGGCCAAGTTGCAAAATCAGTGGCATTTAAATTGCCAGCAAAGCCGTAACCATAGACCGTAGCGGTTGTAGCATACTCTGGAAACTGTAAGCCACAACCGTTGTCAAACCAAAGTGTCCAAGGTTTGGTGGTGCGATCGAGTGTCCAGCTAGTAGGTGCATGTCTCGTAGCAGTCTCAGACTTAGCCTTCAAACTGTCAATAAAGTCCTGCTCCGATCCCGTGTTCCCAAGATCAAGCCAAATTTGATAGGCAGACTTGCCATCTGCACCTTTTTCGCCTTGATCCCCTTTAGGGCCCTGCGCTCCATCCTTACCATTTAGGCCGTCACGACCAGCAGGACCAACTGGGCCGGGATCTCCTTTGGGACCAGGTTCGCCTCGGTCGCCCTTTGGGCCAACAATAGGTACACCTGCATCGCCGTTAGCAATCTCTTTTCTAAGTTGCTCGATTGTGATCGTGCTCAATGTTGTACCTGTGATATCGTTCAATGTACTAGATAGCCGCAACGTTATTTGTTTTTCATCTGGATAGATATATAGCTTTTCATTGCGATACATCCAAATTTCTAAGCGATAGTCATCTGCAGGTAGATCAGCAAACTTTGCGCTATCGATCGTGATCGCACCGTTTTCGATATCAGGAGCGATATCCAACAAAAATCCTGTCCTGTTGCCGATCTTTACAGTGACGTTGTCGCTTTCTGACACGATAGTCTGCTTGTCGTCGTCAAACAACAAAAGTTCATAAATCCGACTTGTATCACGAGCTTTTTGCAGACTATTGTTGATCGTTACTCTTCGCATAGCGATCACCTAATAGCGCAAGTTTTGACCGGGATAAATAATATTTGCATTTCTGATCCCGTTTACGCTTTGTAGATGCGATACTGTTGTACCTAGACGACTAGCGATCGTGCTTAGATTATCACCGGATCGTACTGTATATACGCTCATGATTGTAGCTTGACCGCCAACTTTGAGTACTTGACCGGGGTAGATCAAGTTAGCATTGCGAATGTTGTTAGCGCTCTGTAACGCACTAACTGACGTACCAAAGCGCGCTGCGATCGCACTCAAGCTGTCACCGCTACGAACGGTGTATGTGCCTGTTGTAGATTGAGCATTGTTTTGCTTAGCTGTCGATAGGATCTCAACGTTAGAACGATCGATCCAAGACATAATGCCCTTGAGCAAGACTTTGTTGCCACTAGTTTGAATGACTTCATAGCTATTGCCTTTGACCCAATCCGGGATTGCTTGACCAGTGGACCACACCTTAGCGCCAAAGTTGACTTTAACAGTGTAGCCAACAGTAATATTTTTCTTTGGCGTGTTATCAGCCACAATACCGTCTTTAACAGCATCTGGCTTAGTGATTGGTTTCTCAGCGTCACCATGCTTGTAGCCGTTCTTCGTTACGCCTAACAAGTCAACGTTGTAGTCTAAGCCATCGGCCCGTGCAGTCGAAGAAAACTGCCACATTGCTACGCCGTTCATCGATGGAAAATAGGCCCACCACGGCTCAGTATTGATCGCATTTGTAGGATAAGACGCTACCCAAATACAGTTTGGAAACTCTGCTAAAATGCGATCCAAATCAAGATACTGTTGAGCAAACCATTTTCCAGTGTACAAAAGCGGTGTGTAACCAGCGTCACGCACTCGACGCAAGCCATACAACACATTGTCTGTGTTTGCTTGCACATTAGACGTTGCGCCTTGCTCATAATCGAGCGCAACGATCGAGTGTTTTGGTGTTTGAATTTTAGGTAAGTGATAGTTCAGCATACGTGCAGTCTGCATCTTATTAGATCCTGTCTCCATCCAAATGTATGTGTGCATACGCAGACCCATCGCAATCCCGGTACTGATCTGTGTCTTATATGTCCATTGATCATAGATTTCATTGCCAACAGCGCCACCGATCTGTGCAATGCTAAAGGTGTCACTGCCTTTGGCTTTTTGAGCGTTTGGGCCTTGGTACTTAGAAGTATCAGTACCAAATTCACGCTCATCTGCTTTGACGTGATCAACTTGCGCGATTTTTTGTACTGTGACCGGCACTTGATCTAAATTTTGTGTCGCATTATCTGCAATCGGACCAGCCAAAAAAAGAGTCGCTACTGTAACGACTCCAAGTAATAATTTCTTCTTATTCAAGTAGATCAATCCTCCTTCTTTTGTGGGTATTGTTTCAACAGATCACGCTGTTGAGCATAGGCTTGTTCTACTGCGTTGATTACCACTTGTTCATCTTTCACGGTGAACCCTGCGTCTAAGAGCGCCTGAACAACAGCTTTGACTGCATGATTTTTCTTCATTGCGCCACTCAAGTATTCTGTAACGCCTAATTTTTGCGCTGCGATTACTGCGTCTTTTGCTAGTGGCTCAAGCACATTGAAGATCGTTCTAGCTTGCACGTTCTTTTTGATCTCACTACCTAAAAATGTGATCACCGCAGTTATCACGGTCACAAGTGCGGTAACTACTACATCAGTAAAATCCATCACTTCTTCGCTCCTTTATTTTTTAGTTTCGATCTAAGCTTAGCGTTCTCTTTTCTAAGCTCTTCTAATTCGCTGATTTTCTCTTTTTTATCAGCTTTTCTGCTATTCGCAGTTGCCGTGATCCACGCAACAATAATTGATCCAAGCGTAGAAATCACGGCAACCCACACTTGATCACTCAAGTCTAATCACTCCCAACGAAGTTCTATCACTATTCCTACCAATACAAAAAATGAGTAAATTCCTGGAAAACTAAGATAAACACCACGAAGCGCATCATTCGCACAAAATGATAAGAAAAATGCTAGCCACACAAAAGTCAATGTGGCTGTCATGATTTGCTTGTAGTACAAATGCTTGATATCCCACAGCGCAAAAACTAATGCAATCGTTCCGACCACAGCTAACATAAAAATGAATGGTGGATCATCAAGCGCAGCTAGTGGACTGTGATCCCAATCGAAAACTCCTGCTGATCGTTTGACAATAAAGAAAAACGCCAAAGAATAAGTCTCCAGCGCTTTCAATAGCCAAAAACGATTTTTCCTAATATTTTTTAGCATCGTTATTCCTTTCTTCCGCCCACCCACCGCAAAATTTTCTTTATTCATCTGTTGCAGAAACTAATTTAACAAGCTTCTTATGCGCAATATCTTGAATTTTTTTGCGGTTCAAATCATCTAATGTGACACCTTCATCTAAATCTTCGGTAGTGACATTGACAGATCCGTTGATGTAATTGTCTCGGTTATCATCGTGCCCTTCGAAATTGACGTCAATTCGTGTTGTGTTTCCTTTAGCGTCAAATCGGTATTGTAAGCCATTCATTGTATTTTTAAACATATTAGTTACCTTCCTTTTCTAATTTTTCCAGTTTATCCATCAACAAATCATAAATAAGAGCTGCTTGATTATCTAGTTCGTACGGATAATCTAACAACTCTTGACATAATGCATTGAATTTTTCTAAATATTCTGTGCAATCGATCACTGCTTTTTCATTCGTCAATTCTTTCAACTCAGTATCAAGCTTGCTTGTATCACCTCCTTTTTTTAGAACATACTTACCATTTTCTACTTTGAGATCACCATTTTCATCGGTCTCAAAGTATGTCTTACGTACATCGCCAAGCTCTTCGTTGTACTCTTTGTTCTTATCAGAGATCAACTTGAGCAACTTAGAGCGGCCACGCGAAGCACGTGCTTTAAGCTTTAGTTCTCCCAAAAAGTTGCCAACTGGGGCTAATTCATAGTTTTTAAATTCAAGTGTTTGCATTATTTTGTTCCTCCTGTTAAATTTACATCGACTTTATCAAGCCGAACATTTTCATATTGTTTGCGTTTGGCTTTGATTTCATACGATACAGATAAATTTGGCACATTTGACTCGATCACAAAGTAATCTTGAGCCATTTCAGATACCCATGCATAGCCATTGCTGTAGCTAGATACGAATACATGATAATCAATATCAGTATTGATTGTTTCTAAAAATAGCGGATCAATCATGATTTTTACACGTCTTGATACACCTGTATTAGCCTTGGCGATATCACCAAAGTAATATTCTGCCGTTTCATAAGCATTTATCGCGGTTTTACCTTGCGAAGTATCTACAATCGAGTTTTTAGCTCCTTGGACACCTAAACGGCCTAAAACTGTTAGCCCCCCACTTCCAACCATTGTTTCTCCTAGTGGATGTATATAAACTCCATTACCAGAAATAGAGACATTTTGCCCCCTTTCGTTATCGTTTCCCCACCCGCTCCACGTACTGCTACCTATAGAGATTTCTGGTCGAGAACTTATGGTATTAGAATTATTGGGGTCGCCTGCTATGAGTTGCAAAGGTCCTCCAGACTCGAAAATTACTTTTCCGTTCTTTGCCATTGTCAAACCTGCACCATCGACTGTTCCTTGAAGAGAAGAGGATCCCCAACCATTATAGTTAGATGTTTTTATCTCTATACCTTCTCTTCCTTCAACGGTTATACCTTCTGCTGCGCCAGTTAAAAAGCTAAGTGTTCGGTAAATACTTCCGTAATTCGGTGGTAGATTACTACCCCAATTAGTTTTTGAGCTGAATTCTAATTTACCATTCGATGCAAAAATCCCTTCACCAGAAGCGTTGGATATTTGTAATGTCCCTCTATCAATATCAATATTTAAGGTTCCAGACGTTGATCTAACTCTTCCTTTTTGAAAATCAACGACACCAGTATCCAAATTCATACTCAAATTTTGTCCATTGATGGTACCAGATGTAATGTTATTAGCGTTGAGGTTAGTAACGTTAACGGTACGTCCGTTGATCGTGCCACCATTGATTTTATCAGCAGACAAGCTTGCGATCGCAGCACTTGGGATAAATGCCTTGCCACTAAAAACAACACTCTCAGCATCAAGATAGATCTTATTTGATTGGATAAGTGTCCGACCTGCCTGTAAATTAATTTGAGATAACAACTCATTCTTTTGAACACGTAGATCGATTGCTGTATTTAGCTCATTTCTAACAGCTGTGATTGCAGCCATGTCGTCTTCTGGCGCAGGCGACCAACTTGTAGCTTTATTTCCAGCTTCAAGTTTGACCTTACGAATATAAACTTTTTCGCTAGGCTTAGAATCTACCCATCTTCTACCAACGATAGCAGTCTTCTTTGTATTATCAGGATCTACGTCATACAATACCCAGTAACGCTTCCATTGGTTAGTCAATGTCACAAATGTTTGACCATCAACAGCATTAAAAGTCTCACCTAGTGAAGTAGATGATTTCTTTGAAATATTTCTACCGCCTAAACCACCGTGCCACAAAAATGTACCTATGCGTTGACCACTAACATCACCTTTAGCTTCAAACGATAAAATGTACTGATTTTCGTTTAAAGGTTGAGTTGTGTTATATACAGCACCTTCTACCCAGCCAGATGTTGGAGCATCATTCGATCTAGATTCGGTGCTTGTCCCACCTAATAAATTAGTACCACCGACAGACAAATTTGTTAATGCTAATTGTAGCTGATTAGCTTTTTGATCAACATAAGATAAATCAGCTTTATTAACTACAGTTGAATTAATGCCGTCAACTTTAATATTCAAGGCGGCATACTTATCTTGTAACGATCCAATCATATGCGTATCTTTGATATAAGGCAATCTTGTTGAACTGAATGTCAACATTGGTTGATTAAAAATGATGTTTCCAACACCAAACGTATAGAGCCTGATAGCTGCATACTTAGCGTTACTTGGGACTTCAACATTTTCACAATATAATAACTTTTGCTGTCCATTCTCAATGTTATACATGAACTGCGTTTGTTGATTTGATGTAGCTATTTCAGGATCTCTTTCGTTAGCATAAAACTTAATCTCTAGTCCTGCACGACATTGACCGTGAGTAATCATGTCAGTTACGTGCAATTGAACGCTAGCCGATAACCTCTGCCCACTAACGACTTTAAATCGCCTGTTATCGCTAACTAGATAATCTTGTTTGCTTGGATTTCTAAATGCTAGACCGTTAGACCCTTTCCAGCTATCCCACTCGTTATTGGCAAACAAAATTGTTCCCGCTGGATTATCGCCAATATTTGACCAGCCTTCTGCATTGTTAACAAACTCAGAGTTATATACTAAATTTTGAATACCTAATTCAGCGATTTTGTTGTTGATTTGAGCAATTTCACTAACCCGAAACGACATGCCATCTTTTAAGATATCAAGATCATTTCTATAAGTTTTAAGAGTTGTATCAAACGCCGCAAATTGCTGTATCTGATCTTCAGGAGCTGTTGTATAATCAGTTGCCACATTGCCTTTTTCAAACTTTACTTTGCTGATCCTAAAAGGCCCTGTCGCTCCTTTTAATGATCTGACCATAAAAATGATCGCATGCGTATCTGGTTGTGTATGGATCACAAGTTTTTTATCTGCTCGTCCAGGTGTATTAGGAAAATTTGACATATTGGCAATATTCCAGTTATCTTTGTAAACACTTGTTGTTTGTTTACAATCACGATCTTTAAATTCCCAGAAAATGAACCCTTGTTTATCAAGATGTTGACCATCAGCCCAATTTAAATCAAAGCTAAATACATAGTCTGTATTAGGCTCAATATCATACACACGTTGCTCGATCTGCACGCAATCTTTATTACCTACATTCAATTCAACAGTATCATCATTCCATGTAACTCCGCCAAACGCTTCATACCACGCATCATGTGGAAATTTAGCACCGAGCTGAGATTGTTTGAGTAGGTTTCTCCCGCCAAAAGATAAACTATTTAATTTGCCATCAACCGCCGTGATACTTGCATGCAAGCCATCTGCTGTTCTAGTAAGTTCTGTTGTTTTTACATATCCATTAAGATCAGTAGCAGTCAACTTCTCTTTCAATTCTTGCGCTGTACTTGACTTGAAGCTTTCAAAAATATCAGTGCCCACTTTCGACAACATTTGCTGTTCAATACCGTTGGCCCTCATCTTTAAGCTAGCAATATCCCCCTGCAAATTAACAAAGTTAGATACTGCGCCATCAGCAGTCAACTTGACACTTGATAACTGATTTCTAGTATCTTTTATCTGTACAGATAGTCCATTCAAATCAGCATTAAAATTAGAAATGTTACCTTCAAGATCGGCATACATTCCTTTTACACCATTAACATCAGTCAGTAACTTATTGATGTCAGCTTTGTTTTTATCTTTAGCTTCATTCAGCAGATTGATCTCTGAGTCAAATCCACTAGCATAATCCAAAAGATCATTTGATGCCTTTTGAGCTTGATCTAATGCTTGTTGTACAGCCTTATCAGTATTGATTTTCGCGTTTTCAACGGCATCATAGATACCTGATAAAGATTGCTGAAATGACTCTGTACTATCGTCAACATTTTTTGAAAGCTTCTCCAATTCAGCCTGCTGCTTTTCAATTTCTGCTTTGATTTCATCGTTAACAATATCTTTTCTTTGCCACTCACCAGTTCCATCACTTTGACGCTCAAAGATCCAAAGTTCCGTACTATTACCATTCTTTTTAAACCATACATCGTTGATATGTGCATCTTTAGGCGGTTCAGTAACACTTGTCGGAAAGATCACTGTTCCGTCCGGAGAATTGCGATGCTGTAACTCTCTGATAGTTTGCATAAGACCACCGGTCCAGCTAACCACTTGCGAAGATCCAGAAGTTTGATCTGCCTTTGAAACAGCAGAAAGGCCACCATTGAATTCAAGAGTATAACCGTTATTAGGTACGATAAAATCATTGCCTTTTTTATCATACAATCTCAACCAGTCACCAGCTTCAACTGCAGGATTACCGAACCAATTTAAGGAAAAAGGATAGAAATTAATATCTTTTAGCTGTTCCCAGATATAATCGAGCCTTTCCTGTGTCATGACGTTATTTTCCAGCTTGATTTGTGCACCACTCGTAGATCCTACTTGCAACGTCGTAGTTGTTTCTTGCGCCTGATCATCTCTAGTAGTTGATTTTGTAGTAACTTGACATTGAATTCCGCTGATTTTATAAGTGGCTTCATTTTTGGTCAAGCCACCTTGCTCATATTGACTAGGATCAAGTTCGTAACTAGGCTCTGCTACTGTACGAATAGTCAATTTCCCACTTCGATCAAATGTCGCATATCCAGCATAGAGCTGTGCGATCCATCCCAAAATCTTACGATAACTTTGACCCTCAACAGCTGTAGGTATATCAGCTAACTTAGGTAATCTACTTAATTCACTCGTGTTAGGATCTACACCAGCCATCGCACAAATTTCCGAAATAACATCTAATACCTTAGCAGGATATGTCAGCTTTGATTTATACACACCTTCAAGCTTACAAAAAGCATCGCTTGCACTAATAGTCGTTAGGTTATTGTTGCGATCCATTTTAATCTCACTGGAAATGACAAATACCCCCAATGGATCATAGATGTATTTATTTGAAACTTTGATGCCGATTGATACTTCGACTATATCGCCTAGTTTCAAGCCTTCTACAAGATGAGAAAATTCGATTTGAATATTATTCGAATAGGTTGATCCAATCGCGAAAGTTTCACCAGTATAAGCACCTGCATCGTATTTTAACGAATTTATATCAGTTGCGGTATATTCCTTACCTGCAATCGTTACTCTTACCGCTAACGTTCGCTCTGTCGCTTTCCATGCTGCGATTGTTTCATCTGATTGAGATAGCAAATAATCACCCCCTATTGTTCAATTAAATCAAAGGATAAATTCTTCCAAACAGGCAAAGAGTCAACAAACGTATATATTGGCGCAGTACGATCACCAACATAGAATCTACCCGTCTTCATTCCACCCGTATTAGGATCTAAGTATTCTACTGAAAAGAATTCAGCTTCGACTAAACGTAAGATCTTTGAACATTCTGGCACGGTCAATGCGCCAAAAGTCAAATTTATCTTTCTTTTTGTAGCTACCCTATCACGATGCAAAAGGCCTTGCGCATCACGTGTGGCCTTGGCATCGATATCTTGAATCGCTACTTGCATTGTTTGTGGGGCAGGATTAACCACTGTCCCAGAAATTTTCAAATAATACAATCACACACATCCTCCTTAAATATTTAACATGTTTCTACCATTGCGCTGATTGATCGCATTGATACCTTTAATGGCATGTTCACCAAATGACTCATCGCCAATCTTGATATTGAGGTGTAAATCAACTGGCTTTCCGTTGTTATTACTGCTTTGTTGCATCTGTAACGCTTGTACGATCGCATTTACTAGGTTCTCACTCATTTGCTTAAAGCCACCACTCTTAGCAACAGAAGACTCGTCTGAATGATCTTCAGCATAAATAGAACTTCCAATGCTATCGCCCTTAGAAAGCGAAGCAGGTAACTGCAGTCCACCACCAAAGTTTTGGTTCATGAAGTTAATAGCTTGATTGATACGTTGCATACCTAACTCACGATCAGATAGAGGAACCACCATTTCAGGCTTATCGCCTTCACCGATCTCATAGAAGCCGTGCTTAGCGATCAGACCACCGCGTTCATAACCATGTCCATGACCGATAACAGCCAGCATATCTGATCCGTAACGAGATTTAGCATAATTGATAGCGGCAAGCATGTTATCGTAGCCTTTCATAATATTACCGTGCCCAGGGAAAGCATAGGCCCTAAATGTACCCGGCTTCGTTTGTAAAAGACCTGTTGCATTACCTTCTGCTAAACCATCATCACCACCGATAGCACGTTCATTACCACCAGATTCGGTTTGGATCTGACGCACCCAGGCATCAACATAAGCTGCAGTTGTTGGCAGACCATTTTCACGCAAAGCTTTTTTAACAGCACTACGCCATCCTTCAGCACCTGGCCCAGTCTGACGAGTTGAGCCACCGAATTTTTTGATAATATCTTTAGCCCAGTTCATCATGCCTTTCTTTTCTTCATTGACAGCACCTTTAGCTAGTTTTAGTGGCGCTTCACCTAAGCCCCAATCAAAAGTAACGAATTTATTAACGATGTAATCAACTAACTTGCCAGGATGAGCAATATCATCCATGACACCTTCTAACTCATCGATCACACCTCCAAAAAAGCTACCGACTCCACTAAAGATATTACCTAAACCACTAAGAGCCTTACTAATACCGCTAAAATCAAAGTTGAAATTACCGATCCCGCCAGCATATTTAGGGATCATACCGGACAGTTCATTTGCTGTACTTGTAGCAGTTTTAACTTTTGTGCCAGCTGGTAAGTAAGTCAAGAAATTACGTTGAGCTGGGAATAAACCTTGCTCGCCATTAGGCAATTCATAACTTTCACGGTAAATATCACCAACTTGATCATTTACCAGCGCTAGACCACCCGGATGATTTTCTGTACCAGTTTCATACGAACTCCAATTAAAGAAACCCCAGTTGAGTGATCCACCACCTAATTTATTCAAGACCCAATCAATACCATCTTTGATCTTACCCGTAGCATTTTTTACAGGCGTTACAATTGCGTCAACAACTCGTCCAACAGCATTTTTAATACTTTGCAATCCTCGAGTGATCCCGTTGCCGATTGTATCGCCTAGACCGCCAGCCCAATCGCTCAACGTTCTAGCAGTACTATGTCTGAAATCAGAGACCCAGTTACCTAAACGTTTACCTGCATTAACAGCTGAATTATAGGCGTTGCCCATACCACTATCAACGTGCCCACCTAGACCACCAGCCCAGCTAGAAATACTGCTATTGGCACCACCAAAGAAACTTCTCGTCCACTCAGATAGCTTTCTACCAGCATTAGTAGCATTAGTTCTTGAAGATTCCGATCCGTTATTGATGTGATCACCTAGGCCGCTAGCCCATGATCTTACAAGTCCGCTAGCTGATTCTCTAAAATCAGTCGTCCAGTTTTTGAGCTTAGATCCTGCGTTTTGAGCTAGGTGCTTGCCTGTTTCGACACTGCTATTTACATTACTACCGATCGAAGATGACCATTCATGTATTTTCTTTTTGGCATCCTTAATAAAATCTGTAGTCCATGATTTGACTTTGTTACCAGCAGAAGTAGCGAATTTCTTGCCCTTTTCTACGTCCTTATTGATATTAGAACCAATATCAGAAGCCCATTTAGACAATGTTTTCTTAGTTCCTGAAATAAAATCGGTAGACCATTTACCAAGATTAGAACTAGCTTTTTGGACTTCCTTCTTTCCTTTGGTGATGTTGGTATTGATATCCTTACCGACCGATTTAGCCCAAGAAGTAAAGTTATCCAAGATCTCATGAGACTTAAAACCAATAGCTTCGACCCAATCCTTAGGCTTTTTACCTTTACCATATTTAGACCAACCATCACCAAACTTAGAAGCGCCAATACCGCCCCATTTACCGATAAAAGATCCAACTTGTTGACCAATAGCAGCGCCTAAAGGTCCACCAAAATAAAGTCCGATACCACCACCAATAGCACCACCGATACCTGAACCAAAGTTTTGAAATTTATCTTCTTTATTTTTAGCCTTGATACCTTTATAGATATCAATTCCAGAAGTTACAGCTATCATCGCTCCAGATAGTCCCGTCCCCAGTTTTTGCCCTAGCTTCATAGGCTCACCAGATTTAATGGACGAGCGCACGGACTTAAGGAAGTCAGTTTGGGCAAGATTACTATTTTGCCAGCTCTTATTAACTTCTCCCCATAGATTCTTAGCATTGGTGTAACCAGTTTTTATATTACCGAACGTTAGCTTAGTAATTTCTTTGATTTTTGTGATCGGATGCTTACCAAAATCAATCACAACACCTAAAAGATCATCAGCATATTTAGCCCCAGCTTTTAACTTATCAAACTTGAGCATTGATAAGATTTTAATAGTATCGATAAAGTTTTTGATACCAGAAATAACACTACCTGCTATCTTTATCCCGAATAAAGTGAGCAACGTTCCCGTCATCACTTTAACAGCTGTTTGATGTTTATCGACCCAATCAGATAGTCCTTCTAATGCTTTAGTCAATAATTTTAAAGACTCGATAATCACAAAGCCTGCCACTTTGGCAAGTGGTTTTATAAAATCATCAAAGAGCCAACCTAAAACAGGTTTAGCAGCTTTAACGACACTATGAACTACCTTAAGAGCTGCTGCTAGTAAGTTAAAGAATTCGGGAATCAAATCAGTGATCGCAAACTTGGCCAGTGGCAATAATACATTCTTATAAGCCCATTCAATGCCGTCCCAGACATCTTTTGTAACTGGTCGGATAGATTTAAGCAAGTTGTCGATCGATTGCAATAGCGGAGTAAAATCAAGCTTTTTGGCCCAGTTGGCTGTATAGTTAGCCATATCACTCAAAGCCCCAAGCATGTCATCAACCATGCCTAAAATCGTCTTAAAGATCGATGTCCCGACATTACCATGTTGCCAAGCTTTATCGAACTGCCCTGCTAAATTACCAATGGTATTTGAAATACCAGTAAATAATTCGATCAAATGCGCTGCGATCCGTTCACCTGTGCCATCGTTCCACGCTTCTCTAAATGATGTAGCTATGTGATGTATCAGCTCAAGCACACGATTCAGTGCATCGAAGATAGCTTGAATAAATCTTGTGCCACGATCACCTTGCTCCCAAGCATTTGCAAATGCTCGCGCAATATCACCAACGATATTAAGCATGTCAGCTAGTAATTGAAGTAGGTTCTCAACAACTTTTTGACCGGTTCCATTGTCCCAAACGTGCATAAACGAGTTGCCGACATCGCCTAATAAACGCTTGATCTCAGACCAAGAATATTTAGCAGCATCGATCACAGCTTGTCCTTTTTCATCCCACGCTTTTTTCATTGGGTCAAAGAGTTCGCCTAAAACTTTTTTGAGCTTGTCGACTGCATCGATCGCACTTTGATAGCCTTCGAGTGGCACATTCCAATCAATACCAGGTTGATCACTATCTAGTGAAGTATCATCTTGTGCAGGATCGTCAAAAATAGGTGTATCTTGTTTTTGCTGTGGTGTAAATTTTTCGAGTGGTTGGCCTTCAAATTTGCTATTATCCTTGTTCTTGTTGTTATCTAGGACATTAAGCTCGTCAAAGCCCATCAAAGATCCTTGCAACTCTTCATTAGCTTTCTTCGTTTCTTCAAAAGCTTTTTTAGCCTGCTCGTTAGCTGCCTTTATCTTTTCATTTTCGGCAGCGACTGCAGCCGCACCTTCACGATTAGCTTGTGCGATCTGCTGATTTGCACGTTGAACCGCTTTGGCTTGTTCTTGCTGTTGTTTTTTGACAGCATCACTTGCCTTGTTTGCTGCTTTTGAAGTATCATTCATAGCTTGCACTTGTTCGTATAAACCACGTGCTCCACTACGAGCGCTAGATAGACTCATACCAGTCAGAGCAGACATGAACTGTGCTATCCAACCAGTAGCTTTTTGCAATGCACTCATTAGCGCATTGATTGCAGGTAATACATAGCTGTAGATCGGATAGAAAGCCGTTAAAAGATTTACTTTGATCGCATTGAAACTACTTGCAAATTGTTTGTTAGTCATAAGCGCTGCGCCCATACCTTGAGCCAACATCATAATTGCTTGATAAAGCAACGTAAACACGATCAATTGGCTAGCAAGCATACTCATCGCCATTTTGACGCCTTTCAATCGCTCACCTAGCAATGAAGCGCTTGAACTTGCTTTTCGCATTGAAGAACCGCCACTATTACCCATACGCTTGAATGATGATGAAAGACCTGAGATCGTATTTCTAAGTCTGCTGAATTTAGAACTCGTTGCAGTAGCTGTGTTTCCTTCTTTAATAAGTTCCGTATTGACTTTTGAAGTAACTGCTCTTAATTCATCACCACGCGCACTAACATAGCTATAAGCTTTTGCCAGCTCGTCATTTCGAGCGATCAATCGTGTGTATTCTTTCTCAGCAGATTTAATTTTAGGGTTCTTGTTAGATGGTTTACCCATAATCTCATCAGTTTGGCGAAGTTTTGCGATTGAACGTCTAACTTTTTCGATCTGATCTTCGTTACGATCCATTTCGTTTGCGATCTTCTTTAACGAATCGGGGATCGTATCAAACTCCTGCTTCATTTCTTGAGCAAGAGCTTTAGCTTGGTTTTGGAATCTTTCCATCTTAACTTGTGCATCGGCGATCTGATTATCAAGCTTTAAAGCTTTGACTTGGCTACCTTGCTTGCTCATGTCAAGATCATCTTTGCTAGCTGTCAGCGCTTGGATCTTACGTTGCATTGATCTAGCTTGATCCATCTTCTGGTTGATGTGAGAAACTAGTTCGTCAACCTCTTTTTTGGCTCTAACAGCTTCTTTTTGAATTTCGTCATCGATCCCAAAATCAACTTCTCTTTTTGGCATATAAGGTTGTAGCTTTTCTTCTTCTGTTTTAATTCGAGGTGTGGTTTGCTTTTTAATGGTCTCACTGTCAACTTTAGGTTTAGGAATATCGCCAACGCTTTCGCGCGCAACTTTAGTCTGATTTGCAATGCGTTGTTGCATGTTAGATGCTTCTTGCAGTCTTGCGGTCAAACTATCTAAACCTTTTTCTGACGCATTGACTGCATCTTTAGAGCTTTCGACCTGCGCTTTGTTGCCTTCAACGATCTTTTCTGTAGCTTTATCTTGCACTTCGATAGTCTTTTCAATCGCTTTTTGCTTGTCCTTTTCAGCTTCTGAACGGCGTTGAACCTCTTCTTTTGCTGAATCGCTAGACTTAGATAGTGTTTCACCAAAAGATTGACGAATGCGGTCCAAGTTGCCTTGAACCTTCATTTGCATATCACCAGTTTTTTGACCGATCAGCGCTGTGAACTCATCCATTTTTTGGATAACATCACCATAATTAGCCTTAAATCTCAGTTCAAGTTCTTCAAGATTCACTCTCCACACCCCCTTTTTTATCTTCGTTAAATTGTCTTATCCGCTGCGCTTGTTGCATGAATAATGCTTGATCTTTCTTCCAATCGCTATCTTCTTGTGATTCTTGCTCAGCTTGATCAACATCATCCCGAATGAATGGATAAGCTTCTTCAGCTTTTGGCATTTTAGCTGGATCATTGACTGCAAAAGCTACTAACTCACTTAATCTGTGATCCATATATGCTTTAGCACGCCATTCCTCTAATCGACGCTTGTTGTTAGCTTTGATTTGGGTCATGATCTCTAATAAGTCCATATCCCAAAATCGCTCGGCATCAATACCAGACTGGACCGCGATCGGATACAACTCTTCAAAGAATTGTGAGACAGTCGTAAAATTGGTCTGCTCAGTTTCTACAGAAGGGAGTCTTCTGTTGGTTCTTCTGCTTCGAGAGATACCGATTCCGAATCGATCTTCGTATTCTTGTCCTTCTTCCCGAAAAAACCAGATAGCTCAAGCAACTCCATTAAATCGTTAAATAATTCCATAGTCGTATGCCCTTGATCTAAGTACTTTTCAAAAGCTTTGACGATCTTAGCATCGGTCACACCAGCTGTTTGATTTGCGCTTTGTAACACGATCAAGATCTCATTTACCGGTGGTAACTTGTTTCCGCCTTGACTATCCATGAAAAGAGAAAGCATTGACTTTCCTAAACGTTTTTCAGCGTTAAAGATCTCACGTCCGCCCAAGCGCAAACTTAATTCAAGATCTCCAAATTCCATTTTCTTAGTTGCTTTTTTAATTGATGTTGCCATATTACAAAACTCCTTAATATATATATTTATTTAATAAAAATAGATGCAGGACTCGAACCTGCATCTATCGAAATGTGTTAGTCAGATGATACTGTTGCTGTCGCTGCTTTAAAGTGTGGCCCGTCAGAAACAGTGATCGTGATTGTGTAACCTAAAGGCCCGTTAACTGCAACAGAGGCAAATTTAATATTATAAGAGCCACGCATTGTTGCTGTCATACCATCTGGATAAGTAACTTTCCATTGATATTGCTTACGATCACCAGCTTCAGCCAACGCTTTTGCGAAGCTTGGGCCCTTATAAACTACTTGAAATTGTACGTTAGAAGCATTTTGAATGCCTTCAACTTGTTTCCGGCGATCATCAGCCAAAGTAGTAACGTCAACTTTTTCAGTGTCCCCACCTAATTCAGGGACCGTTTTAATGTCGGCAAATTCTTCCCATGTTGTACCATCAGAAGATCGTTCCAGCTTAGTACCGGTACCCACAAGACCTTCTGTATTGTCGATCGCAAAGCGTTGCAAATCTAACGCTAAGGTATCGCTATAAAGTTTTACATTTTTCATTTTCTTCATCCTTTCTGATAAACCCGACCGCTCGCATTATCAACGATACCGTTAAATACGATCACTACTCGAGTTATTCCATTCAAATCTTGATCACCAACGCTATTAGAAAAGCCCATCGCTGAAAACTTAGCAATGAGCTCATCTTTTATTTTTGTTAGCGATCCTTGATCACTGTACAGATCAATAGTGATCTGCCATTCAGTGTCAGTCTCTTGTTGTTTGTTATCCCGAATATACGATGATTGAGATGTTTTATAAATAGCAGTTGGAAACTTTGTAAAGCTATCGGGATAATTTGGTGAGACCGTTTTTAGTTCTGGCATAGCCTTCAAAGTCTTAAAAACTAGCGCTTTGACATTATAAATCTCCATCTAATCACCTAGCTTATTTCTAAATTCTTGTTCTACACGTGTTTTGATGATGTTAGGCGCTTCTTTTGCTAGGCGGTCCATCGCTGGCGTCATGAATTGCCTTGCAGGCTGTCCCGTTGTTCGGTAGAAGTATTTTCCTTTGATCTTGATCTTTGGAATGCCATAGATCTTATTTAGATCAATATCAACTTCTTCAGCCGGAATATACCAAGGAGTCTGTCGATATGTGATCGCAATATTGGGTGGCAATTTCTTTGGTGAAGCTTCGCCAACTTTACCAGTCCCAAATTCACGAAAAATAGCCACCATAGACGAGTTCCACCAACGTGCGATAACCTCATCACCATCTTGTTTAACTTCGTGTTTAAAGCTTCTAGCAAGCTCTCCTTGAGAATATTTGATGCTTGATTGTAATTCATCAACAGCATATGCTTCAGCTTGTTCGATTGCATCTTCTTGCCCATTCATTGCACCTTCTGCTAAAACACCAGGTAATTTATTTAGCTTTGCTTTGAGTTCATCTAAACCATGGATCTCAACGTCAATCATGATCATCATCCCTCTTAATGCGCTCTAGCGTGATATTCTTGTGCGTCGAAAACTCTTGGATCGCTGTGATCTTATAATCAGGATCTGCAGCTTTATCAGTATATAGACAAATACCAAAGCCTTCACCGTGACTTTCGCTAAGTTCTGCACCTTGATATTTGCATGCCTTGATGTATTTGATATCCTTGCCGTAAAGTTGAGCATTGACTGTTCCGCCTGCAGATTGAACATTCATTCTAATCTCTTTAGGATCACCCCAGCTTTTAATGCTGTAGCCTTCGTCATCCTGAGTGTTTATAGGCTCTTTTAGATAAACTGTTGTTAAGTCACTTTCTTTTAATCTCATAACTTTGTCACCTTAGCGATCCGATATTGATTCAATCCCTGTCGAATGTCTTTAGGAATACCCATTTCAAGATAGTTAGTCACACCACCTTCGACACGTTGCGTCTCACCTTCTAAGCCTAAACGGTTATAATTGACGATCGCCAAACGTTTCGCATAGACATCAAGGTTACCAACTAATTTCTTTTGACCAGTATAATCAAGAACTTGCGCAATCGCTTCTTGGATCAAATCGCTCATCAAAACATCGTCACTACTTTTTAGTCTTGCACCTAAGGCGGTAGCCATTTCAAGTACTTGTTGATCCACATTTAATCCCTCCAAAATTAAAGAACTTTAGCTTGGTAAACATCATCAGCACTCGCAAATGATGGAAGCATGGTTGCAGCGGCTAATACCCAAGTTCCGATCGGATCTTCGCCTGTCTCGTAAACTTTGGCCATAACATTACCAACTTGGGAAATTTGTGCATTGCTTGAAAGCATACGATTTTCTTCTGGTGTTGGGCCGTAGATCTTTTGACCAGGTACTTCATCATTGAATAATACGATGCGATCTTCTGGGAAATAATGTTTTGTTGTCATCTTGCCATCTTCACCTTCAACACGATATTTACCATCATAAGCTCGAATTACTGGCAAACCTTGGGCAGTCATCCATTGGTCGAGATCAGCTTGACCAACAACACGACCGGTATCTTTTCCAAAGATAGCTTCTTTGATCTCAGTACTACGCATCAAAGTACGTAAAACTTTCTTAGAAGTAAGTGCTCGTGTTGGTGTGATATCTAACGTATCAGACCAATCTTGCAAATTATCGATGATAGAAGCACTATCACTTCCCCAAAGAGCTTTGCCGGACAATTCTTTTTGGTGCTCTTCTGGTACTTTATAATCGATCGCAATACCGTTCTTTTCATCGGTGATCTTACCAGTAGCAAACATTTCCATTGTCATTTGTTCACCACGTGCAAGCACTGCTTGAACCATCGCATCAATATCATCAAAGACATATTGTTTCAAGTAATTTTCTTCTGCTGTATTACGTGGATAACGTAACTTAACTAGCATTTCTTCTGTGATCTGCACCTTACGCTTTACGTATGCAAGTTCAGCAGTCATTTTGGTTGCATCCCGGCTACCGATCTCAGCTTCTGTATCGAATGCAGAAATATTTGCGATCGTCGGTACTCGACTACCGGCTTTCAAAATGTCTACTTCTAACGTTGGAACTTTTGTAGCTGGGAATAGCGTATCGCCTAATAGATCTCGATATTTACGATTTCGCGTATAATCGATGACCGTTTTTTGGTTGAACATGTCAAGGATCGGTGTTGCAAATCGTTGTAAATCTAATTTGATCATTTCTTTTTTCATTTACTATCTTCTCCTAACTTAATATAATTAATCAGAACTTACGGTCCCAGAAGATTCTAAATCTTTAAAGTGGATCGCCGTCATTGCTTTGATTGCTTCTGCTGAAGGAGCTGGGTTCAAACGCTTGCTCAATACCCAGCCTTCACGCATAACTGCTACCATTTGCTTAGATTCATCAGATGCCACATATACGTCATTAACTGTGATCCCAATTGCTTTAGCATCGTTTGTTGGGTAAACCGTTCCGGCAGGTACATATTTACGGCCTTGGTCATCAGTTTGTACATTGTAGTTAGTGCTATCGATCGTTTCTGGAAAAGCTGTGAATTTTTCAGAAGCTAAAAAATTCAACTGTTTTCCGTTTTGGAATTGTGTGTACATATAATATTTGCTCCTTTCCTATTTCCAAAAATCACTCTTAGATTTATTAGATTCATTAGCCTTTTCAGCATACATCTCGCCAACCGTCTTAAGCTTCGCATTACCTTCTGTACTTTTAGGTGTACGTGCGCTTTGAGCTAAGCGAGTTTCAACTGCATCATGCAATGCACCCCTAAAGGCTTCACTCACTTTTTGATAACTAGCATTCATAGTATCTTCATCAGCAAGCACATCCCCAAAAACATCAACTAAGCCGGCCGGTAATCCGTCTTGGATCAACTGATTTGCTAGCTTGCTTTTGTTTTCGCGTTTTGCGATCTCAGCTTCACGATCACTCAAAGCTTGCTCACGTTGCTTAAAATCATATTCACGGCGTTGTTCTTCAGTCATGTTCTTGCGTTCTTTAGCATTCTTAGCTTGTTCTTCTTGCTCTTTTTGCCAGTTAGTTCGGGCTGTTTCTAACGCTTTACTGAGCTTTTTATCAAAGAACGAATCCATTTCAGACTCTGTTTCAAAAGTTTTAAAAGGTTCTGTCTTTTGTTCAACATTTTCTGAACTTTGTTGTTCGTCTGTTGCATCACCTTCTCCACTTTGTTCACCTTCTGCAAAACGTTGCAGATCTAAAAGCAATAATTCTTTTTCCATAATGTGATCCTTTCTACCCATGCACATCCGCTTTTTTGTCTGCACGAAAAAAGCCGCCCCATATTTCTACACAGCGACTTTCAAAAGTGAGACAACAGACCCACATACGTATTGATTTTTGAGCAGTTTTATGACTTACTCAGGTCAAAGCAAAATAAAAAGCACTCAACTAACGAGTGCCTTTCGGTCTATGCCTATATACTACTTTTTCGATATCATCAATCGAAATCGGCATCATTGCCATCGTTTTTTCTTCTTGCTCAGGGGTTTCGACTCCATAATCGGGAAGGAAATGAGTTTCGTCTAATTGATCCATTAAGCCTACCCTTTCACCTGTTTTTAGAATAACTACATCATACTCTTTTGGAACAAGCTTACTCATTCTTCTTCACCTCTTTCACATAACTACTTGTATATTTTATTCTTTTAGGATCATCATGCATAACTATCCAGCCGACAATGACATTAATCGGTATTCCATCTTCATTGTACAACATTATTTTTTGTTCGTACAACTTTCCGTATCCATTATCCACTTTATATTTTGCAGGATAAATTCTTGCTGCTTTTTTTATCGCGTTTACATATTCCAAATAGTTATCTATATCATATCCCAATTTTTCTTTAATAATTTTGCCTTTGGGCCAACCTTTATCATTGCTATGCTCAAATAAATATTCTGTAAATTTAGTTTCAGGAAACACCATATTTTCTAAATTGGGCAACATTTTTTCAGGATGCTTTTTCAAGTCTAGTCTTCTTTTAATATCAACGTTTAAGTTATTCCAATAACTATTACCACTATTTTTAAGCCCGTTATATACCTTTTTACTAGGCATATCCTCACCTAAAAGTTCTTTGATCATATCATAGTCATCTTTGATAATATCTTTAGAAACACCTAAATAAATCACAGGTACAGTACGACAAAAGGGATGTAACGGTGGCATATTCTTGCCAAAAATTGCATCCTTAACATTGAAGATTTTCTTGTTGATACTACGACAGATCTTACTTGTTCGACTGTCCAAGATAGCTATCAGCTGATACTGTTTGACGCCTCTACTTTTCCAATTGTCGAGCTTAGTTTTAGAGTAAAAGTAATTAACTTCTGTTCTGATCAAACGACTAGCATTAAATTTACCGACATTAAACTCTTGATCGATACGCTTGATCATCTCGCGTTCTGACATGTTGCTAAGTTCTTTGACTGTAAATAGCTCTTTCAAGCGATCAGCAAGTTTGTCAGTGTTATCCCAGATACGAGATGAAAAATTACCACCATTCCATCGACTATTCAAAGCCCGCTCAACATATCTATTTGGCATTTTTGTGAGCTTTGTTTTGGGCTCATCAAACTTCATAGGTACACTAGCAAGTTTTTTACCTGTCTTAGGATCTTTGATGATAACTTCATTTTTTTGTTGCTCTAATTTCGGCTTAGTGTTGTCGTCTCCAAGCTTATAGTCTCTAGCTTTGTCATACATAACACCTTGCTTTTCGGCTTGTTTCCAAGCGCGTTCCATTACATTTGTATGCAGTTTAACATTTTGCTCTAGCTCAACTGCTCCAGCTGATCTAGCTACAATATAGGCTTTGACCTGCATCTCTTCTAACCTAGTGATCCGACTCTTAGCAGCTAATCTATTCAAATAATCATTGACTGCCTTTTTGCTATCTTTGTCAGTTATATTGTTGGATAGCGCTTTTAGCGTAACTAATTCAGACGGTGAAATATGCGAAGACATGATACTTTCAACTTCATCAGCTGAAATATCTGCATAAAAATAGCGACGATAGATCTTTTTGACCTCGTCGCTTAGATACACCTGCGCTTTTTGATATGCTTGGTTGATTGTATTCAGTTTATCAGTTGCTTCATCTTGATTGTCTTGCTCATCTTGCAGATCACGCAACTGCCAATAATTAAATTGATCCTTATCACTTTTCATAGACTCACCTAGAACGTGATTGCGATGTAATCACCGTATTGACTAACAAGCTGACCAACTGTATTTTCAAATGCTTTTAGTAGCGTTTTATTCTCAATGCTTTCATCATCTAAAAAGATAGCCGTTAAAACTCCATCATTATCGCTTACAGAAACGTTAGTACAATTATTGATCGTATGTGTCAATAATGTAGAGAACGACGCACAGACGATGTCAGAGCCATACGAACTATATTCAGCGTGTCCGCTTGCTGTGATCGTCGTCTTGTTGTTTTTCTTTATCATCTTCACTTTGATCATTTTGACTATCACTCCATTCTATGCGATCAGGATCTTGTTGTAAGGCCTGTTGATTTTTCTTGATGTTTTCTGCATCTTGGTGATCCATTTCTTCGATGATCTCTTGTGGGTCATCAACTTGGGGCAACCAGCCGTAAGTGATCTTACGTGGAATAACGCCGTCAGCATTCTTGATATTACTTACAACATCAGATAAATTAACTGGAATATTTGGCATAAGCTCGATACCACAGCCACTTACATCGTCATTGCCACCTTTAATATTCACGATCGTTTGGACCATATTCAACCTGCGACGTAAGCCATCAAAGAAGTATCGCTTTTTGATCGATAACAGATTTTCCAAGCCAAAGAGCTTGAACTTCATAGCTTCACCAGACACATTGCCCATGAATTTTTCGTCATTCATATTTGGCACATATGAGATCTTATGAATATCGTTTTCGATCGATTGACTGAGTAAATTGACCTGCGTCTCATCAAACGACTTAGTTAGCCAACTGATATCCGCTCCATCTTCGCGGGATGGAGCATTCAAAACACCATTCTTCAGAGCTTTCAGATCATCATCATCTTCTGCTAAGCCAAAGCCAAATGTAACTAAGATAGCATCAACAAACGCTTCTTTATCCGAGATGCGATCAGTTTGCAACAAGTTATACGCATCGATCAATGAAATAAGTTGTTCAAAATCTCCTTGCCTTTCCTCGTTGTTGCGATATTCTATCAACGGTACAGCATTAAATAAATTTTCGCCATCATAGACGATCGTATCGGTATCGGATAACTCCATTGCCATTTTAGTCCTAAATTCAACTACACGCTTAGGCATATACACTGTCACACTATAGCCATCCATACGCCCATCAAGATCTTTCTTTGGTTGCACAAAGACAGCAAACAATGGATCATGTTCCACGGTGTCATCAGTAACGACGATCGCAGCACGAGGATCAATGACTTCGATTTTCAATTCAGTGTTCGGGGTCGATTTTTCATTGCCCGCTTCATCTATTGTCGCCTCTGGTTCTGTTTCTTTAAGATACAGCAATTCATAGCCATAACCAAAAACAGATAGATCCTTTTCCAGCTCTATATCATGCTTATGAATATCAGCATTCTTCAATACATCAAGTACATCATCAATGCTTTTATCCTTATCAGCAGTATACTTAACGGGATTGCCTGTCATGAAACCGACATTCATATCAGTGATATATTTAGCATGGTTGATCATAATATTTGCTGACTTCACCTTAGAATTGTCAAATTTGTGATCATTGACATCTTGCTTACCGTTGTAATAATCAGCTAACTTATCTAGCCTTTTTTGACGTTCCTGAAGTTCTCTGATCGCATAGTTGATAGCTTTGATATTCGGTTCGTTTACATCTTCTAATAGACTTTTATCAATCGAAATAGCCACTTAAACACCTTCTTTCTACAAACCTCGAATATTAGGCCGTTTTGTGATTTTTGCAGTAAAGTTTTTGTGGATCACCATATAAACGAAATAACGCATAGCATCGCAAGCGTGATCGTGTTCTTTGACTGGCCTATCTTCACCATGTTGCGCTGCCTTTTCATCCCAGATATAACTTGCTAACTCTTTAAATAAATTAGAGCAAGTATCGCTAAATAAAATCTTGCCTTCATTCATCGCGCTTTGAGTAACACGAATACCATCAACAACATTATTTTTAGCTTTCTTGACCTTAAAACCATTCTCTCGCAATACGGCAATAAAAGAAGCAGCCGACGGATCAATGATGATCTTTGCTTTAATCTTGCCCAAGAATTTCTTTAGCTCTTCACAATACTGTTCATCAGTCTTTTGCTTTGCGCTAGTACGCCCAGAATAATAGTATTCTTTGATCAAATACCATGTACCATGATTACGCCCCCACAGCAAAAATACTGTCGGGTTCTGTGTGCCATAGTCACAAGATACATAATATTTTTCAAATTGTTCCGGCATATCGTGAACCACCATGCTATCCTTATCAAAGTTGTCATAAATAACACCTTCTGACATGACCCAAAGACCAAGAATGTAGCGTTGATAGAACACACCGCTAAACATACGTTCATAACGTTCAATGATCGATCGCGACAGGGATGGGTTGTCTTTCATCGTGAAATGAATACGGATCGCATTCTTTTCACTTAACTGATCTATCCAATCTAGCTTGAAGTAATGATATGGGCCTGCAGGGTTACAATTAAACCAAAGCTTAGATCCTTCAACTGAGCAACGTGCGATCGCTTGGTTAACAAAACTTTGTGGCATAAGTGCAACTTCATCAAAGAAAGCTCCGCCAGCGGTCAACCCTTGCACTAGATCCTGCGACCCTTCATCCTTACCACCAAACAAAAAGAAATAGTTCTCTTTGTTGCCTTTTTGAATCACGAGCATATTCTCTGAGCGACTATCTTTTACAGAGTAGCCACGACCTTCGAGCATACGTTTTAACGGTCTGATAACATTGCGCCGAAGCGATCCGATCGTTTTACCTGATACAATGAATTGCTCACCATTAAAACTATTCATAGCCCACAAAACATAGGACAATGACATCACAACTGTCTTACCTGCACGAACTGAACCATCACAAATAAGCGCTTCTTTGTCTCGCAAGGCTGGAACTTTCCACCACGTTAAAACCATCAGTTGCTTCTGTGAAAAGGTTGTGAACTTAAAAGATGATCTACTTAGTGCGTTTTTCTTTACCATTCTTTTCGCTTCCCACTCCTTCTACATCTGCATTATTCCAAATTCCCGGAATAGCTTGCTCGATAGCTTTAATAAAGCCATCGTCATCAGCAATCGAATTATCTGGTTCTGGCAAGCGATCCAATAGTTCACGCATTGCAGTCTGCTTGTCATACATTTCTACTACTGGTTGTCCTTTGTCAATGCGTACGCTCTTGATATTTGCTGTATCGATCTCACTACTATCCTTTAAAACAATGATCGTTTCGTAATAATAGCCTTGCTCTCCTGTTTGTGGATCTATCCACGGATCTAATCGATAAGCACCAGCATCATCTTCGTAGTCGCCTTCTGGATCGTGGACTTTGGACCACTTGAGCTTTTTAACAGACTTGAAGTCTAGCACGTCTGTAATGTCTGCTGTTGCCTGTTGAAGGTACTTCAGTAGAATATCATTTGCATCAGCGTACAAGTCCATAGACTGTTGTTTTTTTAACTCTGTGAGTTGCTTTTTTATGTCAGCATTTGTCAGCAATCTGTGACCGTTTCTTCTAGCCGTTTCATAGTCAGCGCCATACGCTTTTTGATACGCCCAAGTAGCATTGTAACGTTGCAAATAATACAGGCAAAAGGCTTTCTGACGGTCTTTTAGCTCATCATTTTCTACTAGCTCATCGATTACATCTGGACTTCTTGCCTGTGCAACTTTGCTCTTTTTTGTGTGCACCCTTTTTGACTTTTTGTGTGCACCCTTTTTCTTGGTTGCATCCCTTTGCCAACCATTTCGACTTTTCCAAGATTTGACAGTATTAAGTGACACGCCATACTTTTCAGCAATATCCTTATACTTCATCCCAGATAAATAGTCTTTTTCAGCATCTTCAATGCGACTCACTTCATATCACCACCTCCAAAGTAGTTTTATTATTGTTATTGCTATTACTTAGCCACAAGCTTGTCTATGAGTTTCCTTTCTTTCAAAACTTCACTCTCGAACTTTTTATGTTTTTTCTTGCTAGTCTCACGATCAAGCTTATTAATCAAATATTCTTCCAATCCACAGCTCACAAGACCAGCATTTTTTGTCTGTTTCATATTGCTTCCTTTCTGAAAAATAAAAAGCCAGCCTGTTACAGCTGACTTAGATTGATATTAATGGTCAAGGCCTAGGTTGGACTTGCACCAACGCTTTATCACTAGATAGGCCATTTTGCTCGCTTCGGTCAGTTGCGAGCTGGACTTATCGCGCCCGCACGCTAAACTTATTTAGTGACGCTCTAGCACGTCAGCGTACACTTAAGATATTCTCAAAGTAAATAAATCAAACCCATGTCCCATTTCTGGAACACTATCATAGTAACACGGTGTAGGTATCGCTTGTGTACGATGTTTGTACACACTTTGTCCGATTTTTTGTTATGATCCTTCGCCTAGTGGTCAACCCTTATCGACTATTTCAAACGGATAATCATCCTTGTCCCCAGTATAATCTTTAAACAACACATCTAGTGCCTTCTGCTCTTTAAAAATTGGAGTCAATATCAACCACTGGACTTTTACTTCGGCATCAAATGCCACCGGTTCACGATCCCACTCCTTTAGCAATTTCTTTGGCAAACGGATAGCTTTTGAATTACCCCATTTTCGTATATCTAATCTCATATCAGCACCTCCGTTATCATTGTACATCAAAGTTTTTTATAAACATGTAGATCTTTCCACCACAAACAACACGTCTCAAACGCATCTGCAAACTCATTTTCTGCCTTACGTTTCTTTTGCTGATAACGCGATCGCTCGCACCCGAGCATTTCGCACATACTCCATGCGTCTTTATTGTCTGCATACACTCCGATCAAGATCCGTCTGCTTTCGTCACTGATCACATTGATAGCCTTACCAACGCTTGCTAACGTCTGTTGTGCATAGATACGCTTGTCCATTTTTTCTTCTGCTCGGTTTCCAAAGGAAGGCGATCGCGGTTCGTCTGACATCACTGGTGATTTTATGTAGCTACCACTCACACCAGCCCATCTGATCAATTTTGGATAATCTTGCTTGAAGAACTTGCGCACTTTTGCAGCAGTCTCGATCGTATCGACTTCCATTCTGTCAAATTGTAGTTGAAATTCTTGTGCCTTTTTTAGATCAAGTTCCATTAGACCGCTCTCCCTTATGTTATAATTAGTTGTTGAATTTTATTGGGAGAGCGTGGTGAGTGATCACTGCGCTTTTTTTCGTATGATCTTGTAGCGCTTTTGCACCATTCTGTTATCTCTTCGATTATTAACGATCACGCTTTCAGACACACCTAATTTTTGTGCTAGTTTAAATGCGCTGATCGTTTCATATTTTTCGCCTGTTTCAACGTCTATCGCTTGCCATATATATACTATTCGTGGCTTACGTGGTAGTCTTGAGCCTTTATAATGTTTCTGTGTTCCCTTTAAAAACGTTTCCCATGCGGTTCTTGTAATAATGTCATTTGGATCATCTTTGATCCGTTGTTGGATATCTCGTCTGTGCGCTGAGATATCAAAATCGTTATACTCATTTTTTAGATAGGTCACCGCTCCGCCGAAAGTTTGTACAAGTTTAAGTTGGTTCATTTGTGACCACCTACCATTCTGCTCAACATTTCAACTGCTAATGCTTCTTGTCCATCATGCCAACCTAGCTTATGCTGCCGCTCTAGCTCTTTAGCTAGTTCATGTTCTTGCATACTTATCAGCTTGCTCGCTATCTGCTCGAATTTGTTCATATTCTCTTGTCTCCTTATTTTTTATTTATTGCCTGAGCAAATGCCCCGTGAACGGGCTCGAACCGTTCTGGCGTCCTTTGCGGGGCTGTAATTATGTTCTAGTAGGATCGCTTGACCTGCGATGTTGTGAGTATCTAAATCAATTAGCTATCCTCCTATGCGAGCTTAATTGAGCAATGAGTTAGTCGTTGTTATATTTTGTTTGCCATCCGATCCACTCGCAAGATCGTTGGCAATGATCGACGGTACTTATTCAGCCACCGCCGACCTGTAAAACCCTAGTCCGAAGCTTTGCAATTAAGTTTTAAAGAAAGTTTTCACTGTAAACAAAAGGAGGTAAATTAGTAGTTTCGTTTGCTTCGTACTTCCCACCCGCCACGTCTTACAACTCTGTCACCGTGATCTCGATATGCGGATCATCGGAGTAATACTTGTGTGCATGTAGATCAACTATGCGTGCGTCATCTGTCCATAAAATGCCGTTTAAGGCGTCTAACGTACTTTTGATGTAATTATCCAAGTCAGGCTTTACTGTCGGTCTATGCTCACCTGAGAGTCTTCTGGAACGTTCTATCTTTGATAGTGACTTCTGAACTGGACGATAGAAAGAAATTTCGACTTCAAGTGATCCATCAAGTGGCTCGTCTTTGTATTGTGATCTCGCTAACTGAGCTAGCTGTTTCTTGTACTTCGATACTTTTGGCGGATCATACACTCTGATACTTCTGCCATACCTTGTAGCTCTCGGACGTGCCTGTTCGACTGGTTCAATGTGAAGGATCATTGTTTCTTCCGTTTGTTTAACGTTACCAACTCGATCAAGATCAAACTCAACAAGAACGCACACAAGAAACCGACACTGACGATTGCTTGCAACATGTCACCTACAAACATGTTCCAGAAAATCGATGCAACGATGATCACAAACGCGATTAAATTATACTTACTCATTTACTGTCTCCTATCTTCGTTATTTTTCCTAATTTCCCTTTTCACTACACTTACTACCATTACGATCAATGACAAAACAAAGACAATTCCCAAAGCTGTGATCACAATAAGTAGCACAAGAAAAATATTCGTCAACACATTAAACATTGTTTACATCACCCCATTCACTGATTGCATATCCGATGAAAATTCCGATCGCTAGAAAAGCTCCAGCGATCACGATTGTTAATGCTGTCATTCACTCATCTCCAAAACAAACTTTTTGACATTCTCCAGATACCGTACTTGTTGCCACAAGTATGGATCATTATCATCACTTGAGTTACCAGATAAATAAAAATCTCCTACACGTCCCCGAATATCATCGATTACGGCGATCGGATAACTATACCTGCTTAGCAATTCAACTATTTTTTCTTTGGCTGTCATCTTTATCTCCCTTCAAAAAAATGGACCATCTAGTTTTACTCCTCTGATCGCCTAGAATAGGTTTCTGACCAAATACTTTGATCACATCACTAAACTTGATTTGATCTTCGTTCCACTTGAAAATCAATGTTCCAGATGGTTTAAGCACTCGCCTGCACTCATCAAATCCATGTTTCAAATCTTCTGGCCAACTTTCTTTATCGAGCTTGCCATACTTCTTGGCTAGCCAACTATTTGGACCAGCATATATCAAATGCGGTGGATCAAACACCACAAGATCAAACGTGTCATCCTCAAAAGGGATGCTACGAAAATCAGCTTGGATGTCTGGATCAACGTCGATAACATGACCTGTCGGAAGCTCTTCGTGATGTCTTCTGATGTCCATGTATGTCGTATGTGGCTCACGCTTGTCATACCAAAACATTCGACTACCGCAGCATACATCTAATATTTTCATTGGCTCTCCACCCATTCTAGCCAATCGTTATCTACTTCTCTCAATACAAATTTTTTAATTGGTACAGATAACTCTTCAAAGTACTCTTCGCTATCCCAATTTTTGTATTCGTCTGAATTAAGATCACGCATTTCAAATGCTCTTACTTCCACTTCGTCGTTTTCGTCATACTCATCAGCATCATTATCATTTACATAACTCTTCCAGTCATCGATCACCTTTAAAAGATCACTCCCCCAAAAAGCGATATACTGACTGTTATAGTCAAACACCTTATAAAATTTCATTCTCAGCCCTCCAAATCATCTATGCGAGCCCACAAAATACCACTATACCGTTCCATAGTTTCCAGCTGAAGGTCCAACAATTTCGCTTGCTCTTTTCCGATACTTGATAATTTTTCATCATCATTTAGAAAAGCTTTTAACTTTCTGATTTTTTCGTCCAGATCAGCTTTTTCTTCTTTAAGCTTTTCAACTACTGGGTTATTAGCTGTCTCTTCATTGTCTTCGTACATGATTAGCGCACTGCGCTCATAATCTGTACTGTGAACACCACTATCTGCAAATCCTGAACAATTCGATTGATATTTAATGTCAATCACTTTCTTGTCTTGGATGAACTTGTTGATACGTTTCTCAAAGCCATAAGCGCCATCAAATTCAGAGTTTTCATCAAAAATTTCAACTTTCATTCCCTAGTCCTCCAATTCATCTTCAGGTACTTCGACCTTTAACACGTTGAGATTAAGCCCTT
>CAJUNC010000021.1 GCA_910587695.1 uncultured Lactobacillus sp.
CAAGTGCCTCATTGAGCGCAAGCGAATCAACAAGCACATCAGTGAGTGCGAGCGAGTCGACAAGTGCATCGATGAGCGCGAGTGAATCGACAAGTGCCTCGGTGAGCGCAAGCGAATCAACAAGTGCCTCATTGAGTGCAAGTGAATCAGCAAGTGCATCATTGAGTGCAAGTGAATCAACAAGCACATCAATGAGTGCAAGCGAGTCGACAAGTGCCTCATTGAGCGCAAGCGAATCAACAAGCGCATCATTGAGTGCAAGTGAATCAACAAGTGCCTCAGTGAGCGCGAGTGAATCAACAAGTGCATCCGTGAGCGCGAGTGAATCGACAAGTGCATCCGTGAGCGCGAGCGAATCAGCAAGTGCCTCAGTGAGCGCAAGCGAATCAACAAGTTCCTCATTGAGTGCAAGTGAATCAACAAGCACGTCAGTGAGTGTGAGTGGATCAACAAGTGCATCGATGAGCGCGAGTGAATCAACAAGTTCCTCAGTGAGCGCGAGTGAGTCAGCAAGTGCCTCATTGAGCGCGAGCGAATCGACAAGTGTTTCCGTGAGTGCAAGCGAGTCAACAAGTGCCTCAGTGAGCGCAAGCGAATCAACAAGTTCCTCATTGAGCGCAAGCGAATCAGCAAGTGCCTCATTGAGCGCGAGCGAATCGACAAGTGCATCCGTGAGTGCAAGCGAGTCAACAAGTGCATCGATGAGCGCGAGTGAATCAACAAGCACGCCAGTTAGTGCAAGCGAGTCGATAAGTGTCTCATTGAGCGCGAGCGAATCAACAAGTGCATCGTTGAGTGCAAGTGAATCAACAAGCACGTCAGTGAGCGCAAGCGAATCAACAAGTTCCTCATTGAGCGCAAGCGAATCAGCAAGTGCCTCATTGAGCGCGAGCGAATCGACAAGTGCATCCGTGAGTGCAAGCGAGTCGACAAGTGCCTCATTGAGTGCAAGTGAATCAACAAGTACGTCCGTGAGTGTGAGTGGATCAGCAAGTGCCTCATTGAGTGTAAGTGAATCAACAAGTGCATCCGTAAGCGCAAGTGAATCAACAAGCACGTCCGTGAGTGTAAGTGAATCAACAAGTGCATCATTGAGCGCGAGTGAATCAATAAGTGCATCATTGAGCACAAGCGAATCAGCAAGTGCATCGATGAGTGCGAGCGAATCCACAAGCACGTCAGTTAGTGTAAGTGAATCAGCAAGTGCATCATCGAGCGCAAGCGAATCAACGCCTACATCCATGAGTGAAGTAGGTCCAGGAACAAGCTTTGAACTTTCAGAATTCCCAATAAGTGAAGCAATCAGTGTATCACTAAGCATGTCAGCAAGCACATCATTGAGTGCGAGTGAGTCGACGAGTGCCTCGGTGAGTGCAAGTGAATCAACAAGCATGTCATTGAGTGCAAGCGAGTCGACAAGTGCATCAATGAGTGCGAGCGAATCCACAAGCACGTCAGTTAGTGTAAGTGAATCAGCAAGTGCATCATCGAGCGCAAGCGAATCAACGCCTACATCCATGAGTGAAGTAGGTCCAGGAACAAGCTTTGAACTTTCAGAATTCCCAATAAGTGAAGCGATCAGTGTATCACTAAGTATGTCAACAAGTGCAAGTGAATCTATGTCAGTATCAGTGAGCGCAAGTGAGTTCACTTCTTCCTCAGAAAGTGCCTCATTAAGTGCAAGTGAGTCAATGAGTAATTCGATCAGTGTAAATGAGTCAATTAGTTCTTCCCATTCCACCTCAACTAGTTCCCAAGGCTCAAACACTTCGAATACTTCAATGAATAGCAGTTCAACTGCAAATAGCTTAGTGATGACTGGCAATAGCGGTAATGAAGAAATGAACAGTGGTGGCAAACATGGTGCGGTAACTGATCTAGTAGCTAAGAACAATAAGGCAACTGCAAGTAAGGAATTGCCACAAATGGGTGATAGTATGCAACAAGGTGGGCTATTATTAGGCCTTGGCTTAATGGCAAGTTCACTACTATTAGCAACAAGGAAAAAGAAAGCTAATAAGTAAGATCATCCGACATAGGTAGTGTGAAACTACCAAAAAGAGACTGTGGCTTAGGTCATAGTCTCTTTTACATATTGATTAAAATTTTTGATAGATTATACACGGGATTTTGACCAAAACAGGTTATAATAAAAGTGTTGAGAACAAGACATATGTACATCAGTTAGAAAGAACAATGTGAGACTGGTGGTCAAGTAAAATTTTTTGAGAAAGGAGCACCTATATTTCTTTCGCAAATATCAATTTGCTCACATGATATAGCAATATCGATGAAAAAAGAAAAAAGTCCTTTGCGTAAACGGATACTGTTCAGTTTACTCTTATTGGTAGTCTATGGTTTTGGAAAAAATATCCCACTACCGTATACTGATCCGACTGAAACGGTGCAGCAACTGCAACAAAATAATTTTTGGCAGCTGACAAGTGTAGCGACTGGGGGGAATTTTACAGTGCCAACACTATTTTCTCTAGGTTTAGCTCCTTGGATGGCAGGAATGATCTTTTGGCAATTATTGACAATGACGAAGATCTTTGGTCTGGATCAATTGCCACAAAAACAAGTAGATCTGCGACGAAATCTCTTTATTCTTGTGATCGCTTTGATCGAAGGGATAGGGACAGTATTATTGATGAAAGATCAATTTATTGATTTTTCTCAAGGACAACTCTTTGAATTGATGCTCCTATTAGTTGCGGGTTCCTTTTTCTTGATCTGGTTAGCTAACATCAATAGTGTTTGGGGATTAGGTGGTCCAAGTTTGTTGATCTTATATGGAATAGTTGGTTCATTGGGGAGTCAATTTGGAATGATCATTAGAAATATTTTGACGTATCCATTTTGGTGGGCACTTGGAACGAGCGTAGTACTGATAGTGGCTACTTTAGGGGTGATCGCCTTAGCATTTATCTTTGAGTTATCGGAGTATCGCTTAGAGATAAATCGTATCATGTTGAACCAACAACTGCTAAAAACTTCATATATCCCGTTGAAGTTAAATGCTGGGGGCAGCATGGCGTTTATGTTTGGCTTAACGATGTTGATGTTGCCACAAGCACTCTTTCAACTATTAGTCGAATATTTCCCTGGAAATAAGATCTTGCTGTGGCTGGTAAGTAACAGCAGTAGTACAGAATTTTTTGGAGTTACAGTCTACAATATCGTGTTGTTTAGTTTAACGATGTTGTTTGCGTATGCAATGCTAGATGTAACGGAAATGGCGGACAATTTACGAAAAAGTGGTGATTATTTCACCGGGATAGATCCGGGTCGACCGACAGCTAAATATTTGCGTTCAAAGCAGCGAACAACTGCCTTTATCGGAGCAGTTTTCACTGTTATAGTAGCTGGTCTACCGCTATATTTAGGGGTTATTTGGCCTAAATATGCGACTGTTGTTATGCTGCCGGGGATGAGTATCATGTTGGTCGGTTTGGCAGTGACAGTAATGTTTCAAGTGCGAGCGATCAATATCTTGCACAATTACGATGAACTGTTTTAGTGAAATGAGGTGAAAAACTGGTGTATTACTTTATTCCGGCGTGGTTTAAAAATGATGAACGTTCATTTTACAATGTGGCTGAACCATGGTACCGCGATAGTAAAAAAATCGAATTTGATGACTCGATCAATCAGATCAAGATGTTTGAAAATGCTGGAAGGGCTGTTGAATTGTTGATCCTCGGGTATATGCCAAATCTGCGCTCATTTTTACAGCGCCAAGAATTGGATGAGACCGCATATATTAGTATCTTTGATGAATTACAGGGGATCAGATTGCGGGGGACTCGGCGGATCATGATAAATGACTTGAAGTTTCCTGCCGATGCCGAGTTTGTCTATACTCCATTTCGGATCATGGTCTATCACAAAGAGCAGATCTATGCCAAAATCGATATTGGAGCTTTAGGGGAGCTGTTGACAGTGACACGCCCAACTAAACAGTATGTTTTTGATGATCGTGGCTTTCTATCAAGTATTTTTTATACGACTGCTGAAGGAACACCTTTGCGACAAGAATATTTAGATCTTGCGGGTGAAGTGCGCTTCGTAGAAGATCTACAAAGTGGAAAAGTTCAGATCGCACCAGCTTTCTTGAAAAATTTCAAGTATTCAGAATATGAAAATATTCAAGCGTTGGTGACTGAAAAATTCAGCCACTTCTTGCAACAAGTCACAAATGAGGATGCTTTTGTGTTGGCTGCGGGAGGTCAGCGGACTAAACTAGCATTAGAACTGATCAATGGTCCTAAGATCATCATGTCTTATTTCACCGGACGCAATAAAAAGTTAGCGCCACTTCAAGCAGAACCGGTCGCCAAAGCATATCTGGCTGTTGCAGATACCAAGGCGACAGCAGATTTGATCGCACCACTTTACCCAGCTGAAAAGATCAAAGTGGTCACTCCATTTGATACACGGTTGCGTTTAGGGCACAGTCAACGACTAGCTAAAGATTGGCTACTCTTTTTAGTGGATGAGATCGCTGCGCAAACGCTAGATCAAGCTTTGAGTCAGATCTTAGAGTTGATGCGTCAACAGCCTAAATTGGGACTAGAACTTGGAGTTTTCAGAAAAAATGGTGTTAATTTGCATAATTTGCGTGCCCAGATCTTAGCTAAAGCTCCAGATTTTAAAGTGAGTTTACCAGACGATAAAAAAGAAGCTGAAAATCAACTAGAAGAAAAAAAATATGCGGGTGAAGTTCATTTATTCTACCTAGATACGGAAAATGAGATCGTGCGCGCTTTGGATCGTGCGCGAGTTTTGATCGATCTAGGGACACCACCTGATCTTTATGCTCAGATCGCAGCGATCAGTGCGGGAGTACCGCAGATCGTTTTGGATGAAGAACAACTTGTTGAGCATGAAAAGAACGGATTAGTCTTACAAGGTGATATAAATAATTTAACTAAAGCGATCAAATATTATACGCAAGAATTAAAATACTGGAATGAGGCCATGATGTATGCTGTGGCGAAGATCTCAGAGCTAACAGGTGGCAACTTAGCTAGACGTTGGCAGACATGGTTGGAACAAAGTGAGTAGGTGATGAACAGATGAAAATTCTTCAAATTGGCCAAACAGATCTATGCTCAGAATTAAAACTAGATCCAAGCACCAAGTGGGAGTTTTGGGAAGTCGAACAGATCACAGAATTTTTGGGACCTTATAATTTACCAAAAAAACCAGCTCGTTTTAACTTTGCAGCTGTCATTTTCACAAGTACGGTCCCAGCAGAAAGTTTAAAAATGCTTCAGAAATTTTTACAAGCTTATCGAGTCGTTATTTTAGCCGGAGTACAGCTACCAGAACTAGTTGCGCGCTACAATGCTTGGCAAGTCACATATGCGCAATTGCCACATTTTGTAAAAGATATCGAACGTGATTTTTTCCTCAGTCAATATGGAGATAATGCAGCGATCGAAAGTGTAGAAGTTGCGCGTTCTTTTCAAGGAGATATCAAGTATCGTGGGCGACACCAGTTGGAATTGACGGGGGAGTTTGGGACCGAGTTCAAACCGATCGCAACCTTTAAACGTGGATTTTATATTTCGGAAAAAAACGGCATCGAACTATGGCCAGTTTTTGAAAAAAGTGCAGCTGTTGAACTTAAATTTATTGTGCGCTTAGCCTATGTTGGGGATATCGAGATCCAAAAGACATTGGAATTTTCTAAAGACCAGCTGGCTGAACCGTTGATCTTAGAGGGGCTAGATGGCAACGCTACGGCAACCGTCAGTATATGGGCTAAAGGGCAAGGTACTTTGGTGTTAGGGAATATCAACAATCGTCTGACACGGCATCAATATGGCACTTTGATCATGGGGGGCCAACGTTTTACCGATCACAAACGGCAAGAATTTTTCTATTACTTTGATCCGGGAAATTTAAAGCCTCCACTTACGGTCTATTTTGCTGGGTGGCAACCGCGAACAGGCTTTGAAGGATATTTTATGATGAAACGCATGGGGCATCCGTTCATTTTATTTGCTGATCCGCGATTAGAAGGTGGAAGTTTTTACCTAGGCTCATCGGAATATGAGGCCAAGATCAAATCTGTGATCGAAGAAAGTTTGGCTAAGCTTGGTTTTACCAATAAAGAATTGGTCTTGTCAGGGATCTCAATGGGAACGACAGGTGCGATCTATTACGGTTCTAAGATCGGGGCTCGGGCAGTGCTCGTGGGTAAACCCTTGATAAATTTGGGGACGATCGCGTTGAACAACACTTTGCATCGGGCAAATGAGTTTGATACGGCGCTTGACCTTTTGTTGATCCAACAAGGAAAAAATTCGGCCAAAGCGGCTACTGAACTTGATCAGCGAATGTTACAGGCTTTGAAAAATTCTCAATTAACGGCAGGCCAAGTTTTAGCGGCTTATATGCGAGAAGATGACTATGACGGCACGGCTTTTCATGATCTAGTAGAAAATCTGCAAGCTGATCAAGTAAAAGTCATCGGTCACGGTTATACCGGACGTCATAATGATGCTTCCAATAGTGTCATAGTATGGTTTTTGAAACAGTATGAATTACTTTTGCAAGAATTTGAAAGGAAGGGGCAAGATGAAACAGATCAGCGCTAATATCATCACTTGGGACCCACGCGAAGATGAAACATATTTGAATGGCTCGCAGATCAGCCTTTCAAAAGGAGAAGTCGCGTTTGAAAATGAATTGATGAGTCCGGGAAAACCGCTAGTTACTTGGTATTCACAACAAAATTATCAAACAAACCGCAATCTAGCTAAGTTGCCCCTTTTAACTCGGGGGCAGACCTATCAGCTAAAATTGGTGGCAACTGTTGAACCGCGCCAAACGCTTTATCTCAAAGTGAGCTTTTATAGTCGCTTTGGCGAGGTGATGCGGACAGTATTTATCAAAGACTCACAAGGTGAATTTGAGTATCCTAAAGATGCTTACGAGTACCGCTTAGAATTGATCAATGCGGGAGCCAAGAAAGTAAACTTCAAATATTTGATATTGGCCCAAGCTAAACTCGATCTGCAGTCAGGTTATTGTGTTCAAACTGGAAGCTCATTGGGATCAAAAATAGCGATCGTTTTTGCCGAACCAGATCTGCGGGCATTGATCACAACAAAACCTAAAGCTGATACGGTCATTTTTAGTGCTTATGGATCTCATGCATATTTTGAGCCAAGTATGGGCGAAAAGATCGCAGAACTTGCTGATAAAGCTGAACAGTTGGCTTTTATCGGCAATGGTCCACTTTCAAATGCTGCAGCAGCCTATTACAGCAATAAATATCATCAACAATTGTTGATAACTCCACAATTACCGACAGAAAAGCAATTAGATCAACTCCCTGTAAAACTTTCAGACTTACAAGCAGTTTTTGAAAAGGCGACAGTTTATCATCGGAATATGAAAATAGAGGATGATTTCGCAGAAAAACTTTATGAAAATAATGTGGCACAAGATGATTTGAGGGTCAGATAAATGGAATTAACAAAAATCGTTGATCGCAGAGATTATCATATTTTAAACCGAAATTTAAGGAAGGTAAATCGCTTAGCGCCACAAATGGCTGCTTTGACTGATGAACAGTTACAACATAAAACAGTTGAGTTCAAAGAACGTTTAGCAAAAAAAGAGACCTTGGATGAACTATTGCCCGAAGCATTTGCGACGATCAGAGAAGCCGCAAAACGGGTCTTAGGCATGTTTCCCTATGATGTCCAGGTCCTAGGTGGCATCATCATGCATGGGGGCAATATTGCTGAGATGAAGACAGGCGAAGGTAAGACGTTGACAGCTGTCATGCCACTATATCTGAATGCATTGTCAGGCAAAAGTACGATCTTAGTTACGCCTAATGAGTATCTAGCTCAACGGGATGCAAGTGAGATGGGACCGTTATATGAGTTTATGGGGCTAAGTTTAGGCTGTCGTGCGGGCGAAGAACAAGAGGAACTTAAACCACACGATAAGCGCTATATTTACCAACAAGATATTGTCTATACGACCAATGCTACGCTAGGTTTTGACTATTTGATCGACAATCTAGCAGAAACGGTGGATAAAAAGTTTATGCCTGAATTCAATTATGTGATCATTGATGAAGCCGATGCGATCTTACTTGATTCAGCGCAAACACCCTTGATCATTTCAGGAGCGCCCCGTGTGCAGTCAAATCTCTATGGCTTAGTGGACAATTTCATCTTGACGCTAGAGGAAGATCAAGCGTACAAATTGGATGAAAAAAGAGAATCTGTCTGGTTGACACCAACAGGGATCGCTGAAGCAGAGCAATATTTTTCGGTGCCTAAGTTATATGATGGGACCCATACCGAATTGGTCAAGCACATCAACTTAGCATTGCGGGCTCATTTGCTGTTTGAAAACGGTAAAGATTATGTTGTTCGTGACGGAGAAGTGGTCTTATTAGATGATAAAGATGGGCGGATCTTGGAGATGACAAAGCTTCAAGGGGGCCAACATCAAGCTTTAGAAGCAAAAGAACACGTTGAGATCACGCATAATATGCGAGCAATGGCGTCGATCACTTACCAAAATCTGTTCAAGCTTTTTCAAAAGACGGCGGGAATGTCAGGAACAGCTAAAACCGCTGAAGATGAGCTGATCGAAGTTTACCAGATGAAGGTTTTGCCAGTCCCGACCAACAACCCCGTGCAACGCATCGATGAACCAGATGAAGTCTATCTGACTTTACCAGAAAAATTGCGGGCTTCAATGGAAGTCGTGAAAAAGTTACATGCCAAAGGCCAGCCCCTTTTGATCGCTACGGGTTCAGTCGAGTTGTCTGAGATCTATTCAAAGTTATTGCTGACCGAAATGATCCCACATAGTGTGTTGAATGCTTATAATGATGCTAAAGAAGCTCAGATCATCAAAGAGGCTGGACAAAAGGGAAGTGTAACGGTCGCAACTTTGATGGCCGGACGTGGGACCGATATCAAGTTAGGACCAGGTGTCAAAGAACTCGGTGGTCTAGCAGTGATCGGAACTGAAAAGATGCCAAATGATCGGATGGAATTACAACTGCGTGGGCGAGCTGGACGGCAGGGAGATCCAGGTTACAGCAAGTTTTTTGTGTCGCTTGAAGATGAAGTCGTCCAAAAAAATAGTGCTAAACGGATCGAAAAATACTGGCGTAAGCATAAAGATCAGCCTAGCAATCGGCCTTTGCGCTCGAAATATCAAAAGATCGTTGCAAGCGCTCAAGTTGCCAGTGACAATAGTGCGCGTAAACAGCGACAATTGACGTTGGCTTTTGATGAAAGTGTCAAGACACAACGCGAGAAGGTCTATCAACAGCGCAATGAATTTATTTTTCAAGCAGATGATTTTGATTATGATGTTTTAGCTTTGATCGAAAACGATGTGGATGATTTTTTACAACAAAGTGAAACGACTAAGGATCAGATCGAGCGCTATATTTTTGATAATATCAGCTATGAGGCGCATTTTTTACCAGCAGAAGTCGATAACGTCCAGGTAAAAGAAATGATCTTACAATTAGCACAGACCGAGTTGGAGCGTAAAGCAGATGTTTTGAAAGATCCGGTCCAATTGCGCAATTTTTATCGGCTATGCTTGTTAAAAGCGATCGATACTAGCTGGATCGAAGAGGTCGACACATTGGAACAGTTAAAGAATTTGATCACAGCGCGGACTTCCGCACAACGTAATCCAGTTTATGAGTATCATTTTGAAGCTAAAAGGGCTTATCGAGCAATGCAGGCTAATTTACGGCGGTCAGCACTCCAGAATCTACTTTTGAGTACGATCACTGTTAAAAAAGACGGTAGTTTAGATATTTATTTTGCATAGTAGAAAGGTGAGAATACAATGACGGTCTATAGTTTTAACCAAGGTATCGGTTGGGCCAGTAGTGGTGTCGAATATGCCCAAGCATATCGCGCCAAAGTTTTTGCTAATTTAGGTGTAGATGCTAAATTTGTCTTTACTGACCTTATCTTGGGTGAAAATCTACAAACTTTAACTTCAAATATTGGTTTTAAAGATGAGCAGATCATCTGGTTGTATCAGTATTTTACGGACATTAAGATCGCTTCCTCCAGCTATACTCTGGAACAGTTGCAGTCTAGTCTCCGTTATACTGAGCGTGAAGGTGAATTTGAAACAGTCAATGAGCAGATAGTGCGTCTGCGCTTTCCTAAAGAAGACCAATATGCGACGGTCTATTTAAAAAAAGGCACTTCTAATATCGTAGATCGAGTGGAGCATGTTTCTAAAAATTATTTGATCCGCAAAGATTATTATACCTATACGCGATTGCTGACGGAGTATTATGCGCCGTTTGAAAATAAAGCGACGGTCTACTTGCGTCGCTTTTATAACGAAGATGGTTCGACAGCTTACGAACAAGTCATCGGTCCAACACAGACGCTTTATCGTTTTAAAGATCAAGTTTTGTATTCTAAAAATGAATTTATTGAATACTTTATCAAGCAACTACATCTAACAGCTCAAGATGTATTGATCATCGACCGAGCAACGGAATTGGGGCAAGCGGCTTTTGTAGCCCATGAACCAGCTAAACTAGGGGTCGTAGTCCATGCCGAGCATTTTAGCGATAATGTGACCGATGATAATTATATTTTGTGGAACAATTACTATGAGTACCAATTCGATAATGCTAATGAGATCGATTTTTTCATCACTGCTACTACTAGACAAAAAGAATTGCTAGAACGACATTTTGCTAAATACCAAAAGACGAGTCCTAAAGTAGTTGCGATCCCCGTAGGTAGCTTAGCTCAATTGCACCACCCCGTGACCTCACGCCGACCATATTCGTTGATCACGGCGTCGCGCTTGGCTTCAGAAAAACATATCGACTGGCTCGTTGAAGCGGTCGTTATGGCTAAGCAACACTTACCTGAGTTGACGTTTGATATCTATGGCGAAGGAGGCCAACGCCAACTATTAGAAGAGTTGATCGCTAAACATCAAGCGGGTGATTACATCAAGCTCCAAGGGCATCATGACTTAGAACAGATCTATGCCCAATACGAAGCCTATGTTACAGCTTCGACCAGTGAAGGTTTTGGCTTGACCTTGATGGAAGCTGTAGGCTCTGGGTTAGCGATGATCGGCTTGGACGTACGCTATGGAAATCAAACCTTTATCGAGCCGGGACAAAACGGCTATTTATTGGAATATACTGGGAAAAAAGATCAAAAACAGACCATCGAACGCTTAGCAAAAGCGATCGTGGAGCTGTTTACTAAAGTTGATCTAGCAAAAGCACATCAAGCATCATATGCGCTAGCGCAGGGATATTTGACCAGTGAAGTTGAACAAAAATGGCACCAACTTTTAGGGGGAATAACCAATGCTTAATTTATTTGAACGAAATGATCAAAAAACACGCGACCTCCTGTATTCTTTGAAGCAAGCGGGATTTGAGCGCCCGACTGTTTTTTTGGAAGATGATGGTTGGTTGCCACCCGAATGTGAATCGCCGTTTGCTTATTTTGCTGAGCAAGAAAAAAGCGGACGTCCACGTTATTTTAATGAGATAAAAGTACCGCGCTTTTGGGAGATCGCAGGCGATAATCGCCAAGCAAGTATCGGCTTTTATGGTCAAACCAAAGCTAAGATCGTCTATGCAGCGCCAAAAGAAAAACGTTGGGTCAAAGAGGTCAAATGGCTCGATCCAGCAGGGAGAACACGCCTGATCGACCACTATGATCGCTATGGACATCGCTTTGCTCAAAGTGTATGTGATGAGGCGCAAAAGCCGATCATTAAGACTTATTTTGATGCTAAACAACATGAAGTATTAGTTCAAAACTTTGTGACTGATGATCTGATCTTAAATCAAGGTGAGCAGATCTTGACGTTTAAGAATCTGACCGAATTTACGTTGTATTATTTGGCTCAACGTGGTTTTAGTCTTGAGCAGATCTTTATCAATTCGCTCTCTTATCCGCTCTTTGTGCTACTTCAATTACCGCAAACGGGGAATGATGTCTTATTTTGGCAAGAAGATTTCCAGGGAAATATTCCAGGAAATATGGAAATGATCATAAATGGTGGTGTCCAACGTCTCAAAAAGATCATCGTCCAAGATGCTAAGTCCTATCAAACGGCAATGCAACTGTCAAATAACTCATCATACTTTAAAAATTTGGGCTTTATTTATGAAAAGAAACGTGAAAATGAGCAACGAAAGCAGATCTTTATCCTGACAAACAGCGATCAACTCGAGCAGATCGAAACGTTGCACGCCCAATTACCAGAATTTGAATTTCATATCGCAGCGATCACAGAGATGTCGCAAAAATTGATGGATCTGGGACGCCAAGCAAATATTTCGTTGTATCCAAACGTTGCGCCTAAAGAATTGGCAAAGCTTTGGCAACAGGCAGATTTTTACTTGGATATCAATCATCACCAAGAGCTCATGCAAGCGGTGCGCCAAGCCTTTGAAAATGAAATGTTGACGGTCAGTTTTGAAAATACGGTCCATGATCGGCATTTTATCGCACCTGAAAATATTTATGCACCAGAGCAAGTCGAGCAGATGATCCAAAAACTAAAACAGGCGGCAAGTGACCGAGCATATTTAGATGCACTCTTAAAAGCGCAAAGAAAGCAAGCTGAAATGGGATCGGTGGCAACGTATCAAGCGGTGTTAGGGGGATAAGCTGATGAGTGAAGATCCGTTAAGAGAAGAGATCACCAAACGAATGGAGAAGGTCAGAAAAGATATTCCAGTCGAAAAAAAGCCTAATTGGCGGCGACGAGTGATCGTTTTAGTGATGACATTGGTCTTGGCTGGGGTAATGTTATTTTCGATCTTGCGATATTTTTGGTGAGAAGCAAGCGAAGTGTAAGCTAAATAACGAGGGGCCCACTATGATAGGTCCCTCGTTATTGTTATATAGAGCAGATGCTTTTATGATAAAATGATTAGAATCCACCCAAAAGGATGATATTACTTTTTTTAATATGAAATATATTAGAAAAATCAATTTTGGTAGTTGGCTAAAATTTTTGCTAGAATTGAATAATGTGTTAAAAAATAATAGAAACGAGGGGCGAAAGTGTTAGCTGATTTTAAAAATTTGACTAAACAAGCAAAAAAGACGGAGATCATTGCGGGGCTAACGGGATTTTTTGCGATCTCATATATCATTATTGTGAATCCGTTGATCTTGGCTGATGCTCATATCCCAGCAACTTTGAGTGTGTTTGCGACGATCTTTTCTTCGGCGTTAGGGTGTTTGATCATGGGGCTTTTTGCAAATGCTCCGATCATTATCACACCAGGAATGGGAGTCAATGCCTTCTTTACCTATACTTTAGTGGTCGGGATGCACTTAAATTGGCAACAAGCGATCGCGATCTCGATCATCAGTAGTGTATTGTACATGTTGGTCGCCTTCAGCAAGGCAAGTGAGAAACTATCTGAAGCGATCCCTCAAGAGTTAAAGATCGGGATCACAGCGGGGATCGGGCTGTTTTTAGTCACTTTGGGCTTAGAAAAAGCCAAATTGATCCAACAAGGGGGGGCCCGCTCGCTCTTGGCTGTTGGACACCTAACTGATCCTGAAGTGCTTTTAGCTTTATTTGGTTTAGCCTTGACTTTAGTTTTGTATCTAAAGAAAACTAAGGGAAGTTTTATGATCGGGATCGTTGTAACGAGTGCCTTAGGAGTGATCTTTAACGTTGGACTTCAAGCTCCGCCTAAAGTCAGTTTAGCTGATCTAGGTAAATACAGCGCGATCTTATTTCAAGGTGATTTTAGTAGCTTATTTTCTTTGAAATTCTTGTTAGCGGTCTTTTCGATGTCGATGATCTTGATCTTTGAATCGATGGGGATCTTAGAAGGATTATTACCAGATACGAAGAAATTTAAAAAGACTTTTGAAGCTAGTTCAGTAGCAACATTTTGTTCAGGCTTCTTAGGTACCAGTCCGACAGTTGCCGCAGCTGAAAGTGCAGCAGGGATCGAATCTGGTGGAAAGACGGGCTTGATGGCGTTAGTCAGTGGTGCAATGTTTATCTTGTCATTATTCTTTATACCACTGCTCAGCTATGTTCCACAAGCAGCGATCGCACCAGTGATCATCATTACGGGAGCGATCATGATGCAACAGCTGAAAGCCTTGGATTTTGATGATTTTTCAGAATGGTTCCCAGCATTTTTGATCATCGTGTTGATCCCGCTGACTGGTTCGATCTCGGTTGGCTTAGCCTTTGGTTTTGCAGCCTATCCATTGGTAAAATTTGCGGCACATAAAACGGATAAATTAAATCCATTATTATGTTTGTTGAGTCTCTTATTTATTTTACAATTGATCTGTGAAGCAGTCTTACTATAGTAAAATTAGGTTTTGAGCAGAGCATTCTGTTCAAAACCTTTTTTTATTAAAAAAGTATTGTTTTTGAATGTGAAAACTTGCTATACTTAGAAATGAAAACGGTCTATATTGAGGATGGTGAGTTAGGTGAGATTTTTCCAAAAGCTCAGTTGTGTAATGTTGCTTTTGGCATTGGTTATTTGTTTTTATTATCGTGACGGCTTAGTGAGCAGACCGATCGGACATACGGGCGAGTTTGCTTTAAAGCATGAACAGGCGGGATATGCTGTCTCTTTGTACTATCCAAAGATCGATCCAACTAAGGCACATCAAAAAAATGTTAGGGTCGGTGTTATCGACTCAGGGATCTCACCTAAAGTAGGATATGAACTAAATATCGCAGCTGCTTATGATCTTTCGGGGCAAAATGAGCCGTTTGATCAGACCGGTCAGGGGACTGAGATCGCGAGTATTATCGGAGCTAAAGATAACCACCACAAAATGATCGGTTTAGCGCCCAATGTTAAACTCTATTCATATAAGGTAGATACCACCAGTCGATCACTTAAAGCCGCTTTACAACAAGCTTTAAGTGATCGTGTTGAAGTTTTGACTCTCAGTTTTGAAGTTGACAAGATCACCCCACAGATAAAAGTACTGATAAACGAATATCTCGCTCAAGGAGGTTTGTTTTTTACCTCGGACAAGCGCTTGGGGCAGATAAAAGGAGTTGCCACGGTCGGAGCGTTCAATGAATATTTAGAGTTTATTGAAAGCGGATGCACATATTATGCACCAGCAAAACAGCTGGCGTTGGGGCTGGATGGTCGCGTTCGGACGGTGACTGGTAATGCGTATAGCACGGCGTTTGTCAGCGGGACGGCTGCCAGTCTACTGGCGCAAAAATTACCGCCGGCGCAAGTCAAACAACAACTTGCAACGTATTTTAGCCCGCAGGTGATCGAAAAACAGCATAATATAGGTCATGTGATCGCTAAAACTTTCAACAAAAGTGATACTTATCTAGGTATTTCCCTGGTTATTTTGACCTTGATAACAGCTGGACTGGCATTGATGTTGGCTATCAGACGACGCAAGAATAAGTATTTGCTAGGCGTGAGTATCAATACTTTGTTGCTTTTGATCTTAGCTTATTTATTGGTGCCGATCCAGGCCAATGCTCATATGATGAAGTATTGGATCTTGGGGTTATTAGTGATCTTTACGCTCTTTCAGTTATATTTTAGTTGGCGTTTAGATATGACAAGATCTTTTAGACTAAATCGTCTATTCAATCTGAGCTATAATGTCTTTTTGCTGGTCTTTTCGCTTTGGCTGATCATATTTGTGATGTTAGGCTATGCGGGAAGTACACACTTTTAGATAAATAACGCGGGACCCACTTATGATGGATCCCGCGTTATTTATACGGCATTGACCGCTTTATTTTTGAGCTAAAGTTTGAAGTTTATCGAACAGCTCATTAGCTTTTTTGCTCAATTTCGGTGTTGAACGTTTGATGACTGGTGCCATATTGGTGAATTTATGTAATTCAGCTTTGAAGGCCTCATCGGAATTGTTCTTAAAGGTCGTAACGGTTTCTTCGATATATTCGGTAAATTTGGTATCGGGTTGGGTCTGTTTGAGTTCGGTAACTAATTTTTCTAAAGTTGCGACGATATTTTCTTTTGTACTCATAATAGATTGCCACCTCTACTGTGATTTTTATTTACACTTAGAAGAATACGCTTACATCGAAATGAATGCAACAAAAAAGACCGAAAATACGGCCTTTTTTATCTAATAAGTTTCACTATCTAGGTAGTGGTTATAGTATTCGACTTTGACATCATCATCAGTTACAGTCAATTTTGTGACAGCACCGTTTTTAGGACCTAATTTGTCAGCGCCTAGATCAGGAGCAAAGTGATCGACGATACTTCTGATCGTGATACTGTGGCTGACTAAGAGCACATTTTGACCATCAGCGGTATTATTACGTAGGTGCTCAAAACCGGCATTGATCCGAGTCCAATACTGTTCATCATTTTCAGCATCCTTGAATGGATCGGTCTCATGCAAGAGATCGCGTGTTTTTCCTAGGTTATATTTTTCTAAAATATCGTTATATGTGCGACAACCGTGTAACGCTCCGACCATGAGCCAAGTTTGGGCTGCATCATTTCCTTCAAAGTAACCAAAGCTTTGTTCACGGAAGTTCTTGAGTTCACTTGGCACGATATCTTGGGAATGTTGGTTATTTTCTAAGATAAAATGGCAGGTACGCATGGCACGTGTCGTATCAGAATGATAAGCTTTGTCGAACTTGATATCGGCTAAATGCTTTCCCGCATTTTTGGCATCGTTGACCCCTTTTTGAGTTAACGGAGAGTCACACCAGCCTTGGAGACGGTTGTAGCTATTCAAGATCGTTTGCCCATGGCGCACCATATAAAGTGTAAATGTCATTGTAATATTCCTCACTGTTTTTTCGATACTTTAAATAATAACATGCACAGACTAGCTTTTAAAGCGTTGTTACGGGTATAATTAGGCTAGAATAAAAAAATGAGCGTAATCTTAGAAAGGAAATTACATTTGAAAAAGACACGACATATCAAGCTTTTTTCGCATAACGACTTAGACGGCTTTGGAGCTCCCGTCTTGATCACGACGCTAGCGCCCTACCTTTTTAAAGACGTTGAATTTGACTTAACGACTTGTTCGGCAGGTAATCTTGATCGCGAATTATCCTATTGGTTTAGACAACCTGATATTTCTCGCTTTACCGATGTCTACATTATGGATATGACACCGGATAGTGATTATTCTTTCCAACAGCTCGAGCAGCGTTTCGCTAATCATTGGTTGATCTTTGACCACCATGAAAGTGAAGAAGAATTACGGAACAACTATGCGCTAAACTGCATCAAACCGCTAGATGAGGGGAAAAATCCGAGTGCGGTCAGCTTAGTTTATGATTGGTTGAGCCAAAAGCCTGATTTTATGAAGATCCCGGAAAAGAAACGGGCGCAAGTGGCAGAATTGGTCGAGTTGATCCGGGCGTATGATACTTGGGATTGGCAAAATGATCCGTTGATGTCGCTTGAAGAAAGACAAGCAGCTGATGAATTGAATCAACTATTTTGGTTCTATCCGTTGAGTAAATCGCGTAATTTTGTCGAAAGTGTCTTTGCTACAAGCTGGGAAGATTATCGTCAAGCAAACGAACTATTGATCCACACCTTAGCAGGCAGACGCACGCGTTATTTGGAAAAGCACCTTAAAAACGTTGAGACCTGTGAATTGGATGGACATAGCTTTGGTGTTGTCTATGCTAGTGATTATAAGTCTGAGATCGCACATGCGTTGTTGAAACGTTACGATGTCGATGCCGCCTTAGTGATCGATGGACACAGCGTTTCTTTACGCTCCAATGGACGGCTAGATGTGGCTAAATTTGCCACTGAATATTTTGGTGGTGGTGGTCATGCCGATTCCGCTGGTGGGAAATTAGATGTTGAACCACTTAAAGTTGCCGAACAAGCGGTGATCGAGTCGATGCGCCAACGCTCCACGCTAAATGCTGATGTTGCTAAACAAAATAATAGTGATAAAGCTTCATTGGCTGATCAGCTCGATCCAGAAATGGCAGCCAAGCTCGCCGCCTTATTTGGAAATGATGATTAACTAAATCCTGCTCTGTAAGTGCTAAATCCTGTATAGCACTTGCAGAGCTTTTTTTGTTGCATTAAGCTTAGTGGCAAAAAAGGGTGAAAAAAATGATCGAGGTCAAAAACGCGACACTACAGTATACAACTTTTAAGCGATCACAGGGGTTAAAAGGTGTTATACATGATTTTTTCAAGCGATCAGTCATTCAGGTCGAGGCACTATCTGGAATTTCATTAACGATCAATGAAGGGGAAATGGTAGGTTTGATCGGCAGAAATGGAGCTGGAAAAACAACATTGATCAAATTATTAACAGGAATATTACCTTTAAGGCAGGGAGAGGTAAAGGTCGATCAAATGTTGCCCTATCAAAGACAAAAAGTGTTCCTAAAAAATATTGGTGTTTTATTGGGGCAAAGATCGCAATTGATCTGGGATCTACCAGCGATCGATACCTATGATATGTTAGCTGCCATTTATGAAATGCCAGCTCATATGTATAATGCTCGTTTGGCTTGGTTGAGCGAACAGTTGGAAGTAAACGAACTACTATATATTCCTGTACGTAAATTATCACTAGGACAACGAGTGAAGTGTGAGTTGATCGCTGCTTTGCTACATCGACCGAAGTATTTGTTTTTAGATGAGCCCACATTAGGACTAGATTTTGTGACTCAAAAGACTATTTATAAGATCTTGCGCCTTGAAAATCAGTATCACAAGACAACGATCATAACAACATCACATTACATCAAAGATATTGAGCAATTAGCAGATAAAGTGATCATCTTAAACAAGGGAAAAATCATTTTTAATGACAAGTTAGAGCAGTTACCAAAAGAACTAACCACCGAAGTTTTATTCGATATTGAGTTCTTAAATTCAAAATCAGTGAAGAAAAAACTAACATGTGCCCCAGATAAACTAAATGAAATTTTGGCTAAAATACCCGCAGAAAGAATTTTGCGTGTCGATCAAAGAGGTATGGAACTAGAAGAATTGATCTTGCAATTTATTAAAGGGGATAGTATATGAAATACTTGTATGTTTTTTTAGCTAGTTTAAAAGCAAAATTGATCTATCGTACTAATATTATACTAGAGTATGGGCTGACCATTTTGCAGGTAGGAGTTAGTATTTTTGTTTGGGAGGCACTGTATAGCCAGAAAGCCTTGGTAGTTCCAAACTATAGTCTGGAAAAATTAAATGCCTACCTTTTTTTAGCCAATTTTTTAGCACTGAGTTTCAGTGTTGCTCCAGCATTTAGATTAGCGACGCAAATAAAATCGGGGCGCCTTTCAACGCTCCTTGAACGGCCTATTTCTTTATACGGTGAGCATCTGGCATATTTTATAGGCGAGCAGTTTCTAGGTATGGTGATAAATCTATGCTTAATAGTATATTTTGGGACTTTATCGGGAATTTCAGTATCAATGTTACTTCTTTTAGTGATATATCTAGCTTTTGCAGGCGTAATGTTTTTTTCTTTGATGATGATCTTAGGAATGTTGGCATTTTGGTTGATCGAATTATGGCCACTGCGTTCATTTGTGACGGCGTGCTACTTATTATTTGGGGGACGTTACTTTCCGTTGTCACATTTGCCTAACAAGTTTTTTATAGTGATCCAATATAATCCTTTTTCTCTAGTTACTGATATACCAGCGCGCTTTTTAACTGTTGGATTGTCTGGATATGAATTGATACGATACTTAATTGTTACGCTTGGATGGACATTAATATTTTCAGTGATATATAGGCTTGTTTTAAAGCGTGGATCACGTCTATATGAAGGAGTCGAGAGTATATGATGCGTGTGCTAAGCTGTGCTTGGGATAAAAGTCTTAAACAGTTTATGATCTATCGAGCAACAGGGTGGTTAACTTTTTTGTTAGCAATTATTTTCTATACAATAGAGTATGTAACAGGATATGTATATTTTTCGAGCAATACGTCGGTAAATGGGTGGGATCGTACTGATTATTTAGTGTTAGTGACGGGTGTATCAGTTATGGTGTCGACCTACAACTTTATATTTATTTTGGGGCATGAGAAGCTAAGCGAGCTAATTGTTGATGGGGGCTTGGATAGTTTATTGCTCAAACCATTAGATCCATACTGGTCGGTGATGTTAGTTGGTTTTGATATGCCTAGCTTGATAGAGTTAGTTGTTACAGCAGCGGTATTTATTTATCTGATCCAGAATTATACTTTAGGTATCATAAAAATTTTTATGATCATCTGGGCTTTGAGCATGGGGGTAATGATGATCTTTTTATTGAATAGAATATGTATATGTTTTAATTTTTGGCTGGCTAAGGCAAGTTCATTAAATGGTGTAATAGAAGACTTAACGAGTATGCTCAGTAGGCCAAAAGTATTTTTTCCAAGTATCATTCAATTAGTCTTCACATTTGTGATCCCTGTACTAACAGTCACTAATATACCTGTTGAAATCATAAAAGGGGATGGTGGTGTTAAAGAACTTGTCTATTTCTCGATCGCATGTGTAGCGCTATATTACTTATCGCGTTATGAGTGGAGCCAAGGGATGAAGAATTACTATTCTGCAAATTAAAGGGGATGATGAATACCCAGCAAGAATAACAGTCAATGTTAGACATATTGGACGTGGCTTTACATCTTTGTCAGATGAACAATTTTGGAAAATGCCGAGAATAAAACTACTGCTAAAGAATCACTATTCGTTGTTCAGCTGTTAGTAAGATCTTAAAAACTAGTATTTTCAGAGATAAAAGAAGACATCTTCAAAATTCCCCAGCGTTTGGAATTGAAGATGTCTTCTTACTTATGTCACAGCCTCTTTTATAAATTAGGGATAGTATGTTATTCAAGTGATAGTTCCACATTCAAAATATTTTTACCCACGGGGATGATTTTGCGTTAAAATTACGCTAAAGGGGGAATGAAAAATGGAGGTTATGTATTTTGTGCCAGAATTATCTTTAGATTCAAATGCCAAGTTAAAAGATCACCTGGCGAAAGTACCTTGTTGTGATGATCTTCAGACTTTAGAGAAGATGTCAGCTCAAGTCTGGATCGTAGTTTTGACCCAGAAGTTATGCCAACAGACTTTGGCGACCTGTAAGTTACGCCAGCAGTTGGTTCCAAGTCAAAAATTTATCTTCTTAGTTGATCAAAAAGAGCTTTGCTTTTGGATGTATCGCTATCAATTACAGGTAACTGCAGTTATTTTTTGTTATGCCAAAACATGGTATCAAGAATTGATGGCTGCATTGCAAGAACTTGAGAAAGCTACGGATCTTTGTTTTAAAAGTAGGGGAAAGGTCATCAAAGTCGCACTTGAACAGATCTGTTATGTGGAGTCACATTGTTCTAATACACATGCTGCTGTTTTGTGGCTCATAGATAAACAAACGATCCAAGTACCTAAGAATTTACATGTTTTAGAAAAAGAAAATCCTCGTCTCTGGCGAAGTCATCAGAGTTATCTCCTTAACCCGGGAAATGTCTATATGTTAGATAAGTTAAACGCTACTGCGACCTTTGTTAATGGACTGAAATGTCCGATCTCACGTCAAAAATTCAAGACGCTAGCCGAACGCTTTGCGTAAACTAGCAGGTATTTATCTTATAGTAATAACCACTGGTGGATCTAATTTGATCTACCAGTGGCTATTTGTAGTAGAGCCAAAATAAAAAAGCTAGCACTTAGCCAGCTTTTACGCGTTACTTTGAATAAAGAACTTGGAGTTTTCGTAATGGTAGGTCGTTGTTGAATAATCGAACGGCTCGCCTGAAGTCAGATAGTAGATCTCATTTATCGTCAGTGCAGGATCGGCTGGCTTGACACCTAGTAGGTCAGCCGTTTTTTGATCGAGTTTTTTGACAGCGAGATACTTGTCCGAAAAGCCGATCGCGATCCCTAGTTCACGTACATAGTTAAAGATCGAACCTTGGACGATCTGTTCGTTAAGATAAGAAACAACATCAGTCCTAAAGTAGGATTCCTCTAAACAAAGGACCTTATTATCGATGTAGCGCAATCGCCGTACTTCATAGACTTCTTTTGGATCACCAAAGAGTTTTTGGACTTTTTTAGATGGCTTGACTTTACGTAAGGTCAAAACTTTAGAACTCATCTTATGCGTGGGCAGATCAGCGGTAAAGCCGTTATTATCGATCAAATTAACGTGATCCGCTCGTTTTGGTCGGCGTACAAAGACGCCACTACCTTGCACTTGATAGATCAAACCGCGATTTTCTAGTTTTTCTAAGGCTTTAACGATCGTACTTTTGCTGACACCATAGAGCTCCATCAGTTCTGCTAATTTGGGGAGCTTTTCGCCTTGAGCGAGATCTTTTTGAATGATCCAAGCCTCCATCTTATCAGCGATCTCAACATATTTAAGCATTTTTATCACCTCACTACAAAATTATATCACAAAGTTGAAAACCTTTTCTTGACAAATTGTGAATGCACAATTAATATATAAATGTACAATTAATTAAAACGTTTACAAAAGGAGTGAACAAGATGGCTGAAAAAGTTAGAGATTATAAAAAATTAGCGCAAACGATCGTTGATATCATCGGTGCCGATAATATCGTAAGTGCAGGGCACTGTGCAACTCGCTTACGTTTGGTGTTAAAAGAAACACCAGCTGATGCTAAAGAAAAGATCAGTGCTTTACCAGGCGTCATTACAGTCGTTGAAAATGGCGGACAATTCCAGATAGTGATCGGTCCGCATGTTGTTGAGGTTTATAATGAATTTAAGAATTTAGTTGATCTTAGTGAGAGCAATAATTTAGAGACTGAGAAAAAGAGCATCATGAGTCGTGTGATCGCAACGATGTCAGCCGTCTTTGCTCCATTTATCTATATTTTAGCGGCGGCTGGTTTATTACAAGGGATCTTGATCTTAAGCAAATTAGCTTTCCCAGCTTTTGAAGCAACGGGCACGTATAAGATCTTTGATATGATCTCATGGGCACCATTTACGTTTTTGCCGATCTTGATAGCGATCACAGCGTCGAAACATTTTAAAACCAATACTTATATTGCAATTGCATGTTGTGCAGCGTTGGTCTCACCGACCTTAGCAGAGTTGACACAACAAGTAGCTAGCGGTAAAGCGATCGATCTGTTTGGCTTACCATTATCCCAAACGACTTATACATCATCAGTCTTACCGCCACTTATCTTGGTTTGGATCTTATCATATGTTGAGCGTTTTGTAGAAAAACGTTTGCCAGGTGTGGTCAAGCAACTTTTTACGCCATTGATCTGTTTAGTTTTGATGGTACCTTTGACCTTATTAGTTTTAGGGCCAGCTTCATCTGTTGTGGCAGCTGGGATCGCTAATGGTTACAACTGGCTGGTCCAAGTTGCACCTGTGCTAGCTGCTTTGATCATCGGTGGCTTTTGGCAAGTCTTTGTTATTTTTGGGGTCCACTGGGGGATCACGCCAGTTATTATGGCCAACTTTGACATGTATGGTCGTGATAGCTTCCAAGCTTTCCAAACGATCGCTGTGACAGCGCAAGTGGCTGCTACACTAGGCGTCTTTTTGAAAGCTAACAGTAAAGAACTCAAAAATGTTTCACTTTCAGCTGTGATCACTGGTCTTTTTGGGATCACAGAACCAGCTATCTATGGTGTTACTCTACGTTTCAAACGGCCTTTCATCTACGGCTGTGTAGCTGGTGGTGTTGGTGCTGTCGTGGCAAGTTTCTTTGAACCATACTATTTTGCTTATGCAGGATTACCAAGTATTTTGACGAGTGTGAATGCGATCGATCCTAAGATGCCAATGTCATTTATCGGTCTAGTGATCGGATTAGGGGTAGCGATAATAACAGCAGTCGCATTGACATTGATCTTTGGTTTTGGTGAAACGCCAGCTAAAGATGAAAAAATGCAAGCTCAAGTTGAAGATGCGCCAGGAGTACCTGTTGAAGTGCTCAAAAATGTTGCGATCTCATCCCCATTACAAGGTGAAGTGATGCCTTTGAGCCAAGTACCTGATGAAGTCTTTTCAAGTGGTATGATGGGCCAAGGGGTGGCGATCATGCCGACAGATAATAAGGTCTACGCTCCGTTTGACGGTAAAGTTGCTATGGTAACTGGCTCCAAACATGCGATCGGACTTACCGCAGATAATGGGATCGAGCTGTTGATCCATGTTGGTCTAGATACTGTACAATTAAACGGCGCACCTTTCAAATACAAGGTAGCTGAAGGTGATCGATTTAAGGCAGGCGATATCCTATTGGAATTTGATCTAGCTGCGATCAAACGTGCAGGGCTATCACCGATCACCCCGATCATTGTGACAAATAGTGCAGCATATGCAATGATAACACCAGAAAATGAACTAAAAAATATCAATACTAATGAACCGATCTTACAGATCAACTAATGGAGGGAAAATATGCAAAAAGATTTCTTATGGGGTGGCGCAGTAGCTGCTCATCAATTTGAAGGTGGCTGGAATGCAGATGGCAAGGGGCCAAGTGTGATCGATGTTTTGACAGCTGGAGCTAATGGCGTGCCACGTAAATTAACGGAGAAGATCGAACCAAATGAATTTTATCCTAACCACGAAGCGATCGATTTTTATCATCACTATAAAGAAGATATCGCGCTTTTTGCACAAATGGGCTTAAAGTGTTTTAGAACCTCGATCGCTTGGACTCGGATCTATCCAAAGGGGATCGAAGAAGAACCAAATGAAGCAGGTCTCAATTTTTACGATGATATGTTTGATGAATTGTTAAAATATGGCATTGAACCAGTGATCACCTTATCCCACTTTGAAATGCCACTTTATCTAGCAAAAGAATACGGTGGTTTTCGCAATAAAAATGTGATCGATCATTTCGTCAAATTTGCTGAAACTGTCTTCAAACGTTACAAAGGCAAGGTCAAATACTGGATGACATTTAACGAGATCAATAATCAAATGGATACCAACAATCCACTCTTCTTGTGGACCAACTCAGGTGTAACTTTAGCCCCTGATGAATCCGCGCGTGAAGTGTTGTTCCAAACTGCACATAATGAGCTAGTCGCAAGTGCCAAGGCTGTGATCGTTGGCAAGCAGATAGACCCTGAATTTAAAATCGGTTGTATGGTCTCACATGTTCCGATCTACCCCTACTCTTGTGATCCAGTGGATATGCAGGCCGCTCAAGAAGCGATGCATGAACGCTACTTCTTCCCCGATGTTCAGGTGCGTGGGTACTATCCAAATTACGCTAAGAAGGAATGGGAACGCCAAGGATATAACTTAGACATCACGCCAGAAGAATTGGCGATCTTAAAGCAAGGAACGGTCGATTATATCGGATTTAGCTACTATATGTCCACAACTGTTAAAGCTGGTGCTAAAAATGATAATTTAGAAACATCGACTAATGGTGGAATGGAAAATGCAGTTGAAAATCCATATATCAAATCTTCAGATTGGGGTTGGGCGATCGACCCAGTGGGCTTGCGTTACACACTGAATAATCTCTATGAGCGTTATCAAAAGCCATTATTCATCGTAGAAAATGGCTTTGGTGCGATCGATCAACTTGAAGCCGATGGTACGATCCATGACCAAGCTCGGATCGATTACTTGACTGCGCATATCAAGGAAATGCAAAAAGCGGTCGATTATGATGGAGTTGAACTCATGGGATATACTCCATGGGGCATTATCGATCTAGTCTCATTTACGACCGGTGAAATGAAGAAACGCTATGGGATGATCTATGTTGATCGTGATAATGAAGGCAAAGGGACGCTGAAACGTTATAAGAAGGACTCCTTTGCTTGGTATCAACAGGTGATCAAAGATAATGGGATCAAGGCAAATTGTCTTATGCATAAAGATAAGAACTGCGAGCATGCGGTAAACGATTGAGTTAGAGGTGTGATATAATTCTCTAAAAAACGCTCGTAAATGGATTTTAAAAATTGTTCATTTACGAGCGTTTTGTATACTATAAATAAAAAGCATCAGAAACCACCTATCCATACAGAGACCCTCATAGAGAAACAAGAGCTAAAAAACGAGATCTAGATACTATTACTGCGCAACAAGTTAGTTATAGGATCAAAACTAAGGTTGATCAAGTCCAGAGAAAAGAACGAGGAATATTGGCTAGAAGAAAACGAACACTGAACGATAATAGATCTGATTTCGAAGACTTTAAGAAAAAGTAGATCATGATCTTAAGGTTTATATCCGTCATAATAGCTCTAATATTAGATGGGGGTATTCATCTTCACCAGCTCTAAAAGACGAATACTAAGAAGGCCATAACAGAAAAAGTCGAAAAAAGACAAGCCGTCACGCAAAAATTTGAAACTATGCGAAATGATATTGATAAAGCTTACAAGAAAGGCTGGATCTCTAGGGCAGAGCTACAACAGTTGGAAGTTTATATTATGTCAATAAAAAAACTCTTTTAGAGATTCATCTATTTAGAATTTTAAATTAAAAAGATCAAGCAATCTAATTCCAATGCTTGATCTTTTTAATTTATTCAAAAATACTTATTTTTTATTTTGATTAGAGAGCCTTGTATTTGGCGAAAAAATTATTATTAGCCAGATAACAAATGCAATCCATAAATACTGTTTCTCAATATTTACAAAGAACAGAGTTACTAAAATAAAACTCAAAATAACTTTGAGAATATTATTTTTAATAAAGGATAACATAATAATCCCTCTTTTCAGTAGGTATTTATTGGAAACCACAATTTGTAAAGCTGCGGAGAAACGGGTTATAGTCGAACCAAATTCCATGTGGAGTTAATGAAGCAACAACTCCTAAAGTTCCAGCGACTTTAGACACTACAGCTTCAGGTATCCAATACCCACCAATTGCTAGTCCTCCACCGATAAGTTGAACCGTACGTTGAGATAGGTATACCCGAACATGGTTCCATTTAACAACTACCTTATTCACTCCAGCGCGTCTAAAATAAGTTGGATTTAACAGATATTTTCGCCCTTGATTTTCTACAAGTATACTAGTATCAAAAGGGTTAGTCTCTGCCAAAGATTTGGACAGCTGGATATTAGTCGCAGATACTTTTTCTGATACAGCTTCAATTTCTGCACTATTCAATTCTTTTGAAATCTCTGGGGAAATCAAAAATTTCTTCTCTGTTTCTGAATATTGCACATATTTATTCGCAATAGCATCAATTCTGTTTTCGGTGTTAGCGCTAACATTCGGGCTGAAAAATGTAAATAAACCTACAAAAAATGCAACAATAAATAATAAAACTTTACCTTTGTCGTAACGATAACTAGTCATGGCTGTCATTTTAATACACTCCTTTTTTACATGACATATTGTTACATTGCATTAAATAATTTGATATATCTCCCTACATCTATATTATACACGGTGATTATATTAAGGGTAAAGTTATGTTTGCATCAAATAAAAATGATATAACGGGCATTCTTTGCTTACTTTTTAGTGTTTTGAGATACATCATCTACAACGATTGTACCCATATCCAGGTTAGTGTGTACAGAGTGTATATCTAACTTATATCCCGTTATCTTCTACTGTTTTTTAAAGTTGTCATTGTGATCAGTGTATTAGGGGCAGTTCTGCGATCTCTTTTGTGGCAACATTTATGCTGTCTTTTTTCAACAGATTCTAAAAACCATGACTGCCAATCTTCAAGACTTTCTTGAATGGTTACATTACATTAGGTGGAAAACGGTTGGGATAATTGTAATCTCTTCATTTACCAAAAGCATTAGTATTCCAAGGCTTAATAGCGTATTTTGATCGTACTTGTGATAGTTCAGATAACTTAGAGACGTAGAATCTTTCTTTCAAGTGAAAAATATAAGGTGCTACTTTTTGACCAAAACGAAAGACTCTGCTATCAGCCTTGATTATTTTTATATAATCAAATTAGTTAGTCCAAACAAAAACAGCGATACCCGAAAAAGAGTACCGCTGAAAGTCAGTTACTAGCTAGACTATCTAAAATTGATCAGATAGAAATGAAACAAGAAACTGAATAGCTTTTTTAACTAGCTACTTGAATTCAAATTCTGAAAAATAAGATCTATCGTAGAAGACAGTATGAGATCGAACTTATTTTCGGTGATCTGAAGGCTTATTTGGGATTTACTTGATTTTCTGTACGAAGTAAGAAAAAGTAAATCGACAAATGGGAATAGCGTTAAGGGCATTGAAATGGTCGTCCTTTTATATAGAGACTTATGTCATAGCTTATTTGGTCAGCGGGGCATAAGATCTTTAACCCGGGTTATTTTGCGGGTTTATTATCGAATAAAACGTGATCAGTGGTCGTGACATACCGTGCGCCCATGGGGACCTCATACATGGGATGCTTATCCTTGTCGACAAATAACTTCAGATCAGCGAGTTGTTGCATCGCTTGTTTGACCTTTTCTGTGTCAAGATCGGTATCGACAAAGTTTAACTGCATGTGATGTGTTGCATGCTTGGCCGTGGATAAGAAGATGAGATCTAATTTTTTCATAATACGATACCTCCGTGCTTAATTAGTGTGGCTTGTGGTCATGACATAAACTTCTTTTAGCTGTTCGCCAGTCAACGTAGCGACGAGTTGTCCAAATTGATGGAGTTGATCGGGGGTTGCACCTTGGATCACATTGTTAAAGGAACGTTGGCGTGTTGATCCGTCCTTTTTTGTGAGTTTTACGCGAATTGCATTTTTGTCCCAGATTACTTCAGTCATTGGTCATTCCTCCTTAGATTTATTATGTAAGTCGATCGCCCTTACACTACTAATAACGAAATGAGTTGCCGATATGTAACCCTAAAAAATAATTTTTTTGAAATAGACCATTTAATGAAAAAAAGATACCGTTTACTGAAATAGGGTCCTTTGATCAGAGCTTGTATAGTAGAATAAAGGTGGATAGAAAAGGAGACATTAATGGATAAATTAGTGTTTTTAGATACAAACGCTAAAAAGACATTATGATATGGAGGGATTAAAATGGGACACAAGAAGAGTTTAAAGGCGAAGTTGGCCTTAGTTGGGATCATCTTGTTGGTAGTGCTCACTAGTTTTTCATTTTGGACACATCGAGATGATGTCTTCCACGGGTTTGATGCCGGTTTTGAACAGAGCAAATAGAAACTAAAAACAAGGGCAGCGAGCTTAGTAGCTACCCTTGTTTTTAGTTTGTAATAACTTTAATTTACGGCGCGATATCGGACAAGAAAGTCCATTTTTAAAGAAGAGCAATTTTTGCGAGTTATCAACGACTTCAACATTTTCCAAGTTGACTAAAAAACTACGATGAACTCTGATGAGTCGGGGCTCGAGTTGCTCTAACTCATGGAGATTTTTAGCGATCTGGAGTTTACGATTATCAGTTAGCCACAAGATCGAAGCGTGACTATTTGAATAGTGGGTCTCAAAAAAGCAGATCTTCGCAAATTCAAGATCGATAAAATGATTGCCTACTTGCAACGCAAACATTTCAGATGTGTTTTTTTGACGCTTATTTAGCACTAACTTGAAGTCTTCTTTGATGCTATCTAAGATCGTTAGACTATCTTTGGCGATGAAGTCTAGGGCAGCTACTTTATATTTATAGGTCAAGGGCATCAACTCGGCGTGTGAAGTAAAAAAGATCAGGGCAGCTTGACTATCATAGTCTCTGATCTGCTGGCCAACTTTTAAACCTTGTTGTTGATCACCTTTGAGTTCTAAGTCTAAAAAATAAATATTTTGATTGCTTGGAATAAAAAGCTCGGCTAGTAGTGCTTGGGGATCTTTGAAGGTTTTTAAGTCATAGCTAGACACACCTAGATCTTTTAAAAGCGAGCTGATGATCTCTGTTAAGCGATAAATATGGATGGATTCATCTTCTAAAATAGCAATGTTCATCTTGATAAACCTGCTATATAAAACTTGAACAAACGTAATCAAATATATCAAATGATTACATTT
>CAJUNC010000022.1 GCA_910587695.1 uncultured Lactobacillus sp.
ATTCACCAATTTTGTAATCGATCGGAATATTATGTTGTCGAATATAATCGCTCATTTAATTAAGACGAGGTGTTTTCTATGATATATGGATATATCCGTGTAAGTACGGATAAACAGACAGTTGAAAATCAAAAATTTGAGATCGAAGAATTTTGCGAAGAAAAAAATATTAAAGTTGAGAAGTGGATATCTGAAACAATCAGCGCGACTAAAAAGTTGAATGATAGAAAGTTTGGCCGATTACTGAAGAAATTGACTAAAGATGATATTGTGATTGTTAGTGAAATTTCAAGATTAGGTAGAAATCTAATGCAGATTATGGGGATTTTGAATGAGTGTATGGAAAAAGAAGTAATGGTTTTAACGGTGAAGGAGAGATATGAACTAGGAAATAATATTAACTCAAAAGTTTTGGCTTTTGCTTTTGGATTATCTGCAGAAATCGAAAGAAATTTAATATCGCAGAGAACAAAAGAGGCATTAGCTAGAAAAAAATCTGAAGGAGTACAATTGGGACGTCCTAAAGGAATAAGTGAGTATAAATCTCTCAAGCTATATTCTAAAAGAGTAAAAGTAAAAGAGATGATCGATGAAGGAAAATCATTCTCGTACATTGCAAGAAAATTAAAAGTAAATAGAATAACAGTCAGCAAGTTTGTTAGTAGAATGCTATTAGAGGAACGAGATAAGCAGAAATAGTTCTTTATTATGTAACCTAATTAATATGGTATTATCTAATTTATTGTCTTCCCATGAAAGCTAGATGAGATATATCATGAATACTATTTGGCGATCACTTTTATGTTGTTAGCCTTGCTCTTTTCATGGCCATTGATCAATGATCTACCGAAATATCTCTTTTTTATCTCTTTTAATTTTATCATTGCTTTGAGCAGTGAGATCTTAGTCGTCCGCACGTATCGTGTCGATTCAAGAGCCTGTGATCTTACCAAAGGGATTTTAGCACTCTCGCAGTTAACATTTGCAAGTACGTTCTTTATTTTTTGTTGATTTAAACATTGCAGTATAGAAAAGAACTAGTTGCGCTCATTGTGATCATGATTAGTCTCTTTTATAAATGCATCTAGGGTTGATGAAAAATATTCAAAAGTGTTATAGCAACGCTTTAGTCAGCAATGTTATAACACTTTTTGTATGGACTAAGTTATAATACTTAGTCTTACTCATATTAAAAAAATAGCAAACGTTTGGAAATTGCGAAAGTTTGGTAATCTGAATAATATTCATATAGGACTAATTTATAAAAAACAAAATGTTCTAGCTTTAGGCGTCCATGTTTTAAGATCATCTGATATAAATAATATTAACTTTGTATTGATCAATCAATAATGAGATTCTAGGAGAAAAAGTATTATTGGGAGAGAATAAATAAAAATTCATGGAGATATAAAACTATTTCGTTGATTTCTGATAGCATATATGCTAATTTTGGGATATGGAGAAACCAAAATTTGAATTTTATGAGCGACCTAATGGACATAATGAGTTTTTGGAATTTTTAGAAAACTTACCGCAAAAAGACCAAGAGAAGTTAATGGCGGTTATCTATAAGGTCCAGATACATGGATTGTTGACCGCTATAAAAATGAAATGGGTAAAGAAACTAGACGATAACATATTTGAGCTTCGATCGGAAGTGGGAAATAATATTCAAAGAGCTCTATACTTTCACTGGAATGGAAGTCGTTATATTATTACTCATGGATTTAGTAAAAAAACACAGAAGACACCTAGAAAAGAGATTTTACATGCACTAGCGATTTATAAGGAATTTGAGGAGGAAAATGATGCCAACAGTTAAATTTGATGATTATTTGGAAAAGAGGCTCCAAGATCCAGAGTCAAGATCCAATTTTGAAGCAGAGAGTTTGAGACTTGAAAGTGCAGTAGCTTTATTGAAGGCTAGAGAAGATGCTGGTTTAACACAAAGAGAGTTAGCTAAACGTGTTGATATGCCACAATCAACGATTGCACGTATCGAGCGTGGAAACAATACTAGTGTCGATACACTTTCCAAAATAGCTAATGCATTAGGTAAAAAGTTAAAAGTAGAGTTCGTTAATATGTAACAGATAGTAAATGTAAACTTATATGTATAGTAACTGTTTTTGGTTGATTATGTAATTATTAGTGTATGACAGAATGCAAACTGCATTGCGCAACAATAATGGTGTTTTACCGATTTTAAAATAAATATGCTTAAAAACTGCAAGTTTTGGCTACATTGATATATTTATGGTCCAAGCTTGTAGTTTTTTATACTATTCTATTGTTCCTGATATATCAATTATGTATAAAAAATAACAAACGCTTGGGAACTGCGAAAGTTGGGGGATGCACCTTTTTATAATTATATAAGTCTTACTAGTAAAAATTAGCTAGCTATGAATTCATTTGAGATTTGCTTGGAAATGGGGAATAATAGTCAAAGAGTATTAAAGTTTCACCGAATAAGAAATTGCTTTGTTATTGTACATATTTTTAATAATACCTTACAGAAGATACATAAAATAAAAATTATTAGGGGATGATCATATGAAATATAATTTAAACATAGATCAGCTAGCCGGTTGTCTGTTAGGAGGAGCTTTAGGGGATGCGTTAGGCTATCCGGTCGAATTTGAGAAAGTTTCGCAGATGTCTCAGGATCATGATTTTGATAATATCGTAGGCAAACTTATAGTATCAGATGATACCCAGATGACACTTTTTACTGCTAATACATTGCTTTTAGATGGAAAATTGCGTATTAATACATGGAATTGTTATCAAGATTGGCTTGAAACACAATTTAAGCAAGGAAAAAGTGAACTGAGTCATCGACCAATTTCGTGGTTGATGGAGTATCCTGAGATGTACGCCAGTCGTGAACCAGGTCGTACTTGTTTGATGACATTGATGCGTGGGATCCCAGGAGACTTAACTGAGCCGATAAATCAAAGCAAAGGGTGTGGAGCTTTGATGCGTGTTGCACCGCTAGCATTTATTGATCGGGAGGATCCATATTCGGCTGCGATCGAAAATTCAGCACTTACTCATGGACATCAAATGAGTCATATATCTTCAGCTGCTTTAGTTGGTTTGCTTAGATATATATCTGAAGGTGAGACTTTACGTGCCAGTGTTTCTTTGATGCGACAAGATATAAAGCGGATCTTTGTGGGGTCTTTAGAGATAAAAGTATTTGACGACTTGTTGCAACAGGCTGTTTTGGCAAGTGAGAAAGATTTTGATGATATGGAGATCATTTCAAGGCTTGGTGAGGGATGGGTAGCAGAAGAAACGCTAGCTATTGCGTTGTATTGTTCGCTAAAATATCCCAATGATTTAAAAAAAGCACTTCGAGTAGCGGTATTTCATGATGGTGATTCGGATTCAACGGGATCAGTAACTGGTCAGATATTGGGAACATTGTTGGGGGCAAAAAAATTACCACAAGAAGAGATAAAAAGATTGGACTTGCTCAAACCACTGATGAAAATGATAGAAAGACTATCATAAAGATCGTAGTGTTGACATTTTTATACGAAAAGATGTAAGTCTATAATTACCATTATTTTCTAGAAACGATTTTCTCAGATGATATGCGATATCCTCCATACACTAATTTAGGGAGGATCGTAAGTGAGATACATTTCCCAATTAATTAGAAAACATAATGGGGTGAGATACATCTTAAAGGTATTATATCATTATCCTCAAGTAAGGATATGTGGATACTGGTGTTGACAGTAGTAAATAAAATTAAGAAAGGAAAAGCTATATGTCTCCTAAACGATGTGATCATTTGATATAAATGCTCATGTTTTATATAGCCGGAAATCTAGTTATGCCAATAAAAGATTTTTCGAGTATCTATAATAAATATGTGGATACTCCTGAGAAGAAATTTTATGCTAGTCAGATCGATGAACAATTAAAAGTTTCTGTTTTATTGCGAGAAATGCGTGAACGTGAATTAGCTAAGAAAGAGGGAAAACCTTGATCAACTATTGCTTGCATCGAAAATGATTCAATGAATGTAATGTTTGACATAATAGCAGAAATTACAAACTCATCTTGTTTTGAAATTTCATAAATAATTCGAAAAGAGTACAAGCAGAGATATAAGTGCGCTTTAGAGTAATATAAAAACAGCGCTTACCCTCTAAGTTGGACAAGAGAATCAAAAAAGAAGTGTGAGCTTTTTAGTCACACTTCTTTTTTGTTAGTATTTGTTGTTTTTCTGTGAATGTAATAACTACCTCTTTGATGGTTAATTTCATATGTTTGCCTAGAGTGTGTATTTTTAGAATTATTTATAAAAAAACAGAAATATAAATTACTTTTTAGCCGTAGATTAACATTTGAGTGCATATGTGTACAGCCTTTTTAGCAATAATAATAAGTCATAGAAACTAAAATTAGAAAATGAATTGAAAAATATTAAAATCGGTGTTAGTATTCAGCTTAAATACATATGTCGATGAGGAGAGATCTCATGAAGAAAAGAATAGTTCTAGTACTTGTCGCGATTTTTTTAGTGCTAGCTGGAATAGGAGGAACAAAGAAAGTGGTCGAAATGAGACAAGCAGCTCAAAAAGAGCGCCAGATAGTTTTTTTGAAGGCGCATGAAAAAGAACTAATCAATTTTATCAAAAAATATAGTTCACAAGAAGAAACAGTGGAATTTGATTGGGAGACAGTAGAAGCTGGAAAAGGAAGGGCATTTATAAAGCCTACATTGACTGTGAATTTTGATGTTAGTAACAGCCCAGTAAAAAGCTACAATAATCGGGGGTATGTACTTAGGGTAGAAACTGATGTGGATAAATTAGACAAAGTTGAGGGGTTAACAGTATTGAACGGAGAAATAGGGTTAAAGATAAGGGAGGAAAAGAATGCCCGATTTAGAAAATAACTACAATGTATATGCAAATTTAGTGCAAGTTGCGTACCCAAGAGGTGATGCGTCTTTTTCACAGGAATTGATTATAGAAAGGAGACAAACTTCTACGCAAATAATATTTACCTATGCCAAGGACGCTTATGGTAATGATGCAAGAAAAATCTATCTCTAACACGACAAACTCGAGACAGTAACAGAAAATGCTTGGTTTGGTAGCGAAAAAACATATCAAAAAATTTTATAGGAGAAAAATCATGCAGAAGAAAAGAATAATTCTAGTATTTATCGCGATTTTTCTAGTACTAGCTGGAATAGGAGGGACAAAGAAAGTGATCGAAATAAGACAAGAAGCGCAAAAAGAGCGTCAGGTAGCTTTTTTGAAGGCACATGAAAAAGAGATGACGGAATATATCAAAAAAAATAGTAGTGATGATATTAAGGTGAAATATTACTGGGACACAGTAGAGAGAAGCAAAAGTATGGCATTTTCCAGACCGACACTGTCTATAAGATTTGATGCTGTTGATAAGAAGAAAACAAAAGAAGAAAATTACTATAACGAGAAGAATACTTTAGTAATGGACACTGATAAGGAAATGACTAGAATTAACGGTATGTGGACAACAGGAACGATCATTGAAAATTCGTATATGGGGAAATGAATATGGCTATGTCAGATAATATAGAAAATATTTATGTAAATTTATCCCAAAGTACATATGTAAAGAAGCATAAAAGTTTCTCGAATGATGCACTAAAAAAGTGGAAACAAGATATTTTATCATCGGGCAATTCTGTTCCATTCACATTCCCCCATGCCAAAGACGCCTATGGTAATGATGCAAGCAAGGTCTATCTCCAACCCGACAAACTTAAGACAGTAACAGAAAAGGACTGGTTTGGTAGAGAAAAAACGTATCAAAAAGGTCTGCTGACCGATGAAAAGGCTGGGTATAATTCCTATTACGTGACTGACACCCAAAAGTTAAACAACGAGACTAAGCATACATATTTTGCAACTCGAGGTAGTGACGCAATGAGTTTGAATACTTTGAATGATTGGGTGAGCAACAACGGCTCGTTTACTTTATTCAACGCCTATATCCCTCAGGCAAAACTTGCTAGTAAAGCGATGCAGGCTAAGGTGGGTGAATTGCGTAAAAAAGCTCCTAATGCTACGATGGCGGTCACTGGGCACTCGTTAGGGACGATGGTCTCGATCCAAGCTGTGGCTGATTTGCCCAAAGAAGATATTGCTAAATTGGATAAGATCGTGTTGTTTCAAGGTCCCGATGCCAGAGAAAGTATCAATAAAATGTCTAAACAAGCACAAGCAAATATTCAAACCTTAGAAGAGCAGGGCAAGATCGACTATTACGTCAATGCGTTTGATATCGTTTCGATGTTGAATCGGAATAAAAAAGGTGTCGATGAGATCGGTAAAGTTCATTACTTGCTGCCAAAATCATTTACGACGACCTTTGATTTTGATGACAAGTATGGTTCGAGTCATGATTTTGGACAGTATCAGATCAATGATGACGGGACGCTAAAAGAAGCTGATTTAAACGAACACAGCTATATTTTTGCAGCTGGGATCAAAGTTTCGCACTTGATCGATAAATATTTAGACCTGATCCTCAAAAATACGGGGGCTAATATTTCTTCGGGAAAACTATTGTCACTTTTGGTAAGTGATGGGGCTTTGTATGCCAAATTTCAACAGGAATATCGAGCGATCGTAAATGAAGCCAAACTTGCTAGTCAATGGCAAGGTAAAATAACTAGTTTACATCAAAGGCTGACGACTGCCGGTGGGAGCCAAAAGATCGCATTACAAGAAGAATTAGCACAGGCAGTAGCGATTAAAGCGCGTGATATCGGTGAAGAATATGCGACTATTTTTAAGAATACCCAACAAGAGCTTGAAGATGAGATCACAAGTATCGCCCAAGAGATCGCGCAAGGTGCTTATGCGCTCAGAAAGCATTTATCGGATGCCGAGATCGAAGAAATGATCGCACCATATACCAAAGAACGGCTCTGGGACAGCGAGCAAGCCACCCAAAATCTCAGGCAAATTCAACAATATCAGACTAAGACAACAAATTTTAGCAAAAATTTATCGAAAGTAGCTAGAAATATCCAAGAAGATGACAGCAAGGCAAGTAAAGAGCTATTTAAACATGACTGATCAATGTGTACTGAGCAATAAAGTAGTGTGATATTTTTGTAGTATTTCTATTGACGGCAACTTTATAATTTGATATTATATTAGCGTTGTATTTGTGCATGCCACAACTGCAACCGCACGTTTTAAGTTCAAGTGCTCTTTGAGCCACTACATTACGGCGAGTCTAAGTAAACTACAAGGAGGTGCACATTAATGTACGCAATTATTGAAACAGGTGGTAAGCAACTTAAAGTAGAAGCTGGTCAAGCTATCTACGTTGAAAAGTTGGCTGCTGAAGCTGGTGAAAAAGTAACTTTTGATAAAGTTGTTTTAGTAGGTGGCGAAAACACAGTGATCGGTACACCTTTTGTTGAAGGTGCTACTGTTGAAGGTACTGTTGAAAAGCAAGGTCGTGCTAAGAAAGTTGTTACTTTCAAGTACAAGCCTAAGAAGCATCAACACACAAAGCAAGGTCATCGTCAACCATACACAAAGGTCGTTATCGACGCGATCAACGCATAATTTTTGCGAGGTGGACGTTAGGTGATCCATGCAAATATTATTAGAGATGGTAAAGTGATCAAAGGTTTCGATATTACTGGTCATGCAGGTTTTGCAAAAGCTGGTGAGGATATTGTTTGTGCAGCTGTTTCAATGTTAGCGATCAATACGATCAATACGTTGGAAAAGTTATTGAAACAAAAATTTTCACTAGTTGAAGATCAGAAAAATGGCGGACTTTTACAAGTGACTTTATCAGATGAGGGACAAAACGATCCCGCAGTTCAATTGATCTTAGCCAGTCTTGAATTGGGCTTGAAAGACGTTGAACAGAGTTATCCAAAATATATAAAAACGAATATAAATTAAGCAATAAGGAGGTGCACGAACTATGTTAATGAACTTACAATACTTCGCTCATAAAAAGGGTGGTGGTTCCACTTCTAACGGTCGTGACTCACGTTCTAAGCGTTTAGGTGCTAAGAGCGCTGACGGTCAAACAGTTAACGGTGGTGCTATCTTATACCGTCAACGTGGTACACGTATTTACCCAGGTGTTAACGTTGGTATGGGTGGCGACAACACATTATTTGCTAAGGTTGCTGGCGTTGTTAAATTTGAACGCAAAGGTCGCGACAAAAAGCAAGTTAGTGTGTACCCTGTTGCTGAATAATCGGCAATGCTAATAACGTCTTGATCTCTTGTGTAGCAAGGGATCAAGACGTTTTTCATTTTGTAGAAAAGTTGATGAAATAAAATAGGTCTTCTAGAAAAACATAGCCAAATGCTATCTATTTAGAAGACCTAATTTTATTTACTTGTATCTTTTTGAGCTACGAAATATTTTTCCAATCCTTGATAAACGTCATTTACAACGGTAGCACGGTAAGACTTAGAGGTTATCTGATCGAAGTCACGATCGGAATTGATATATCCCATTTCAAGTAAGATAGCCGGTTCTTTGATATCACGAATGACTAAAAAGTCACCGACTTCGACCCCGCGATTTTCTAAGCCGATCGCACCAAATTCATTATTTACCATCTGAGCTAATTTAAGTGAGTTCTTGTGATAATAATAGGTCGTAAAACCAGATGCTGTGTTTTTGGTTGGTGAAGAATCGAAGTGGAAACTGATAAAAGCATCAGCATGAACTTGATCTGCTAGGGCAGGACGTTTGCTTAGACTGACAAAAGTATCGTCATCACGAGTGAGGTATACTTTTGCATTTTGCTTACGTAATTTTTCGGCCAATAGTTTAGCATAAGCTAAAGTATATTGTTTTTCTTCTTTTTTCTCAGTGTTCGAGGTCGCCCCAGAGTCATAACCACCGTGACCAGGATCGATCACGATCGTCGCATTTGAAAGATCGGTAACTGGTAGTTTGTAGCTACTGTTGATCATCCAATCAGCGATCCAGCCTTTTTTTTCATCGTCAGTTTCAACATACATCCAATGATATTTGCTTTTCAAGACAGTTACACGTTGGTTTTGCTTGAGTTGACTGATTTGATCATATTCAACACCAGGGCCGTTTTTAAGGACAGCATAGTTAGTTTGGATCTCTAGTTGTCCGAAATATTTATAAGTGCGATAACCTAAAATACCAACTAGTACGAAAATGATCGCAAATAGGACCCGAATACGTTTGGGGAGGCCAGATCCATGAGAAGTTCTAGGCTTTTCCATGTGCATCACTCCAAATTTAACAACTATTCACATTATAGCAAAAATGCTTTGTGTCCAACAAGTAAATGCTAACGGTTTCCTAGCAAAGCTTATTGAAATGTAAAAGCAAATTAATAGTTGGCAAAACCCCCGATAGAATGATAAAATTTATTCAAACGGCTTTCGTTAAATCGTGAACGAATTTCAGCAAAATTGTTTTAGGAGGATCAACTAATGTCTGACATTAAATACAAACGAGTTGTGATGAAACTGAGCGGGGAAGCATTGGCCGGAGATGCTGGTCAAGGGATCAATCCGCCAGAGATCCGTAAAGTTGCCGAAGAGATCAAAGAAGTGCATGACTTAGGTGTTCAGATCGCGATCGTTGTCGGTGGTGGCAACATGTGGCGTGGAGAATCAGGTGCACAAATGGGAATGGAGCGCGCTCAAGCAGATTATATCGGAATGCTTGGGACAGTGATGAATGCTTTGGCACTACAAGACAATTTAGAATCGATCGGAGTACCAACTAGAGTTCAAACTGCAATCGAAATGCGACAAGTAGCTGAGCCATATATTCGTCGTAAGGCTATGCGTCATTTGGAAAAGGGACGTATCGTGATCTTTGCAGCTGGCACAGGCTCACCATATTTCTCCACTGATACGACTTCAGCATTGCGGGCATCCGAGATCAATGCTGATGTGATCTTGATGGCTAAAAATGGTGTTGACGGCGTTTATTCAGCAGATCCACGTAAAGATGCAAATGCAGTTAAATACGATAAGCTAACACATATGGAGATCATCAATAAAGGATTACAAGTCATGGATACAACTGCTTCATCACTATCCATGGATAACAATATCCCACTTGTGGTCTTTAACATGAATGAGCGTGGAAATATCAAAAAAGTTGTTCAAGGTGAAACGATCGGAACAACAGTTGAAGGGAAGTAAATAAATTTATGAAAATTACAGATCCAACTATTTTACAATATCAAGAAAAAATGACTAAAGCAGAAGAAGCTTTACAACGCGAATTAGGTACGATCAGAGCTGGGGTAGCGAATGCTAGTTTGTTAAACCGGATCAACGTTGAATACTACGGGGTCCCAACACCACTTAATCAAATGGCTCAGATCAGTGTTCCAGAAGCACGTGTGCTTCTCATCACACCATATGATAAGTCTTCTTTAAAAGACATTGAACATGCGCTCTTAGCATCTGATCTAGGTATCGCTCCTATGAATGACGGATCAGCTATTCGTTTAGTGATCCCACAATTGACTGAAGAACGTCGTAAAGAATTAGCTAAACAAGTTAAAGCAACTTCTGAAAAGGGCAAGATCGCTGTCAGAAATGTTCGCCGTGAAATGATGGATGCTTTGAAGAAAGCACAAAAGAATGGTGATTTGACCGAAGATCAATTGCGTGACTTGGAAGATGTTGCCCAAAAAGTAACGGATAATTCGATCAAAAATATTGAAAATATTACAGCAGAAAAGGAAAAAGAAGTGCTTGCCGGTTAGGTGAAAGCTTTATTTTGCTGATGATAACGGGGCAAGGGCTCGTCGAAACAGGCGCTTACTGGATCGACGGATCTGTCCCGTTATTCTTTTAACAGAGGTGAAGACATGTTTTCTAACTTATTTAAAAATAAGCAGGCAGCACAAAACAAGCTAGATCAAAAACGGATACCGGCTCATATTGCGATCATCATGGATGGTAATGGTAGATGGGCAAAAAAGCGCGGACTGCCCCGAGTTGCAGGACACAAGCAGGGGATGGAGACTGTTAAAACGATCACTAAAGTCGCTAGCGATCTGGGGGTCAAGGTGCTGACGTTATATGCTTTTTCAACGGAAAATTGGAAAAGGCCTCAAGATGAAGTCGGCTTTTTAATGGATCTTCCAGTAAAATTTTTCAATACATTCGTCCCAGAATTGATCGCAAACAATGTCCGTGTCAATGTGATGGGATACACAGATAAATTACCTGACTCGACGCAAAAAGCAGTTTTTGATGCGATCGAGCAGACGAAAGATAATACAGGCATGGTCTTGAATTTTGCTTTGAATTACGGGAGCCGTGCTGAGATCACGACCGCAGTCCAAGCCTTAGCCACTCAAGTTAAACAGGGGAAATTAGAGCCGTCCCAGATCGATGAAAAAGTTTTTTCGAAGGCTTTGATGACGGCTGATCTCCCGTATGCTGATCCAGAATTACTGATCCGTACGAGTGGTGAAGAACGGATCTCTAACTTTTTATTGTGGCAGATCGCTTACAGTGAGTTAGTATTTACAGATGTTTTATGGCCGGACTTTTCGGCTGAAGATCTAGAATTATCGATTTATAAGTTTCAGCAACGCGATCGACGTTTTGGTGGGCTGAATAAGAAGGAGGATAATTGATGAAACAGCGTGTTATAACAGCGGTGATCGCTTTGGTCATTTTCTTACCATTGCTTTATCTAGGGGGGATACCCTTTGATATCTTGGTAACGTTGATGGGGATCGTCGCAATGTCAGAATTTTTGATCATGAAAAAGAAATTACTCGTATCATTTGAGGCGATCATTTCCTTTCTTTTGATACTATCAGTTTTATTGCCGGTCTTTTGGGCTGGCTTTTGGACACAGGATACTTTAGGTGGCAGTTTTTATTTGTTAGCCTTAGTCATGCTAGTCTACACTGTGATCTCTAAAAATCGTTTTTCATTTGATGATGCAGGCGTCTTATTATTAGGTGGGCTATATGCGGGGCTTGGTTTTAGATTCATGATGTTAGCTCGAGCAGAGAGTCTGTGGATGATGCTTTACGCCTTATTGATCGTTTGGATCACAGACAGTGGTGCTTATCTGATCGGACGCAAGATCGGTAAGAATAAATTAGCACCACATATCAGTCCCAATAAAACTTGGGAAGGTTCGATCGGTGGTTCGCTCAGTGCGGTAGTTATTGTAGGAACATATCTATATTTTGTGCAAGATGCGTTTCCATATAGTTTCTCGACTATGCTTTTATGGACTTTAGTCTTCTCAGTTGGGGGCCAACTTGGTGATCTGATCGAGTCAGCTTTCAAACGTCATTATGGAGTCAAGGATTCAGGCAAGATCTTACCTGGACACGGTGGGATCTTAGACCGTTTTGATTCATTACTATTTGTTTTACCATTGATGCATTTTGCTGGCTTGATCTAATAGGTCGATTAGGATAAGGACGGTAGAACAATATGATAACAACTATAATTACATTTATCATCGTCTTTGGGATCTTAGTATTTGTCCATGAATTTGGACACTATTATTTTGCCAAACGTGCAGGGATCTTAGTACGTGAATTTGCGATCGGGATGGGACCAAAACTGTTTGCCTATCGCAAGAATGGCACGACTTATACTTGGCGGATCTTGCCACTGGGTGGTTATGTCAGCATGGCAGGTTTGGAAGACGACACTGAAGAGTTGAAAAAAGGGATGCCAGTCAGTCTGATCACTGACGAAAATGGTGTTGTTCAAAAGATAAATACTAGTAAAAAGATCACTTTAGTCGAAGGGATCCCGCTTGAATTGACTGACTGGGATCTGACCGATGGACTTTGGGTCGAAGGTTATGAAAACGGCACTGAAGATGAGATCAAACGCTTTAAAGTCGATCACGATGCATTGATCATCGGTAAAGATGGGATCGAATTGCAGATCGCACCACGTGATGTGCGCTTTCAGTCGGCTTCGTTAGTCGATCGGATGTTGACCAATTTTGCGGGTCCATTGAATAATTTTTTGTTAGCGATCGTAGCTTTTGGCTTAGTAGCCTTTTTACAAGGCGGAGTCCCTGTAACGACTAATACGATAGCTCAAGTTCAAACTGATTTGGTCGCTCAAAAAGCTGGTTTAAAAGCAAACGATACGATCATCGCGATCGATGGTGATAAAACACCGACTTGGGACGATGTGGCGCAGCATATCAGAACCGCTGATGATAAAGAACTTGTTTTAACAGTCAAACGAGCTGATAAAAAGCAAAATATCAAGGTCAAACCAGTCCAAAAAAACGTAAATGGACAAAAGGTCGCCCAGATTGGTATAATTGCTAAAGGAAAAATGGATCGTTCTATCAAAGCCAAGCTGACTTATGGTTTTACCCAAACTTGGTATGTGATAAAACAGCTAGGAAATGCCCTAGTATCAATGTTACATGGCTTTAGTCTAAATGATCTAGGTGGTCCAGTAGCAATGTTTTCACTCACATCACAGGCTAAAGAAAACGGCCTGATCAGTGTTGTGACACTAACAGCACTGTTGTCAGTTAACTTAGGGATCATCAACTTGTTACCGATCCCTGCTTTGGATGGGGGCAAGTTGCTATTAAATATTATCGAAGCGATCAGAAGAAAACCACTTGATCCAGAAAAAGAGATCATTATCACAATGATCGGTTTTGGATTTTTGATGATCTTGATGCTTCTAGTTACGTGGAATGATATTCAACGCTATTTCTTCCGCTAATTAAATATAAAAGGGGTCTGAGCAAGAATGAAACAATCAAAAATGTTGATTCCAACATTAAAAGAAGTGCCAAGCGATGCTGAAGCACTCAGTCACCAGTTAATGTTACGAGCTGGTTATATCAAACAAGTGACAGCCGGAGTCTATGCCTATTTACCATTGGCTTATCGGGTCTTAAATAATATCGAAACGATCATCCGTGATGAAATGGACAAGATCGATGCAGTTGAAATGCTTGTGCCAGGAGTTTTACCAGCTGAACTTTGGGAAGAATCTGGACGTTACAAGACATACGGAGCTAACTTATTTAAATTAAAGGATCGCCATGAACGTGACTTTATCTTAGGTCCGACCCATGAAGAGACATTTACTAAGATCATCAAAGATGCGATCAAGACATACAAAAAATTGCCTTTGACGTTGTATCAGATCCAAATGAAGTATCGGGATGAAAGTCGTCCGCGTTTTGGACTTTTGCGTGGGCGTGAATTCTTGATGTTAGACGATTATTCATTCCACACAGATATGGAAAGTTTAGATAAAACTTACCGTGACATGGATAAAGCCTACCAACAGATCTTTGAACGTGTCGGTCTTGATTTTAGAGGGATCATTGCTGATGCTGGTGCAATGGGTGGTAAGGATTCCAAAGAATTTATGGCGATCGCACCGATCGGGGAAGATACAGTCGTTTATTCTGATTCAAGTGATTACGCTGCTAACCTTGAAATGGCAAAAAACTTGCGGATCAACAAGAAATCCCATGAAACGCCAAAGGAATTGACAAAAGTAGCCACACCCGATGCAAAGACGATCGATGAAGTTTCAGCTTTCTTAGAAGTTGATCCTGAAAACATGATCAAAACTTTAGTCTTTATGGCCGATGAAAAACCAGTTATCGTTTTGATGCGTGGTAATGACGAGCTAAATGAAGTTAAATTGAAAAACTACTTAGATTGTGACTTCTTAGATCCAGCTGAAGATACCAAAGCACGTGAGCTTTTAGGTGCAGATTTTGGCTCTTTAGGACCAGTTGGTGTAGCAAAAGACATTAAGATCGTAGCTGATCTTGATGTTGATGGGATGGTCAATGCTAATGTAGGGGCTAACGAAAATGGCTACCACTACATGAACGCTAATATCGAACGCGATTATCGCGTAGACGATTTTGTTGATCTTCGGACCGTTAAAGAAGGCGACCTTTCGCCAGATGGTGAGGGTGTCCTTAAGTTTACACGTGGGATCGAGATCGGTCATATTTTCAAATTAGGTACACGTTATTCTGAAAGCTTAGGTGCAACAGTTTTAGATGAAAATGGTCGTGAAGTACCGATCATCATGGGTAGTTATGGTATCGGGGTATCTCGTTTGCTATCTGCGATCGTAGAACAAAATAGCGATGAAAATGGGATCATTTGGCCACGTTCGATCGCACCATTTGATGTTCACGTGGTACCGGTCAATGTGAAAAAAGAAGAACAAGTTAAACTAGCAACTGAGATCACAACATTGTTAGAAGATGCGGGCTACAAAGTTTTAGTTGATGATCGTAAAGAACGTCCAGGGGTAAAATTTGCCGATGCTGATCTTATCGGTCTACCTGCTCGGATCACAGTTGGTAAAAAAGCCGATGAAGGGATCGTTGAGATCAAATTACGTCGTACAGGCGAAACACTTGAAGTTAAGACAGATGAATTATTAAATTCGATCAAGATCTTACTCAAAGAAGATCAAGGCATTTTTGGCTAGATATAGATAATTGGACTGGCGAAAGTGACTTCACCAGTCCTTTTATTTCTGATAGAGAGGGGTCAGAATTTGGAACCAAATAAACAGGAATTGTTTTTGCGCTTACTTGAACAGATCAAGTGGCAACATTTACCAGAAGAACAAGAGCTCTTTATCGGAGCTACGATCGATAAAGTCGAAGTTCATACAGCTTCAAAACGCTGGGAATTTACGATCAGTTTAAAGCAAGTGTTGCCCTTTACAACATTTTTGCGCTTTAACCACGCTCTTGCCAACGCTTTTGAACCGATCGCTCAAACGGCTTTGAATTTGAAAGTTCAAGAGGCGACGTTAAATGATCGTGATCTTGGTGATTATTGGGCCTATGTGGTTTCAACGTGCGGGGTCAATTCGCCTTTGATCCAAGAATTATGTCAAGGTAAGGTACCGTATTTAGATGATAACCGTGTCATGTTGTTGGCTGAAAATGAGATCATCAAAAACTTTTTGACAACACAGGCTTTAGGGCCGATCGAACGGACGTATCAACAGTATGGCTTTCCTAAATTTACGATCAATACGTTGATCGATGAATCAAAATCACAGGCTAAGATCGATGAATACAAAGAACAAAAAGCTAGATCTGATGCGCAATTGGCCCAACAAGCTGTCGAAGCGATCCAAAAACAAAACGAAAAACGTCAACAAAAAGCCAAAGAAAAAGAAACGGTCACTGTTGATGGACCAGTCCAACTTGGCAAAAAGATCGCTGATGATGCTGAGATCAGACAGATGGCAACGATCACGGAAGAAGAACGTTCGGTGGTCGTCCAAGGTTATATTTTCGATAAAGAAGTTCGAACTCTACGCTCCGAGCGCAAGTTGCTCATCATCAAGGTCACGGATTATTCTTCATCAATGGTGATCAAAAAGTTTTCTCGCAATGAAGAAGATGAAGCGATGTTTGACGCTTTAGCTGTAGGTAAGTGGGTCAAAATTCGTGGGAGCGTTCAAGAAGATACCTATATGCGCGATCTAGCAATGAATGCTTATGATATCGTTGAAGTAGCACATGAAGGGCGCAAAGATATCGCACCAGAAGATCATAAGCGAGCTGAATTGCATGTGCATTCCAATATGAGTATGATGGATGCGACAAATAGTATCAGCGACTATGTCAAGCAAGCAGCTGCTTGGGGCCAAAAAGCGATCGCGATCACTGATCATAGTACGCTACAAGCTTTCCCAGAGGCTCATAGTGCGGGTTTGAAAAATAATGTCAAGATCTTATACGGGGTCGAGGCTAATGTCGTTGATGATGGGCAACCGATCGCTTATAACGAACAACATGTGAAATTAAAAGATGCGACATATGTTGTTTTCGATACGGAAACGACAGGGTTATCAGCTCGCTATGATAAGGTCATCGAATTAGCGGCAGTCAAGATGAAAGATGGCGAAGTGATCGAGCGTTTTGAACAATTTATCGATCCAGGGCATCCACTTTCACAAACGACGATCAAATTGACTTCGATCACGGATGATATGGTCCGAGGCTCAAAGTCTGAAAAAGAAGTCTTTGAGATGTTCCAAGAATTCTGTAAGGGCAGTATCATCGTCGGTCATAATGCGACCTTTGACGTGGATTTTATGAATACTGGTTATGCTCGGCATGGACTACCCTTGATCGGTGAACCTTGGTTGGATACATTGCCGATGGCACGCTTATTGTATCCAGAAATGAAAGGTTTTCGTTTGAATACCTTAGCTAAGAAATTAAATGTCAACTTGGAACACCATCACCGGGCGATCTATGATGCGGAAGCAACGGGCTATATCTATTATGCAATGCTAAAAGATGCCGAAGAAAAGTTGAATATCGAATACCATGATCAATTTAATACGCAAAAAGATGATGAGACTTATAAACATCAGCATCCATTCCACGCGGTGATCTTGGCTAAAACACAAGAAGGGCTCAAAAATCTCTTTAAAGTTGCTTCGGAGTCAATGGTCAAGTATTTTTACCGTGTTCCACGGGTACCACGTTCCGTTCTAGATAAATATCGTGAGGGGTTGATCGTTGGTTCGGCATGTGCTGATGGGGAAGTATTTACTGCGATGATGCAAAAAGGTTATGAACAAGCTAAAGAAAAGGCAAAATATTATGACTATTTAGAAGTTCAGCCTAAAGCATTATATGCTCCTTTGATCGAACAAGAGTTAGTCAAAAATAATAAAAATTTAGAAGAGATCATTTCTAATATGGTGCAACTAGCTGAAGAGCTCAATATCCCGATCGCAGCTACGGGGGATGTGCATTTTATGAATAAAGAAGATGCGATCTACCGTAAAATCTTGATCCATTCACAAGGCGGGGCTAACCCGCTTAATAAGCTACGTGATCTACCAGATGCACACTTTCGAACAACTGATGAAATGCTGGAAGATTTTGCCTTTTTAGGTGAAGAAAAGGCAAAAAAGGTCGTAGTAACTGATCCAAATAAGATCGTCGACATGTGTGATGAGATCACGCCAGTCAAGGATAAATTGTATACTCCTAAAATGCCAGGGGCTGAAGATGATATCAAGAATTTGACATTGAACAAAGCCCATGAATGGTATGGCGATCCGTTACCAGATAACGTGCAAAAACGAGTTGATAAAGAATTGAAATCTGTTATCGGAAATGGTTTTTCGGTCATCTATTTGATCTCACAAAAGTTAGTGGCTAAATCAAATAAAGATGGCTATTTAGTAGGGTCTCGTGGTTCGGTGGGCTCAAGTCTGGTCGCAACACTGACTGGTATCACCGAGGTCAACCCATTGCCACCACATTATCGCTGTCCAAAATGTAAGTGGTCGCATTTTTATGAAAAAGGTGAGTATGGTTCTGGCTATGACTTACCTGATAAAGAATGTCCAGAATGCAAAACAGAATTGGTCAAAGACGGACAAGAGATCCCATTTGAAACGTTCCTTGGTTTCAAGGGGAATAAAGTTCCCGATATCGATCTGAACTTTTCAGGGGACTATCAACCAGTAGCTCATAACTATACGAAGGTCTTGTTTGGTGAGAACAATGTTTTTCGGGCTGGTACGATCGGTACTGTGGCTGATAAAACGGCCTATGGTTATGTCAAAGCCTACGAACGTGACACTGAGCAGAATTTGCGAGGTGCTGAAGTCGATCGACTGGCTAAGGGGGCCACAGGTGTCAAGCGAACGACCGGTCAACACCCGGCTGGGATCTTGGTCGTACCTGATTATCTTGATATCTATGACTTTACTCCGATCCAGTATCCGGCTGACGATCTGACTGCAGCTTGGAAAACGACTCACTTTGATTTCCACTCGATCCATGATAATATCTTAAAACTCGACTGTTTAGGGCATGATGATCCGACGATGATCAGAATGTTGCAAGACCTTTCAGGGATCGAGCCAAAAACGATCCCGACCGATGATCCCGGCGTGATGAAGCTATTTTCAGGAACTGATATTTTGGGTGTTACTCCAGAGCAGATCCAGTCTAAGACCGGTACTTTGGGGATCCCAGAATTTGGTACGCGCTTTGTTCGAGGAATGTTAGAAGAAACGCATCCTAAAACGTTTGCCGAATTAGTCAAGATCTCTGGGCTTTCCCACGGGACTGACGTGTGGTTAGGCAATGCGGAAGAATTGATCCAAAATGGGACCGTTACGATGCCAGAAGTTATTGGATGTCGTGACGATATCATGATGGACTTGATCCATATGGGAGTCGAGTCTGACTTAGCCTTTAAGATCATGGAACATGTACGTAAGGGTCGTGGTATTCCAGATGAGTGGCAAGCAGCGATGCGTGAATCTGAAGTACCAGAATGGTATATCGGTGCATGCTTGAAGATCAAATACATGTTCCCGAAAGCCCACGCGGCGGCCTACGTGTTGATGGCTTTGCGGATCGCCTATTTCAAGGTGTACTATCCATTGGTATACTATGCTGCTTATTTCTCAGTTCGAGCTGATGACTTTGATCTAGTTTCGATGGCTCATGGTAAAGAGTCAGTCAAAGCTGCGATGAAAGAGATCAATGACAAGGGTAATGAGGCTACGGCAAAAGAAAAAAATCTATTGACCGTACTTGAATTAGCCAACGAAATGTTGGAACGTGGCTTTGAATTCAAAATGGTCGATCTCAATAAATCAGATGCCAGTGATTGGTTGATCGAAGATAATACTTTGATCGCGCCATTTACGGCAGTGCCAGGTTTGGGTCTAAACGTTGCCAAACAGATCGTGGCGGCACGTGAGGAACAAGATTTCTTATCTAAAGAAGATCTCGCTAAACGTGGTAAAGTCTCTGCGACGATCATCGATTTCATGACCGAAAACCACGTACTTGACGCTTTGCCAGACTCTAACCAGCTTAATTTGTTCGCTGATTTCTGATATATCAACGTTTTTGAAGATTAGGTAAATTTAATAAAAGAGATGTCTATTTTTCAAATGGGCAACAAATGGGCAAAAATTTTTAGCGATACTGTAAAAGGTATCGCTTTTTTATTACAGAAAATTATCAATTTGAGCTATCTTATCTTCAAAATCTTGACGTGCTTTTTTAGTCACGTGCATATAAATCTTTTCTGTGATGTTTGTGTCAGCATGTCCAATGCGATCTTTGATTACACGCAGAGGTACATCCATATCGGCAAGTACCGAAACATGCGTATGTCTGAAATAGTGTGTAGTGACATCTTTATCTATGTTCTGACGTTCAATTATACGCTTTAGCATAGTATTTGCGTTGTTGATGTTAAGTGGCTTTTGATCAGCAAAATGTGGTGCTGATGGATTGTAAGCGAACAGTAACGCATCTAAGTCTTTGTTACGCATATGTTTTTCGACGATATCTGTAGCTTCAGGGGATAAGATTATCTTGCGCATCCCAGCAAAAGTTTTGGTAGAGTCTGACAAATAATATCGTGAGGGTGAGCTCAGGAAAACAAGTGAGTGATTGATATCAAGATAAGTTTTACCGTTTTCTTTGATCACATCTTGAACGCGTAAGCCAGATGCCTCGCCAAAACGCATTCCGGTCAAGTATTGTAGCTTGAAGACATCAGCATAGTGATCTGCACCATTTATCAAACAATCATCAATTATTTTTCTATACTCGTCTTGTGTCAGATACTTATTTTCTATTTGATTTCTTTTGCGAGCATTTTCATTTTTCCATTCAATCTTTACTTTTTTAACATGATTATCTTTTAAATATCCATATGTCACAGCAAAATCAAACAAGATAGATACTTTATTTTTTATAGCTCGGACAGTTCCATTTGTTAGATCGCGTTCGTTGTTATACAGCAGATCGTTGAAGTAGCGATTTAGACTTCGTTGTGAAATATTGCTTATGATAGTATCATGACCAAAATCATCGACAAATTTTCTGATAAACAATGCACCATTTTTGTAAGTGCTAGGTTGGACTCGTTTTTGATATTGCTCTAAAAATGCGATTGATACTTGTGAGAGTGTTGCAGTTTGAACAAATTCACTTTCTTCTGCTAATGCTTTATTGATTTTACGCTCTAACTCTTGTGTAGCTGCTTTTACTACTTGCGGTGTTTTCTTCCCATATGTTACAGAAACCTTGTGATATTTTCCTGTCAATGTTGATTTGTAACGTTCGACAAAGCAGTAGCGCTTTTCCAATTTTCCGTTGACTAGTACTTCTCTGTTTTCGATCCACATAATAACATCTCTCCTTTTGCGAATGTATGTTCTTTCTTGTGTCTTATAAAACCCGTCACTGGGGACGGGTCGGGATAATTGCTATTGATTCAATTCTAAAGTCATATCGTAATCATGATGATAGTTGTCATCTTCGTAATCATCAGTATCATAGCTACCAGAGAATTTAAAACGAAGGTTGGTTAAATCAGAAACATTAGATAACGATTTTACAGGAATGGTTACCCAACCATCCTTTGTAGCACCGTTTGAAATCGCACCATCCCAACTATCAACATCAGCGGTATGCTGTTCACCATTATTTAGAACTACAGTTCCTTGTGTAGGATAAATATTGATATCTTGGGTAGGTGTGATTGATAAATGAATTCGGACAAAACCTTGTAAATTGAAATCACCATCTTCATTAGAACTATATTTATATTCTTTGGTAGTTTTTAAAACTTCGATTTTATCGATATTAATATTTGCTACCCAGCTGTTATCTGTATAATTGACATCATATGTCTTTTTGTCAGCAATTTTATAAGTTGTGTAGTCATATTTAAAGGTGTCAGATGAATTACTTTTTGCAGAAGTATTACTTCCTGTTGCTGAACCATTTGAATGGTTACTACTATCTGAACTATCTCCAATAGAACCAACTGCCAAAATAGCGATAATAATGATTGCTACACCACCCAAAATAGACCAAAGCAGTGTTTTATTGGATTTGTTCTTGGTAGTAGTCGGATCATTTTGACTTTGATTGGAATTTTCAGTTGTAGGAGCATTTGGAACGGGATGTTGCAATAGTGTAAACACTGTTGCGATTATTAAAACAATAATAGCTGGTAGATATAGACTAGCTGTAAGCCCAAAAAGAGCATTTCCAATAATACCTAAAACTGGACCAACGATAGAAATATAGTGCTTTTTTGACTGTACCAAAGCCCAGATGTTTAGCCCCACACCGATCCAAGCCATGATATAAAAGAAAGCAGCGATTGACCCAGTGGAGTCTCCACCTTCAAAAGCATCAGAAAATGCGCTACTTACAATTACAGGCATAGCAATTGCGAATAAAACGCAGTTAACGATATCCAGAACACCAGTCCAAGTGTTCAATGCTAAACGATTTTTCTTCATAGTGAAAAATCATCTCCTTTTTTATTTCAGCTTTTAACGTCATCAGTTTTTGGACGACCAAAAAAGTGGTTAGGCATAGCGCATATTTTTAGTGATATATTCATTAACAGCATCGCGATTTGAGTTTCTGATTGTTGTATTTGAAAAATCTTTAAAACTTTCAAATTCGTTACTCTTGTTAGTTATATCGAAGGACTTAACTCGAGAATTTGTTGAGGAAATGTCAGAGATTATTTGCTTTTTTTCAGTAGCAAAATCATCAGAATCATATAAGAATATCATATCTCCATATCCATCAAATCTTGCGCTTAGTGCAGCAATTTTTTGATAAAACCTTTCTAACCCCTCATCTGTGGATGGCATTGAATTGATAATGCTAAAATTCTTTTGATTATTTAAGTAAGCATAGTCAGCTTTGTAACTGACAGGTGAGGTAGCATATGGTTTGAAGGTAGGATTTGGCAACAGATTATTATTGATAAAATTATTTTCCTTAAAGTATGATTTAACAATTTCAGTTGCGTTAGCTACGGCTCTATTTCGACGATAATAAAATTCCTTTCCCACATATGTATCTACAAGCATATCAAGGACACTACCAATATTTTTTGTAGCACCATAAGTGAGGGGGGATAGCATTATATTCTCAGGTAATCCTTCAATGGTAACTAGTTTTTTACTGATTTCTATATTGAAAAGACTTGGCTGACTCAACTTTTGTAACATAAATTTTGTGAACTTCAATGTTTCTTTGAAGAGTCTTTTCGAATCTTCGGAATAGTTTAATAAGCTATTTAGCTTGTTTGTATGCTCAGGCAATATAGAAAAATCGATAATATTATTGCTTGAATCAAACATGATTATTCCTATATTTATTTGCTCATTACGTATGTAGTCAGGAACGTAAGAAATTACTGTGAAAGTATATTTTTGTCTTCCCAAACCAATCCACCTCCTGAAATATTGGTAAAGTAATTTTGTGATGCTAAATAGTTAAAAATATTTGGCAATGCATCTACTTGATTTAATAGAAACTGCAGATACAAATTCTTTTGATAATCGCCTTCAATAAACCAACTATCAGGTATAGAATTTATCATAGTTGCCAAAGTTGAAGGTGTCAATAATTTAGTTGAACAGTAAATGTCGTTAAATGGATTTGCGGAAGATTTACAGTCAATAAGAGGGTCAAATAATTTGAATAATAAAGTTTCCTTCAAATCTCTATTGGCACCCAAGACATCAAGCGAAAATGCTAACCATGACTTATCAGAGAAGTTTCTTTTTTGTAATAAGTCCACTTTTTTAAATCCTGCAATATAATCTCTTGATTTCCAATATGGACCAAAAAAACAATATCCAAAATCTATTGATAATACAATTTTACCGTTATTAGATCTATGCAACAGTATGTTTCCGGGATTTTGATACCTATCAACATTAGCTGTTAAAAAATCAAAGTACATAATCTTAGGTATATCTGACTTATTACTAATTTGAGACACGAAATTATTCAACCTTCTTATTGCCCCAGGTACTTTAAAACTCAATTCGTTTAGAATTAAATTTAGCTCTTGAGTTAATAAATTATCTACGGATTTAACTCCTAAATAGATTCCAGGTTTCACAATATTAGTTGAAAAACGTAAATCAGGAAAATCAGATAAATCTTCATCAGTGATTTCAATAAAAGCGAAATCCGGCGTGGGAACATTCAATATTTTAGCTAATTTATAGCAAATGGCTTCCTGTGCTAAAGAAGCATCAAGCGAAATTAGTTGCTCGCCAAATTTTCCTAAATTTCCCTTTAAAAAGTATTTATTACCGTCATCAGCTAAAATTATTGATGGTTTAGTTACGCCGGGACCATTATTTCTAGCATTTAAAAAAGCCTCTACTTGTAATGTTTCTACCAATGAATTTCATCATCCTTTCAATAGGGAACGTTTACTATTTTAAATTTCTATTCAATATTTTTACACAATAACGACACCACGCACATAAAAGGCGTCATTTTCTGTAACTATCTTATCTTCATATTTTTTATTGAGTGACACTAGGCGTAACTCATCATGCTTGACAACCAATTTTTTGACATAGGCTTCACCATTTAAATCGGCAACTACTATCCTATTAGACAAGTCAAATAAGCTTTCGTTAGTCACTTCGATCACAAATATAATTTGACCGTCAGCAAAGAGCGGCTCCATTGAGTTACCATTGATTTTAAGAGCATAGTCATACTTGTCTGGAGTATTATCCACTAAAATCTCTTCTGGTTTCCAATCTTGCAGATATTCACCAGTGCCAGCAGATACATAGCCTAGTAATTCAACAGGGTACTCTGTTTGGTAGTAATCTTTAGCTTCTTTTATAGATATAACTTTTTTGTTTTTTTCTTGCAGTTGCTCTTTGAGTTGATTTGATGAGTAGGCTACTACATTTTGTTGGCGATTTTTTTGAAGTTTTGAAAAATTAGATAATAAGTGGAATTCAAGCCCATCATCAGAAGCGTCGTCTTTATTCTTGAATCTAAGATCGATGTCAGATTTTAAAACTCCAAAATAATCAGCAATTTTTTGAAGATTTCCCATAGTAGGAAGTGATGTCCCTTTTACATATCCAGTTATAGTGCTTTTAGGGATATTTAAATCTCTATGTACATCTACCTGTTTTTTATTATGCAAAGAAAGCAATTCATTAAATCTTGCCGAAAAGAATTGTTTATTTTCTTTATCTTGTGGACTTTTTCTAGCCATAAACTCACCGCCTTTATAAGTTATTATATAGGAAATGTAGTTGTTTTTCTATATAAGTACGAAAAAAAACGACTTTTTTTATAAAAATTACTTTACAAAGTACGAAAATAATCGTATTATATATTTGTAAGGTTGATACAGACCTTACAAATGAACGAAAGGAGTAAGTTATGAGAAATGTACAAAAAAAGAAGAACCCCCTGAAAGAGTTCTTCTTCGAAATCAAAGTGAAATTCTTGACCTTCGAGTTTCACGTAAAATTCAGCGGTAAACGCTGATAGATAAAACTAAAGAAAGGGGGTGACCCCTAACTTTAGAGTACATTTTATCATAGTTAACAAAACAAATGAAACTAAAAAAGCTATTATTTGGAAAATACGAATATCATAAAACATCTAACGATGAAAAATTGGACGTTCGTATTAACTTAAGATTTGGTATTTTACCAGCAATAATAGTAATCGGTTTAATTTTTTGGCTGATTTGGCTATTTTAAACCAAAGAGAAAGAGAGATGATTATTATGCCAAAAATAACTTTGGAAGCAGCAAGAGTTAATGCGATGATGACCCAAAAAGAAGCTGCTAAAAAATTGGGTGTTCATTTTCAAACATTAGCGAAATACGAAAATGATAGTAGTAATATTCCTTTCTCTCTATTAGAAAATGCAAGCGAGCTATATGGTATTCCGCTCTCTTTCATTTTTTTAGGGAAAAAGTACGAAAATATTAGTACTAAATAAAGAGGAGGGACCAGAATGAATGAACTAAAAATCTTCAACAACGGCAACATTGATTTGCCAGTCAGAGAAGTTAACGGTCAAATTGAATTTGATGCGGAAGTGAGTGCGATTGGTTTAGGAATTGCCGAACCTAAAAATGGAAAAATGTACGTTAAGTGGAACAGAGTTAGAAAGTATCTTTCGACACAAGTGTCGAAAGGCGACTACATCAGCGAACCAGACTTCTACACGTTAGCAATCAAAGCGAATAACCCAACCGCCGAAAAATTTCAATATTGGGTAACGCATGAAGTATTGCCAACAATTCGCAAACATGGTGCATATATGGCTGATGAAGTACTTGAACAGGCACTAGTAAACCCAGATACGATCATCAAGATTGTCGAAAAACTGAAAGAAGAAAAAGAAGCCAAGGAAATTGCAGAAAAAAGAGCTGAACAACTTCAACCAGACGCAGATTATTGCAAGAACGTGCTTCGCAACCCGACGTTGATCTCATCAACTGAGATAGCCAAACGCTATGGTTGGGGCGCTGTGACACTGCACAAGAAACTTCATGAGCTAGGTGTTATGTACAAGCAAGGTAAGCAATGGATCTTATACGCTAAGTACTCGCGTTTAGGTTACGCCGATCGAGTGCGCTATGAAAAGGGCGCAGGGTTGCTTAAATGGACACCGAAAGGCGAGCGGTTCATCTATAACCTGCTGAAAGATGAAGGTATCGTACCGATCATCGAACGTCCGGCATTCGAGGAACAGCTTGAGCTACAAGCACAGGTTGAATACAACGGACCGTATTACACAGCAAGTAGCATTGCATGGAATTTACACATGCCACACAAAGATATCAGGTTGATTGGAAAAGTCGCAACTGAGCACAGATTAAAACCTGTGTTCGTTGATAGCAACAAATACTGTCGCATTGTGGTCGATGAATACGGACGTCAAAGCTTTGAATATACACAGCTAGGCGCCGAAACGATCGAGCAATTGCTTGAACTTGAAGGCTACATTTAAGGAGGTGATCAACATGATGGCGAATGGGTGGAAAACGCCACAAGAGATCATGAATGACTACGGACTAGAAAAATCAGCGTTTGCAGAGCGTAAGCGTGACTGTGTTGCTAATCCTGAGTTCAGAGATGCGATCGTTCAAGATGGTCGTAAGATGACATACATCATTGAAGAGCGCTGGCAAGCATACTTGAGATATCGATCAGAGCAATACCGAATTAGGACGCTAGATCCGCACATTAGGGAAGGTGCAATTAATTGATATTGGAGGCTAAACAGATGACAGCAGAAGAATTAGAACTAGGAGAGTGGGTCGCAAAACAAATTCGAGTGTGGAAGCAATTCACTCGTGAGATCACTGTAAGTCAAGCGATTGATTTTAATAAAACGTATGATCGTTATGGTATTACGCCACTTGTTGTCGATTCGTTAGACGATGAACAGGAATGGCTATCAGAGATCATTTTAGGGGGTGATACAGATCAAGTTGTTAGTGTTGATCGCAGTGCTAATCGTGGTTGATGGAGGATGCGAATTATTAAAAACGAAATGGAGATGAAGGAAGTGAAAGAAGGGACCAAAAAATACAGAGATCCTTTTGAAGGAATGAGCTTCAAAGGAGATCCTGTATCAAAAGAAGAATACTTAGCTGCCTACGAAAGCTATGTTAATCGCTGTTCTAGTAGTGCTGAGCTAGTAGACGGAGTAACAGTTATTTCATTTGACAAAAAGAAGGTTCTGCTGGATGGAAAAGAAGTGAAAGGAATTACTGATATTGAAATAAAAAAACACGCCAGCAATATTGCTGACGTAACAATGAAGTTAAAAGCCAACATCAAAGGCCTAGATGTTGATTGATGGCTGTCGAGATAACATTAGTTGCTATTGAGGCTAAAGCATTCAATGATGTTGAGCCTACTTTGCTAGCTATGGCTTTTGTCTTAGACCAATTTTTATCTTCACGAATATCTGCTAAGAATTTATGGCCTTCTGGTGAAAGGTCTTGAATTAAAAAATCGCCACCAAGACAAAAAGTTACCCCTAGCAATAAACCGGCTTCATCAGCTTGCCGAATATGATATGCAATAGTATTCATATTATATTTTTGAACAATGCCAGATTCAATAAAATCTCCAGTAGTAGCTACTTTTGAGAAGTCGGTGTTATCTTCAACGACAACTAATATATCTCTGATACAGTCAGGGTCTAACCGCATAAAATTCACCTCCTTTCACAGGAGATGACTAAATTATAGCAGAAAGGAAGTGATATGAATGACATTCGAAGAAAACAAAGGAGCGATCGCACTATTCTTGCTAATGGGAGTTGCGATCGGTGCGTGGTCTCCGACGGTGACGCTAGTAGTGCTAGCCTTAAGCTTGCTGGTTATCACGTACAGTGGCTGGAAACGCGAGCCATGGCTTGATCACTTTTTCGAGCCATGAAAAAAGGATCGCATGGCAGTGCGACCCTGACAAAAAATATTTTTCAGTTAGATTATAACACGAAATTAAAGGAGTTTTCGGAATGAATAACGTAAATTCAAAAAAAGCAGTACACACGGTATCAGATGTGTTGGAAGAATTGGGTTTTAAAACTTATGTTGTAGCTATTAAGGAACCAAAAAAAGAAGAGGTTGATGCGGTAGTCAGTGGAGATACTGAAGCAGTAGCAAAGTTACTACTATCATTTTTTAACGCCGTACCGAAGCGAGTAGTGAAACAGATGCAACAATACTTGCTCGAACGTATGGTAGAAGAGGGTTTAAGAAGGGAAAGCGATGAATAATGAGATTTGATGAAATCGACGCAATCAAGACGCAAAAGGATCCAAATAGTTGCTATCGGCTAGATGATGAACAGTTATACACGATCACAGAATGGGACGGTACAGACCTGTTACACAATACAAAAGATGGCGTTGTTGACTATGTACGTGGTGAGCTTACAACTGTGCTATTTAAGATTAATAAAGCACAGACGGAAGATGATGACGAAGCAGCGTTTGAGGTAGCAAAAGAATATTTAGAACAATTTTCAGCGATCGAGGAGGAA
>CAJUNC010000023.1 GCA_910587695.1 uncultured Lactobacillus sp.
AACCGCATAAACTATTTTTCTATTTAAACTGTATACTTGACGGACCCCAGTGCCATTTCCAAGGGTTTTTTATTTGCAAAAAATTAGATAGAGTTAATTTAGTCTAAAAAATATCCTTTTGAGGGACAAATGGGGGGAATTTTTTAAAGCTCATCCGATTTTGGGTTTAATTGTTTCTTAGCCTGCTCTGTAACATGAAGAGAGATCTTGTCCATGATGCTTATACTGTAGGAACGTAAGTGGTATTTTTAAGTTGTTTTTTGTAGATATCAAGCCATTCGTTGATCAACGCTTCCATCGTTACCTCAGTTATTAAATCATCTGTAGCCTCTGAATTGATCTTTGTTCTTATTTTTGGTCTAACAATGTTTTGGCTTGGTTAGACTTCGAATTTAATGTTACTGATTACGGCCGTTTTTTGGAGACTTCTATCACAGCCTCTTTTTATTTGCCAAAAAATAGCAGATGTTTAAAACATCTGCTATTTTTTTACTCAAATTCGATCTCAAGCACGCTTTCTTCCAATTGTTCTAAGAGTTCGTATTTTTCGATGTAATCGAGCCAAGCTTGGCGGTCATATTTATCTTCGATCGCACTGCGCAATTTGGTATAGATCCCAGTAAGAAAAGTATCATACATCGCATCTGCTGCTCGTTGGACTTTGGCATCATTCCAGCGAGCAGATCTAGCACGATTCTGATTTTTATTGGCTTGGTAGTCTAAAGCTCGTGCTTGAAATTTGCTCAAAGCCGAGCAGTGTTCATTTAAATAAGTTTCAAATTCTTGTTTATCCATATATAATACCTCTTTTCGAATATATGTTCTTTTGTATTATAGCACATACGTTCGTTTGTTGGGTAAATAAATTCTTAAATTTATCTTTAAATTACTTAAATCAACAGCTTAAAGATTGCTTTTGCAAAATAAAATAGTAAGATAAAAAGTGAGAGGCAGGGTTGGTTAGTAAAACATTGGTTAAAGGAGTTATGCAGCATTTATGAAAAAAGACGTATGGCGTAATGATGAAGAATATATGAGCTATGTAGGTGAGTTGCTAGAAAAGCCAGAAGTCCAACGTTTGGCTAATTATACGCAACACCATTTTTCAACGCGCTTAGAACATTGTATTGCTGTTTCCTATGAAAGCTATTTACTTGCTAAAAAATTCCATTTGGATGCAAGATCTACAGCTCGTGCTGGCTTGTTGCATGATTTATTTTACTATGATTGGCGTGTGACTAAATTCGATCGTGGCACGCATGCATGGATCCATCCACGGATCGCTGTGCGTAATGCAGAAAAGCTGACTGTACTGACCCCACGCGAAAAAGATATCATCATCAAACACATGTGGGGCGCAACGACTTGCCCTCCAAAGTATCCAGAAGGCTACATTGTATCATTAGTTGATAAATATTCAGCGACTGAAGAATACAGTAAACATCTTTCCTTGAAAATAATGAGTTCATTAAAACAAGCTCTAGGCTTTGCGAAAGTAAGTGAATAGTGTAAAATAGTGTTAAGTACTATTGAAAGCACAGATAATAGACCCGTATCACTCGATAGTGCGGGTCTATTTGTGTAATTTAGAAAGGGGTATGTGTCTTGAGTACACAATCAGTATTCAAAGTCTGTCCGAAGTTCCAAAAGACTTTTGGGATTTTAGGAAAAAAATGGAATGGCTTGATCATCGAAGTTTTATTGAATGAAGGTCCACAGCGTTTTAAAGAAATAGCACAAAAAGTTGAGAAATGCAGTGATCGCGTTTTAGTGGAACGTCTAAAGGAGTTGGAGAAGGAAGGATTGGTAGAACGTGTGATGGCTAGCAATAGCTCACGTGCGGTCTATCAGTTGACCGACCGGGGCGCAGCTTTAAAAACGATCATGCAAGAGATCCATGTTTGGTCAGAAAAGTGGTATTCTGAAGAAGATTGCAAATAACTACTTGACTATTTATGCATACGAGCTTAAACTGAATTGTAGAATATTTAAAGACGTAGACGGAAATTAGTAAGCTGATCGATCAAGACAGAAAAGAGCCGGGAGCTGAGAAGGCTTGCTTGATCTAAGGCCGAATTTCACTTCCTGAGTTGCTGTTGGGATTCCTGAGGATGAATAACAGATCGGTTCATGACCGTTTTATCATGAAAGAGTGCTGTTATTTACTTATAACAGAACAAGGGTGGTACCGCGAAGCCTCGTCCCTTTTTAGGGATGAGGCTTTTTTACGTTGGATCAGCCGGATGAAAGGAAAGATTAGTGTGAATCTAAGAGAAAAACTTGAAGAGATCAAACAAAATGGCTTAGAAAAAATTAGGCGTGCTGAAGATACTAAACATATCAATGACGTCAGAGTAGAATTATTGGGCAAAAAAGGCTCGATTACTGAAGTTTTACGAGGAATGCGTGATCTAAGCGCTGAGGAACGTCCTAAGGTCGGAAGCTTTGCTAATACGATCAGAGATGAATTGACTCAAGCGATCGCTGAAAAGCACGCTGAATTAGAAGAATTGAAGTTGGCTAAACGTTTAGAAAGTGAAACGATCGATGTTACTTTACCAGCTACTCCAGTCAAGACCGGAACACCACACGTTTTAGTCCAAGTTATCGATGAGATCGAAAAACTCTTCTTAGGGATGGGCTTTCAAGTTGTTGATGGGCCTGAGATCGAAGAAGATCATTACAACTTTGAAATGTTGAACTTGCCTCAAGACCATCCTGCTCGTGATATGCAAGACACATTTTATATTACTAAACAATTATTGATGAGAACTCAAACATCGCCTGTTCAAGCACGGACGATGGAGGTGCATGACTTTAGCAAGGGACCTTTAAAGATGATCTCCCCAGGTAAAGTCTACCGCCGTGATACAGACGATGCGACTCACTCGCATCAATTCCACCAAGTTGAAGGCCTGGTCATCGACAAAAATATTACAATGGGTGATCTAAAAGGTACGTTAGAGCTGATCGCTAAGACTGTTTTTGGTCAACAACGCGAGATCCGTTTGCGCCCAAGTTACTTCCCATTTACAGAACCATCTGTCGAAGTTGATGTTTCCTGTTTCAAATGTGGCGGTAAGGGCTGTTCAGTTTGCAAGCAAACAGGGTGGATCGAAGTTTTAGGTGCTGGTATGGTCCATCCTAATGTTTTGAAGATGGCTGGTGTCGATCCAGAAGTTTATGGTGGTTTTGCCTTTGGGCTTGGTCCTGATCGCTTTGCTATGCTCAAATACGGTGTCGATGATATTCGCGAATTTTATCTAAATGATGTTCGATTCTTACAACAATTCGCACAGAAAGGATAACTGATTCATGAAAGTTTCAACAAAATGGTTAAATGAATATGTGCCTGTCGCTGACCTTGAACCGTTAGCACTGGCTGAAAAAATCGAAAGAACAGCGGTCGAAGTTGCTAGTACAGGTAAACTTGAAGATGGACTAAAGAAGATCGTTGTAGGTTACACTTTGGATGTTAAAGATCATCCAAATTCTGACCACTTGCATATTTGCCAAGTAGATGTTGGGGAAGAAGAACCATCGCAGATCGTGTGTGGTGCTCCTAATATCAAGGCGGGGCAAAAAGTCATCGTGGCTTTACCAAATTCACGGATCGCTGGTAATGTGAAGATCAAACGCGGTAAGATGCGGGGCGAAGTTTCTGAAGGAATGATCTGTGCTTTACAAGAATTAGGTTTTCCTGAAAGCGTGGTCCCTAAAGAATTTGCTGACGGGATCTATGTTTTACCTGAAGATGCTAAACCAGGTGAACCTGTTTTTGGTTATTTAGGGATGGATGAAACGGTGATCGATCTTGATATCACTCCAAATCGTGGTGACCTTTTAAGTATGCGTGGAGCTGCCCATGAGATCGCAGCCATCTATGATCGTGAAGTGACTTTACCGGTTCCACATATTGTTGAATCAACCACAGATGAGATCGCTGATCATGTTACGGTCAGTGCACCTGAAGAATTAGCTAAACCATATATGATGCGGGTCATAAAAGATGTCAAAGTCAAAGAAAGCCCAATGTGGTTGCAAATTCGTCTTTGGAATGCGGGCATTCGCCCGTTGAATAATATCGTTGACGTGACAAACTATATCTTGCTTGATTATGGTCAACCGCTGCATGCTTTTGATTTTGATAAATTGGGATCTAAGCAAGTCGTTGTGCGTTTAGCTAAAGAAGGCGAAGTGCTAGTTACCCTTGATGGTGAAGAACGTAAATTACAACTAAATGACATCGTGATCACAGCCAATGATGTACCAGTTGCTTTAGCCGGAACAATGGGGGGCTTAGATACAGAGATCAGTGATGAAACGACCACGGTTGCTTTAGAAGCGGCTGTCTTCAATGGTCATCGGATCAGAAAAACTTCACGGCGGGAAAACTTACACTCAGAAGCTTCAATGCGCTTTGAGCGTGGTGTTGATGTATCAGCTGTCCGTGAAGCTTTAGATGCTGCTGCTGCAATGATCGCTGAATTAGGTGAAGGTCAAGTGGTCAAGGGTGTAGCTAGTGTCAATGAACCAGAAACTACTCCGACAAAGATCAAGACCTCCGCTTCGCATATCAATAAAGTTTTAGGCACAGAATTGACGGTGGAACAGATCCAAGCTATTTTTGATCGCTTGGGTTTTGAAACGACAGTCGTAGCTGATGATTTGACAGTATATGTACCAACAAGACGCTGGGATATTGCGATCGAAGCTGACCTAGTTGAAGAAGTAGCTCGGATCTATGGCTATGATAATTTACCAACAACGCTCCCAGCAGGGCAAACGACACCAGGTAGTTACACACCAGCTCAAAAATTGATCCGGCAAGCACGCCAGACGTTAGAAGCGACTGGCTTAGATCAAGCTATTTCATATGGATTGACAACTGAAGAAAAGGCCAAACGGTTTGCCTTGGAAGAAGCTTTGCCGACTAATTTAGATTTTCCAATGAGCAGTGAACATACAACGGTTCGAATGAACTTGATCTCAGGTCTTTTAGATGATCTAGCCTATAATGCAGCGCGTAAAGTTAACGATGTTGCGTTATATGAGCAAGGACGTGTCTTCTTTAGAGATGAAGATCAAATACGTCCACGTGAAGTTGAACATATCGCTGGGGCACTGACAGGTTTAGTCAGTGATGCTAACTGGAATACTACAAAACAAGAAGTTGATTTCTTCTATCTAAAAGGGATCGTAGCTAACTTGTTACATGAATTAGGTGTGACTAACGAATCTTATCGAGCCGTTGCTATGCCAGATATGCATCCTGGTCGAACCGCTGCGATCTATGCAGGGGAAAATTACTTAGGTTTTATCGGTGAAGTTCATCCTAATACAGCTAAAGAATATAAATTAAAACAACGAGTTTATGTTTTTGAGCTCGATCTACAAAAAGTTATCGAGTTGCCAAAAGAAGCTAAACTTTACACACCAGTTTCAAAATATCCATCGATCACACGTGATATCGCTTTGGCAGTTTCGACTGATGTGACAAATCAACAGATCGAAGATTGCATTCGTAAAAACGGTGGTGCTTTCTTAAAAGACATCAAGCTGTTCGATGTATATCAAGGTGAACACATTATGACTGGCTTTAAATCATTGGCTTACACTTTGGTCTACTCTGATCCAAATGCAACTTTACAAGATGAAGCAGTTACAAAAGCTTTTGAAAAGGTACAAGCTAAGCTGGTCGAGGAATTTGAAGCCGACATTCGCTAGAAATAAAATTAAAGGAGCTCATATGGGCTTCTTTTTTTAGAAATTAACCATGATACAATATTGCAATTAGACAACCACGCTTATATAATGGTAGAGATAGAGTTTACACGGGAATGGCTTAGATAAAATAGAGCCATGGGTCAAGGAGATCGTAGTCAGAAAGAGCACAATGTGGGGCTAAGGATCTCATAAGAATTGGTAGATCCAGTGTATGATCTTTATACATAGCAATTTAGCTAGGGGCTTAAAACGCAGGAAAGGAAAAACTATGATTCTTTCACAAATATAAATAATATATTTGTTCACATTAGTGTAGTAAGGGTGATTACTTTGGGTAAAGAAAAAGCAAAGAAATCGGTTGCTAAAAAAATCATCATCGGTGTTATTTTAGTGATTGCAGTTTTGATCGTATTAGTCGGAGCATTTGGCTATCATTACGTTAAGACGGCTTTGCAACCACTTGACAAAAACTCGAATCAACGTATCGAAGTCAAGATCCCTGTTGGAAGTAACAACAAGCAGATCGGTGCTATTTTAGAGGAAAAAAAGGTCATCAAGAGTGGCTTTGTCTTTGATTACTACGTTAAGACTAATAAACTAGGTAATTTTAAGGCAGGGTATTATGAACTAAAACCATCAATGACACTTGAACAGATCTCAAAGGCTTTACAAAAAGGTGGTGCTAGTGAATCACTTGACTCAGGAAAAGTTCTTGTAAAAGAAGGGGTGACGATCGATGAGATCGGAACTGAGATCCAAAATACGACTAAGTTTAGTAAGAAGGACTTTTTGGCATTAGTCAACGACGAAAATTTCTTAAATGAGTTAAAGAACAAGTATCCAGAGTTATTAACATCAGCACTCGAAGCTAAAGATGTTCGTTATCGTTTAGAAGGATACTTATATCCAGCTACTTATTCGGTTCAAGATGATACGACATTAAAGCAATTGGTCGAACAAATGGTAGCTAAGACCAATGAAATGTTGTCACCATACTACAGTAAGATCTCCGAACGTCACTACACAGTTCAACAAGCTTTGACTTTAGCTTCCTTAGTTGAACGTGAAGGTGTGACTGCAAAGGATCGTTATAAGATCGCAGGTGTGTTTGAAAATCGCTTAGAAAAGAACATGAAGATCCAATCGGATATTTCAGTTCTTTATGCTTTAGGTAAACATAAGCAAAATGTGACATATAAAGATCTTGAAGTCGATTCTCCATACAACCTATATCAAAATGAAGGTATGGGACCTGGACCGTTCAATAATCCAAGTATTGCATCGGTAAAAGCTGTCTTAGATCCAGTCGATAAGGATAAAGGTTATCTTTATTTCATCGCAAATATGAAGACAGGTAAGGTCTATTTCTCCAAGACTTATGAAGAACATCAAGCATTGACCAAAAAACTCGAAAAAGATAATCAATAATTAATTTAAGGTAGGTATTTATTAATGTCAGAAGCAAAGAAGCGTCCACGTCCAATTATTATCGGTGTAACTGGAGGATCAGGTAGTGGGAAGACCTCTGTTTCCCGTGCGATCTTTGATCAACTTCATGGTCATTCCTTGATGATGCTCCAAGAAGATTCATATTACAAGAGTCAAGATGATGTTCCATTTGAAGAACGTACTAAAGTCAACTATGACCATCCAAATGCTTTTGATACAGATCTCTTGATCGAACAGCTTGAAGATCTACTAAACTGGAAGACGATCGAGATCCCAGTTTACGATTACGCTGCTCATACACGGAGCAAGGAAGTTGTAGTTCAAGAACCACGAGAAGTTATCATTGTGGAAGGTATTTTGACGCTAAATGACGCACGCTTGCGTGATCTGATGGATATCAAGATCTTCGTGGACACTGATGACGATATTCGGATCATTCGTCGTATCCAACGTGATATTGAAGAACGCGGTCGAACATTGCAATCAGTGATCGATCAATATCTTGAGACAGTTAAGCCAATGTATCATCAATTTATTGAACCTTCAAAGCGTTATGCTGACATTATTGTGCCTGAAGGTGGCGAAAATCAAGTTGCGATCGATCTTTTGGTCACAAAAGTTCGTGACATCATTCGTAAAAACGAAGGCTAATTGTGGTATAATGGACCACGCAGTTAATGATATTAATGAGGTGTAAAAATGGCTGAAGAAAAAACATTTCCAATGACATTGGAAGGTAAAGAAAAACTTGAAGTTGAATTAGAAGAACTCCGGACAACTAAGCGAGCAGAGATCATCGAACGGATCAAGATCGCTCGTTCCTTTGGAGATCTATCCGAAAACTCCGAATACGAAGCTGCGAAGAATGAACAATCAATGCTTGAAGGTCGGATCAAAGAAGTAGAAAACATGTTGAATCATGCTGAGATCATTGATAATGGCTCGATCGCTGCTGACGAAGTTGCGATCGGTAAAACGGTGGTCTTCCAAGAAGAGGACGATGAACCAGAAACTTACCAGATCGTAGGTGCTGCTGAGGCTGACCCATTTGCTGGTAAGATCTCAAATGAATCACCGATCGCACAAAGTTTAGTTGGACATAAAGTGGGAGAGACAGTGAGTGTTGAAACTCCTGGCGGTGAAATGCAAGTTAAGATCATCGAAGTTAAATAAATTGATCTAAGAAAGAAGCTGTGACATAAGTTTCTATATAAGAAGGCCATCCGAGTTTTTCAAAAATTCGGATGGTCTTCTTTTTGTTTTTATTTATTATTTGGTGATATTTTTGGACTATCAGTGGACATTTTCCACATGTTCAATGCCATTAATACTATTCTCATTTGACGATTTACCTTTTTTTACTTCATACGGTAAATCGAGTAAACCCCAAATAAGCCTTCAAATTACCGAAAATAGATTTGATCTTATTTTTTAAGCTTCATAGGAGGTCGCCATGTTCAAACTGAATTGATTTATGTTATAAATGCAGGGGCTAGTGTCTTTTTTATTTATAGTACAAAAACGGTCGTAAATGAACAATTTTTAAAGCCCATTTACGACCGTTTTAATAGAAACTTATGTCACAGCCTCAGGATATTTAAGTTTTGAAAACAAATAGTCCAGTGCCGATCCCGATAAAGATACAAGCTAAACAAAGAAAGATACTGGTCCAAGCGTTGCCGATCCGAAACCAAAAATTGCGCGCTGTCATAAGAAATATTAGGCAGGCGGTAATAAAAAATAGAAAGTAGATCAATTTTAGTGGCGCAAAAATAAATAAAACCATCAAAGCACAGAGCAACAGTAAATTTCTAAAGTTTTTATACCAGTACAAAGTACCAAAGAAAGCTTGTTGGTAAGAAAAACGGCGGTCATGCGGTAAAGAACTAAATTTTAAGATGACCAGCAAAAGCCAAAAGATATAAAGGGAGATCCCAAGAATATTCATTGCTTAAGCCTCATCTTCCTAATTTTTGCTAAATAGTGTTGTCAAACGTTCCATAAATAGATCGACAAAACGATCCTTATCGACGTTGACGGCTGCTTTAGTCGATAAAGCTGGTTCGTTGATCCGAGTTTCATCACCGATCGTGCGTCCAGCATAAGGACCTTTAGTATCGACTTTCATATTTAGATCAAGTGTTGTTACTAACGAAGGCTCGATCGCTGCTGCTACAGCTAATGGATCATGTAAAGCACAACCACCTAAATGAGGACTTGTAACTTTGTAAGCATCGATATAGTAATCTGTTAGATCAGCGTATTTTTCACCAGCTAAAGTCTTCAAGTCACGCCACTTTTGAGTTTCTTTTGTAGTCAAGAGTGTTCGAGTCGTAACGTCTAAACCGATCATCGTCAATGGGAATTCACTGCGAAAGACTTTATCAGCTGCTTCAGGATCTTGATTAATGTTAGCTTCGGTTACGGGATTGACATTCCCAGGAACAGTCAAAGCTCCACCCATTAAGGTAACTTTACCTACAAGTTTAGCGATCTGTGGGTCTTTTTCCAAAGCTGCAGCTAAGTTTGTTAAAGGACCAGTTGGAACGATCACGAGATCTTTGCCATATTTGTGAGCAGCTTCGATGAAGAAATCGACCCCAGACATCGTTTCAGGTTTGCGGTCAGCTTTTTTTAGTTTGACTTCGCCAATACCGTTTTTACCGTGGATCTGGGCACTGATCGGCATAACTTCAAAGCTATCCTTAGTAGAAGCGTGTGGAAGTCCAGTGAAAACTGGAATGTCGGGACGTCCTAACAGTTCAAGTAAATCTAAACTATTTTGGACCCCATCTTCGACTAGAATGTTACCATATGAACCCACGATCCCGATCAGATCGCATTCTTCTGAGGCTAAAGCATAAGCGATGGCTAATGCATCGTCGATCCCAGTATCAAGATCAAGAATCATTTTGTATTTTGCCAAGTAGATCATCTCCTAAAGTTAGTAATTCACACTCTTAGTTTATCAGAAATTATGGCTTTTGTGCTTAATTGAGTGTAAAAAATTAATAAAATATTGCTAAAAACGATAAAATATACGTTAAATCATCTAAAAACAAAAGATTATCGAATTAAACTTGTTTTCTATCCCGCCTAGAGGTTACTATATTAGTGTAACTATACACAGACAGGATTGATTGGATGGCAAAAACAGATCTTTTGACTTTTTTAGAAAGCAATATAGATAGCTTAGATTTTGATGGTAAGATCGAACTTTTTTGGAATAAGCGTGCCAAAACATTTGAGATGGAACTGACCTTTTATGCTGAAAACTCTACTAGTCAAGTCATCACTGATGCAAAAGGAGTAAGTTCGGATGAACCGATCATCTCATTTAGTGACAGTATTTTATTTTATGATGAGAAAAATGTAGCACAAGTCGAATCAGAAGCGTATTTAGCGTGTTTGAGCTATGCTGGTAAAAAAGGTTGGACGTTAGCGCGCGGCAAAGCATTTTTTAGTTATTTACAGATCGTGTTAGATAATGGACGTTCGGATCTACTTGACTTTTTAAATGACAGTGACAAGGAATTATTCGAACTGACATGGTCGATGAGTGAATTTGAAAGATTTGTGCAGGATGCAAATGAGAATACGGTTACTGAAAATTTGCCGTACCCTAAATTTTAAGCAAAGGATGAATTTATTTTGGATTGGATCAAATTAACTGTAACGACAACAAATGAGGCGAGTGAAGCTGTAATAAATCTTTTGATGGAAAATGGTGCTGGTGGCGTTGAGATCGATGATTCCGATCTTAGTCAAGTTGAATTAGCTACATATTTTCAAGCACAAGCTGGCTTAGTAGAGCTACTCCCTGAATTAGAACAAAAAATCGCACAATTACGAGAATTTGGCTTAGATCCAGGAAAGGGAACTGTCAAATTAGCTGAACTAGATGATGATTCTTGGGCGGATGTTTGGAAAAAATACTATCATCCGGTCCGCTTAACGCGCTATTTGACGATCGTACCAAGTTGGGAAAATTATACTCCGGAAATGACTGATGAAAAAGTTATCAAACTTGATCCCGGTCGTGCTTTTGGAACGGGGACACATCCAACGACTAAATTGGCGTTACAAGCATTAGAGACAGTTGTGCGTGGTGGCGAAACTATGATAGATGTAGGAACTGGCTCAGGTGTCTTGAGTATTGCAGCTAAGTATTTTGGAGTCGATCAGATCGCTGCTTATGATGTTGATGCTGAAGCGGTCAAAGCAGCTGAAGAAAATTTGGCGTTAAATGATATGCAAGATGCGATCACAGTGGGGGCTAATGATCTGTTGGCGGGGATCAAGACAAAAGTTGAGTTGATCACGGCTAATATCTTAGCTGAGATCATCGTACCATTGATCCCCCAAGCGTATGAGTGCTTAAAGCCAGGCGGGATCTTTATCACTTCTGGGATCATTGTTGATAAAAAAGACTTGATCGTCAGTGAGCTTGAAGCAAAGGGCTTTATGATCGATCAAGTTTTAAATATAAAAGATTGGTATTCGATCATCGCCCATATGCCAACTACAGATGAGGTCTAAAAAATGCAACGTTATTTTTATAATGAAATGTTAGCCAATGAGCAATTTATTTTACCAAAAGACCTCTATAAGCATGCGATCACAGTAATGCGGATGCGTGTTGGAGATAAATTTGAGTTGGTGACTCCAGATAAGCAAGTTCAGATAATGGAAGTGACAGCAGTCGATAAACAACAGGCGCGAGCTAAGGTCGTTGAAACTTTTAGTCATCAAACTGAATTGCCAGTTGTAACAACGATCGCTTGTGGACTTTCTAAGGGAGATAAAGCGGAATTGATCGTTCAAAAGGGAACGGAATTGGGAGCTGATAAATTTATCTTTTTCAAGGGCGATTTTTCGGTCGCCAAGTGGGATGATAAAAAGCAAGCTAAAAAGATCGCGCGGTTAGAAAAGATCGCTTTAGCAGCGGCCGAACAGTCACATCGCACCACGATCCCGACGATCAGTTACTGCAGCAGCTTGAAAGAATTAAAACTAGCTTCAGATGAGCTAGGTATCGTGGCCTATGAAGAAGCAGCTAAACAAGGGGAAAAAGCTAATTTGGTCAAAGTTATTGAACAACTCACTACACGCCAAGTGCCACATCTGACGGCAGTTTTTGGCCCAGAAGGTGGTCTATCAACAAATGAGATCGAACTTTTGACTCAAAAAGGCTTTGTTCAAGCGGGATTAGGACCACGGATCATGCGGGCTGAAACAGCGCCACTATATCTGCTAGCGACGCTTTCGTATGCGTTAGAATTGGTAAAATAGCCTGTAGCAGAGTTTCTTCTATACTAAAATGTGATTTTACGGTAAAATAAAATTAATTAATTTTAGAAACAGGTAATGAGAATGCAATTAAGTAAAGTATCACCCCAAAAAGTAATTTCGTATTGGGCTTTTGCCACACTGTTTAGTTTCGTGATCCCGATCATTTTTACTGTTTTAAATGTTGATGAGATCACGAAAACGGGTGTGATCTTATTTGGTGTCAATGTAGTTTATGCGATCGCAATTGGATTTTATGCAGGTAAACATGCTGATAAGTTTTGGTTAGTGCTATTTTTCCCAGTTATTTACTTGATCGGTTGTGATTTCTTTTTTGATAGCCATGCGATCTATTGTGCCGTAGTTTATCTGATGTTGACAGGCTTTGCCTATGGTGCTGTACGCAAATAAAATTTTACAACAGCAATAGGCACTTTTTGCAGTAGTGAAAAGTGCCTATCGTGCATTCAAATGAATTTGGTAGATTGGTGAGAAAGGAAGCGCTACTGTCTTTAGTGGCGACGGTGATGAGATGGAAAAGAACGTAATTTGGAGTGCAGAAGATGTGATCAATAAGTGTAGTGAATACATGAATGCAGAACATGTGGCGATCGTACAAAAAGCCTGTGATTTTGCTACCTACGTTCACCGTGAACAATTTCGTAAGTCAGGGGAACCATATATCGTCCACCCGATCCAAGTGGCTGCGATCTTAGCTGAATTAAAAATGGATCCTGAAACGGTAAGTGCGGGCTTTTTGCATGATGTAGTCGAGGATACCCCCGTTATTTTAGCTGATATTGGTGAGCTCTTTGGCAAAGATATTGAAGTGATCGTAGACGGGGTCACAAAATTGAGCAAGATCCGCTACAAGTCACACCGAGAACAACTAGCTGAAAATCACCGTAAACTACTCTTGGCGATGTCAAAAGACTTACGGGTCATCATCGTGAAGTTAGCTGACCGTCTGCATAATATGCGTACTTTAAAACATTTGCGTCCAGACAAACAACGCCGAATTGCAAATGAAACGCTTGAGATCTATGCACCGTTAGCTGATCGTTTAGGTATCAGTACGATCAAATGGGAATTAGAGGATACCTCATTAAGGTACTTGAACCCCCAACAATACTATCGCATCGTACATTTGATGAATTCAAGACGTGATGAGCGTTTGCAATACATCAATGAAGCGATCGATGAGATCAAAGGTGCGATCGTGGATCTTAAGCTTAAAGATTGTGAGATCTACGGGCGCCCAAAGCATATTTACTCGATCTATCGTAAGATGCGTGATCAGCACAAACAATTCAGTCAGATATATGACTTGCTCGCGATCCGTGTGATCGTTAAATCGATCAAGGATTGTTATGCTGTATTAGGTGCGATCCATACAAAGTGGACCCCAATGCCGGGACGTTTTAAAGATTATATTGCGATGCCTAAAGCCAATATGTACCAATCATTGCATACGACTTTGATCGGGCCAAACGGGACACCATTTGAGGTGCAGATCAGAACTGAAGAGATGCATCGTGTGGCTGAATATGGTATCGCTGCTCACTGGGCTTACAAGGAGGGGAAGACAGATGGCGTCAAAGAAACGACGACGGGTGAAAAACTCAACTTGTTCAAAGAGATCATTGAATTACAAAATGAATCCAGTGATGCTAATGACTTCATGGAAAGTGTCAAGGGCGATCTCTTTAGTGACCGGGTCTATGTCTTTACGCCTAAAGGGGATGTTTTTGAATTGCCTAAGGGAGCTGGGCCACTGGATATGGCTTATACGATCCATACTGAGATCGGAAACCATACGACAGGAGCTAAAGTCAATGGTAAGATCGTTCCGCTGGATTATCAGGTCAAAAATGGTGATATCGTTGATATTTTAACTTCACAAAATTCCGCTGGTCCTAGTCGGGATTGGTTAGATCTGGTGCATACCAATAAGGCGCGTAATAAAGTCAAACGTTTCTTTAAACAACAAGATCGGATCCAAAATATCGACCGTGGTAAAGACATCTTAGAAGAAGCACTGATCGAAGAAGGGTATAATGTACACGATGTTTTAAATACTAAAAATATTGAGCGGGTCTTGGCTAAGCGTCATATTTCCACGAGCGATGATATGTATGCAGCGCTTGGTTTTGGTGAATTACAACCGGCTGGGATCATTAATATTTTGACGCAAGATATTCGTGAGCAAAAAGAATTACAACGTAAAAAACAACAAGAAAAAGATCTTCTTGAAGATCATAAGGGGATCAAAAATAATAATGCTAATAGTAAGAATAAGCATGATGAAAGTGTCTTGATCGAAGGGATCGATAATCTATTGGTCCGCTTGAGCCATTGTTGCAATCCGATCCCTGGTGATGAGATCGTTGGTTATATCACCAAAGGGCGTGGGGTCTCGGTCCACCGGACTGATTGCCCTAATGTAAAGAATGCTGAACAAAGTGGCACGCGTTTGATCGATGTAAGTTGGAATGTCGTTTCCGATGACCGGACGCACTATAATACCGATCTTGAGATCCAAGGGTATAATCGTTCTGGTCTGTTGAATGATGTTTTACAGGCGATCAACAATACGACAAAACAGCTCAATTCGATCAATGGTCGGATCGACCATAATAAGATGGCGACGATCGATGTGACGGTAGGGATCCGAGATAAGGTGCATTTGCAACGAGTTATCGATAATATCAAGCGAGTCCCTGATGTCTATGTAGTAAAACGAACGATCCATTAAGCGAGGTAAAAAAAGTGCGTGTAGTATTACAACGAGTAAAAAAAGCCAGTGTGGCGATCGCAGATCAAACGGTTGGGCAGATCGACCAAGGTCTGATGTTATTAGTTGGTTTTCAAGCTGGTGATGGTAGTGAGCAGATCGATCATTTAGTTAAAAAGATCGCTAACTGTCGGATCTTTAGCGACGAAGAAGGTAAAATGAATCTGAGTGTTCAACAGATCGCAGGGAAAATTTTGTCGATCTCACAATTCACTCTTTATGCCGATACTAAGAAGGGAAATCGACCGAGTTTTACTAAGGCTCAAGAACCAGCTAAGGCAGCGGCTAATTATGCTGAATTCAACAAAAAGCTACAAGCTTTAGGGCTTGAAGTTCAGACTGGGGAATTTGGGGCAGATATGCAAGTGAGTTTGATAAATGATGGTCCCGTAACGATCATCTTTGATACAGAGAATTAAATAGTGAGGTCATAATATGTATCAGAATTATTTTTTTGATTTTGATGGAACGCTCTATGATACGTATCCTGGCATGGTCAAAGCCTTTGTTGAAGCTTTTGCACTTCAAGGGATAGAATTATCGGCAAGTGAAGTTTATCAAGTGATGCGTGAGGTTTCCGTTCGTGAAGCTTATCGGCGATACACGACATCACAGTTAGATGAGGCTAAATTGCATGCTGATTATCGGAATTTAGAAGAAAAATATCAAGTTTACGCTAAGCCGTTTTCAGGGGCGCTTGAGTTATTGGAGCGGATCATTGCTAATGGTGGTCAAAACTTTTTATTGACCCATCGAGATAAAAGTTCATTGACATTGCTCGAACGTGATGGATTTTTGCAATATTTTACAGATCATTCGACGGCAGACGATGGTTTTAAACGAAAGCCTGATCCTGAGGCGTTGAATTTTTTAGTCGCTAAACACGGACTAGATCCCAGCGTTTCTGTAATGGTCGGTGATCGGACATTAGATGTCGTAGCGGGGCATAACGCTAAGATGGCGGGGATCTTATTTGATCCTGATAGGTTGATCAAGGCCGATGTCCATGCAGAACAGATCGTTCAAAATTTGAATGCTATCGAATGAAAATTGCTACAAATGCAATACTTAGTGAATAGGGAAAGGGACCTAGCACGACTTAGATATCGTGCTAGGTCCCTCTTTATTTATATGATCCTCATTTTCTCTTAGTTAGTCTATGAGTTGAAACATCAAGATCCCAGCAGCAATGGCTACATTTAGCGATTCAGCATGGCCTTTGATCGGGATATAGAGATTGAGTGAAGTTTGCTGTAATAGTTCTGCACTCATACCGTTACCTTCATTGCCCATGATCAAAGCAAAATTTTGGTGTTGGCCAACTTCTTGATAGGAACGAGCGTCTTTGTTTAGTTCGCTTCCAAAAACAGGATAATTTTTGGCTTTGAAAGCTTGGACCCAAGTGGTCAGATCGGCTGTAACTAATTGAAGATGGAATTGGCTACCTTGCATTGAGCGGACGACTTTAGGTTGATACATATCAGCTGTCTTAGAGCCAAAAACAACACCCGAAAAGCCAGCTGCATCAGCTGTCCGTACCATAGTTCCGATATTTCCTGGATCTTGGACACCATCAAGTAATAGCCACGCTCCAGAAGCAGTGGCGGGACTGACCTTGATTTGATCAAATGCTACTTCAGCAAAGATTCCTTGGGGAGATTTAGTTTCGCTGAGTTGTTTGGCGATCGATTCACTGATCGAGAAATATTGGATCTCGGGTAAGATCTCTAAGTCAGCTAGATGTTTGAAACTCGGTGTGACTAGGATCTTTTGGATCGGCTTATCAGAATTCAATGCTTCTTTGATTAAATGCCAACCATCAAGCAAATAAGTTTGACTTTGTTGCCGCCCTTTTTTAGTGGCGAGTTTTTTCCAAGCCTTGACTTGAGGATTGGAGACCGATGTAATTTCTTTCATTATCCGTGACCTCGTTTTCTAATTTACATAAAATTCAGTATAACATATTAACTGTAACAAGAAAGAATGTTTTTAAAAACGATAATTTATTATAAATTTATTATATAAGTTATGGTTGATGGAATTTTTGTTTACTAAGGAATATAATACGGATAAAAAGTAAATGGGGGCGGTAATTTGCCAAACTTATTAGAAAAAATCTACTTTGAAGAACAAGATCAAACAATGTTAGTTCTCAGTACAAAACAAAATTTTAAGGGAGCAACAGCGATCGTTGATGGAACAGACAAGTGTTTTATGATCGTTCGAGTTCATTTTCGAAGCCTCGAAAGTTATCGAGCTAATCGGATCATTGTGGTGGTCAAGGGAAACTATATCGCTGATAAGATCAAGGAGATCATTTAGATTTTTTAGCGCACATAGGTGTGTTATCATGAGATAAATATGGATCAAGGAAGGTAACAATGATGAATGAATTTGACCAACGTTGTCAACGCTTACGTCAAAAAATGCAAGAAGCTAGTGTAGATGCTTATTTGGTGACTTCAGCAGATAATATCTATTATTTAAGTGGTTTTACAGGGGATGCAGGAGTTCTACTAGTAACAGAACAAGAACGCTATTTGATCACTGACGCACGTTTTGAGACGCAAATAGCTCAAACTAATCCGTGGTTAAAAGCTGTGATCACACGTGATTATTTTGGACAAGCCTTAGAGTTGTGCGAACGTGAAAACATCGTTGCTTTAGCATTTGAGGAAAGTTTAAGCTATCAAGTTTATGATCGCTTAGATGAATATGCTTTGTGTGATCTAGTTGCATTGAGTGGTTTGATCGAAGCATTACGTTTGCAAAAATCTACTGCTGAGATCGAAAAGATAAAAGCAAGTTGTCGCTTAGCTAAAGATGGGTTTGAGCATGTCTTAAAGATAGCTAGACCAGGACTTAAAGAACAAGAACTAGCCTTGGAATTGGACTATTACATGCGAAAAAATGGGGCCAGTCAAGTCTCTTTTGAAACTATCGTAGCTTCAGGATCTCGTTCGGCTTTACCACATGGTGTTGCAAGTAACAAAAAATTAGCCTTAGGAGATTTAGTGACTCTTGATTATGGCTATTTTTTAGACCATTATACTTCGGATGTGACCCGAACCTTTGTACTAGGCAAGGTCGATCCTAAACTAGAAGAGATATATCATATCGTTTCTGAAGCTAAGCAATTGACGATCGAAGCAGTCAGACCTGGGATCACTGGAAAAGAACTTGATCGGATCGGACGTGACTATATCACCCAAAAAGGTTACGGGAAATATTTTGAACATGGCATGGGACATGGGATCGGGCTAAATGTTCATGAAGGTCCCTATATCGGTAAAACAAGCGCAGAAGTTTTACAGCCAGGACAAGTGATCACCATCGAACCAGGGATCTATTTACCAGGTCTGGGTGGAGTACGTTTGGAAGATGATATTTTAGTCACTGAAACAGGCTATGAGAATTTGACCGATTTTTACCAAGAATATTATGAAATTTAAGCGAGATAGCGGTGATTAACTTGCATTTACAGCTGTTCTTTTGATATTATAAAGTGTATGAATTATATTTGGATAAGTGTGCTACTAGTGAGATAGTGGGACTTATGTAATTATTTTAGGAGGACTAATATGATTTCAGTAAATGATTTTAAAAATGGCTTAACGATCACAGTCGATGGTGAATTATGGCGTGTGGTCGAATTTCAACATGTGAAGCCAGGCAAGGGTTCTGCTTTTGTCCGTTCTAAATTAAAAAACTTACGTAATGGTGCTGTTCAAGAAAAAACATTCCGTGCGGGTGAAAAAGTAGAACAAGCACAGATCGATCGCAAGAAGATGCAATACTTATACGCTGATGGTAATAACTATGTCTTCATGGATACAGATACTTATGAACAATTAGAATTACCAGGTGAAAGCTTAACAGAAGAATTGAAGTACTTGAAAGAAAACATGGTCGTTAGTGTTATCATGTACGGTTCTGAAACATTAGGTGTTGAATTACCAAATACGGTCGATCTAACAGTTGCTGAAACTGAACCAGGTATCAAAGGTGATACAGCTTCTGGTGGTTCTAAACCAGCTACAATGGAAACAGGTGTTGTGGTCCAAGTTCCATTCTTCGTTAATGAAGGTGATGTATTAACGATCAACACAACTGACGGCACATATATCTCACGTGCTTAATTTGGTCAATTGAACGTTATTTTCGCCAAAAATCAACCATTTAGCAATTTTAGCTATTTTTTGTGACAGTGACCGTAAGAAAGATAATATGGGATCGGGATTGTCCTGGCATAAAAAACTTGAAGACAGGTAAATTTTTAAAAAAGGATTTCTTGGTTGAATATTGGAAGTGAAAAAATTTAAGAAAGGAAATATATAATCTTTCTTGAGATATAGGGGTGGTCCTATATTTTTCCATATTTTATATAGCAGGTTTTAGATATGTCTGAAGATAATAATATTGTTTTAACAAGTAAAGAACCCAGCTTAGGTGAAGTTCGGTTAGCACCAGAAGTGATCGAAGTGATCATTGGAATCGCAGCAAGCCAAGTCGATGGTGTATATTCGATGCGTGGTTCGATCGCCAACAGCTTTTCAGAACTCTTAGGCCGTCAGATTCGGGGCAAAGGTGTCAAAGTCAATAAAGACGAAGACCAATTAAAAGTTGATGTTTATGTCTTTTTGAACTATGGCGTCTCAGTTCCCAAAGTTGCGGCCCAGATCCAAGAAAAGGTTCGCCAACAAGTTCTCTTTATGACGGGAATTGAAATTTTAGGCGTTGATGTGCACGTTCAAGGGGTAATTCCTGAAAAACAAGAACAAACAATTGACCCAAATAATCTATTTGGGGAAGAGAATGGTGAAGAATAGTGAGTATTAGTAGACATGATACGCGTAAACTGGCTTTTCAAGCACTTTTTGCGTTGAATAGCAACCCAGATGCCTTACCACAAGACGTTTACGAAGCTTTGTTGGAAGATGAGGCGACAACTACAGTACCAGCCTACTTGCCTGAATTGGTAGAAGGCGTACTTACACACCAATCTGAAATAGACGCAAAGATCGATCAACATTTAAGCTCAAACTGGACGCTTGCACGCTTGAACAAGACAGACCTCTTGATCTTGCGCTTAGCGATCTATGAAATGCTTTATGTTGATGATGTTCCGGCTAAAGTAGCTTTAGATGAAGCTTTGCAATTAGCTAAGGAATTTAGTGATGATAAATCACGGCGTTTTATCAATGGTGTTTTATCAAATCTACTTTAAAAGATGAAAAATGTCTGTACTAAAGTTTAGTGCAGGCATTTTATTTTTGAAAAAAATGTTGCTGAGTATGCTAAAATATTAGGTATACACTAAAGTTAAGGTTGTGATTTATATGACAGTGATGATAGACGGACGCGGAACTGCTGAAAAAATCCGCAGCCAATTAAGGAAAAAGACAGAACAGTTAAAACAACAAGGGCTAGAGCCATGTTTGGCTGTTATTTTAGTGGGAGATGATCCGGCTAGTCAGGTGTATGTCCGTAACAAAAAACGGGCGGCTGAAAAGATCGGGATCAAGACTAAAGATATCACTTTGCCAGCTGACACGACACAAGCAGAGTTATTACAATTGATCGATGAGTTGAATGGCGACGTAACAGTCCATGCGATCTTGGTGCAAATGCCATTACCAGCACAGCTTGATGAAAATACGGTGATCGAACAGATCGATCCTAAAAAGGATGCTGATGGTCTACACCCAGAAAATTTAGGTCACCTTTTTATGGGGCAACCAAAAGCTTTACCATGTACTCCGCGTGGGATCATGGTCTTATTAGAAGAGTATCAGATCCCTGTGGCTGGTAAAAATGTTGTGATCATCGGACGCAGTAATTTAGTGGGACGTCCTTTAGCTGCTTTGATGATAAATGCAGATGCTACGGTCACTGTGGCACATAGTAAGACTAAAGATCTCTCAAGTGTTGCTAGCCAGGCTGATATTTTAGTCGTTGCAACTGGGCGAGCTGAAATGGTCGATGAGACTTATATCAAGGAAGGCGCAACTGTGATCGATGTTGGGATCAATCGTTTGGATAACGGCAAATTAGTCGGTGATGTCAAACAAGTTAGTGCTGTAACTAAGGCAGCTTATTTAACGCCAGTTCCTGGTGGCGTTGGTCCGATGACGATCGCGATGTTAATGCAACAAACGCTTGAATTGGCAGAAAAGAGCAATAGCTAATGGAAAAAGATCAATATTTAACTGTCACAGCATTAACTAAGTACCTACATCGAAAATTTAGTGCTGATCCATATTTGAATCGTGTCTATTTGACAGGGGAGATCTCAAATTTTCGTTTGCGTCCACGCCATCAATATTTTAGTTTAAAAGACGATGGTGCTAAAATAGATGCGGTCATGTTTCAATCGGCATTTAACAAATTGAAATTCAATGTTGAAGATGGAATGAAAGTCTTGGTGGTCGGAAGAGTAGATCTGTATGAACCTAGTGGGAATTACCAAATAACGATCGAAAAGATGGAACCAGATGGTGTTGGCGCTTTGTATCAAGCATTTGAACAATTAAAAGCTAAATTATCCATGGAAGGCTTGTTTAGTGCACCTAAGCGACCATTAGTCCACTTTCCTAAACGGATCGCAGTGATCACTAGTCCATCAGGAGCAGTCATTCGTGATATCATCACGACTACTAGAAGGCGTTATCCGATCGCACAGCTAGTTTTATTTCCCGCAGTCGTTCAAGGTGAGAAAGCGGCTGATTCATTGGTGGGACGATTAAAAGAGGTCAATGCTCGTGGCGATTTTGATACGATCATTATCGGTCGTGGTGGTGGGTCGATCGAGGATCTGTGGCCATTTAATGAAGAAAAAGTTGCTCGGGCGATCTTTGAAAGTAAGATCCCGATCATTTCTTCAGTTGGACACGAAACGGATACGACGATCGCTGACCTAGTGGCTGATGTCAGGGCAGCGACACCTACTGCAGCAGCTGAATTGGCGACGCCAGTTTTAGAAGACGAGATCTTGCGGATCAAACAAGATAAGTTACGTTTGATCCAAAGTTATCAAGCTATGCTAAAGTTACGGCGCCAACAGCTACAAAAGTTGCAAAATTCTTACGTCTTTATGCAATCAAATCGCCTGTATGAAGGCTACCTTCAAAAACTTGACGGTTACCAGAATCGACTCAAACAGGCTTATCGTGAACAGTTGTATCAAAAAGAAAAGTCATTTTCAGAGCTGATGACGCGTTTGCAACGTTCTTCGCCAAAAGATACGATCAACTTGCATAAACAACAGGTGGCACAGCTCAAAAAAGACCTATTTCGGGCAACGGAAAAATATGTTGGTGATAGAGAGCAACGTTTGGTAAAGGCTACCGCTGCTTTAGATATGTTGAGCCCGTTGCGCGTTATGGGACGTGGTTTTTCTTACGTCACGGCAGATGAAAAGATCATCAAAAAAACATCTGATCTGACGGTCGGTTCTGAGATCAAATTGCATTTAAGCGATGGTAGTGTTAAAGCTAAAGTTACTAAAATTGATGGGATGAAGAAAAAATGACAGAAAAAAATTTAACTTTTGAACAAGAATTACAAATGTTAGAAGCGATCGTAGGCAAACTTGAGCAGGGCGATGTTCCTTTAGAAGAGGCGCTAGCGCAATTCCAAAAAGGGGTAGCTTTAAGTAAAAAATTGCAAGAGACCCTCCAAAATGCAGAGGATACTTTGACTAAGGTTATCAACGAAGAAGGTCAAGAAGTCGTCTTTGAGGCAAATAATGACTGATATTTAGCTGTGTATTGTGAGAAACTTGATGGGAGCAATACTGTTAAAGTAAATAAGGAAGGAATCTAGGGCTTCTTAGTGATCCCATACCTAGAAAGTGAAAAATGCAGTTAGCAAATTTTCAAAATAAAATGATCCCATTACTTGAACAGCATATGCGACATTACTTGACGCAATTTACTGAGAATGAGACACTTCGAGTGGCAATGCAATATTCGCTTGAAGCGGGGGGGAAACGGATCAGACCGCTTTTGATCTTGGTGATCTGCCAAAGTTTAGAAAAAAATATCGATACAGATGTTTTGAGTGTGGCGGGAAGTCTAGAATTTCTGCACACATACTCTTTGATCCATGATGATCTACCTGAGATGGATAATGACGATCTGCGGCGGGGCAAACCGACAAATCATAAAGTTTTTGGTCAAGATATAGCGGTTTTAGCAGGCGATGCTCTCTTAACTGAGGCTTTTGGCTGGTTAGCTAAAACAAAGCTTACTCCCCAAAAACGGATTACCTTGGTAGCTGAACTTGCAAAAGCAGCGGGGGCAAATGGGATGGTCGCAGGCCAAACTGGCGATATCTTAGGTGAAAAGGCCACTTTGACCTTATCTGAGTTGATGCAAGTCCATAAAAATAAAACGGGACAATTGTTGGAATATGCTTGTTTTGCCGGTGCCATTTTAGGTGAAGCAACACCAAAACAAGAACAGGCATTAGTTACTTTTGGGCAAAAATTTGGTCTAGCCTTTCAGATCTATGACGATATTTTAGATGTGACGGCAACTACAGCCGAGTTGGGTAAGACAGCTAATAAGGATGTGGCGGAAAATAAAAATACTTATCCACGCCTTTTAGGGCTAAAAGGAGCTAAACAGGCACTAGCTGATACGTTAAAGCAAGCAAAAGATCAACTTGAGCTTTTGGATGAAAGTGGTCTTGAGACTTCTCTTTTGCGTCAAGTGCTAGAGTATTTTAAATTATAAGTAAGGATGTAAGTATGAAAAAAGAACGTGTAGATGTATTATTGGTCAAGCAGGGTCTATTCGAGACACGCGAACAAGCGAAACGTGCAGTTATGGCAGGTGAGATCTTAGGTGAAAATGAAGAACGATTGGATAAACCAGGTGAAAAGATCGATCCAAGTGTCAAATTACATTTTAAGGGGAAAAAGATGCCCTATGTTAGTCGTGGTGGTTTAAAGCTTGAAAAAGCGCTCAAAGTCTTTAAACTAAGTACCAAAAATAAAACAGTCCTTGATATCGGTTCATCTACGGGTGGCTTTACTGATGTTGCCTTACAAAAAGGTGCCAAGTTGAGTTATGCCCTCGATGTGGGAACTAATCAATTAGCTTGGAAGTTGCGTCAAGATCCGCGAGTCGTTGTAATGGAGAATACTAACTTTCGCTACAGTAAATTAGACGATTTTACTGCTGGACGCCCTGATTTTGCGACGATCGATGTTTCTTTTATTTCATTACAACTTATCTTGCCGACTTTACATGCGATCTTAGAGCCGGGCGGTGACGTGGTGGCTTTGATCAAGCCTCAATTTGAGGCGGGACGTGAAAAAGTTGGTAAGCACGGGATCGTTCGGGATGAAAAAGTCCATTTAGAAGTGATCCAAGAGTTGGTCGCTTTTGCTGTCAAAGCAGGATATGATGTTTTAGACCTTGATTTTTCACCGATCACGGGTGGTGAAGGAAATATTGAATTTTTAGTCCATTTGCGTGCAACATCAAAGACTGCAACGATCAGTGCTAATGTCGATCCAAGTGCAGTGATCAAACAAGCCCATCAAACATTACTTCATCAAAAAGATAAGTAGGTAGGAAGGATGATTTCTCAGTGAGAAAACAAGATAGACAACGAATTATTAAAAAAATGATCCAGGATAATGCGATTTATCGGCAAGAAGACTTTGTTAGTCTCCTTTTAGCTAAGGGAGTTGAAGTGACTCAAGCTACTATCTCACGTGATGTAAAAGAGATGCAGCTGATCAAAGTACCGACGCCAGATGGGTCGTATCGGTATAGTTTACCGACGACCAAGAAGGATAATACCGAAAAAAAACTAAGGAAAGTTTTGCGTGACGCCTATCTTGTTTCTGACTGTCACCGTGATCTATGTATGGTCAAAGTTTTGCCTGGTAATGGGCCAGCACTTTCGAGCTTGATCTCACAAATGAACTACGATGAAGTTTTTGCTACTTTAGGTGATGATGACACGATCATGCTCTTTGCACGTTCAAATGAAGATGCGTTGCAGATCGAGCGTAAATTATTGGCCTTGGTCGATGATAAATAGGACTTTTAGATTTTGGGAAAGGAAAAACTGTTACTTTTAGCAACAGCAGGAAAGTACTTTGTTACAAGAATTAATGATCCGTGATTTTGCAATTATTGAGCAGTTGACCGTTGATTTTGGAACGAATATGACGGTCTTGACTGGTGAAACTGGGGCTGGTAAGTCCATTATTATCGATGCTTTAGGGCTACTAGCAGGTGGACGTGGCTCGAGTGATTTTATTCGCAAGGGAGCTAATAAATCATTGCTCCAAGGACAATTTACTATCCCTAAAGCAACTCGAACATATGAGCTTTTAGATGAGTTTGGGATCGAATGTGAGGATGATGTTTTGATCTTACAACGCGATATTTATCGCAGTGGCAAAAATGTTTGCCGGATAAATGGCGTTTTGGTCAATCTAGGCACACTTCGGCAGGTGGGGCAAACATTGATCGATATCCATGGGCAAAATGAGCATCAAGAATTGATGGATCCTGAGCGTCATTTAGCCTTAGTTGATAATTATCAGCCTGAGATCCTAGCTAAATTGGCACAATACCAGACACTTTATGCAGATTATCGTCGTCTTTCTCATGCACTAGAGCAACGCGAGAAAAATGCGCATGAGTGGGCTCAAAGACTTGATATGTTACAATTTCAAGTTAATGAGATCAGTGAAGCGCAGTTACACGAGGGGGAAGAAGAAGAGCTCCAAGAACAAAAACGCCAATTAGATAATTATCAAACGATCCATCACGCTTTAGAGATGAGTTATCAAGTGCTAAATGGTGAAGAATTAGATGTGATGAGTGTTCTAGGTAATGTCATGAGCGAGTTAGAAGACGTGGCTGAGTTCAATTCTGAATTAGCAGCGATCTACGAAAAGGTTTCCGATGCTTTCTATAATCTGCAAGATGCAGCGCATGAAGTTTCAGGGCAATTAAGTGATCTGGAGTGGGATGAAGAATTATTAAATTCCATCGAAGCACGGCTCGAAACGATCCATCAACTCAAGCGTAAATATGGTGATTCGATCGAAACGATCCTAACTTATTACGATAAGATAAAACGAGAACTTGAAACGATGCAACAAAGCGATGAAAACTTAGAACAGCAAGTCGAACAGGTCAAAGAAGCTCACGCCAAGGCAAAAGAATTAGCACTAGAGATCAGTGAGTTACGCAAACAAACTGCTAAACGACTCGAAGCTGAGATCCATCAGCAATTGGGTGCACTTTATATGGATAAAGCTGTTTTTGAAGTACGTTTTTTACCAGAGAACGGACAATTGACTGAAAATGGTCTTGATCGGGTCGAATTTTACATTCAAACTAATCCTGGAGAAGAAATGGGGGCTTTAGCAAAGATCGCTTCTGGTGGTGAATTATCGCGGATCATGCTCGCACTAAAGACGATCTTTGCCCAAAATAAGGGTGTGACGAGTATTATTTTTGATGAGGTCGATACTGGAGTCAGTGGGCGCGTCGCACAAGCGATTGCTGAAAAAATCAGTCAGATCGCAACTAATTCGCAAGTGCTGTGTATCACCCACTTACCACAGGTCGCAGCTGTGGCAGACCACCATTATTTCATTGCTAAACATGTAGCTAATGGTCGGACTGAAACTTCGCTTACGATCTTAAATGATAAGGAACGGATCGAAGAATTAGCTCGAATGCTATCGGGTTCTTCGATCACGACTTTGACGCTAGAACATGCAGAAGAATTGTTAAAAATGGCTAAGGCAAGTAAATAGTTCTAAAAGATGCACTTTGAGGCATCTTTTTTTGAATAAAAAAACTAGAAGTCTGTAAACTCCTAGTCACTAAAATATTGACTTTAGATCATATCACGGTAGAGTCCGATGACTTTACCTAAAATTACGACATTATCCAAGATGATCGGATCCATCGTTTCATTTTCAGGTTGTAATCTAAAATATCCGTCTTCTTTGTAGAATCGCTTGCATGTTGCTTCATCGTCTTCGGTCATGGCGATCACGATATCACCATTATCAGCAGCAGATTGTTTTCTAACGATAACTTGATCACCATCTAAGATCCCAGCATCGATCATGCTTTCACCACGAATGTTCAACATGAACAAATCATTGGCATCACTTAAATTAGGGGGTAATGGAAAATAATCAGTTGTTTCTTCAACAGTTAAGATCGGCATCCCTGCGGTCACAGTTCCAACGACTGGGATCTCATTTAAAGTGGTCTTGATCCCCAAGGCTTCTAGACCAGCTGGGGTAACTTCCATTGCCCGCGGCTTGGTAGGATCTTTTTTGAGAAAGCCTTTCTTAGTTAAGCGTGCTAAATGACCGTGTACAGTTGAGGTCGAAGAAAGTGAGACTGCTTGACAGATCTCTCGCACAGTCGGTGGATAACCTTTGCTCTCAACTGTATTGTAGATAAAACGCAAAATGTTTAGCTGTCTTTTTTCGGATGCTTTTGTCATTTTGAACACCTCAATACATTTTTATAGAGTAATTATAACATAGAAAACCAACAGTTACAAACAAGCGTTTGCTTTAGTGGAGGGAGGAAATAACTGTTAAGCAAAATATATTAAAATGTAATCAAACGCGATATAATATCTACAAAAAAGATAAAATGTGAGGTAGATATTATGGCGATATTAAAACCAAAAGAAATGGCTGAAAGAT
>CAJUNC010000024.1 GCA_910587695.1 uncultured Lactobacillus sp.
CCACTTTGACTTTTGTCTTGCCTAACTCTAGATCTGGATCGTCTACGTATTCTGTTTCGTATGGAATAGATTCTACTTTGCTCTCTTCACTTACCGTTTCTTCTGGGCTCGGATCGAGCGCCTTGGTGCCACGAACGATCACTTCTATCACCGGCTCTTTTGTCACCGTATTGCTCTTTTCTTCTCGGCTCAATTCTTTGCCTGTAGCATCTTGCTTTACTTCATATACGATCGTGCGCTCACCTGCTTGGCCAGCCACTTTGACTTTTGTCTTGCCTAACTCTAGATCTGGATCGTCTACGTATTCTGTTTCGTATGGAATAGATTCTACTTTGCTCTCTTCACTTACCGTTTCTTCTGGGCTCGGATCGAGCGCCTTGGTGCCACGAACGATCACTTCTATCACCGGCTCTTTTGTCACCGTATTGCTCTTTTCTTCTCGGCTCAATTCTTTGCCTGTAGCATCTTGCTTTACTTCATATACGATCGTGCGCTCACCTGGTTGACCGGCCACTTTGACTTTTGTCTTGCCTAGCTCCAATTCTGGATCGTCTACGTATTCTGTCCCGTATGGAATAGATTCTACTTTGCTCTCTTCACTTACTGTTTCTTCTGGGCTCGAGTCAAGTACTTTGGTGCCACGAACGATCACTTCTATCACCGGCTCTTTTGTCACCGTATTGCTCTTTTCTTCTCGGCTCAACTCTTTGCCTGTGGCATCTCGCTTTACTTCATATACGATCGTGCGCTCACCTGCTTGGCCAACCACTTTGACTTTTGTCTTGCCTAACTCTAGATCCGGATCATCTACGTATTCTATCTCGTACGGAATAGATTCTACTTTGCTCTCTTCACTTACCGTTTCTTCTGGGCTCGGATTGAGCGCCTTGGTGCCACGAACGATCACTTCTGTCACCGGCTCTTTTGTCACCGTATTGCTCTTTTCTTCTCGGCTCAATTCTTTGCCTGTAGCATCTTGCTTTACTTCATATACGATCGTGCGCTCACCTGGTTGACCGGCCACTTTGACTTTTGTCTTGCCTAGCTCTAGATCTGGATCATCTACGTACCTTGTTTCATATGCGATAGCTTCTTTAGTATTTTCTAAGCTCGTAGTAGTCTTCTCATTATCTGATGTTCTTTTTAGCTCCATTTCTGTTGTGGTCTGATCATTTGAAGAGATACTTGGTATCGAATGCTTGATATCACTGATCAAAAGATAGCCTACATATTCATGACCTGGGATCTGTGTCGAAATTTCAGGTAAGCTCTCCCCTTTTGCGACCAAATAAGTACGGTCATTTTTACTTAATTCATTGATATTTGCACTCGCACCGATACTAGTTCCAAGGCTAGCTGTATTTGAAGTCACAATGATCGCAGTCAAAAAACGATACCTACGTGCTCGTTTTGGAAGCATTCCTAAAGCTGCGATCAATAGTCCTGAACCTACTAAGAACTTATCTAGCTCCCAAGTAAATTCACCCGTTTGCGGTAGAGCTGTTCCCTTTGCTGTACGATATACCAAATAATATACTTGATCACTACCAACCAGATCTTTGGGTAATCTATCGTGTACGATCTTAGACTTTTGTTCTGGCGTCAAACTATCTTCAGTCACATTTTGATAACGTATCTGGTAATGATCTTTTTTCTTTACTCCAACATCTAAATTAGATATCTCATCTCCCTGAGCGATCACAGGTGTTCCCAAAATAAACATCGTTCCAATCAAAACCGAAAAAACACCTTGAGAAAACTTTCTGATCGCAAAACGTTGCTTTTGCTCGCTTATTTGCCAGCGAGAGCGCTTTGATCTAGACATATTTTTTTCCTTTCGCATTCACCTTTTTAACAACTGACTAAAAATTAAATTTAAAATAATTAAACATTCTTAATTTTCTTATTCTTCTGTTAAACTACCATATATAATGCGCTTCATCAAGTCTTTGGGTCATTTACTTTAAATATGTTTTCATCTTAGATAATTTGCTATAATCAAATGTAAAGTTGATAGTTTTTCTAAAAAATATGAGGTGACATAATGATACGACCAAAAAAACTCTACCTACTTTTGCTGAGCACTTTTTTAGGCCTCCTTTGCCTAAATTTTAAGCAACCCACCGTGGCAGCAAAAACAGTATTGAATATGGGGATCATACAAAATGATCGTCCATATAGCTTTATTCAGAAAAATAAGCAACAAGGTTTTTCGATCGAGTTAGCTCATAAGCTTGCAACTACAACAAAAGATAAAATCAAATTCAAAGCCTATTCCAGCCAAAAAGAGTTACAAACTGCATTAAAATCAGGTGAGATCGACTTTTTTATCGGAGATAAGGCTGACCTCTCTCAAAGTTACCAAAGCACTCCAGCCTTCCTATATCCTAAAAACGTTCTTTTCACTCGTCACGATGCTAAAGCTAAAAATCTAGAAAAATTGATGAAAAAAAAGGTCGGACTCCTGCAGACCGGAACACAATCAGCGCTTTTGCATGAACTTTCTTTGCAGCCTGTAAGCTATAGTGATCAAAATAAACTGCTCGATGCTTTAGCCAAAGGTGAGATAGCTGCTGGTATTTTGAGTGACTACACATATCATGAGCTCTTAAAAAACGACCCTAGTTTAGCCAAGACCAGCCCAAATGCGGATAAAGAAACAAAAAAGGCAGTCTTACAGCGCATCTCTGATCCTAATATCACAGCTAGTTCATTAAGCTTTATCACTTACAAACGTCCTAAACTAAACACAGCTTTATCAACTGCACTCAAAGAGCTAAGCGAAGATAACACCTTAGCTGATCTTTCCCAAAAATACTTCTCCAAAGATCTGACCTTAAATTAGCAAAAAAGATAGCTTGCATCCTAAGAACAAGCTATCTTTTTTAATGTTGTAGCATTGAATACAAAACCCCTTCACGTACACCACTTTCGGAAAAGATCACTTCTGGTATCTGAAGATATTCCAGTAAAAAGGCGATCGGTGTCAACCCACCGATGATAATATCTGCCCTTTGTGCTTCGGGGCCTAAAACTGCTTTTCTTTGTGTAACATCCTTTCCCAACCAATCTAAATAAGTCTCTAAAAACATATATGTCGACATTTTCAAGCCATGGATCTGATCTAAGTCTTCTTTACCTAAGCGCAATAACTCCTGACGCGCTACCGTTCGATTCGCTCCTCCCAATAAAATAAGAGGCAGTTTTTCACCTTCTTTTAGCCAAGGTAACTGATTGAACTTATAATTTAAAAAACGACTAAACGAAAATAGATCACGTGCTGTGAGCAGATCTGAGGCATGAAATTTCTCAGTTAAACTGACTGCTCCATAGGGGATACTGACATAGTTTTGTGCTTTTCGATCTTTAACGACGACCAGTTCAAAACTTCCTCCACCCATATCACAGATCACACAATCCTTGACAGTCAGTGTATTTATCACTGCTAAGTAATCGTAATATGCTTCTGCATTACCTGAGAGCACTTCAACTTCGATCCCGGTCGCTTCTTTGACCTTTTGTAAGAACTCATGCTGATTTTTTGCCTCTCGCACAGCTGCAGTTGCTATCCCACGCACAGAAACGTTAGGTAGATCACGATACATCTTTTTAAACTTCAATAGCGCATCTAAAGTTCTTTGGATAGCTTGGGGTTGTAGAACTTTTTTTTCGTCAGCTTGGCCCATTCCCTCTGCTAGACGCGTCATTTCTTTAGCGCGTTTCACCTCTTTAAAACTGCCATCGGGCGCTATTTGCGTGATCGACATCCTAGTTGAATTAGATCCAAAATCAAGCATCACTAAATTTTTCACATGCCACACCTCTACTTAATTAAAGTACCTTTATCCTATCATAACTCTCTCACAGATCAGCAATCAAAAACATTGCTCACAAAAAAAGACTGTCGAAACAGTCTTCTTGTGTAATATTAGCCAAAGTAGTTGACCCCGATAGCGTCTCTAACTTCAGCTAATGTCTGTTCTGCTACTGCATTAGCCTTTTGACTACCTTCTTTTAGCATTGCATAAACACTTGGTAGGTCCTTGGCAAATTCTTCGCGTCGTTTTCTGATCGGACCCAGTTGTGCTTCCAAGACTTCATTTAGGTAGCGTTTGATCTTCACATCACCTAAACCACCAGCTTGGTAGTGTTCTTTTAATTTTGCCACTTTTTGTTTGTCTGGATCAAAGATGTCTAAATACGTAAAGACCATATTTCCTTCGATCTGTCCAGGATCTTCAATGTGGATGTGATTAGGATCAGTATACATCGACATTACCTTTTTGCGTAGAGTATCTGCGTCATCAGCCAAGTAGATCGCATTTCCCAAAGATTTACTCATTTTAGCATTACCATCAAGACCTGGCAAACGTCCAGAACCTTTAGGCGGAAAGACGCCTTGTGGTTCAACTAAAACTTCCTTGCCATAGATCGAATTAAAACTTCTAACGATCTCACGTGTCTGCTCTAACATCGGTTCTTGATCATCACCGACTGGAACTAAATTAGCCTTAAAAGCAGTGATATCAGCCGCTTGACTCACAGGATACGTGAAAAATCCTGCAGGGATAGAACGCTCAAAATTCTTTTGAGCGATCTCAGCTTTGACAGTTGGATTGCGTTCTAGGCGTGAGACTGTAACTAAATTCAGATAATACAAATTGAGCTCTGCTAATGCTGGGATCTGTGATTGCACAAAGATCGTCGATAATTTAGGATCGATACCGACTGCTAAATAATCTAAGGCAACTTCGATCAATGAATTTTTGATCTTTTCTGGATCACGCGCATTATCCGTCAAAGCTTGTTGGTCTGCGATCATGATAAATGTTTCATATTTTCCCGTATTTTGCATCTCAACTCGATTTTTCAGTGAACCGATATAGTGCCCGATATGAAGCTTACCTGTGGGACGATCACCTGTTAAAATAATATCTTTTGCCATAGTTTTCCTTCCTTTATCTTGAGCGCAAAGCTAGCTGACCACTAAAAAACGCCCTAATACCATATAGATATTAGGACGAATTACCGTGGTGCCACCTAACTTGCAAAAATGCCGCTCAATCACTTATCTAGTTGTCTTCTCACGGCATCCAATTCATAGCTCTTACATCTCTCAGCTAAACGATGCATCTCTGTTAGGTGACCTACTACTCACTACCGTTTTGCGAAGTTTATCTTAATTGTAGTAGATGTTAGTGCAACTGTAAAGTGATTTAGAAAGTAATTTTTTGACCATTTTCTTTGACTTCGTAGCTAAAAGTTGCAAGATCGACCTTTAGTTCACTTACCGTTTGTCCATCAGCACTTGTACGTTTAATGTTAAATCTATGTTTAGTAGGTGTTGTGATCTCAAACTTTCCATCTAGTTCAAATGCTTTTGAACGATTGCGATAGGTAAATAATTTAAGCAAAGATGCTACGACTGGACGTTTCACTTCGCGCTTTATCTCTTCATTACTGTAATAATGTCGATTGATATTGCGCCCTTCTTTTGTTTTTTCTAATAATTCGATATCATTTTTTCCTGCTAAAAGCCCGACATAATAAACTTGAGGGATCCCTGGGGCAAAAGCTTGGATCAAGCGACTGATAAAGTATTTTTTATCATCATCTCCTAAAGCCGAATAATAAGTCGTGTTGATCTGATAGATATCTAAATTATTGTATTCAGCTGATGAATATTTACGTTTGACATTAGCCCCGATCTCATAAAGTTTATTAGTCGTAAGCTCGATCTCTTCATCGGTCAAAATATCTTTGACATCGACGACTCCGATCCCATCGTGAGTATCAAGTGTTGTAAATTGTTTCATCGGACTATCGCTCAACCATTCGACTAAACGAGTCGCATCTTGACTATAAAGCGTATATAACACGACCATCGGCAAAGCAAAATCATACGTAAAATAATCATGCTGTGTCAATTTTCGTTGGATCGTATAGTGTTCGTGGATCTCTGGCAAGATCAGAGCATCTTTTTTAGCTACGATCGCTTGGACTTCATCTAATAACTCCCAGATCTCAGGTTCGACAAAAAAATCATTGGTATCAAGTTTTTTTATCGCATAAGCAAACGCATCCAAGCGAATAACTGTTGCTCCGTGTTTTATCAATTGATCAAGCGTTTGTTTGATAAATTCTTTTGTTACTTTAGCTTTAATATCTAGATCGATCTGCTCTTCTCCAAAAGTATTCCACAAGTATTCACTACTGCCATCAGCAAATGTTATCTTTTGTTTAGGAGCACGATCTTTTCGCTTATAGATCAGATCGATATCTGCTTTAGTTGGACGTCCTTTAGGCCAAAATTTATCCCAACTCAAGAATAAGTCACGGTACGGACTTTCATCTTTATTAGCTTGTAGATCTTTATAGTATTTTGATTGCCGTGAGATGTGATTGATCATAAAATCAAACATCAGATAATATTTTTCACCTAAAGCTTCAATTTCATTCCAAGACCCAAAAGCTGGATCGACTTTGGTATAATCGACTGGCGCAAAACCACGATCACCTGTTGAGGGAAAAAATGGCAGTAGATGTAGGCCTCCAACGGCATCTTTGAAGTGTGTCTCCAAATTATATTTCAGATCTGTTAAATTTTCGCCTAAACTATCTGCATATGTGATCAACATCATTTTGTTCTCTAATTTCATCTATATTATTCCTTTCTATTTAACAGCACCGTTACTCATACCAGCAATGATATTTTTTTGGAAGATCAAGTAGACGATCGTGATCGTGATGATCCCGATCACATACGAAGCAAAACTTGGTCCGTAATCGTTGAAATATTGACCAGTATAGTTGTATTGGAACAGTGGCAAAGTCCACAACTTGCTATCTTTGTTTAGGATCAATAACGGCAACATAAAATCATTCCAAAACCATAAGGCATTGATGATCAAAGTCGTGGCATGCATCGGTTTTAACATCGGAAAGATGATCTTAAAATATGTGGTGAACTTGTTAGCTCCATCGATCTGTGCGGCTTCATCTAGTCCCTCTGGAATACTCATCTTGATGTAACCAACATACAAGAACAATGTTTGTGGGACCGCATAAGTGAGGTATAACAATACTAATCCCCAAATATTAGCCAAGCCGATCTTACTCATCATTACCGTTATCGGGATCATGATAACTTGAAATGGAACAAAGATCCCTAAGATCAATAACAGATACATAATACTGTAAGCTTTCTTTTTAGACATATTTCGTGCGATCGAATAAGCAGCCATCGGAACAAAGATCATGACCACCACGATGGATAAGATCGTGACGATCGTTGAATTCAAGAAATAATCTCCGATCCCATCACTAAAAAGACGTTTGTAGTTATCCAGCGTCCAAGGATCAGGCCAAGCAAAAAAATTATCCATGATCTGCTTAGTCGTCTTAAATGAGCTCAAAACTGTATAAAGTAGTGGCAATAAGATCAAGATCCCTCCACTTACTAAAAGAAGATAGCTCCAAAAATTGCGGTTATTTTTTTCTTCCATGTTCTCTTCTCCTTACTTATCGATTTCGTACTTACTTGAGATCTTGATCTGGATAAAGGAGACGATCGCTATCAAGATAAACAAAACGATCGCTATCGCATTAGCATATCCGTATTGATTATTATTAAAGGCATAGTTATAGACCAATAGACCTAAAGAAGTCGTGGCATCACTTGGACCACCACTTGTCATCGCAAAGATCTGATCAAAGGCGGTCAGACCTGCTTTAAGTGCCATAATAAAGACGATCGAGATACTTGGTAATAGATAAGGCAATTCGATCTTCCAAAAGATCTGGTGTCGATTTGCGCCATCAACTTTAGCAGCTTCTCTGATCTCTTCTGGAATACTTTGTAGACCAGCTAAAAAGATGATCACTGGCATAGCGATCCCTTGCCATAAAAGAACAAAGATCACCGCAAAAACAGCCCCACCTGGTGTCCCCAATAAGCTCGTCTCTAAGGCTTCAAGGCCCAGCATCTTACCCAGTGTTGGTAGACCGTAGTTGAACAACTGTTTAAAGACTAATGCGACCGTCAGACCTGATAAAACAGCTGGGAAAAAGAACCACGCTCTAAAAAATGTTTTCCCCTTGATCTTAGAATTCAAAGCTTTAGCTAACACGATCCCTAAGCTGATCTCACCTACGATCAAACAGACCGTCAAGATCAAAGTAAAACCGATCGCTTTTAAAAATTTTTGATCGCCCAATAAGATCTCATAGTTTTTTAAACCCACAAAATTAAAGTTATAAGTCAACCCTGTCCAGTCAGTCAAACTGTAAAAAGCACCTTGCAACATTGGAAAATAAAAGAAGATCAGCTGTAAGCAAAGTGGCACGAATAAAAAGATCCAGCCCCAGTTTTTCTCAATAAATTTTCGTTGTTTCATCACTATCCCTCCCGATCATTAGAAACTTTCATCGGATTAAAGAACGTATTCAAAGAATCCACCATCTCTTGTTTGTCACCGTTCATCAAATAATTAGTCGTCAAGTTGAAGAAATCATTTTCACTCGTCCAATCTTGCGCTAGCCAGATCATTTGGTGTTTAGTGAAGGCCAACTTGGATAAACCATACAACGGTGAATTTGTTCCTGCTTCTTTGACACCTTTAACAGCTACAGGACTTCCATCAACATCATAATATTTTTGCATGGCTTTTTTAGTCGTCATATAAGCTACAAATTTTTGTGCTGCCGCTTTATTTTTTGAATTTGCTGAGATCGAAAGCGCTAAGTCACCTGAGCCAACTGTCAATTCTTGCCCTGGTTCATTACCTGGAAAAGCAAAAGTCCCAATTTCAAAATCTGGTTTTTGTTGTTGGATCATCGCTAACGCCCAGGAACCATTTGGCATGATCAAACTTTTTTGTGACGCAAACGAAACGACAGCATCGTTATAGCTTGCCCCACGCCAATTCTTTTGCGCAGCATCTTTCATCCGCAAAAGATCTAATCGTTCAAAATCTTCCTTGAGATATTTATTATCGACTTTTAAAGCGTTAGGCTCGGAATAGCGTAAAAGTTCATTTGCTTGTTTGCCTCCACCAGTCACAGTCGCTAACGCCAACTGATGATAACCGTTCAACGTCCATGGTTCTGTACCTGCGATCGCAAAAGGTGTTTGGTCTTTTGCGATCAATTCTTTGACCAAAGCCTCAAACTCATCCCAAGTCTTTGGCTCACTGACACCTAATTTCTTAAAAGCTGTCTTATTGTAAAAGAAGCCATAAACATTAGCAGATAATGGAACGTTATACACTTTACCGTTTACTTTAAAGCGTTTTTCAAAATCATTTTTGATATTTTTCAAATAACTTTGATCTGAAAGATCTTCAAAATAACCAGCTTTTGCCCATTCTTGGAAATCGATATTTTGTGGATAAATATTGACCACATCGGGCATATCTCCTGCTAAAACACGTGTCTTCAAAACAGTCCCTGCATTAGGAACATCGGTCAACTTCACATGGATATTTGGATTTTCCTTTTCAAAATCATTGATGATCTCTTTTAAGGTCGGCGACATCTCTTTTTTCTGGTTAAAATACTCGATCGTGACCTTATCGCTTGTTTTGGTAGCTTGCTCATTATTACCACAGCTCGCTAAACTGACGCTTAAACCCAAAATACCTACAACACTTAATAATCCCTTAAATAAGCGCATCTGCCCTCTTCCTTTCATAGATAAAAATTGTAAACGTTTTCTATAATGCTATTATAGAAATTTTTTTAGTAAAAAAGAATGGTAAAACTGTGCTATAATATGTCATAATGATCACAAAACATTTTGACATAAATTAGAGGTAAAGACGTATGCATTCGGAATATAGCACGGTAAACAGTGAACATTTTGACTTTAAAATTTTGTTTTTTGGTCGTGAGCAGACAAAAGCAAACTACGCATTTTCTGGGAACAACACTCGTGACCAATACGTTTTACATCTCGTCTTGAAAGGCTCGGGTGTCTTTAGCAGTGCTGGCAAAAAATTCACTAAATTAAAAGCGGGCGATCTCTTTTTATTGCCTAGATCAGTCCCATGCTTTTATCAAGCAGATGCTAATGATCCTTGGGAATATCTTTGGATCGGTTTTTCAAGTACCAGTTTTGAAGATATTTTAGTTAACAGTAAACTTTATCCTGATTTTTACTTAAAAGATGTTAAAAATAGTAAATTCAGTCAAGAATTATTAGCCTTTTATGATAAACTCCACCAAACGCCGACACTACCAGAGCAATTACAGATCCAAAGCGACTTTCTAGCTCTTCTTTCCACCTTCTTAAAAGAATATCCTGCCAATAGGTCGGTCAGTCAAAGTACAGCTTCACGTACCTTTGTCCAAGCAAGAGATCACTTGCAAAAGGCATATACCACAGGGATCAATATTTCCGATATCTGTGCTCAATTACATCTTTCGCGTAGTTATTTGTACACTTTGTTCAAACGCTATTTAAGCCAAACACCTCAACAATATTTAACAGATCTACGCATCGCGCACGCAAAAAAACTGCTGATAGAAACGACCGATCCGATCGATTCTATCAGCAGCCAAGTTGGTTACAAAGATGCCTTCACATTTTCTAAAGCATTTAAACGAAAAACTGCTTATAGCCCGCTAGAATATCGCAAGAGCTATCATAAATGATCTGTTATTTCAAAAGCTAAGGCTTCATATGGGCGTAACTCTAGCTTTGCCAGATCACGTGGACTCTTATCGTAATTAGCGATAAATGGTGTTTGGATCTGATATTTAGGTAACGCTACTTTTTGAACGTCTTTAGAGAAATTGGCGATGACTAAAACGCTTTGACCTTCATAGCTACGCACATAGGCAAAAACTTCTGGTGCTGTCTCTAGTAGGGTATAATCTCCGTAGACGATCACATCGTGACTTTTACGATAAGCGATCAATTTTTGATAAGTATAAAAGATCGAATCCTTATCCGCTAAAGCAGCCTTAACATTTATCGTCCGATAATTAGGTGCAACTGCTGACCACGGTCTCACAGCCGAAAAGCCAGCGTTTTTTGTTGCATCCCATTGCATTGGTGTTCTAGCATTATCTCGCCCTTTATGCGAGATCATTTGTAAGAGTTCGTCATTTGAGTATCCTTTAGCCTTGTATTCTTGATACATATTTTTGGCCTCGATATCATCAATTTGTGTAATATCGGTAAACTTCAGGTTCGTCATTCCGATCTCTTCACCTTGGTAAATATATGGAGTTCCCTTTAATAAGTGCAATACGATCGCTAACATCTTTGCACTTTGAACTCGGTAAGCCCCATCATCTCCAAAAGCAGAAACTGCCCGTGGTAGATCGTGATTACTCCAAAATAAACTGTTCCAACCAACATCAGCTAACTCTACTTGCCATTTAGTGATAACTTCCTTTAACTTGGCAACAGAAAGTGGTCTGGTAAACCACTTGGGTCTATCAGGGAATTGATCTAGTTGAACATGTTCAAATTGAAAGACCATTCTCAATTCTTTTTCTTTGGGGTCAGAATATAATTTAGCGATATCTGGTGTTGCACCCCAAGTCTCGCCGACAGTCACCAATTTAGTATCTGCCAAAACATTTTGGTGCATCTCTTTTAGATATTCATGTAGCTTAGGTCCGTTACTTGTGATATTTTTTTCTGGAATTTTGCCGATCAGATCGATCACATCCATCCGAAAGCCACCGATCCCTTTAGCGACCCAAAAATTCATCATATCGTATACTTCAGCTCGGACTGCCGGATTTTCCCAGTTTAGATCAGGCTGTTTTCGACTGAATTGATGAAAATAATACTGTCCACTTGTTTCATCATATTCCCAAGCTGGGCCGCCAAAAACACTCTTCAGTTCAGTCGGCTCTTTACCGGCTTTTTGATCGCGCCAAATATAATAATCACGGTACTTGCTCTTTGGATCATTTTTAGCTTCGATGAACCATTGATGCTCATCTGAAGTATGATTGACGACTAGATCCATTACGATCTTTATCCCACGTTGCTTAGCCTGCTTGATCAAAGCTTCCATCTCAGCCATCGTCCCAAATTCTTGCATGATCTGACGATAATCACTGATATCATAACCATTATCATCATTAGGTGAACGATAGACTGGACATAACCAAAGCGCGGTCACACCTAATTTTTCTAAATAATCCAATTTGGAAATGATCCCAGCCAGATCACCGATCCCGTCATCATTTGTATCTTTGAAACTGCGCGGATAGATCTGGTAGATCACCGCACTTTGCCACCATTTTCCCATATTTTCGCCTTCTTATCGATTCAAATTGATTTTTGTTGCTGGATCAAAGAAGTGTGCCTTATTTAGATCAAATCCCATTGTCATCTTTGTTCCTGGCTTAACATAATCACGTGCATCAACTTTAGAGACAAATTCAGTCTCACCTAATTTACTGTAAAGTTGGGACTCAGCACCTAATAGCTCTGAAACTGTAACTGTCGCTTCAACTTTGGAGTTCGGGAATGTATCTAAGAAAGCATTTTCAGTATGAATATCTTCTGGTCTGATGCCCATGATCACTTTTTTATTATCAAATCCCTTATCCTTTAATAATTTTAATCGTCCTACAGGAACTTCGATCTCAAAGTTCTTAGCATCATCATAAACCTTGCCATCTTTAACGGTCACATTGAAGAAATTCATCGCTGGTGCTCCGATAAAGCTACCGACAAAGACGTTAGCTGGATCATCATAAACCTCTTGTGGTGAGCCGACTTGTTGGATCTTACCATCTTTCATGATCACGATCCTATCTGCCATCGTCATCGCTTCTGTTTGATCGTGAGTCACATAGATCGTAGTCGTCCCCAATTCTTGATGCAATTTTGCGATCTGAGCCCGCATGGAGACCCGCAACTTAGCATCTAAGTTAGACAAAGGTTCGTCCATCAAAAAGATCGGTGCATCGCGCACGATCGCCCGCCCCAAAGCCACACGTTGGCGTTGTCCCCCGGATAAGGCAGCTGGTTTACGCTTCAAATATTCTGTTAACCCTAAAATATCAGCTGCATGTGATACACGTTTTTTTATCTCTTCTTTGGAGTATTTACGCAATTTAAGCCCAAAAGCCATGTTATCATAGACTGTCATATGTGGATAAAGTGCGTAATTTTGGAAGACCATCGCAATATCGCGGTCTTTTGGTGCAACATCATTGACAACACGATCATCGATCTTAAATTCACCTTCAGAAATATCTTCCAACCCCGCGATCATCCGCAAAGTCGTTGATTTACCACAACCTGAAGGACCGACAAACACGATAAATTCTTTATCTTTGATGTGTAGATCAAAATCTGTTACCGAGTAATCTTCTGCGTTATCATACTTCTTATAAATGTGATCTAAATCCAATTTGACCATTTTTTTCACCTATCCATTTCTTATTGATGACTTTATTATATGCGGTAACGCTTTCTTAAACTAGCAAAATCTGCCCAGATCCACGCTCTTTTTTTGTGCACATTGACTAAAAAACTCATAAAGTCAAAAGATAGCAAAACATCAAGTCATCCATCTTCTTTACATCCAAACCGCTTTCTGCTGCAAAACGATTCAATTTATACTGCAATGAATTGCGATGTAGGTATAACTTCTTTGCCGCAAGTGACGTATTGCCCTGCGTATGGTATAGAGCTTGAATGATCTTTTTTAATTGTGGATCTTTTAAAAAAAGCCTTTGATAACTTTTGAGAAGATAACTTTGCTTGCGACTTTGATGCGTAAAATATTCTAACGCACCTTTAGTAGCTGTCATGACTGTCGTATTTTTGTCAGTGCTTCTTTCAAACATCGCTTGTTCTTCAGTAAACAACTGTGCTAGATCAAGCTCAGTTGGCCAAGGGTCTCCGATAAAAAACTTAGTCTTCGTGTTCAATTCAGCATCTAAGCTCTGGGCGATCCCTAAAAAATCAACACTTTCATAGGAAGTGGGACCGACTCGCTCAACTAAGACAAATTCGTCATTTTTCAGCTGAAAACATGCTAAGATCTCAGTCATAAACATTTCTCTTAAAGCTTTTTTCCACGTTGTCAAAGAAAATTCCGAATTTTTTAATTCGACCTTTCCCAAAATGAAGCGAACTTTTCCCTCAATAGATGGTTTTTCACCCTTACCACATAAAAAAGCTTGCCAACGATCGTAGTGTTTGACAGGCTCGCCCAATAAAACTCGTAATAATTCCAGTTCTCTGTCTGTTAGATCTACGTTGGTCAAATTCAAATATCCTTTTTCACATATAAAACTCACACTTTCTGGTGTAAGTTCTGGACGCTCACTTACCTCTGCTGTGGAGTATAGTTGTAAAATGTCATCTAACTTTGTCACCTTTTCTCACCTCATATTTTAAATATATCAATTTTTTATCTTAAACAAAACTAATAGCTACCAGTAGATTTTCATCTGTACTATAATGTAGTTAAAATCACACTAAAAGGAAGGTTACAAATGCGTGATGTCGATAAACATCTAAAGCGCGAATATGAAGACTGGGAAAAAGTTCAAGCTAAAGAATTAAATAAACTAAATGCTGCAATGCGTCACCTCTCTCTCAATGTAGGGGCATATCTTTTGATATCGATCATCGAGTGGATCTTAGCTTCGATGAGCCATTCGCAAACTCTACGCGCTGATGCTTTCAACAATTTATCCGGGATCATTTCGACCTCGTTACTAATGATCGGGATCCATATTGCCCGAGATATTGATGACGACGATATCGCTGGTGTCGTTCCCTTACCTAAACTTTCTTTACACAAGACTGGTAACGATCAGCGTATCCAATTCACACGGTTTCGCTATGAAACGATCTTTACTTTAGTGACCGGGATCGTTATGATCGCGATCTCTTTGAGCGTTATCATCCAAGGGATCACGGGCCTATTTTCGCCCGACAAACGCGTCGTTCCTCAACCGATCGCATTAATTGGGGCTGGTATCGCCAGTGTGATCATGTTATTAGTCTGGTATAACAATAAAAAATGGGGCCATAAATTGCAAAATGCTTCATTGATCGCTTCAGCGCAAGATAGTTTGAGCGATGCTTTGACCAGTTTAGGTACCTTGATCTCGATCGCTGGCGCACTGTTATTTCAGATCAGTTGGCTCGATGGGGCGACGAGTATCTTAGTGGGATGTTTTATCCTTTATTCTGGAGCCCGGATCTTTATGGAAAGTAGCTTGAATCTAGCTGACTATTTCGATCCTAAAGCGGAAAATGCTTTTCGAGAAGCGATCAACAACATCAAAGGTGTCACTGAAGTCGATGAACTAAAAGCGCATTATAATGGAAATTTAGTCACTGTTGATGTTGTGATCATCGTCAATGCAAATATGAATGTTCTAGAAAGTTATCATTTAGCCGAATATATCGAAGACATGATGCGCCGTAAATTCGGGGTGATCGATACCGATGTGTCATTTATCCCCGACACCAATACGATCAACGCTAAAACGACTAAAAATCTTTCTCCTAGAAAACGCCGTCCTCGTTGAACTTTAAACTAATCAAGAAAGGTGATCTTTATTATGGAAACAGAAACTGCAATTTTTGCTGGTGGGTGCTTTTGGTGTATGGTCAAGCCTTTTGACACTTATCCTGGTATCAAAAAAGTTATTTCAGGTTACACTGGTGGGCACACCGTTGATCCGACCTATGAAGAAGTCAAGACCCAAACAACTGGACATACTGAAGCTGTCCTGATCGAATTTGATCCGACGATCGTTTCATATGAACAATTAGTTGAGATCTACTGGAACCAAACTGACCCAACTGATGCGATGGGACAATTTCAAGATCGCGGTGACAGTTATCGACCCGTGATCTTTGTAAAAGATGACAAACAACGCAGGATCGCAGAAAGATCACGTCAAGCTTTAGCTACTAGTGGTCGCTTTGATAAACCGATCGTGACCAAGATCGAAGATGCCAAAACTTTTTATCCTGCAGAAGACTATCACCAAGATTTCTACAAAAAAGACCCCTCCCGCTTTGCCCTAGAAGAAGCAGGAGGCCGGCAAGCATTTATCGAAAAATATTGGAAATAGATAGATCCGAGTTTGCCTATTTGGCAGACTCGGATCTTTTCATTAAATATTTTTTATCTTTTTCACTAAAAAATCACTTACGAAATACTTGATCACTTTGCTATCATGATCACTGTTTTCACTTTATATAAAGAAAGGATCGATCAATTGGAAACAACGATCAAACAAGCACGTGTACAAGTAGATCGCCCTATGCTAGCTATGCTCGGCGTTTTGATCGGGGCTTTTGTGGGAATGTTTTCAGAGACTTCTTTGAACATCGCTTTACCCCAACTCATTTATGTCTTAAATATTTCAACAGCTAGTGCTCAATGGCTCGTCACAGGATATATGTTAGTGATCGGGATCATTTTGCCCTTTTCAAGCCTATTGACTAAATGGTTTTCTACCCGTCAATTAGTGATCTTTGGGTTGAGTGATTTTCTTTTAGACGCTATTATTTCAGCACTTGCCCCTCTTTTATTGGTCGGCCGTATGATCCAAGGGATCGCAACTGGTATCATCTTGCCTTTGATGTTTACCCTTGCTATGCAGATCTTTTCCCCTAACAAGCTAGGAGCATAATGTTACCTGGTGGGATCGTAAATGCTGTCGTTTCAGCGATATCTGGCCGACTTTACGATAAAAACGGCGCTAAAGCTCTCGTGCAGATCGGCTTTATATTAGCCTTGATCGGTGCTGTAATGTTAACTTTCACCAGCACGACCAGTTCGATCGGTCATGTTATCTTGGCACACGTCATTTTGATGATCGGTTGTCCTTTGGCTATGTCGCCGGCTCAACCCCATGCCTTAAACGTTTTAAACAATGTCCAAGCAGCTGATGGAAGTACGATCATGAATACTTTACAGCAGATCGTGGGGGCAGTTGCAACTGCTTTAACCACCTTACTTTTAACTTTTGGTGAAAGTATCGATCCAAGTGCTAAGTCCACTACAGTCTTTACGACTGGGTTCCATTATGGGATCTACTTCACTATTGCATTAATTATTTTAGGTTTGATCATTTCGCTTGGCTTGCGTAAAAAAGAAAAACAATCACTAAAGAGGCTGTGACATAAGTAAAGACATCTTCAATTCCAAACGTTGGAATTGAAGATGTCTTTACTTATCCTAAAAATACTAGTTTTTGTAACAACAAACAACGAATAGTAATTCTTTAGCAATAGTTTTTATTAATATATATAATACAAAAACTACTTATGTTACAGCCTCTTAGTTTTATCTTAAAATATCGATCAAATTTTTATTAGCGGCTTGGCGTGCTGGTAAGAGTCCAAAAATGATCCCAACTGCTGTCGAGACTCCAAACGCCAGTAAGAACGAATTGAAGGTCACCACCGCTGTGATGTTGCCTGGCATAAATTTTGCGATCGCATGCGCAAAGAGCCAGCCAAAACCAAAGCCGATCAAGCCGCCACTGACGGTCAACATGATCGCTTCAAGAAGAAATTGCAACAAGATATTGCCTGGTGTTGCTCCGATCGCTAACCTGATCCCGATCTCTTGCGTACGTTCAGAAACTGAAATATACATCATATTCATGACCCCGATCCCAGCGATAAATAAAGATATCCCAGCGATCGCACTAATGAAAAGGGTCAACGTATCCATCACCTTTGAAAGTTGTTCTAACATACTTCCTAGATCAAAGAAACTATACTCACCTTGATCTTTAGCGGTCGCATTCTTTTTCAAATAATCAACGACTTTATTAGTTACTTTAGACGCATTTTCCCCCTTAGCGATCGTCAATTTCAAACTATTTCCCTGCGTCTTACTCGTTCCATTAGCAAAGTAGACATCTTTAGGAACGATCACATCACCTGAAGTTGGATCAGTTGCCTCGGCTAGTTGATTTTGGCGATAGATCCCAGCAACGATATAATTGGTGTTATTGATGAAGACAGGTGTGCCGATCGCACTTTCAATATCTCTATATTCACGTTTAGCTAACGCCTTAGTGATCAACACTTGGGGTCTAGCTTGTAAAAAGGTCTGTTGCGTAAAATTCTTGCCTTCTATGATCAAGGAATTATCGATCGGTTTAGTCGTTACGCCCAAGGTGACCGTCGTATCAGTGGCATTGCCAAATTGAGCATAGCTTTGGATACCGGCTGTTTTAGTATCGATCTGAGCTTTTTGGACTTTGCCCGAGAAGTTTTGTTCGATCGCTAAAATATCATTTTGCTTAAACCCGATTGCTTTTGGATCAGTCGACATAAACTCGATCGTTGTTGTCTGTTCACCACTACCAGTCGTCTTAAAACTATCGATCATCTGCTTTTTGACCCCATTTCCTAAGGCGATGATCGTGATCACAGCTGCGATCCCAATAATGATCCCGATCATCGTCAAGAAACTACGCTTGGGGTTGACTTTTAACGACTGCCACGCTGTTTTTAGTAATTCAATAAACTTCATTAGCATCCCCCTTTGGCTTATGATCTACATCTTCTGTCAAACGTCCGTCTAAAATATGCACCAAGCGATCAGCCTGAGCCCCCACATTAGGATCATGGGTCACAATAATGATCGTTGTATCGTTATCGTGGTTTAGTTGTTTGAATAAAGCCATGATCTCTTTAGAGGTTTCACTATCCAAAGCACCAGTCGGCTCATCTGCGATCAAAAATTTGGGATTTGTCACGATCGCTCGGGCAATAGACACTCGCTGTTGTTGGCCCCCCGAAAGATTTTTAGGTAATTGATCCTCATAGTCTGCTAAACCTACCGCTTTTAAAACTTCACGGACACGCTCTTTGATATATGCTCGTTTTTGTCCAGCGTACAACAAAGGTAGTCCAACATTTTCTGCGATCGAAATATTTTGGATCAACTTGAAATTTTGAAAGACAAAACCCACATTTTGATTTCGCAAACTGGAAAATTGAGCCCGTGTGTACTCATGGATCGGATGTTCATAGTAAAAATAAGTACCTTCAAACTGATCATCCAAAAATCCTATAATATTGATCAAAGTCGATTTTCCTGAACCTGATTGGCCCATGATCGCCAAAAATTCACCTTGAGCGATCGTTAAGTTGATATCGTGGAGCACATGATAGCTATTTGTGCCTTGAACATATGACTTATTGATATTTTTTAGCTCAATCATTGGTCTCAACTGTTTTTCCATCTTTTAACCCCTTATCTGGATCGACGATGACCCGCTGACCTTTATTCAATCCACTCTTAACGATAAAACTTCCATTAGATGTCGTTCCTGTAACTGCGATCCGCTTAGCTTTTCCATCTTCTACTACATAGACATGACCATTTTTGACACTGGTCTGCGGAATTTGCACTCCTGACTGGGTGATCATTACATTGAGCGTTTGACCTGCCATAAATTTCGTACTATCTAATGGAGCAGTCAACTCATATTTAGAATCATTGGCTTTACTATTTTGCGCAGGTGTATTGGCTAAGTAGCCTAATTGAGTCATTTGTTCATGCTTAGTTGCTAGAGCCGTTACTTTGAGGTCTTGACCGACTTTGACTTTAGGATAATCATATTCTGAGAGTTGGGTACTCAGCTGAAGATCATCCGAAGATAACATCACACTTGGTTGCCCAGTCTTATCATATTCAACTGTTACCGTCCCAGCAAACGGTGCAGTAACAGTGCCATTAACGCGACCATTGAGTGTATTTAATTTATTTTGCGCATCGGTCACTTCTCCGCGAGCATCTTCAAGTTGGTTACGCGCAGTCGTCACTTGTGTTTGCATTTCAGTATAACCTTCATCATCGCGACTCAATTGAGCTAACTGTCTTTGCGCTTGTTCGACTGCTTGTTGTTGCTGGTTGACTTGACGATTTGCTTTAGCCAAGGCTTGGCGTGCCTCCGTTGCTTGTTCTTCATAGGATTCGCTAAAAGTCGTCATCACCGCTTGGCCTTGCTCCACATGGTCGCCGTTTTGAACAGTCACACTTTGCGCTTTACCTGAAGTTGGCGCTAAAACTTGACTTCTAACAGCTTCAACTTTCCCCGAATAAGTCAATGGAGCGGCTTGACTGACCTTGACCGTTGTATATTTCTTATTTTCAGTGGTAGGTGTACTTTTTTTCAATGTGCCATAAACCAAGTTCCCCACCATCACTAAGACAACTGATCCCAATAGGATCTGCCACCATTTGAATCTTTTTTGTTTCATAAAAACTCTCCTTAACTATTTTTTACAAGTATACCCATTAACCAAAAATCTTACAACTAGTTTCACTGTAAATAATTTTAAACTTGCTAAAACGCTTTTTAGCCTAATTGGTCATTTTTGTCACATATCTGCAATAGATCCATGTTATAATAACCTGACTGCTTCTAAACTTTAGTAATTACTGAATTTAGAAGCTTTTTGCACGTTTCATACAGAAAGGATGATTTGCTTGGATAATGCAAAAAAAGTTGAACAAGCTCATGTTGATCAAGTTGAAAAAGAGATCACGCGCCAACTCATGCTAAATGAACACGAGTATCAAAAAGCTCAACTTGAAACTTCACTGGTCGAAAAAAATTATGGACAAAATGCCAAGATAAATACTTTTGAAATCGATGATCAAATGGAGACCAATGCCGAAGTTCAACAACAAAAGCAATTGGTCGCTAAAAACTTAGAAAATGAAAAGATCTTAGCCAAACAAGTCAAGACCCTAAAGCAACTCAAGAACTCGCCTTACTTTGGGCGGATCGATATCCTCGATCCAGGTGAAACAACACCTGAAACACTTTATATTGGGACTGCATCCCTTGTAGATGAACACCAAAACTTTTTGATCTATGACTGGCGGGCTCCGATCTCCTCAATTTATTACAATGGTACTTTGGGAAAAGTTACGTACGAAACACCAATGGGCGAATTGGAGACGAATTTGCAAAAGAAGCGCCAATTTACGATCGTTGAAGGTCAGATCAAAAATATGTTTGACACTAACGAAACTGTTGGCGATGAAATGCTACAACAAGTCTTGGGTGAACATAACGATGAGTATATGAAAAATATCGTGGCGACGATCCAAAAAGAGCAAAACGATATCATTCGTGATACCAAACATGAATTACTACTAGTTCAAGGTGTGGCTGGATCTGGTAAAACATCTGCCATTTTACAACGGATCGCCTTTTTGCTCTATCATAGTCGTGATAAACTCTCAGCTGATCAGATCGTCTTATTTTCGCCTAACTTGCTCTTTAGTCACTATATCTCTGAAGTTTTGCCAAGTTTAGGCGAGCGCAATATGCGCCAAGTAACGCTAGCTGAATTTTTAGCACAACGTTTCCAAGGCTTAAAAGTTGAGACACTCTTTGATCGTTATGAAAAACAGCGTACCCTTACATCTGACCAAAGAAAGATCCGTGCTAAAAAAGAAGAGGCTAGTTTCATGGATATGATCCAAAACTATCTTTACCACTTAGATCCAGCCGAGCTATGCTTTAGTGATATCACTTTAGATGGCGGACAAGTGTTCTTTTCAAAAGCAGAGATCACTGAGATCTACCAAGGGCTCCCCTTGAAAATGAAACCAGCACAACGCTTCTACGAGACCAAAAATATCTTGATCAAGCGTCTCAACCGGCGGATAAAACAAGAAGCAAAAGCCAGCTGGGTCTTAGAAAAAATTGATAATTTAGATGACCGTCAATACTACGACTTATTGGGCACTAAGACACGTGGCCGTTTTCAAGCCGTTGATGATGAGATCGATCATTTAGCGCGCAAGATAGTTGAACAGAAATTTGCGATCATCTATGATGCGCTCTATAATGACTATTTCTTAGACATTTATGCACAGTATCAGCACTTTTTAGCCCAAACGCTTCCTGAAAGTGTCACTGAATTCAGTGAACGCCTAGAATTTCATAAGATCGCGCTAGAAGACTGCGCACCACTACTTTACTTACGTGATCTTTTGACGGGTAGTGGGCAAAATCAAGGGATCGCTCATCTTTTTGTCGATGAGATGCAAGACTACACTTTACCACAATTGATCTGTCTTAAGCACTGCTTTCCTCAGGCCAAATTGACTCTATTAGGCGATAGTGAACAAGCACTCTTTAATCCGCTCCAAACACCACAAGCTTTATTAGATCTACTTGAAAAAAATCTCAAACCGCGCTCTAGTCACGTTGTTTCGCTAAATACAAGTTATCGTTCGACCGCACAGATCACCGACTTTATGAAGGCTTTATTACCTGATGGAGCTACGATCAACTCATTTACTCGTGATGGTAAATTACCTCAGATCATCGCTTCACCCGATCAAGCTAACAGGTTTATAGCCTTGAACAAGGCTTTACATCAACAGCTCGCGACAAATGATACTGTAGCTTTGATCACCAAAGATCTTGCACAAGCCAAAATGCTTTATCAACAGCTTCATCGTGAATTTTCGCCAACTTTGATCGGTGATCGAGATCGGGCTTTACCAAAAGGCGTTGTTATCTTGCCGATCTATCTCGCTAAAGGCCTTGAATTTGATGCCGTCATCGCTTACGACATCTCAAAAGAAAGTTACCCCCTATCTGATCTTGGGATCTTGTATACGATCTGTTCACGTGCAATGCATGAACTGACCTTGATAACGATCGGTGAACCTTCACCGCTCTTACGGCAACTTTCGCCTAAGCTATACACACTTAAAACTGAATTAGTGCTCAAATAGCAAAATTTTTTTAATTTTATTCCTTTTTTGCTTGCACAAAATTACTCAATCATATATACTAATCTATGTATTGAGTAATGCCATTTTAGCTCAGCAGGTAGAGCACCACCATGGTAAGGTGGGGGTCACCGGTTCAAGTCCGGTAAGTGGCTGACGTTAAAGACCCGTAAATTAGATTTACGGGTCTTTTTTTAATAATTTTCCTTATTTGACTTCATTGCTGGTGCTTGTTTGTTGCTAACATCTGTTATATTCAAGTTATCAAACATATTGGAGTGATCACGATGGAAAATGATTTAGAATTGACCAACTTATTATTTCAACTAAAGACTTTCGCCGACAGCTTAGCCTTGCAACTATTAGTTAAAAAATACCAGCCAATGATCTTAAGCTTGATCGGTCATTTTCACTTACAATTTTTAGATACCGATGACCTACTACAAGAGGCTCGGATCATTTGTTATCAAACAGCTTGTTCCTTTGACCCAACTAAAGCCAACATTACTTTTGGTGCTTACTTCAAGCTCAGCCTCTGCAACCATTTTCGTTCGCTCTTGCGACGTGAAAATGCCCAAAAACGTCTGCTAGAAAAACAAGTCATTTCACTTGAAGGGCTACTTTATGAAAAAGGTGACATTTTGCCGATAACGCTTGGTGATCTTGAATTAAGAATCGAACTTGAATTACTTTTGCAAAAGCTACCGACCTTACTCACACCTTTGGAATACCAAGTTTTTTGTGCTTATCTTCATTATCAAAAAGCTTCTCTTGTCGCCCAAAAACTCGAGTTAAGTCAAGCTCAGATCAATAATGCCATGCAACGCTATCACCATAAACTAGCTCGCTGGTATCAAAAAAATGGTTAACGTCCTATTTTAGATAGAACATTAACCACCTACATTATTTAATTTTAATAACAAATAATATATCCTGGGAAGAAATTCATCCCGTGGTGTTTACCATTATGATCTTTTTTAGGCACTTTTGGTTTATGGCAATGTTTCGGATAATTCAATGGTGGACAATAACGATTGATCAAGGTCACTTGATTTTCACCTGTGTTTACTTGGTGGGTAAGATATCCTTTGATCTGTGTGACTTCTACAACTTGATATTTGATAGCTTTACCATTTTGTTTTGCTGGTAAGTCTTTCCATGTGTATTGCCAGTTATTCTTAGCACTAAGTTCGATCTTACCACCGTAGACCTGCCCGTTAGCATAGAGTTGCACTTGGACGGATCTAGGGCGAATGCAAGCATAGTTGTTGCTATCTTGCCAGATTTTTTTGACTTCAAATTTAGTTGTCGCTGGTTGATAGCTATTGATCAGATCATAGCCATTGACCTTAGTTTGATAGTCTTTAACTGGCTCTTCGGTGATAGCGTAATTGATCTTCTTACCTAAATAATATTCAGGAACATTTTTAAAGCTATATTGCCAGTTATCTTTAGCTGTTACTACCTTACTTTGAACTTTGTGACCGTTAGCGATCAAATTGACTACGATCTTTTCGGGACGTTTGCCATCTTGGTTATTTTTATCTTCCCAAGTTTTTTTCCCTGAAATATCGATCACTTTGGCTTTATTGACTACGTGTTTGAGTAATGGTGCTCCCATCACAAATTCAGTCGCTTTGATCTTTAGTTGTTCATCAGTAACTTGATATCCTTCAGGCGCCTTAGTTTCAACTAAGGTGTAGTTATCACGCAATAGACCTGTGACCTGAGCAGTACCGTCAGCGCCAGTCGTCACAGTTTGAACACGTTCGCCAGTAGAATCACGGATCACATCAAAAACAGCGCCAGAAAGTGGTTCACCTAATTGATTTTCTTTATGGACTTTGAGTGTGTAGGTGTAACCCATGGCATCCCCACTGGAAGCTTGGTAGACAACATTAGCTGTATATTCGATCGGTTCTAAATTATCAGCAGTCATTTGCGCCTTGTTGTTAAAAGCTTCACCAGGTACTGGATCATGACCTACTTCAACTTGATAAACGATCAAATAGCCTTCACCATTGATATCACCTAAATCAAGATCAAAGCTTCTTTGATCGGCAGCCACATTGACTTTGTATTGCGAAGTCACATCAACTTCATTGGCCAAGAAAAAGCCGTTACTACTGTTCCCATTTTGTGTTAATTGCCAGTCACCTTTTTTGATCGAAAAGCTACCAGCCTTATATTTTAAGCCAGCTGATACCAGCATATCCTTGATCTTAACATTTTGGTAATCTTTCTTACCGCCATTGACCCGGATCGCATATTGGATCACTTTGCCTTTTCCGTCTACAAACCACGTAGACTTGGAGAAAGCTTCCCTGGAATCATCGTGACGATTTTCATAATCGATCTCGCCTAAAGGTTTGACTTGACCATCAACATCAAGTGTTAACATAAGCTTTTTGCTTTCTTTAACGACCTTAGTATCAACCCGTAAAGCCAAGGTAAGTGTCCCACTGATATCGGAATGTTTTTCCACAAAGTCAGTATAGACCATCTTGATCTGCTTGTTAGTTACATCGACCTTTGCGTGGGCTACGATATTTCCTTGTGTATCTTTGATCTCAAAATCAGTATTGCGCACTAAACGTAACTCAGTAGGCAATTGGATGAGCGAATAATCGCCTTCTTTGACTTGATTATTAGGCAAAGTAAAGCCCATTTTTAAGGTCAAGTCAGTGTACTGGTCGATTTTGGTCACTGCTTTTCCATCGGCTGTTAACGACAATTGTTGCACATCTGCAATAACTTTGGTCGGCGCCCGTGGATTTATCTCAGACACCGCTTCTTTTTGGACTACCTGTGTATTTGTTTCAGGTCGAGCAGTATTACCAGCAGATGTTGTTGTTTTCTCCACTACTTCTTGTTGCTCTTGGGTAGCTTGTTCTTTGGTGGTAACTACACTAGTCGCTTGCTCGCTTTGAATGTCATCTGCAACTGCTACTAGTGGGGTCGTAAAGAACGCGCCAATAAACGCTAGTAACACCAAGTAAACACTCATTTTTCTTCTCATTTTTATTCCCTCCAAAACACCCGGGATGTTCAATAAAATTTTAAACACCAAATATCGGTCGTGCACTACCAACAATTAAATAATACCACAACTTTTTAATTTGTACATAATTATTTTTTAATGTATATTCAACTTAAATAGATGGATTTACATAAAAGTTATTAATAATAAATACATATATCTTTATATTACATATTTGCTAGTGATATCAATATTTCGTACCTAATTCGGAGATAATAACTAAAAAGATCACTGAGAAATTAGACCGATTCTTATGTAGTTGCCTTTGGTTTTCTACTATTAACAAATGTAAAAAAGATGAGCGTAATAGCTTCTATTGAGCCATATACGATCATCTTCTATGCATTTATATATATTATACACATAAATAAACTTACCGAAATGTTCCATTTTTACCCAGTATGAGTCTTATAACATTTGAGAAATGGTAGAAAAAACCGCGACCAGTTAATAACTGATCACGGTTTTAGACGCGTAGCAACTTCCTACCCTCGCAAGGGGCGATCCCCTAACTACTATCGGCGTTATAAAGCTTAACTTCTGTGTTCGAAATGGGAACAGGTGTGACCTTTATGCGATCATCACTACACTAAGCGGAAGACGGGATTCGAACCCGCGACCCCCACCATGGCAAGGTGGTGTTCTACCACTGAACTACTTCCGCAAAAACGCGTGGCAACTTCCTACCCTCGCAAGGGGCGATCCCCTAACTACTATCGGCG
>CAJUNC010000025.1 GCA_910587695.1 uncultured Lactobacillus sp.
TTGTGCTCAACGATGCACTTGCTCTTTGCGATTCGCTTGTACTCAATGAACGACTCGCACTTTGCGATTGGCTTGTGCTCAACGAACTACTTGCTCTTTGTGATTCGCTTGTACTCAATGAACGGCTCGTACTTTGCGACTGACTGATACTTGTACTTTCAGACGCTGAATTGTACAATCCAACATCAATATTTGTCAAATTACTATCATTGATAGTCACATTAGCATTTCCAGCAGTATTGAAATAAGAATTCCCCACAACTGTGTAACCTGCTGGTGGAACTACAGTTATCGTATAGTTACCACTGATTTGTTCAGTAAATGTATAACCACCATTTGCATCGGTTGTTGTCCGTGCTACCTCATTACCGTTACTATTCTTTAAAACGACCGTAACACCTGATTTAACTTGCTCCCCAACATTTTTGATACCATTTCGATCAGTGTCTTCGTAAACTGTCCCACTGATCGAATAGGTAACTTTTGGTAAAGCAGAATCTTTGATCCCACCAAGATACAAACCAGAAACTGCAGTTGTTGTTTCTGCCCCACTAATATAGGCTGTTTTTAATGTGTCACCTTCTTTGGTATAGCGACCACTTAATTGCGCAGAGCCTGAATCATACATATACTGTACAGTTGAAGCCGTTTTAGGATTACCAGAAGCTGAAGCGCCTACTATTCCGATCTTCAAATTGGCTAGATCAGATACCGAACCAGTGAAAGCTGTATTAAATGTAAATGTGTGTCTTCCAATAGTAAGAGCTCTAGTTGAAACATATTCTGCCCCTTGAGAACTTGCACGGGCAGAGTTAGTTGCCCCTTTAGCTAATGACTCTGCTCTAGTAACTTTACGCGTGCTTTGACCATCAACTTTTACATTAGTTGGAGCACCTAAATTAGGATCTGCATCAGTATTGATCCACAATCCAGTATATGCTCCGTAATCTCTCCAGTTTTTTGTTGTCAACACCGAACTAGCATCATAAACGACTGTCCAACTGATCGATTTTGTAGCTGCATCATATACTGCAGTAACATTTGTTAGTGTATTAGCAAAGTTGTTGTTACCGCCAAACCAGATCCCTTTTGTTCCAATAAAATCATCTACCGTAAAGGTCGTCTTAGTCCCATTTGTGACAGATCGCAAACTCGAACCTGTGATCCCTAATTCAGCAAAACTCATTCCTTGCCATTCAGGTCGTGGTAAGATCGAAGTCATACGATAGTTTTTAGTTCCATCAGCTGCGGTCGTCACTTCATATATCCAGCCATCTGATCCTACTTCGTATGTTTTTTCAGCTGTATCCGAAATTCCGGTACTATTATTTTCAGTACTATTCAATGATAGGCTGTTACTTTCAGGTAAAACTTCAGATTCACTGGTGGAAGTTGATCTGTTGTCATTTGAAGTGCTTTGCGTATTACTCTCGCTTACATTAGAATCGGAGGTGCTTTCAAATTCAGAACTTGTAGTTTCTTTCGTTTCGCTACTTACTGTAGTATCTGTACTTTCAGAAGTTGAAGTGCTCATAGTTTCTGAAAGTGACATTGAAGAACTTATACTATTAGAAATGGATCCCGATTCTGATACAGAGATCGAAGTTGATTCTGAGCTTGATACTGAAACTGAATTTGAAACACTAGTTGTATCAGAAGAACTTGTACTTCCAAGCGTCACTGTCTCAGCGTTAGCGAGTATGTCAGCTTGATCTGTTTGTAATTCAAGTGCTTTTTCGACTTGATCAGCTGATACGACGCCTTGAGTAACAAAAACGCCTCCAGCCAGTGTTCCGGCGGTGGCAACACCCTTGATCAATTTTTCGGTCTTCGAATCTAATAGGCTATCACTATCAATGTCAGATTTTTGTAAAACTTCTTGTCGGACAACAACATGCTTATCTGCAATACCTTTAAATATTTTTGTCAAACCGATATTTGATATAAGAGAACTTACCCATTGCTTACCCGACTTATACATCTTGACCCGTGTTTTACGGTCGGTTTCAATATAATTATTTTTATATTTCCTTTCTTTCATCGCATTCTCCTAAAATTTTAGCAAAAACTTATTTCTTCCATTACGTTCTTAAGTTATTCTATAAAAATTTAGGTTTATTTTTATTGTATAAATCAGCAAATAATTGTACAAAAGATTTAAAGTTTATTATTTTAAATTGTAAATTTTAACTATTTTTGAACATTTAATTTAATTAACTACAACTTTTATTATTGAGACTTTATTTGTTGACATCCAAATAAATTTACGTTTATCGATCCTTAAATAAATTGTGATAAATCTATAAAAGACTTGCTCTTACTGGCAAATATCCTTATCTTTATATATAGGTAATTATAAAAAGTCGGGTCACAGAAAGTTAAAATGTAAGAGACCACAATGACAATTATTTTCATTACGAAAGGAAAAGCTATATTTCTCTCTCAAACACGTGTTGTTTGCTTACATTCTATATAGCAGGCTAATTATGAAATTCATCGCTATCGTTGGTACTAACGCTACAAAATCCTACAACCGTAAGCTCCTTCAGTTCATGAGTTCACATTTTGCTACGCAAGCACAGATCGAGGTAACTGAGATAAAAGACATTCCTCTCTTTTGCGAAGATTACGAACAGACACCCCAAAGCGTTTTAAATCTAGCTCAAAAGCTCGAAGCTTCTGATGGAGTGATCTTTGGAACACCTGAATATGACCATGACATTCCAGCAGCTTTAAAATCAGTGATCGAATGGCTCTCTTGGAAAGTCCACCCTCTAACAAAACGTCCGGTGATGATCGTCGGTGCGTCTTTGGGAAATTTGGGGACTGTCCAAGCCCAAGAGAGTTTACGGCGGATCCTCGATTCTCCTGGTCTGGGTTCTTTTGTATTGCCAGGCTTCCAATTTTTACTTGGACGTGCCGAAAATGCCTTTGATGAAAAAGGTAATTTGATCGACCAAGGGACAGTTTCCTGGTTAGAACAATGCTTTAATGGCTTCATCCACTATGCGACTGCGCTTGAAAAATTACAACATGCCCAACAAGTACAGTCAAAAAACGAATACATCCCGTCTACTCCAGCGCTTAAACAACAAGAAGCTAAAAGTGCCTTACAAGCACTTGATAAAATAGATACCACTACTGGTGCTTCTGAAACTACCGATATGAGTTTTGAAGAAGCTAATGGGATCAATTTTGTCCTAGATGATGATACTGAGTTTAGTTTCCCTGATGAACAAACCGGTGCCTCAGAAACAGCCACAAAAACCGAGACGCTCGAAGAAGAACCACCAGCTTTGATCTACACTGAAGATGCCTTGACTAGCGCTTCAGAATCGACTTCAACTCCAAAAAAAGGGCAGGCTCCTGCTCCTGCCCAAATCGACACAACAACAGGGGCATCAGAAAGCTGATGGAAGATTTAGCACATAAAACTATCCACAAAACTTATCGTGGATTGGGGACAAATATCTACTTAACAGCTTTTGGAGGTGCTAAAATAAGTGACCTTGATGATAGTTATGCTCTTCTCCAAGCTTATGAAACAGCCTTGACTGTTAATCGCCCAGCTTCAGAACTGATGAGCGTCAATTACGCGGCCGGGATCAAGCCCATTGCAGTCAGTGACTCGACCTATCAACTAACTAAACTTGCGATCAAGACCAGCCAAGAAAATTTTGGGTTTAACGCCTTGATCGGACCACTCGTCAAATTGTGGAAGATCGGTTTTAGTGGGGCAAATGTTCCTCCTAGAGAAGCGATCACATCACAACTTTCTTTGATCGATCCTACACAAGTCGAATTAAATGATGACAAATTCACGATCTTTTTAAAACAAGCTGGGATGCAACTTGACCTTGGAGCCATCGCTAAGGGCTATATCGCTGATCGTATCAAAGATCTCTGGGCGGCTAAAGGGATCAGTAGTGGAATGATCAACCTTGGTGGCAATCTGTTACTTAAAGGACACGCTCCACATCATCCAGATGGGTTATGGCGGATCGGCATCCAAGATCCGTTCACTAAACGGGGCCATCCTATCCTTTCAGTCAAATACGGTCCTTGTTCAGCTGTCACCAGTGGTATCTATGAACGCCTGTTAAAAACTAACGGCAAAACTTATCACCACATTCTTGATCCTAAAACAGGTTATCCACATGAGAATAACTTAGCTAGTGTCACCGTTTTGACTAAAACATCAGTCCAAGCAGAGATCGAAACGACACGACTTTTCTTTGCTGACGGTCCACAACCTAGTTGGCAACCGACCTCCGAAATCTATGGTGCTATTTTTATTACCAAAGATAGAACAATTCAGGTCTGCGGACTTGATCCAGCTGATATTTTCCTATTAGATGATTCTTTTAAATTAGAATTCAAATAACATATATCACTCAATGCAAACAAGGGAGCTACCGCGATGAATTTTCATCATAGTAGCTCCCTTGTTTGCATTGGGAAACATCTTTTATCGGATCTTGATTTTATAAAAAAACCGAGCCACTCGCACCTGCGAGCAACTCGGTTATGATAATACTATTTCTTTTTGCTCTTTAGAGCTTTGCGTTTAGCTTTTTCAAGTTTACGTTGCCGAGCTTTTTCAGCTCGTTTCTTTTCTTCACGTTCACGCTGGATCTTAAACGGATTATTGATCACAAGTGTTTGAACAACTGAAAAGGCGTTCGTGATCACCCAGTACAATGAAAGGGCTGCGGGCACATTTAACGCGGTAAAGAAGATGATCAGTGGCATCCCATAAGTCATCATCGTTGTCATCATGTTTTGTTCTGGTTGAGATTTGACACTTAACCAAGACGTCGCAAACGTAAATAACGCTGCTAAAACTGGCAAGATGAAGTATGGGTCACGCCCACCCAATTGCATCCACAAGAAATGCCCTGTCTTCAAAGTTTCTGACCGGTAGATCGCTTGATACAAGGCGATCAAGATCGGCATTTGAACTAAGATCGGTAAACATCCAGCTACTGGATTGACTCCGGCTTCAGCATAGAGCTTTTGTTGTTCTTCCCGCATCTTTTGCATGGATTCAACATCTCTATCTGGATATTTAGCTTGCAATTCCTTTAATTTTGGTTGCAATTCACTTGTTTTACGCATACTGCGCATTTGGTAGATCATCAACGGTAAGATCACGATCCGTACGATGATCGTAAAGATCACGATCCCCCAGCCATAATTATGGCCAAAAATGTTGCTCAAGGCTTCGATCGCCCGAATAAAGTTCCATACGATGTAATGATCCCAGATCCCAGTACTTTGGGCATTAACAGGATCAGTACTACAGCCGCTCAAAAAGAGCATTAAACCTAAAACGCTAATGACAGCGGCCAGTCTTTTCCCTTGCTTCATTTGCATTTACCTCACTTCGCAAATTGGTCATCCGACAATACTCTTGCCAAGTGCAAGACATGGATCAAATTCTTCTTTGCATCAGCTGTTGAAATTCCAGCAGCACTTGGGCGCGCGATCACGATAAAATCGCAATCTTGTTTTAGCTGCGGCTTTAATTCGGTCAAGCTCTGACGAATCCGACGCTTGACCCAGTTACGTGCGACAGCATTCCCAATTTTCTTACCGACGGAAATTCCGACGCGAAAATGCTTTTGCTCGGGCTTTTCGATCATGTAGACCACAAACATACGGTTCGCACATGACTTACCCTGGGTAAAGACTTCTTGGAACTCCGCTTCCTTCTTGACGCGGTATGATTTTTTCATAACCCATCTCCAAATGATTTGAAAAGTCCGCATATACTAAAAAAGACCACTGACGGTCCAGTGGCCTATGCAGACAATACTTTTCTACCTTTACGGCGTCTACGTGCTAACACATTACGACCGTTGCTTGTACTCATGCGTTTACGGAAACCGTGTACGCGTTGGCGATGGCGTTTCTTAGGTTGGTAAGTTCTTTTCACAACAGAACACCTCCTTTTATACAATGTTACTTAATATCCTACAAAAAACGTAGCTTGATGTCAAGTTCAGACTTACTTTGTAATACTACCATATCTTAGCTAAAATTCAAAGTTTTTTTTCAGTTTTCACGGCAAAAAAGTAGCTGCTTTTGCTGTGCTTTTTATGCACATTTTATCCACTTTTACGCTTTTTGGCTGTCGATAAAATTTTTACATCCACAGCGTAATCCCCAAAATCATCCACAAATCACAGCCTGTCAATTTCTGCCTGTCAATTTGTAAATAACCCTATGTGCATAACTCCTATACCTCTTTAATATCAAGGAATACAGCTTTTATCATTTTTTGTGTATAACTTTTATAAAAAATAAGCTATCCACATTTCTACCCGCCTTGTGGATAACTTAATCAACACCCTGTGATTTATTTTTTACTTTTTTTACCCAACCTGTGGAAAACATTTTTTTTTAATGCTACAATAGGAGCATGCAAAATTTATCAAAAAGGAGGGATCTTAGTGCTCGATCTTGAAACTTTATGGCAGTATATCCGCGATAAATTCGAAGCTGAATTTTCGCCGATCGCATTTACCACTTGGATCGCATCTGCGCAACCACTACAGCTCACCGATAATACTTTAGTCGTTGAAGTGGCTTCTAAATTGCACCAAGACTACTGGAAACAAAACATTATTCCGCAGATCACTTCGCTACTTGCAGATAATCTTTCAACTAAGATCACGATCTTAGTTAAGACTGTTGACGAGCCCAATCCCTTGGCCGAAGCTGAGCCTGGACCCGAAGTCAGGTCACTTGAGTCTAAGTCACCTGCACCCAAAAAAAGCACCCCACTAAATGATAAATATACTTTTGAATCATTTGTGGTCGGTAAAGGCAATCAGTTGGCCCATGCAGCTGCACTTGCAGTCGCTGAAGAGCCTGGTGTCTTCTATAATCCGTTGTTCTTTTATGGCGGAGTTGGTTTAGGTAAGACCCACTTGATGCATGCGATCGGACATCAGATGTTAGAAAATAACCCTAACGCTCGCGTCAAATACGTAACTAGCGAATCATTTGCCAATGATTTCATCAACTCGATCAAATCTAAGCATCAAGAAGAGTTTCGCCAAGAATACCGCAATGTTGATCTCTTATTAGTCGATGATATCCAATTTTTCTCAGATAAAGTTGGAACACAAGAGGAATTTTTCCATACATTCAATGCTCTTTATGATGATAAAAAACAGATCGTTTTGTCTTCAGATCGCCTACCAAACGAGATCCCTAAGCTTCAACAACGCTTAGTCTCGCGTTTCAAATGGGGATTATCTGTTGATATCACCCCACCTGATTTGGAAACTCGGATCGCTATTTTGCGTAACAAAGCCGAAGCCGAACACCTTCAAGTCCCTGACGATACTTTAAGCTATATTGCCGGTCAGATCGATTCCAATATCCGTGAATTGGAAGGAGCTTTGATGCGTGTTCAAGCTTATGCCAAGCTAAATGGTCAGCCCGTTTCAACGAGCTTAGCCGCAGAAGCTTTGCAAAGCTTGAACGGTGCCCCTCAGGCCAAAGAGCTTTCGATCGCGATGATCCAAGAGAAAGTTGCAAAGTTTTTCCACGTTACTGTAGCTGAAATCAAGGGAAAAAAACGTGTCAAAACGATCGTCATCCCACGCCAGATCGCAATGTATCTTGCGCGTGAGTTGACCGAAGCTTCTCTACCTAAGATCGGACAAGAATTTGGTGGCAAAGATCATACTACTGTTATTCATGCACATGAAAAGATCAGCGAAGCACTCAAAAGCGATGACGAGCTCAAAAAAGCAGTTGCTAAATTACGTGCTGAATTACGCAATTAACAACTGCCTGTGGATCAATGTGGATAAACCTCAACAGTTATCCACAAGTTATCAACAGGTGATTTCTTAGATCTTCAAAGAGTTTAGGGCTTTTTCCACAGTATAAACAGCCCCTACTATTACTACTAACTTTATTAATAATATATATTTAACAAACAGGAGGAATTTTGCCTTATGAAATTTACGGTACATAGAACAGCTTTCATCCAATATCTAAATGATGTTCAACGTGCTATCTCATCTAAAGCTGCTTTAGAGATCTTATCAGGGATCAAATTAGATCTATCTGAAGATGGTCTAACAATGACGGGGAGCAACTCTGACATCTCGATCGAAACAGTGATCTCGATCGCTGATGAAAATGCAGCTTTAAACATTGAAAAAGCAGGGAGTGTGGTTTTACCAGCACGTTTCTTCAACGAGATCGTTAAAAAGTTACCAGAAGACAGCTTGAGTGTAGAGGTAAATGATCGTTTCCAAGCAACGATCAGATCTGGGTCAGCCGAATTTATCATCAATGGTCTAGATCCAGATGATTATCCACATTTACCGGAGATCGATTCACGTGAACAATTAACATTGCCAGGTGATGTATTAAAACAAGTGATCAATCAAACTGTGATCGCAGCTTCTAAGCAAGAAACACGTCCGATCTTGACAGGGATCCATTTAGCGATCAAAGATGGTCAACTTTTAGCTGTAGCAACTGACTCACACCGTTTGAGCCAACGAAAACTTTCTTTAAATGGTGATAGTGCTGCCGATTACGACATCATTGTTCCAGGACAATCAATGAACGAGTTAGCTAAGATGTTAGGTGATCTAAGTGAAGACATCGAGATCCAGATCTCAGAAAATCAGATCCTCTTCATCTTAGGTAATACTTCCTTTTACTCACGTTTACTCGAAGGAAATTATCCTGACACTGAACGGTTGATCCCACAAAACTCAACAACAACGTTAGAGATAAATGCTCCTGCTTTCTTACGTGCGATCGAACGTGCTTCGTTACTTTCACATGAAGGACGCAATAATGTGGTCAAATTGTCGATGCAGTCTGGGACAGCTCAAGCAACACTTTACAGCAATTCCCCTGAAGTCGGAAATGTTGAAGAAGAATTGACCTTCAACAAACTGGAAGGAAATGATCTAGACATCTCCTTTAACCCTGACTATATGAAAGATGCTTTGCGTTCCTTTGGTCAAAGTGAAGTAACTTTGAACTTCACGATGCCACTGCGTCCATTTACCTTGGTCCCAAGTGAAGCTCAAGGCGAATTCATCCAATTGATAACCCCAGTTCGAACAGTCTAAAATATTTGTGCTTTAGAGGCCAAAGGCGGGTGGCGATTTGACCACTCGCCTTTTATTTTTCTCTGAAAGGTACAAATAGAATTTAGAACGCATATATTCAATTTCTGGGCCGGTTTTACTGTCTAGGGTGTCATAACACTCAGATGGGTCAAATCAGCTCAGAACGCGTTTAATTGGTTTCCATGATTGTGTTTAGTTTTTAAAAAAGGTATAATTTAATGAGTACTAAAAGGAAAGCGAGGCATTTTTTTGAAAGAAGAAATTCACTTAAAAACACCGCATATCACCTTAGGCCAGTTGCTTAAAATTGCGGATCTAGTTTCTTCTGGCGGTCAGGCAAAGTGGTTCTTACAAGAATACGCTAATGACATCTTAGTCAATGGTGAGCCGGAAAACCGTCGTGGACGCAAGCTTTATCCTGGAGATAGTGTTGAGATCAAAGATCAAGGCAGCTATCTATTGAAAGAAAGCTAGCTAAGACAATGTATTTAGAAGAGCTGGAACTTCGCAATTTCCGTAACTATCAAAAGGTAGCGGTCAAATTTTCACCACAGATAAATGTCTTGATCGGAAAAAACGCTCAGGGCAAGACCAACCTGTTAGAGGCGATCTATGTTTTAGCGATGGCGCGTAGTCATCGGACAAATAATGAGCGTGAATTGATCAGCTTTAAACAAAAAGAGGCATATTTAAGTGGGCGGGTAATGCGTAAGTTAGGTAGCTTGCCGTTAGAGATCAGTTTGAGCCGTAAAGGTAAAAAGGCTAAAGTCAATCATCTCGAGCAAGCGCGCTTATCCCAGTATATCGGTAACTTAAATGTGATCTTATTTGCACCAGAAGATCTCAGTCTAGTCAAGGGTTCACCTGCGATCAGACGGCGCTTTATCGATATGGAATTTGGTCAGATCGATCCACGTTACCTCTATAATTTGACGCGGTACCGCATGATCTTAAAGCAACGAAATAATTATCTAAAACAACTCCAGCAAAAAAAAGCGACGGATACGCTCTATTTAGAGGTCTTGTCAGAACAGTTAGCCCAATTTGCTGGGGCGATCATTGTGAAACGACTGGAATTTTTAGTAGAACTTGAGCGCTATGCAAAAGCGATCCATAGTCAGATAACACAGGATAAAGAGCAATTAGCTTTTAGTTATGAAAGTAGCTTGAAAGAACCAAGCCAAGCTACTGAAAATGAAATTACCGAAGCCTTAAAAAAAGGTTTTGCAAATTTACAACAAAAAGAAATTTTTCAAGGGACGACCCTTTTAGGGCCACATCGCGATGATGTTGTTTTTAAGGTCAACGGACAAAATGTTCAGATCTATGGTTCGCAGGGGCAACAGCGAACGACAGCTTTATCGGTCAAATTGGCAGAGATCGAATTGATGAAACATAAGACGGGCGAATACCCGATCTTATTACTAGATGATGTGTTGTCTGAGCTCGATGGAAATCGACAAACGCATTTGTTAAAGACGATCCAAGGGCGCGTCCAGACCTTTTTAACGACACCTGGATTAAATGATATTACCCAACAGTTGATCAAAGAACCAAAGATTTTTCATATTGATGATGGCCAGATTTCTGAAAATTCAGAAATGGATGAAAATCACATCGACTGGGTTTCAGAAGACAAAAATAAAGTTGTTACATTTTATCCAAAAAATGAAAAATCCAAGAAAGGACAGTCTACATAGAGATGTAGCGGGTACTAAACGTGACAGAAAAAGAAACGCTTGAAGAAGTAAAGGAAGAAAAAGCCAAAGAATATGATGCCAGTCAGATCCAAGTCCTTGAAGGCTTAGAAGCCGTGCGCAAGCGTCCTGGGATGTATATTGGCTCGACTAGCTCACAAGGTCTGCACCACTTAGTATGGGAGATCATCGATAACGGGATCGATGAAGCTTTAGCGGGCTTTGCCGATGAGATCAATGTGATCGTGGAAAAAGACAATAGTATCACGGTCAAAGATAATGGACGTGGGATCCCGGTCGATATCCAAGAAAAAACGGGCCGTCCAGCATTAGAAACCGTCTTTACTGTGCTTCACGCCGGTGGTAAGTTTGGCGGAGGCGGTTATAAAGTCTCCGGTGGTCTCCACGGGGTCGGGGCTTCAGTTGTTAACGCCCTTTCAACGAGCTTAGATGTTCAAGTTAGACGTGAAGGTGATACGAATATCTATGGAATGGACTTTAAGCTCGGTAAAGTCGACCATGTGATGGAAGTCGTGGGGCAAAGTCAACCACATGAACACGGGACAACAGTGCATTTCTTGCCTGATCCAGATATCTTTACGGAAACGACTATCTATGACATCAAAGTTTTGACGACGCGGATCCGTGAGTTGGCCTTTTTGAACAAGGGATTAAAGATCACGATCGATGATATGCGCCCAGAAGAACCGACCCATGAAGAATTCCACTATGCTGGTGGGATCAAACACTATGTGGAATTTTTAAACAAGGGCAAAGAAGTTCTTTTTGATGAACCGATCTATGTGGAAGGCCAACAAAAAGGCATCACAGTTGAAGTGGCATTACAATACACAGATGATTTCCACTCCAACTTATTGACCTTTACCAACAATATCCACACTTATGAAGGTGGGACCCATGAATCAGGGTTCAAGACGGCTTTGACGCGCGTTATCAACGATTATGCACGCAAATCTGGTCAGTTAAAGGAAAATGAACCTAACTTATCTGGTGAAGACGTACGTGAAGGCTTGACAGCAGTTGTTTCGGTCAAGCACCCTGATCCACAGTTTGAAGGGCAAACTAAGACTAAATTGGGTAACTCCGATGCTAGAGCTGCGACAGATAAGACATTTTCCGAGACTTTCAGCAAGTTCATGCTGGAAAATCCAAATGTAGCACGCCGGATCGTGGAAAAAGGAATGTTGGCGGCTAAAGCTCGTGTTGCAGCTAAACGAGCGCGTGAAGTTACGCGTAAGAAAAATGGTCTCGAGATCTCCAACTTACCGGGAAAATTAGCTGATAACACTAGCAAAGACCCTGAGATCTCAGAATTATTCATCGTCGAAGGGGACTCTGCGGGTGGTTCAGCTAAACAAGGGCGTTCACGTTTGACTCAAGCTATCTTACCGATCCGTGGGAAGATCTTGAATGTGGAAAAAGCCACATTAGATCGGATCTTGGCCAATGAAGAGATTCGTTCATTATTCACAGCTTTAGGCACAGGCTTTGGGGATGACTTTGATGTGGATAAAGTAAATTACCACAAATTGATCATCATGACCGATGCCGATGTCGATGGAGCTCATATCAGAACCTTATTGTTGACGTTATTCTACCGCTTTATGCGTCCAATGATCGAACGAGGCTATGTTTATATCGCACAGCCACCATTGTACCAAGTGCGCCAAGGCAAGATGATCCGTTACATCGACACTGATGAAGAATTAGAAGAAGTATTAGGTCAATTACCACCAAGTCCAAAACCAGTTATCCAACGTTACAAAGGTTTAGGTGAAATGGATGCCGAACAATTGTGGGAAACTACGATGGATCCAGAAAACCGACGCCTTTTACGGGTCGAATTATCGGATGCGATGGAAGCAAATGAAGTCTTTGAAATGTTGATGGGCGATCAAGTCGGCCCAAGACGTCAATTCATCGAAGAAAATGCAACTTTCGTGGACAATTTGGACGTTTAATAAAAGTAGACAATAAGTTCTGCACATAATGCACAGGATAGTGTGAATAAACTGTGTATAAGTTTGTAATTTATGTAAAAAGTAAGAAAAGAAGTGGAGGCACAGGACGTGGTAGAAGTACCTAACAGAATTAGCAATGTTGATTTATCCAAAGTCATGCGGACCTCATTTTTAGATTATGCGATGAGTGTTATCGTTGCGCGCGCTTTACCTGATGTGCGTGATGGCTTGAAGCCTGTTCACCGCCGGATCTTATACGGTATGAATGAATTAGGTGTGACTCCGGATAAACCATATAAGAAATCAGCCCGGATCGTTGGGGATGTTATGGGTAAGTACCACCCTCATGGGGACTCGGCGATCTATGAATCGATGGTCCGAATGGCGCAAGATTTTAGCTACCGTTATCTCTTAGTTGATGGTCACGGTAACTTTGGTTCGGTCGATGGTGATGGGGCCGCTGCGATGCGTTATACCGAAGCTCGGATGTCTAAGATCACATTGGAGATGTTGCGTGATATCAACAAAGACACGATCGATTTTCAGCCAAACTATGATGGCACTGAACGTGAACCAGAAGTCTTGCCCGCTCGTTTCCCTAACTTATTAGTCAACGGAGCGACCGGGATCGCAGTCGGGATGACAACAAATATCCCACCACATAACTTGGCTGAAGTTATTTCAGCTTTGCATGTGTTGATGGAAAACCCCGATGCAACGACGGCAGACTTGATGGAAGCTTTACCAGGGCCTGATTTCCCGACTGGTGGGATCGTGATGGGCAAATCTGGGATCAGAAAAGCTTATGAGACTGGAAAAGGCTCAGTTACTTTACGTGCTAAAGTCGAGATCGAAGAATTAAAAAATGGCCGTGAACAGATCATTGTGCATGAGTTACCATACATGGTCAACAAGGCTAAATTGATCGAACGGATCGCTGAATTAGCTCGAGATAAGAAGATCGAAGGGATCACCGACATCAAGGATGAATCTGACCGTGAAGGGATGAGGATCACGATCGATGTGCGCCGTGATGTCAGTGCTTCGGTCGTATTGAACAATTTATACAAATTGACCTTGATGCAAACTGCCTTTAACTTCAACATGTTGGCGATCGTTAATGGGACGCCACGAGTCTTGAGTCTAAAGCAGATCTTGACATATTACTTGAAGCATCAAGAAGAAGTTATTCGTCGTCGAACACAATTTGATCTGAAAAAGGCGCAAGCAAGAGCACACATCTTAGAAGGTCTGCGGATCGCTTTAGACCATATCGATGCGATCATCAATATCATCCGTAATTCTAAGAGTGGTGATATCGCTAAGGATCGCTTGATGAATGAATATCATTTGAGTGATAAACAAGCCCAAGCGATCTTGGATATGCGTTTAGTTCGTTTGACTGGTCTGGAACGTGAAAAGGTCGAAGCTGAATATCAAAAGACGATGGAAGCGATCGCCGATTACAAAGATATTTTAGCGCACGAAGAACGTATCTATCAGATCATTTACCAAGAATTATTGGAGATCCAAGAACGCTTTGGCGATGAACGCCGGACTGAACTTATGGTCGGTGAAGTCTTGAGCATTGAAGATGAAGACTTGATCGAAGAAGAAAATGTTGTGATCACTTTGACGCATAACGGTTACATCAAGCGTTTGCCAACAAGTGATTTTAAAGCACAACGGCGCGGTGGTCGTGGCGTCCAAGGTATGGGCGTGCATGATGATGATTTCATTGAACACTTGATCACGACTTCGACCCACGATGAATTATTGTTCTTCACAAATGTGGGTAAAGTTTATCGCATGAAGGGCTATGAGGTCCCAGAATATGGTCGAGCTGCTAAAGGGATCCCTGTGATCAACTTACTAGACCTCGATAAAGAAGAAAAGATCCAAACAGTGATCAATGTTGAAGCTGATAAGCGTGATGATTCGCACTTCTTATTCTTCACCACAGTCAAAGGTACAGTCAAACGGACTTCCGTGACTGAATTTGGTAATATCAGAAAGAATGGGTTAAAGGCGATCTCCTTACACGATGGCGATGAATTGATCCATGTTTCGATCACAGATGGTGAACAAAACATCATCATTGCAACTCGTGGTGGTTATGCCGTCAGCTTTGCTGAAACAGCTGTCCGCCCAATGGGACGCTCAGCTGCTGGGGTCCGCGGTATCCGCTTGCGTGATGAAGATCATGTCATCGGGGCTTCGATCTTGCGTCCTGATAGTAAAGTCTTTGTCATCTCTGAAAAAGGCTTTGGTAAGCAGACACCGGCTAGCGAATATCCGATCAAGGGTCGTGGTGGTAAAGGTATCAAGACCTCAAATATCACTGCCAAAAACGGTGAACTCGCTGGTATGACAACGGTCAATGGGGACGAAGACATCATGGTCATCACGAATAAGGGTGTTATGATCCGCTTTAACCTCGCTAATGTTTCCCAAACAGGTCGGGCAACACTTGGGGTCAAGTTGATCAACTTAGATGATGATGCTACGGTTTCAACGATGGCTAAAGTCGAAGCTGAACCCGCTGAAGAAGAAAAGACTGAAGAATAAAACTGTGGATAATTAAAATTTATTCCAAAAATAATTTATCCACAAAAAAATCCACGGTACTTTTAAGAGTACTGTGGATTTTTTGCGTCTATAGATAATTATTTACGGACAACACTGATACGTTCTTTGATATGGTCACCATTTTGGATCTCATCAGCCATGGCAAGCGCGTAATCAGCATAACTGATGATGCTTTCACCACGGTCGTTAAGGGTCAATTCTTCACCAGCAAGGATGTATTCACCCGTACGTTTCCCGTCAACTTGGAAATCAGCGGCTGGACTGATGAAGGTCCAATCAACATCATCATGTTTGCGTAATTCTGTTAAGGCATCAGTTTGAGCTTTGGCTAAAGCGTAAAATTTTGCTGGGAAATCTGGTGTGTCGACTAACTGAGTCTTGTGTTCGGGGTCAACATAGAGGCTACCAGCACCTCCAACGATGATCAAACGCTTGTCTGTCTTGGCCAAAAGAGCTGTTAGATATTTGATAACTTCAACGTGAAGATGAAGTGTTTCTGGTTTCCAAGTCCCGAAAGCAGAAACAACGATCTCAAACTCGCCAAGATCGGCTTTAGTGAGATCAAACAGATCTTTTTTAATATATGTTTGCGCATCAGTTGTATTTTCATCTTTGCGCCCAAAACCAGTAACATCATAGCCACGAGCAACTAATTCCTTGATAACGTGACCAGCGACCCGACCATCAGCACTAATTACAGCAACTTTTGTCATAATAAATTCCTCCATTTTGTTGTAATTTTAATTATTACATTTATTTGATGACATTATCCTATCTTCTTTTTGATGTAATGTCAATAGTTACAACTTTGGAAATTTTATTTTTTTATGTTTACCTATAATTAGCGGAAATAAATTTTTTGAAAAAAGAAAAAAATTTCGCCAACAATTGCGTATTTATAAAGTGTAGTCGTAGTTCAAAGTCCCTTGCAAAATAGTTTTAATAATGTTATAATTCTATTTCGTGAGTATCTAAACAAAATTAGCTTTAGATTCTCCTTGTTCTTACTTTAGATAAAGAACCAATAGTCCATAAGGAGGTGCAAACAGTCATGACAAATTATGAAATTACTTACATCATCAACCCATCACTTGACGAAGCAGCTAAGAATGAATTAGTTGAACGCTTCGACAACATCTTGAAAAATGATGGTGCTGAAATCGTAGAATCAAAAGACTGGTCTAAGCGTCGTTTTGCTTACGAAATTGGTGGTTTCACAGAAGGTGTCTACCACATCGTAAACATCAAAGCTGAAAACGCAGACGCTATCAACGAATTTGACCGTCTTTCCAAGATCAATGATGGTATCTTACGCCACATGATCGTTAAACGTGAAGACTAAGATAGACTATAAATAAAGTAAAGGAGGAAATGAACTTTGATCAATTCAGTTGTTCTAGTAGGTCGTTTGACCCGAGATCCTGAACTGCGCTACACGCCTTCAGGGGCAGCCGTGGCAAGCTTTACTGTCGCGATCGACCGTCGTTTCACCAACCAACAAGGTCAACGTGAAGCTGATTTCATCAATTGTGTAATGTGGCGTAAAGCAGCCGAAAACTTCGCTAACTTTACCCACAAAGGTTCCTTAGTAGGGATCGAAGGACGGATCCAAACCCGTTCTTATGAGAATCAACAAGGTCAACGTGTTTATGTTACTGAAGTTTTAGCTGAGAATTTCTCACTTTTGGAATCCAAGGCTGAATCAGAAAGGTATCGTGCCCAACACGGCAGCAGTAACGCTAATGTGCAAGGTTCAGCTCCTTCAAATGATATGCAGTCATCTAATCCATTTGGGACTCCAGCAAATAATCAGACCAATGATGCTTTTGGAGGTAATGGTTTTGATACCAATACAAACAATAGTAACAATGCTGCTGATCCATTTGCAGGTGGTCAACAGATCGATATCTCAGATGATGACTTACCATTCTAAAATTGACAGGAGGGAAATCTAATGCCACAACAAAGAAGAGGCGGACGTCGCCGTCGTAAAGTTGACTTCATCGCTGCTAACCACATCGAATACATCGACTACAAGGATACAGACCTTCTTAAGCGTTTCATCTCAGAACGCGGTAAGATCTTGCCACGTCGTGTAACAGGTACTAGCGCAAAGAACCAACGTAAACTTACTGTTGCGATCAAACGTGCACGTATCATGGGCTTATTGCCATTCGTTGCCGAAGATTAATCAAAAAACGTCTCATTGTGAGGCGTTTTTTTGTTTGGATAGATTTTTTCGAAAAAAAGTTTTTAAAAATTTCGTTTTTTAAAGGCGAACTATTATATTTTTTTATTGGGTATTATACGATTTATCGCTTAAAGAGTAAGAAAGATTTTTAAAAATCTTATTAGTAAATCTTTGATTTGTAAAGGTATAACCATGTATGTGGATAAAGTTGTGGAAAAGTCGAATATAATAACCGAACTTTGTCTAATATGAAAAAAATATAATTTAAATTCTTAAGAAAAAATCAATAAAAAAGTTAGCCATTTTGGGTCATTTAGGTGTATTATAGATATGTAGATTGATGATGAATCAATCTTCTCCCCTTTTTATGTAGTAAGTGATAACTATCTTAGATTTACTTTAGGATAGTATTTCCCCAATAACATAACCTTTTTCTCCGTGATTTTCCCCGATCACGGAGTTTTTTTATGTCCATAAAAAAGATGTGTAGCAAAAATGTGTTTTAGAATATAAAACGCGAGACCTACCATCATGGTAGATCCCGCATTGTTGTGCACTCAGCGATGACTAGTGGAGCAATTAGCTTAGCTCGAGAGTCCTAGCAAACTCAGTTCCATTTGAGAGTACAGTAAAGCTTCTAAAGTCGATCGTGGTCGATGCATCGAGTTTAGAAGCTAGGCGCATTGGATCATCAATTTTGATATTTTGGTCGGTAAGCCAAGATATCACTTGAGGGATCGCCTGCGTTTCGCCATTTAGCAGTTGGATCTGGCGGTCGTCGGTTAACTTAAGTATCAGAGAAAAGATAAAACGCTCTGTCAGTTGAGGCAACGGTCGAAGCGTGATCTTAGCTAGATACATTCCTAGACAAGCCTGGGTGATCTGCTCGGGTGGTAGAGTAAGCATTAAATTGTCGCGGTCATCGAAGAGCTTGAGATGTGTTGCTTCAAATTGTGTTTTCGCAAAAGCAAGTGAATTTTTGCGAAATAAAATTGCAAGTGGCAGTTGGCGATTGGTTCCGTAAAATGTCCGCCCATTGAATTCAAGTATAGTGAAAATTGGTGCGGTATACAAATTAGTAGCTAAATCGGTAAAAACGATTTTTTTCATATTGGACCTCATTTCTATGAATTAACTAGCATAATTTATAAGCGTCATCTTCTGCACACTAGCCCCACCATAATGATAAGTGATATCGCTCAAGAGAGACAAGCGCTCTTTATAGAAGAAATGTGGTATTATTGAATAAAATAGCAATGAGGGTGAAAAAATGGTCAAAGGTTTGGTTTTAAGTGCAATAATTTTTGTTCTAGGGGCGTTTGAACTTTATGCGACATATCGCTATTATCACAAATTAGTCGTCGCAGATCACAAAAATATGCTTTCTAGTAGCCGTTTGTGGTTAGGGATCATCAGTGGTGGCTTGTTATGCGCCCTTGGGATCTTCTCAGCTTTAGGGGTATTACAAGGTGTATAGCTTGAGAAAATGATCAGAGACTGTGATATTATCCGCTATTTGTCCTTCTAGTCGTCAAAATAACGCTAAGAGCCTCCAACACATGTTTGGGGGCTCTTGGCGTTATTTTAAAATACTAATTAAACAAACTCTTGACCCATTCGATGAAGCGGGTAAACCAGCCTTTAGCTTGTTCGACGGCTTCTTTAGCTTGAGCACTGTTAGCCCAGTCTTTAGCTTTATTCATCAAATTACCAGTCGAATCTTTAACGTTATTGATCGTGTTTGTCACGTTATTGATATATGTCTTGCTTGAGCTGATCGGTGAATTTTGGAAGTTTACCAAAGCACCTGAGATCTGTGTTACTTGCTCTGAGGTCGTTTGATCTTGAATACCACGGTCAGCTAAAGCCTTATTTAACATATCTTCGATGTCTTGTTTTGTAGCTAGTTCTTGGTTATCTTGCTTTTGTTGTGCCAATTGCTTGGACACATCACCAACAGCTGCCATCAACTTACCAGGATAAGTAGCATCATCTTTGTTGGCGTCGATCGCCGGTTGAGTCGCTGAAAGCATCTCGTTAGCTGTCGCTGTGTTTTCTGTGTTCAATGAAACGCCATCTTCGGCTAAGGCCTTGTAGACCCCAGTTAAGGCTGATTCACCTGAAACGGGACGGTTAGCGGTCACGACGATGCTGACATCAGTTACCCCCGCCATTTGTGCGACCATTGCATATTGTTGGGAAGTTACTTGGGTAATGTTGTTAGAACCATTGTAGTCTTTGATGTTGACTTTGACCCCAGAGCCAGGATCTCCAGGCGCGATCGCAACAGAGCTGATCATTGCAGCGTCAGTCGTATTGCTAGAGCCATTAGCGATATATTTATTGTAATCGGTAGCTGTAGCGGTCAAAGTCTTGAATGAAGAATCAGTTTCAAATACCTTAGCTAAATTTTGGCGTGCTTCTTGGCTCGTGCCGGATCCATAGACGACATAAGCGGAATTTAACGTATGTGTGTTACTGCTACTTGCGGCTAAAGCCTTGGGACTGATCAAAATTGCCCCTAAAAAGGTCAGCACCGCCAAGAATGCAGTTGCTAATTTTTTTAATTTCATCTCTAAAACACCTCATTGATTTTATATCTAGCTACATTTTAATTTTACCACCAGAAATCAATTCTTGTCTTTTAAGAAAAAGATATAAATATCGTAAGAAAAACTTAGGGAAATCAACATTTAAAAATCAAATTACACACAATATATAGATTTAATAAAATTAGAATTACAATATATTGTGTTTTTTAAGTTGAATTTAGCTGAAAGACATGGCTATAATAGTTACATTGAATTTTTTAAATGCGAAAAATCATTGTCTAGTGGAAGGAAGTTTTTAGATGTTTGAACGTTATCAAGATGTATTGACCCATTTACCAGAATATTCCAAGAATGTATTTCGGAAGGGATATTTCAAGTGGTTATTGAATCAATGTAAAGGCTGGGGATATTTTAGTTACTTTTTATTGGCGTTCAACTTTGTGCTCCAAGTTATTTCGTTGCTCCAATCTTTTGACCAAACCCCACTTCAGTCCCTGCTCGCTTTTGTTGGGGGCAATCTGTCTGTTGCATGTGTGATCGGGATCTCTAACTTATCAGGGATCCAAGGCTGGTGTGGTGCGATCTCAGCTATTTGCATCGCGGCAACTGGTTTTATGGCGAAAAATTATGCGACAGCTTGGGAACAGATCGGGTATTTGATCTTTTTAGATATTTTTTGTATTTTAGATCCAAAATGGAACGATGATATCCAAGCTGAAAAATTAGAAAGTGGGCTTGAATGGCTCAAATATGGCTTGTTTTTTGTAGTTGCTTGGTTATGCACATATACGATCTTTAGCTTTACTAATGATCCTAGGGTCTTTTTAGACAGCTTGAACTTAGCAATGGCGATCACGGGTGCACTATTGGAATTGAACCGTAAACGTGAACAATACTATGTTTTCACACTAGCATCGATTTTTACGATCGCTTTATGGGTCCAAACGATGTTGCAAGGCGATGGAAATTTTGCCTTGATCTTTAGTTATAGCGTCTTTTTCCTAAATGACATGTATGCCTTTTTCAGCAAGAACAGCTGGTTTAGAGGGGAAGTCTCAAAGAAAGCTTAAAATTTAGTTTTGAATTGCTGACAATAAATAGTTGCGGGCGTATACTTAAACTAAGTGAATAACTTAACTCATAACACTAAGCTACGGGTCGACTCGTGGCTTTTTATTTTGGGCAAAGCAACTTGATTTTTCAAGCTATTATAGTCATACTTACTGAGAGTCAAACTCGTTTGTGATAGAATAAGTAGCAGAAGTATAAAATTAGGTTAAGAATTGGGAAAGGAATGCGGGGATAAACCAGTGAAAAAATTTTTTAACAAAGATTTTTGGCAACTGCCTGAATTCATGTATGACAGACATTTGCGTGTGTTAGCTTGGATGCTGGCGCTTGTAGCGGTCATTTGTGTGATCCTGGCCTTTAGAACCAATATTATTCTAGGATATATCAGCGTGGTCTTTATGCTTATCATGACCGTAGTTGCCTATATTACTTTAAAGCAAGTCACTGAAGATACAACTGAATACATTTCTGATCTGTCATATCGGATCAAGCGTGGTGAACAGGATGCGTTGATCAAAATGCCGATCGGGATCTTATTTTACGACAAAGAGGGGTATATCGAATGGATCAACCCTTATATGCAACGCTATTTTGACAATCAAGAAGTGCTGGGCAAGCCGCTAAAAGAGGTCGATCGTCAGCTCTATGAGCAACTTACGGCTAAACAAGACAATAAGGACAAAGATATAGAAGTCAAATTGCATGGGCGCGCTTTTAGTCTGATGGTCCAAAAAGATATTGATGCACTGTATCTGATGGATGTGACGCATTATGCCAAGATCCGGCAAGAATACGAAGATACGCGGTTAGTCATCGGGCAGATCTTCTTGGATAATTATGATGAAGTTACCAGTGCGATGAATGATAAAGATATTTCTAACCTGGGAAATTTTGTGACGAATGCCTTAGCGGATTGGGCGAAAGAATTTGGTATCTACCTCAAGCGAGTCGATGAAGATCACTTCTTTATCTTGACTTATGCCAAGACGCTCAAAGTGTTAGAGAAAGAAAAATTCAAGATCTTAGATGAAGTGCGCAAATGGACGTCCAAGCAAAATTCGCCTGTGACGCTCAGTGTAGGGATCGCATATGGTGGTTCGGATCTGACCCAACTGGCAAAGCTCTCACAAAATAACTTAGATCTTGCCTTGGGACGTGGGGGCGATCAAGTCGTCGTCAAAGCGGTCGATGGCCAAGCTCGTTTCTATGGGGGTAAGACTAACCCGATGGAGAAACGTACCCGAGTTCGAGCACGGATGATCTCACAGGCGTTGACCGAATTGATGAACCAGGCCGATCAGATCTTTGTGATGGGACATCGTCATCCAGATATGGACTCGCTAGGCGCCTGTCTAGGGGTGCGGCGGATCGCAGCGATGAATGGTAAGCGGTGTTGGATCGTCTTAGATAAAGAAGATCTTCACTCAGATATTGAGCGTTTGTTAGAGGAGTTGGAACAATATCCAAATATCAAGGGTTCAATTATAACCCCGGAAATGGCTTTGGAAAAAGCTACTAAGGATAGCCTTTTGATCATGGCTGACCACTCGAAACCATCGATGTCGATCGCACGCCCACTCTATGATAAGCTCAAAAATCGCGTCATGGTGATCGACCATCATCGACGGGGCGAGGAATTTCCTGATAACCCGATCTTGGTCTATATCGAACCTTATGCAAGTTCGACATGTGAGTTGATCACTGAGCTCTTTGAGTATCAAGCAAAAGACAGCGAACCGATCAATAAGCTCGAAGCCACAGCAATGCTCACAGGGATCATTATTGATACCCAATCGTTTGCTTTGCGGACTGGGACTAGGACCTTTGATGCGGCGAGCTATTTACGTTCAGTTGGAGCGGATCTAGTGATGGCACGACATTTCATGAAAGAAAGTGTCACTAGCTACATGCAACGCAATCATTTGGTCGAACGGACTAAATTTGCTGAAGGAGACGCGATCTGTTGTGGTGAAGAAGATCAAGTCTATGATCCAGTTATCGCTGCTCAAGTTGCCGATTCACTGTTAAATGTCAGTGGTGTGGAAGCCTCTTTTGTGATCACTAAGCGGGCTTCAGGTAAGATCGGCGTTTCAGCGCGAAGCAACGGGACTAAGAACGTGCAGGTGATCATGGAAGAAATGGGTGGCGGTGGTCACTTATCCAATGCTGCGACCCAGATCGCTGATACAACTGTGAGTGCGGTCAAAGAACAACTGCTTGCAATTCTTAAACAAGAGCAGGAAAATAAAGAGTAGCAAAACTACGTATGGGAGGATTTTTTTATGAGAATCATTTTTACACAAGACGTACGCGGTAAAGGTAAACGCGGTGAGGTCAAGGAAATTCCTGATGGATACGCAAACTTCTTGATCAAGAGCAATAAGGCTAAGCAAGCTGATGCAGCAGCAATGAGCCAATTGCGTGGTCAAAAGAGAGCCGAAGCAAAAAAAGAGGCTGAAGAATTAGCTGAAGCAAAGGTCCTCAAAGAAAAATTAGAATCTGGCAATTATGTCGTTGAGATCAAGGCAAAAGCTGGCACAGACGGGCGTTTATTTGGTTCGATCACATCCAAGCAGATCGCTCAAGCCATGGAAAAACAACACGGCTTAAAGATCGATAAGCGTAAGATGGAACTAGCAGCACCGATCCGTGCAATGGGATACGCCAATGTTCCTGTAAAGTTGCACAATGAAGTTTCGGCTAAGATCCGGGTACACATCTCAGAACAATAAAATGCCTAACAATGAGGCTGTGATATATTTTTAGGGATGAATAAAGACATCTTCAATTCCAACGTTCGGATTTGAAGATGTCTTTTTAATTGTGTAACAGTCTCTTTAATATTTTCCAATAAGTTTGATCTCACAGCTCGCAAGCGAGACTAAGTTGACTTGTTCCAAAAAGTCATTAAAGTAGAAATGATTTTTTAAGTCGAGTTTATCTTTTAAAGCATAAACTTTTAAAAGATAATGATGGTCTCTATCAGGTGGAGTCGGGCCAACATAATTATTTTCGATCAATGAAAGATCAGTTTCTAAAAAGGGGGTCGCAAAGCTGTTTTTACCACTTAAATGCTTATGATCAATACGCGAGAAATTTTCTGGGATATTGATCAATTGTTTATGCGAAGTGGGAATATTCGCCACGACCCAATGGATCCAAGAAAAACCACAGACTGGTACTGCATCATGGTCGATCAAACTAAATGCCAAATATTTGGTATTAGTCGGGATCTCACAAATTTGAAATGGAAAAGATTTGATTGGATTTCCAAGTAAGCTATCCTGCATTGAAGCGCCTTTGGCATATTCAGCTGGGATAGTATAGTTTTTGAAATTTACGTTAATTTTCATTGTTAGACCTGCTATATAAAACGTGAACAAACGTAATCAAATATATCAAATGATTACATTTGAGAAAGAAATATAGCTTTTCCTTTCCTAATTTTATTTACTACCATCAACGCTAGTGTTCCCATATCCTAACAAGAGGGTAATGACATTGACTAGCTCAG
>CAJUNC010000026.1 GCA_910587695.1 uncultured Lactobacillus sp.
TCAAATGTAATCATTTGATATATTTGATTACGTTTGTTCACGTTTTATATAGCAGTATGAGAAACGATGAAAATAGATAAAAAAACCAATATTTGGGATGTCATGGATGCTTTTTATCATAAATGGTGCATTGTTACTATGAAGAATGGCGATAAGAAGAAGTTGTATATTGTCGATGTAGATTATGAAACGTGGGGGTATGATATGATTATCTACAATCACACTGGGAGTAAATCTTACGGAGATGATGACATTCCCTTTGGCAAGATAGACTTTATTGAGTTAGCTGAATAAAGTTGTACCCACAATTCACTCGACCCGAGCAAGTCGTTAAAAGGCTTATTTTTTATGCAATCAATCTCGTGGAGCGTTCCACGAAAAATAAAAACGATAGGAGAGATTTGCATGGCATTAACAAGAGAGTTTTTAAAAGAACACGGCTTATCTGATGAACAGATCACGTCAGTAATGACCGAGCATGGTAAGACTGTTTCGGATTTAAAAAATGATGTTCAATCACTAACTAGCGAACGTGATAGTTTAAAAGAACGAGTTACCGATCGTGATAAACAACTTGAGGATCTCAAGAAGTCTGCTGGTGATAGCGAAGAACTGCAAAATCAGATCAAGCAACTTCAAGATGATAATAAGGCGGCGTCAAAGGATTACGAAGCTAAGCTTGCCAAACAGGCTAAAGAATTCAAAATCCAAAACGCTTTGAGAGATGCAAATGCAAAGAATGTCACTGCCGTTCAAGCGTTGCTAAAAGCAGATGATATTACTATCGGTGATGATGGTAAGTTGAATGGCTTTGATAATCAGCTCGAAGCGATCAAAAAAGATAATGCCTTTTTATTTGAAGATGAGAAAGCACATCAAAACGGACGGATCGTTGTTGGTGCAGGCCTTGGAAATGACAATGGCAAAGAAGCTAGCAAAGATCCAATTATTTCTAAGATTGCTGAACGCATGGCAAACGAATAGGAGGAAACAAAATGGGAATTGTATTGGATAGTAAAGATTTAGCAAAGATCGATAGTGAATTTCACGCTGACTCTAAGATTTGGCAACCTTTAACAGGTGGGGCAAAATCAATCAGTGAATCGGATTTTACAGGTGTACGTTCTGTACGTATCAATAAGATGGACGGTTTTGCAGACGCTACAGCGTATGTACGTAACGGTGACAACACACGTAAGAATGTAAACGTCACAAAAGAAACGATTGAGCTCACTAAAGAAGAATGGATCGGTTACGACTTAGATCAGCTTGATATGTCTGAAAATGGAGCATATACAGTAGCTAATGTTGTACGTGAACACACACAGCGTATCACAGTGCCACATCGTGATAAATTCATGGCTCAAAAGCTATATGATACAGCAACTGATGGTGGTAAGTTAGTAACGGATAGTATCGACAGCAAGAATGCACTAGCAGCTTATGATGATGTAGAACAATACATGACTGACAACGAAATTCCGGGCGGATGGATCATGCTTGTATCATCTGATTACTATAAAGCATTGAAGAACTCTGACGGAGTCAATAAGTCGTTTACAGTAAATCAACAATCGATCAACGGTATCGATCGCCGTGTTGCTCAATTAGATGGAGGCACACCGATTTTGACAGTACCTAAGCAACGTCTGCAAGGATTAAGTATCACAGATGACGTTAATTTCATGGCAGTTCCATTATTTGCTGTGGCACCGATCGTAAAATATAACACAATTGATGTTATCTCGCCAGAAGATGACCGCTCGGGCTATCGTTGGACGATCAAAGGTTTAAGCTACTATGATGCTGTTATTTTTGAGAACGCTAAGAAAGCTATTTATGTGGCAACACAACCAGCTAAGTCAAAATAGTTAGGTGGTGATAACCGTGTATATTAGTTTTGAAGACTACGTAAGTTTAGGGTATGACGCTGTAGATACTAATGATTTTGATAGAATTGCAAAAAAAGCTGAACGTATGATCGATAACGCAACTCGAGACTTCTATGTTATCCGTAATATTGAAGAAGATACGTTCGGTTTGCGAGCCCAAGCATTTAAGCGGGCAATCTGTGAACAAATAGATTTTATCAATGCCGGTGGCGGAACATCGTATGATATGGCTAACTCTAACTTTTCGAGTGTGTCGATCGGACGGTTATCACTTACGCCGGGAGATAAAGTATCCAATAAGGTCGTTGCTGGCTTATGTCGTGAAGCCTACACACTTTTAGCGCATTACGGTTTGTTGTATCGTGGGGTGGCATCAACATGGTAAACATTCCACGGATAAGCAAACAATTGTGTAACCAAAAAGTAGAATTTATCGAGAGCAATGTCAGTGATGAAACAGATGATTGGGGCAAACCGATCAAAACAGAGAAAGCAACACAGGTAAATAATGTGATCGTACAAGAGCAAACGATATACGCAGGCAACGGTAATAGTCGTGTCATCACGGCTAATGCAGTTGTCTTTTTGTTTGCGGGTGTAACTGATCCGATGCCAAAACTTTCAAGAGAAGATGTAGGCAATAAGATCAAATATGCCGGAAAAGAGTGGACGATCATCAATATCGTTGTCAATCAAGATCCTTTTAGTAACGGTGTTTATAGTTATGAATTGGAGGTGTTGTGATGAGTGTAACAGTTTCTTTTCATGGCGATGGATTTGATAAAAAGGGTTCATCCAGTAGGCTTGACTCAGCTTTATATCATGCAACCAATCAAGCAGCTGCTGACATGGATCAATTTGTTCCGTTCAAAAGTGGGTACTTGTCCAATACTGGTCATACGTTTAAAAATCACATCAGTTGGCAAGCTCCGTATGCAAGGGCTCAATTTTACGGTGTTATCAATGGTAGTCCAGTAGTTAATTACACACGAAATCAACACCCACTTGCTACCAAGCGATGGGATTTAAAGGCTAAGTCTTTGTACATGAATGACTGGAAGAGAGCCTTTATAGTTGGTTGGGAAAAAGGAGGACAATGATGGATCTAGAAAGTGTTTTGCAAAAAGTGATCAACAAGCTTGAACTGCCAACTGCAATCAAGCGTGGCTATATGAATGGCAAGAAAATTCCCGAATTGAGAATCTATTCTTTACCAGGATCAAATGTCATTAGCTGCGACTACGAAGGTAACAAGACTGAACAATTCAATTTTGAGATCGCTATGCGTTCCGACGATGAGGCTCTGATCAATCAGTGCCTTTTTTTAATTGCTGAATTGCTTGGCGATCATGATTTTTCTGTTGTCAGTCAAGACAATAGTTTTATTTTTAACACACTACAACTGACATCGTTCCCACACATTATTTCTGCTGATCCTGCAGGAGTAGCGGTTTATGTGCTTGATTTTCAAGTTGTAGTTGACACATTCAATAAATAATTAGGAGGTATTAACATGGCAATTACTACTACAAAAGTCGCTAACTCTGAACCTGTGAGCGACGGATTTTTACTGAACTCAACTAATCAATACTATATCGATGTTACTGGTGGTGACAATCTAGCTGATGTTACCGACGCAAAGTGGGCCCGCTTGGCAAAAGGAATCGCTAGTGTAACACCGGCTGGAAACGAAACAGCGAACAACGATGCTTACTACGACGGTGGCGCTTACGGATCTAATGACATCACTGGTAAGCGTCCGCAATGGTCTTTTTCTGGGCATCGCGTTTACGGCGATAAAGCTCAAGACTTTGTTGCAGGCAAAGAATTTGCCGTCGGTGAAGCTCTTAAGACACGTATGTTATGGATCAATTCGACTGGTGAAATGATCGTAGCACATGTAACTATCATGACGATCGTTGCAAGTGGCGGTAACGCTAACGCAAAGCAAACATTTAGTTTTGTTTTGGGGATGAACGGCGAACCTGTGATCCCAAACGGCAAACCTAAAGTTGTCGCAGGCGACGAAGATGGTTTGTTCAAACTTAGTGATCAAGTCACTGGTTCAACTGACTAATCAATAAAGCGACAGAGACGAGAGATGTGAGACGAAAATGGAGGAATTTAAAATGGCTGTAAAACAAATTAACTTAGACGCACTTATTGATAACACTACAAAAGCAGAAGTTCGTATTGCTGGCAAAGTATATCCGATCACAATCGATGACGAAATGTTTAAACGATTGACCGAATTGCAAGCTGAACTTGCGACATATTTTGCTGAATTAGGAGATATCAGTGAAGAAAAATTTGCTGAGATCGGTGCTGATGGACGTAAAGAAATCATCAGCAATATGTTTAACGAGATCAACAAGAAAATGATGTCAACATTAGATGAATTACTAGGCCAAAACGAAGGTCACCGTTTATATGAACGGTTAGGTCGAAAGACAGTTGCTTTATCTTATTTGATTGGAGAACTTCGCAAGATCTATACCGATTCAATTAAAGAAAAACAAAAGGAAGAAAAGAAGCAAAACGATCGTATGAGTCTTTATACCAAGAACAAGCGCAAAAAACGGAAGTGATATAGATGATCAGTTTGACCGAAAAATTAAACCGATCGATTGAATACCGCGGCAAGTTTTATGCGGTCAACTTAGCATTTGATAACGTGCTTAGATTCTATGAAATGCTCGACGATGAAGTACTTGACAACGATCATAAATTTTTGACAGCTTTCAAGATGTTTTTTGAAGATGATGCGCCACTTGATCCAGATTTTGTGATCACTGGAACTGACGCACTGATCAAATATATTGGTCAGCAGTCGTATGGATCGTCAGAACCTGAAAAAGATATCGCAGGAAATGAGATGGAGTCTATTAAGTACTACTCGTACACGAAAGATGCGGAAGCGATATTTGCTAGTTTCGTGCAGTGCTACAACATTAATTTAGCTCGTGAGTTGTATAAGCCAGCAAATGAGCGTTTGCACTGGGATGAGTTCAAAGCTTTGTTTAATGGCTTAAGCGAAGATACTTACATCATGCGTATTATCGATATAAGACGCAGATCGCTTGATGGGCTAGAAGGTGAAGCACTGAACTCGTTGCAAGAAGCTAAGGATCATTTTTCATTAGGACAGCAGTTCAACGTTCAAGCGCAAGAGCAACGTGCAGACGCTGCTTTTAGCGGCTTTTATAACATGGCTAAACATCAACAAGAAAGGAAGTGATTAGATGGCTGATGGTGTTGTTACGATCGATATCGATATGCCACTCGATAAGTTTAAGAGCGATATGCAGCTAGCAGAGAGCTTGTTGAAAAAACTTGGTAATGGCGCAGGTAGCGAAATGGATAGCGACTTTAAAAAAGCGTCAAGTAATGTTGTGAATGAAGCAAAAGACGTCAAAAAAGACGTTGACGCTGAACTAAAGAAGCCAACAGCTACGATCACTCCTAAAGTCGATGATAGCGATGCGCAAAAAGGCACGCAGAAGATCATCACGAGCTTGCGTAAGCTACCTAAAGAACAAAAAGTAAAGTTAGACGCAGACGCTAAAAAGGCCGGCATAGACGACTTTACGACCCTTTTAAAACGAGTTCCAAAGAAGACACGTACTGAGATCTTAGCACAAGCACAAAAAGGCGAAGTCATCGACTATGAAGCTTTGCTAAACAAGCTACCTAAAAAGATATTGACCGAAGTCCAGCTAAATGATAATGCAAGCGACAAGCTAAGAGCTATTAAGAAAGAGTCTGAAAGCACTGAAACAGGTTTTACTCGCTTAAAAACTATTGTAGCTGGTTCATTTCTTGGTGGTGCTGCTTTAAATGGGATCACAATGTTAGTAGACGGTCTAAAAGATGTTGTCGTTGAAGGGGCTAACGCTTCAGATGCGATGGACAAATTTAGATCGACAATGCAACTTGGTGGCTTTGGCGAAGATGAGATCAAAAAGACATCTGATCAAGTTATGGACTATGCTAATAAGACAGTCTATGGACTAGATGACATCGCTAATACGACTGCTCAGTTAGCCGCTAACGGTATTAAGGACTATATGGGGCTGACAGAAGCGGCGGGTAACTTGAATGCTCAAGCTGGTGGTAACGCTGAGACATTTAAATCAGTTGCTCTGATGCTTACGCAAACGGCTGGTGCTGGTAAGTTGACTACTGAAAACTGGAACCAACTTGCTGATGCTATTCCGGGTGCGTCTGGCGTGCTTCAAAAAGCTATGAAAGACGCTGGCGCATATACTGGCGATTTCCGCGATGCTATGGCTAATGGTGAGATCACAGCTCAAGAGTTTAGTGATGCTTTGATGAAACTTGGCCAAACTGACGGAGCTAAAAAAGCCGCTGAGTCTACCAAAACTTTTGAAGGTGCGATCGGTAACTTACAAGCTGCAGTCGTTGACGGTATGAAAAACGTCATCGATGCGTTTGGTAAGGATCGTATTACTGGACCTATCAATGGTTTTGGCAACATTGTGCAAGATACGTTTGGCAAGATCACAAAGACGATCGAGAATAACAAGAAAGTTATTGATACGCTTGCTGGTGTCTTTTCTGGAGTTTTTGGAGCGATCGGCAACACTTTATCTATGTTTGCGACGAGTTTCAAAGTTAACGTGGCGGGTGTGTTGAATAATAAAGAGATCACTCAAAATGTCGAGAGTTTTAAAAAGAGCTTTGATCGAGTCATGGATGCGATCAAGCCTATTGAACAGGCTATTGGTGGTCTTTTAGGCGTGATCACAGGTGGGGCTTTTTCACTTGCTGTTGACCTTGTCAAAGGGTTGGCAAAAGGCTTAGGTTTAACGGGTGATGAAGCTGATAAAGCGAAAGGTAAGCTAGATTTTAGCGGTGTAGCTCGGATCTTTTCAACTGTATCGCAGGCTTTGAATACAGTTTTGAGCTTTGTTAAGCCAGTAGTAAGTGCGTTAGGAGAGATGGCGGGTGTTATTGCTAAGTCTGCTTTTTCAACATTCGCAGATGTGCTTAATGACGTTGGTAAAGCGTTAGGTGCTGCGTTTGATAAAATATCACCACTTATTCCCGCATTGAGTGATACTGATAAAAAAATGTCTGCTATTACTAAACATGAAGGAGCTCTAAAGGCTGTTGGTGTCGCGTTAGGATCAATTGCAACAGCTTTTACAGCAATTAAGGCGGCTTCTACAGTTGCGAGCGTTGTTACATCGGCAGCCTCTGCTTTTAAAGTGCTATCTGGAGCTATTGATATTGTCGGTGCTTCACTTTTGGTTTTCGGAGACTTCCTTGCAGCTAATCCAATAATTTTGATTATTGGTGCAGTAATAGCATTGGGCGTCGTAGTTTACGAAGCTTACAAGCACTTCAAACCATTCAGAGATTGGGTGAATAAAACTTGGGATGCACTCAAGAGTTTTGGATCTGGAGTTGCTAAAGTTGGCAAACAAATCTATCACGGTATTGTTGATGGATTATCCGGAGTAATATCTTGGATCAAGAAATGGATCAAAAATATCGGAAAAGTAATTGATGACATTACAAAAACTATAAAGAAGCCACTTTCAAATATTTGGAAAGAGATCCAACCAATTGTTAAGTCAGGTATGAAAGTTATCTCTGCTATCATTGATCTTGAAATGACGGTCTTAAAGAAAGGTTGGTCAACAGCTTGGGGCTTAATGTCTGGTGCTGTTAAGTTGGCTTGGAAAATAATTGAACCAATTGTAAAAATTGGTATGAAGATTATTTCTAATGCTATCAAAGTCGAAATGGAAATAATTAAAATAGCTTGGAAACTTGCTTGGAATGCTTTATCTACGACTGTTAAAGTGGTTTGGAAAGTCATGGAACCTATCGTTAAATTAGGGATGGGCATTATAAAGGGTATTATCTCTGGAACGATGAGTGTTATCAGTGGTCTTTGGAAAGGTGCATGGAACTTGATCAAGGGCGTCTTACATGGCGTTTGGGAGATAATGAAGCCAATCGTAAAAACTGCCTTAGATGTGATAGCAGACGTCATCAAGATCGTAACAAATGCGATCAAAGGCAACTGGTCTGGCGTTTGGAATGGTATTAAAAACCTATTTAGTGATATTTGGAACGGTATTAAGTCTATTGGGTCGGGAGCAATTAACGGTCTGAAAGATATCATTATCGGAGTTGCTAAAGGTATTGACAGTGCTTGGAGAGGAATTTGGGACGGCGTTGCAAAATTCTTTAGTGGGATTTGGGATGGTATGAAAAATGCTGCTAAGGCTGGATTTAATGGGATCATTGATTTTGTGAATGGTGGTATTAAAGGTATTAATGGCGTAGTTCATTTCTTCGGTGGTAAAAAACAGACCATTGATCTTATTCCACGTTTAAAAGATGGTGGTCGGATGTCACGATCAACACTAGCGTTGGTCAATGACGAAGAAAGTCCAACATATCGAGAAGCTATTTTTAGACGTGATGGATCGGTTGAATTACCACAAGAGCGTAACGTACTTACCCACTTAGAGGCTGGTGATGCTGTTATGCCAGCTAAACAAACAGCTATGTTGCTAGGGCTACCGCAGTATAAAGAAGGTTTTGGTGATTGGTTAGGAAAGGCTGCCGACTGGATCGGTGATGTCAGTGGTGATGTTGGCGAATGGCTAGCTGATAAGATAGATCAATTAGAAGATGCTCTAAAGGATCCGTTAGGTGTATTAATGGGCCTTTTCAAGAAAAGTAAGAATAGTGCTGAAGCTATTTGGCATGACATCGGAGAGGGTGCTGGTAAATATGTACCTGAACAAGCTGTTGACTGGTTTAAAGGTATTTTAGACGGATTTAAGAAGAAGTTTGATGAATCTGGAGGAAACCCGCCAGGTGAAGGTGCAAAACGTTGGGAACCATATGTTAAAAAGGCATTAGCCGCTAACGGTTTACCAACATCAGATGCTTATGTACAGGCTTGGTTACGCCAAATTCAAAGCGAATCTGGGGGGAACCCTAAAGCAGTTCAAGGTGGCTATGTCGACATTAACACGTTGACTGGTGATCTCGCAAAAGGTTTATTACAGACGATTTCAGCGACATTTAATGCACATGCTTTTCCGGGCCACAAAGATATTTTCAATGGCTACGACAATATGTTAGCTGCGATCCATTATGCTAAAGCACGTTACGGATCTGACATGTTAGCCGTAATTGGACACGGTCACGGTTATGCTAACGGCGGTCATGTATACAACAAGCAGCTTGCGTGGATCGCAGAAGATGGTGACGAATTTGTGATCAACAATCGCAAGCCAAATGCAGACAGCTTGTTAGCTAGTGCAATCAAGCAACGGGCTGAGATCAACCCGAACAGCTTTAGCGCAAAGATCGCACATATTATCGATCGCGCTAAATTTAGTGGATCAAACGGTTACGGTATGGCGCCAAGTACGAGTCAAAGCGTTGGCGCTACTCATAGCACGCAAAGCTACACGGGTACTGATTATAGTCAACAAATCGAAGCTATCAATCGAAAACTTGATATCATTGCTGATAAGCAAGTTAAGGTAGATGGTCGAAGTTTTGCAGTCGCTTATGAAAGATACGGTACTCATGAGCGAAACCAAAGAGATATTTTAGGAAAGAGAGGTATGGCGATAGATGTCAATTTCTAGTAAAACGTATGGCTTTACGTTCAACGGTAGACATTCGAGCGAGTTTGACATGCGTGTTTTGGATACAAAGCAAATAACGCTACCTCAAAAGCGGAAAAGTTTAATACAATTGCCGTATAGCTCTAAGCAAGTAGATTTGAGCAATGTATATGGCGAAAATGTGTATGATGAACGTACGATCACGTTTCCTTGCAAAATACCTTTTGGGCGTGAAGATCCATACGCACTGTATAATCGAGTGACAGAGATCACACGTTGGCTATATCAGCCAGTTGGAAAGATTTTGTTACGTGATGATGCTATGCCGAATTATGCCTTTATGGGTGAAGTTCAGACAGCACCAACGTTAGAAGAAAACTATAACTTTTCAAAGCTTACAATCACATTTCAGTGTGATGCCTATCGACTCAAAAAGCGTTTTGATGATGTCTGGGATCCATTTAGCTTTGACCTTGATGCAGCGCAAGAAACTGAGTTCGATGTCAAGGAGTTTGAAAATCTGATGTTGATCAATACAGGGGATCGCGAAGCAGAACTTACAGTTACTTGTGAAAATCCAGTAGATCTTATTTTGAATGATCAACGTTATCACTTGCGTAGTGGTGGTAATTCAAATGATGACCTGATACTACCCAAGGGTGAAAGCTTGATCACGATCATTGGCAATGGCAAAGTATCATTTGATTGGACAGAAGAGGTGATCTAATGAGCAAAGGCTATCGAGTAACGATAAGGGAAGGCTGGAATGGCCCAGAAATGTTGCTTAATTCAGATATCTACCAACGTATTAGGTTAGTATCTGCAACAGTTTCAAAGAGCGTTAGCGCCTATGATAGCTTCACGTTTACACTGGATCCCTCACATAAACTCTATGCGGTTATTAAGCCGTACAAATTCTTTGTGAAAGTAACACGCCCAGATCAAAACAAAGTTCTTTTTGAAGGTCGTGTATTAACTTATTCAGACAGTATGGATACTAGTGGTGTCATTCAAAAAACAGCTGTATGTGAAGGACTTGAGGGCTTCTTGCATGACAGCGTACAGCCTTGGCGAGAGTTTCACGATACAACGCCTAAAGACTTTCTACAAGCGCTAATCAATGAGCACAACAAGCAAGTAGAAAGCTTTAAGCAGGTACGCTTAGGTAATGTTACAGTCACTAATTCAACTGATAATGTCTATCGTTTTGTTGATGATACAAAAGATACGTATGATAATATTCAAGACAAACTAGTCAGCCGTTTAGGCGGCGAGCTTAGAGTTCGCAATGAGGCTGGAAATTTGTATCTTGACTATATGCCAAAGATTGGTGGAACGGCTACGCAGAAGATAAAGTTGGCTAAGAACTTGCTGTCATCTTCAAGAAATATCGATCCTACCGAAGTAGTAACGGTCCTTAAACCGTTGGGAGCTACACAAGAGCGTCAAACAAACGAAGAAAACAAGACTGAGGTATCAAGTCCACGTTTAACGATCGCTAGTGCTAATGGTGGTAACGAGTATCTGCGAGATGAAGAATTGATCAAAGAATTTGGGATCAGAGCTAAAGTTCAGACGTGGGATGATGTCAATACTGCTGATACTTTGTTGCAGAAGGGACGTGCTTATCTAGCTTCACAAAAAGCTATCAAATACGAGATACAACTAACATATGTTGACCTATCTTATATCAAAGATGGTGTCGCTATGTTCGATTGTGGAGATACTGTTACCGTACAGAATTCTTTGCAAGGCCTAGAAATCGATGAACGGATCGTGTCAATGTCGATAGATCTATTGCAAGTTCAAAACACAACGATAACTCTAAGTAATGATCCTCTTTCTGTAAATGCGTATAGAAATCAATCATCGCAAGCTTATGATGCTGAACGTGACGCTTTTTATAATTTGATCAGAGATCAGAAGTTGAGCACTGCAGATCTCGAAAAGGCACTTAAAAGTTCAAATGCTCAAATTAAAAGCTTACAGCAGGCTTTGCAGGAACTGGAAAACAAATTCAATGGACAGACGCCACAGCCACAACCTGCGCACATCGGGAAAATTATTGACATCTCGGAATGGCAAGGTGTTATCGACTGGAATAGCGTTGTCAGAGATGACGTAACTTTAAGCATCATCAGAGTACAAGATGGATCGTCGCATCAGGATTTGAAATACATGGAGAACTTGCAAAAATGTATCAGCGCCGGCGGTAAATATGCAGTGTATGCTTATTTCCGAGGTACATCGACATCGGACGCACAGCAAGAAGCTAGAGATTTCTTTGAGAGAACACAGCGGGTTGTTGCTAACAAGCAACAGCCTGTTTTTTATGCGATCGATGTGGAAAGCGTTGAGATGGGCGGTAATGTATCTCAAATGCGAGCCGGCATTGAAGCGTTCATGTCACAGCTCAATACTTTAGGTGTCCCAGATCATAAGATCGTGTTATATATCGCAAATCATCTGTATAGTAGTTTCAACTTGAATACTGCAAGAGCTGGTGCGATCTGGATCCCCAGCTATGGACAAAATGATGGATCTATCGTCAATAGTACGAAGCCTACACATCCTTATGATCTTTGGCAATACACAAGCAAAGGCCGTGTGTCTGGGATCATTGGCAACGTTGATATGAACACAGAACCAAGTGATAAATTCAAAGCTTATCTTAATTGAAAGGAAGTGAGAAAGTGACATATCGAGATAACACACCGATCACGCAAGAGGATCTAAAAAAGCTTCAGCGTGATATTTCGGTGGGTGATGTTGAAAAGGTCGCTCAAACAGTCGCTACTTGGCTTAGAGAAAAAATGTACGGTAAAGACGTGCGTGAGACGTTAGCGCAGTGGGCGATCTATACAGCACGTATCGCACAGTATCTGATCAATGACGAGCAAGAGTTTAAGCGAGCGATGAACAATCTAAAACTTGAGCTTATCAATCGACAAGGGCAAGTTGAAGGACGCCAAACCGACTTAGAGAACCAATTTTTGCAAGTGATCGCAAATGCGACAGTCGACAGCGAAGTTATTCTAGCTCGCAATTCTAACCGCTACGGTAGCTATATAACGCTAGATAATCGATTGGAACACATTGAGCAATTGCTTGCTTCATATGTTCCTGCAGGCTTTACGATCACGTTGAAGCACAACCAAAATCGTAATCCACGAGTCAATGTTTTGTATTACGAATACGCGATTGGCACGGAAACCGGGGGCTTTGGTACTGGTCCAAGTGGATCGTTTGGCGGTACTAACTTCACTAGCGTAGCACCACAGATCGAATATCAAGATCTAAATACTGTAGTGATCCATTTGCCAACGGCATATGCAATGCGTGGGGTCGTTGAATATAAGTATGGTTACTGGTATTTGATTGACGGGTATAAAACACTGCGCTTTGATCTAGGCGAAGTCGATGATCGACGTGCTTTGGCGGGGAATGGTCAACATCAGATCTCATCTGATTCAGTTGCACCACCGCAAACAGATCAACAGCCTACAACAGTGATCGCACCAAGAAATTTACGTGCGACACGGATCAATGATGAAACGGAAAAATTAGATTGGGAAAAATAAAGGAGGGTGATAGTTTATGACTATCTCGTTAGAAGCGATCGTTACTGGTATGAATGGTGGTCCGGAGGCTATCCAACAAAATTTCAATAAGGTCAAAGCTGAGCTTGAACGTATGAACGGTAGTGTAGTAGAAATTTCAAAAGAGCAGTTTACGCCGATCAATGGTTTTAGCGTTGACCGTAATGCTTGCAAGGGTCTCATCTTCAAATTCGATAGTTTTGCGATCATCTATTTTCAAAATTATATCGGAAATGTCACACTCAAAGGATGGACGTTTAAAGAAGCCTTAGCTATTCCAAAGTCATATTTAGACGGTTTTACGAAGTTTGCTTCTTTTGGAGTTGGCAGACGTATCTCTGACGATGCAAAACAATATGATGTTGATTTTAAACCAGATAAAGCAATTGTAACCATCTACACCCGTGGTAGTGAATGGAATAATGGCGGAATGGATATTAAATTTGCAGGTATCTTATACAACTAGAGAGGATGTGGAAATTAGATGTTGATTTATTATTTTGATGATACTAAGCGCTTTGCATATACTGATGTGATCGCTGATGATGAAACAATCCCAACTAATGCTACAACAGTTGCGCCAGTCAATGCAGATGGTACAGGAATGTATGCACCATCGTGGAGCGGAACAGAGTGGGTGTCAATGACTAAAGAAGAATTCGACAAAGAATTTGCACAACAACAGCGCCCGGATAACGTTCCAGCAGTAACGCCTGCGGAAAAGAAAGAAGCTCAGCAAATGTTGACAGTCGCTAAACTGCAAGCAGATGTTGGTGCACTGAAGAAAAGTCAGGAACAAGGTGCTGCTATCTTAGCAACATTGATGAAACAACAAGCAAATAATGCAAAGGAGGCTAACTAGTATGCTATACAGTTACGAAGTAGTGAACCGTTTTTACAAAATGGGTCTATTCACAAAAGAAGACGTTCAATTATTCGTTGAAGTAAAGTATTTTGCAAAAGAAGATTATGACAAAATGTTCCCAGAAGGTTAAGGCGGGTGATCACAAATGAAGTTTTTCATTTATCGTGGTGAAGGCTCGACTGGACAACTGCAAAAAGTTGCAGAAGTCACAGATACAACGACATACACCGCAACAAATCTAAAAGCTAAAACAACGTATCGCTTTGCTGTTTCTGCGCATAATGGGCTACGTGAAAGCGAGAAGTCTAACATTGTGACTGTTGCGACATCCGGTATCTCTGCGGTATCAGTTACATTAACGATCAATTCGACTTCGCTGGAAGTTGGCGGGATCGCTAAAGCTACTGTGACGATCAACCCAGCAAATCAAACGGATGGCGCTGTTACCTATACGTCATCGAATGCGCAAGTAGCGACGATCGATCAAAATGGGAATATTACCGCAAAAAATACTGGTACAACGGATATTAAAGCTACAATCGGTGGCGTTGAGTCTAGCTTAGTACGTATCACGGTATACGAAGCGTTAGTCAATGTCAGTGGCTTGCGTAGTTCAAATGTGACAGCTAATAGCGTGACTTTGAATTGGAGTTGATGCAAATGCAGTATCGTATTTATAAAGATGACGTCAAGATCAAAGAAACAACATCAAGACAAGTTGAGATTACAGGCCTAAAGCCCAAAACGACATACACGCTAGGTGTTTCAGCATACAACGGACTACGTGAAAGTACACGAGCTATGATCACGATGACTACACGAGGTCTAGTTATGATCGTTGATAAGGCTTTACAAGTAGATTCAGAAGTAACGTTTGAATATTTAGAATATCCGTTTGGAGTTGTACCATTCGGAACCGAACCAGCTGGGATGTTCGGTGGCGGTAATCGGCAAACGCTACAAGGCAAAGTAGTATCTGTTTCTAATGGACAAAGCCGAGTTGAGTTAAAGAATAGTTTTGATAAATTGTCGGACGAGTTAAAACTAGTCACTAATTTGCAGATACCAGGGATCAATTTAGTTGCAAATTCAAGTAACTTTAAGAATTTGAATGGTTGGACTGATACTAATACCGTTGGCCAACCGTACTTAGGTAAGCACCCATTTTGGAAGAATAATACTGAAAATATGCTTATTATTTCAAATAAAAGTACAACGAGGGAAGTAACCGTTGGTTCGGATCGTTTTAGAGTAAAGCCAAATACAATTTACACTATTAGCTTTTCTGGGTTTCATAATTATGCTTTGGCAAGCTATGATGTATACTTTTTGGCACGCATGCACACTAGCCAAGCCTCTTGGACAGAAGTTATATTACCAATTGCGAGCCAAAAGTTAAGTAATAGTGGAGTGGTAAATAAGTCGGTAAGTTTTAATACTGGAAATAACGATGAGGGATATATTCGTTTTGACAATAACGCAACCATTCAAGAAGGGGTATCTGCTGACTTGTATTTAGCAAATATCAAAGTTGAGGAAGGTTCACAAGCAACACCATGGACACCAGCAAGGAAAGATATTTACGGTACAGACCAGATCGATAATAATTACTCGGCTTTCGATAGCTACAAGGCTATTTATCTTAAATGATTTTTTGTGGTGGGCGGGTAGGAAAAGGGTGTTAAAAATGTTAAAAAATATTAGAAAGAACCGATTTTGGCTTCTAAAAGCGCTGGAGACTTATTCTCTGGCGTTTTTCTTTATCGTTAAGCGGTCAACAGGTATTTTTGACTGGGATCATAGTCCGTTGGCTGCGCTTGATGATCCACCGTTCATTTTTATGCTTGCAGTGGTCGGTACGATCGCATTGGTGTTTGCGCTGTGGGACATCAAGCATTTGTACTACAAGCAGATCATGACTGGAACGCTGACGTTTGTGTGGTTAGCGTTTTTCTTGTCATTTTGTGCGAATGA
>CAJUNC010000027.1 GCA_910587695.1 uncultured Lactobacillus sp.
AAACCGCATAAACTATTTTTCTATTTAAACTGTATACTTGACGGACCCCAGTGCCCATGATGGGTCTTTTGTTATAGTTTCATTTTATTTTTCTTCACCGATGATCCGAACCTCAGTCTCCAATCGTACATCGAATTCTTTTAAGATCACAGCTTGAATATGCTTGATCACGGCCAAATAATCTGTCGCCGTTGCCCCACCGATATTTACGATAAAGCCAGCGTGTTTTTTAGATACTTGCGCTCCACCGATCGTAAAGCCTTGAAGCCCTGCATCATGGATCAGTTTCCCCGTAAAATGGCCAACTGGGCGTTTAAAGACACTCCCACATGACGGATACTCCAGTGGTTGTTTAGATGCCCGCAAGAAATTGAGTTCATCCATACGTTGACGGATCTGTTGCTTGTCACCTGTTGCCAATTCAAAAACTGCTTCTAATACGATATCATCTTCAGCTTGTAAACGACTCATCCGATAACCAAATCTTAATTCTTCATTAGTGTAAGTTCTTAGCTCACCTTGAGGCGTCACAACGGTAACTTTCGCTAAAACATCTTTTATCTCACCACCGTAAGCCCCAGCGTTCATAAAGACTGCTCCCCCGATCGAACCTGGAATACCAGCAGCAAATTCTAGACCGGTCAAGCCGTGTTGATACGCTACTTCGGTCGTTTCGATCAAAGAGGCCCCCGCAGTAGCATATACTTTGCTACCATCACACCAGATCTCATTTAATTCAGTCAGGATCATCACTAGGCCACGGATACCACCATCTTGTACGATCAAATTGCTAGCATTTCCGATCACAGTTAAGGGAAGGTCGTTTTCCTTAGCAAATAAAACTAAAGCTTGTGCTTGTTTGCCCGTTGTAGGAAATGCCACGATATCCGCTGGCCCACCTGTTTTTGTATTGGTGTACAAAGATAACGGTTCAGCTAAACGGATCTTGATCTCAGGAAATTCATTTATGATTTTTTCATTTATTGTCATTGTCATGTTTTACACCTTTAAATCTCTTTTATCTTCTTAATTTTACCATTTTTTATTTTGACTTGCGATAGTCCTTGGCTTATCCTTAGGTAAATAAGTTTATTTAATAGTGAGGCATGCTGATGAAATTTATTTCGTGGAATGTGAATGGCTTGCGAGCTGTTCTAAAGAAAAATTTTTTAGAAGTTTTTACCGACTTAGATGCTGACTTCTTTTGCTTACAAGAAACCAAACTCCAAGCAGGTCAAGTTGACCTAGATCTACCTAATTACTATCAATATTGGAATTATGCGCAAAAAAAGGGCTATTCAGGAACAGCGATCTTTACCAAGAAAAAACCGCTTGCTGTATCCAAAGGACTCAAGCTCGCTGAATTCGATCAAGAAGGTCGTGTTTTAACGCTAGAGTATGCAGATTTTTATCTTGTAAATTGTTATACCCCTAATTCGCAAGATAAATTAAAGCGCTTGGATTTTCGCCTTCGATGGGAAGTTGCTTTTAGCGACTATCTGACCGATTTAGCAACCAAAAAGCCAGTCATCTTATGCGGTGACCTAAATGTTGCTCATAATGAGATCGATCTCAAAAACCCTAAGCCAAATCAAAAAAATGCCGGTTTTAGTATCCAAGAGCGCCAAGCGATGACTGCCTTATTAGCGCGAGGCTTCACCGATACTTTTAGACACTTCTACCCTGATAAAACTGGGGCTTACTCGTGGTGGAGCTATCGTTTCAATGCTAGATCACGCAATGCTGGCTGGCGGATCGATTATTTCATCTGCTCCAATGCCTTACTTCCAAAAATAAAGAATAGTCAGATCCTACCTGAGATAACTGGTTCCGATCACTGCCCGATCTTACTAGAAACCAATGAACTAAATTGAATTTATCATGACATGAAAGGAAGTTATCAATGAATTTTATTGCTTTTGATTTCGAAACTGCTAATGCTAAACGAAGTAGTGCCTGTTCATTAGCGCTTTCTGTTGTCCGCGATGGTCAGATCGTTGATGAGCTTTATTCTTTGATCGATCCACAGACTAACTTTTCGAGCTTTAACACCAAGATCCATGGCATTACAGCCAAAGATGTCGCCAATGCCCCTACATTTGCGGAACTTTGGCCTCACATCAGTGGCTTTTTTACCCCAGATCAATTAGTAGTAGCCCATAATGCACCATTTGACTGTAGTGTCTTAAATAAAACACTAGCCGCTTATGATCTAGTAACACCGAGCTTTATGGTCTTAGATACCGTCAAAACTAGTAAGAAGTTTTATCAAGATCTACCCAACCACAAATTAAACACCGTCTGTGATAGTTTAGGGATCGACCTAAAACATCACCACAATGCGCTTTTTGATAGCCATGCTTGTGCTGAGATCTTATTACACCAAGCTAAAGAATTCGGCCCAACAAAATTAAAACCTTTTGTGCGTCAATACAATAAATAATTAAAAAGTGTGCGCTAATGCGCTCAACACCGTGTAAATAACAAGGGACCTAGCATGATCTAAGATCATGGTAGGTCCTTTGTTATTGTGTTGGCAAACAATTTTTAGCTTATAACATTGTTGCCAACTATAAGTTAGCTATCAATTGTTCATAGTGAGTGCCATGTGGTTCAAAGACCAGTGTGCGCTTATCATCATCTGTTTCATCTTTTAACAGCTTGACGACCAAATATTGCGCTGGAAGTTCATCGGCGACAAATTGTGACCACTCGACTACACTGACACCTTCACCATTAAAATATTCTTCTAACCCCAGATCGGCCCCACCAGTATCTTCTAAACGATAAACGTCCATATGATACAAGGGTAAACGCCCTTCATGGTATTCACGGATCAAAGTGAAGGTCGGACTTTTGACATTTTTTTTGATCCCAAGCCCCTTGGCTAACCCCTTTGTAAAAGTCGTCTTTCCTGCTCCAAGATCACCATCTAACAAAATAAGATCTTGTGGCTTTAAATATGTGGCCAATTTTTGAGCGAGCGCTTGTGTCTGCTCTGCATTACTTACTTGAAATTCCATGTTACTTCCCATCTGCTGCCTGTGCGGCTGTGATCAATGATACTTTATAGACTTCTTCTTCGTCACATCCCCGTGACAAGTCTGAAACTGGTCGATTCAACCCTTGTAAGATCGGACCGACTGCTTCAAAGCCACCTAAACGTTGCGCGATCTTATATCCGATATTGCCGGATTGTAATTCTGGAAAGACAAAGACATTGGCTTTCCCAGCTATCGGTGATTCAGGTGCTTTTTTGGCAGCGACCCCTGGCACAAAAGCAGCATCAAATTGTAATTCGCCATCGATCTCTTCTTCAGGAGCTAATTTTTGAGCGATCTTAGTCGCTTCGATCACTTTTTCAACCAACGGTGACTTAGCAGAACCTTTAGTCGAAAAACTCATCAAAGCGATCCGGGGTTCAATATCAAATAAACGTGCGGTCTTAGCACTCTCGACCGCGATCTCAGCTAGATCTTGGGCATCAGGCTCGATATTGATCGCACAATCTGAGAAAATATATTTTTCGTCGCCACGTAACATCAAAAAAGCCCCGCTCGTCCGTCTAACATTTGGTTTTGTCTTGATGATCTGTAAAGCTGGTCGAACTGTCGCCCCAGTTGAGTGGATCGCACCCGAGACCATTCCATCTGCTTGACCTAAATAAACCAACATCGTACCAAAATAGTTTACATCTTTTAACATCTCGGCAGCTTGCTCTGGCGTATTTTTTCCCTTACGGCGCTCCACAAAAGCTAAAACTAATTTATCAAACTCTTCTTTAGGATAAGTTTCTGGATCTAGAACTTGTAAATTTTGTGGTAAAGGTTCACGGCTATGCGCTTGAACTTGTTCTTTAGAGCCTAGCACGATCGGCGTCAATAATTTTTCTTTCGCTAGGCGAACAGCTGCATTAACGACCCGACTATCATTTCCTTCTGGGAAGACCAACGTCAGTGTTTGCTTACTTACTTTTTGCTTTAATGTTTCTAAGATCTCCATTTAAAATCCTCCTTTTTGTGACACGTTTACGGTCTGTGGCAATTGCCAGTCGATCGGTGTTTCCCCCATTGCCTCTAAAGCTGCATTCGTTTTTGAAAATGGTTTTGAACCAAAAAATCCCCGACTTGCCGATAAGGGACTCGGATGTGGTGACATGATGACTACATTTTTACTCTGATCGATCAAAGCCAGCTTATTTTGTGCTGCTTTTCCCCACAAGATAAATACAACTGGCATAGGTCGCTTGGATAATTCCTGGATGGCTAGATCTGTTAAAGCTTCCCAGCCTTGATCACGATGAGAAAATGCTTGCCCATCTCGAACAGTCAGGACCGAATTGAGCAATAATACACCTTGCTTAGCCCACTTTTTTAGATAACCATGGTTTACTGGCGCGATCCCTAAGTCACTTTGCAATTCTTTATAGATATTTTGCAGTGACGGTGGGACTTTGACCCCAGGTAAAACTGAGAAACTCAAACCATGAGCTTGATTTGGTCCATGATACGGATCTTGGCCTAAGATCACCACTTTGACTTGTGAAAAAGGAGTCCATTCAAAGGCCTCAAAGATGTGGTACATATCCGGATGGATCACGTAATGACCATATTCATATTTTAAAAAGTTATGCAGTTTGGCATAGTTTTCCGATTCGAACACTGGCGCTAAAACTTGCTGCCAATCATTATGAATCAATTCTTTCAATATATTACACCTCGCATTAATTTTACCATAACTGAAAAATAATAACACTGTTAGCGCTTACAAGTACTGAGTGTGTAAAATTTTTACTTTCATGTTAGAATGAAGACATTAGATAAATTAAGGTGGGATTTTATACTATGGTTCAAATTATTGCGTCTGACATGGATGGAACATTGTTAAACGACAAAATGGTCATTTCCAAGCGAAACGCTGCTGCAGTCAAAGAAGCACAAAAACAAGGAGTCCATTTTATCGTTTCAACTGGACGTGCTTACGATGAAGTTAAGCCGCTGATCACTGAAGCAGGCTTTAACTGCCCAATGATCACCTTGAATGGTGCCTTTGTTTTAGACGAAGAAGGTAAAGAGATCAGCGCTGCTCCGATCCCAGACTCCATTGCCAAAAAGATCATGTTGACTTTGAAAAAAAATGGACTCTACTTTGAAGTGATCACAGCTAAAGGTGTTTGCTCTGATAATAAGGCTAAACGGATCGAAAATTTTGCTGAATTATTAGCAAGCATTAGTCCTGATACACCTTATAAGTTAGCTGTGACGCTGGCTTCAGCTCGGATGGAACTTATGAATATCAATTATGTTGACAACTATATGGACCTAGTTGATGATCCTAAAACTGTCATCGGCAAGATCGTGGTCTTTAGTCCTGAAGGGCAAAAAGTTTTAGGACCGATCAAAGATGAACTTTCTAAAAATGATAATCTTGTGATCACATCCTCGGGTCCCGGAAATATTGAGATCAACCACGTCAATGCTCAAAAAGGTGTCGCACTTCAGGCCTATGCGGATAGCTTGAATATCCCAATGGACAATGTAATGGCAATTGGTGATAATAACAATGACGTCTCAATGCTCAAAGCTGCTGGGATCAGTTACGCTATGGGCAACGGCAGTGATGAAGTTAAGCTGTTGGCTAAATACGTCACTGCTCCTAACACCGAAGATGGTGCTGGGATCGCGATCGAAGAAGTTTTAGCTAAGAAAAATTAAAGTCAATCAGTGCTAGCAAGAGCGAGGTGCTTAATGTGCGCAATCTATATACTCGACGCACCGAACTGTCAAATCGCGGGACCATCCGCGTCAAAGATAGTTCTGGTCGCCTGATCTACCTATTAGTTGGCAAATGGGGGCTTTCACCTGGCGTCTTATCGGTCTATGACGTTACAGGTGAAAGACTAGCCGAGATCAAACAGCGGACCCTTGGCTTTTTTCCAAAATTTGATCTCTATAACAAACGCCACCATGTTGGTTCTTTGCGACGTTATTATGGTATCAGCCATGAAATGCTCTTTGTCAAAGGGCTCAATTGGTTTATCATCGGTAATTTAATGACATTTAACTACAAAGTCTACCATGGACGCCAATGTATCATGACGATCTCAGAAGTTCAAACAGCTACTGGGACTGCCTTAGAATTTCATATTGCTGAACAGGCCGATGAACCGCTGTGTTTTTGTATTGCTGCGATCCTCGATTACTGGGCACGTCTTGACCTAAAAGCCAAAAATAAAGCTTACTATGGTAAATTAGCTTGGTGACCTGCCACACTGAATGGGTGATAAGAATGCAAATTTTTTTTACTAACTGTCGGTGGATCATTTTTAGTGCTATGTATTCAATTTTTTAGAGGTAAATGGTTACGTTTGCTGGCTGGTAACACTTTTGGTGACATTTCACCGCTAGCAGCCGCTAAAGCTGGTAAACATGTTGCTTTGATCATGCTCATCTTTGGCTTTGATCTTATTAGCTTTTGCTGACTCTAGGACAGATATGTTAAGCCTGATCTTGTTTAGCGTAGGTACGATCTATACTATAAGCTTAGTCATTTTGACTTACCACTTTTGGCTCAAGAGCTGATAATTGCAAAAAAGCGGATGGATTTGATAGCAATTCCATCCGCTTTTTTTGCACTATCAGCATTTTCTTTCTCTAATCTCTTCTATTTTACTTACAGCTTTATCTGCTACTTCATCTATATCCTCTGAAAAATCTGCCAATTTCTTAGGTTTTATACCTTTTTGCTTTTCTCCACTCCAAAACTTATAATAAACCGATCCTTTAGTATCTTCAGACTCCTTTTCCCCCCAAGATCTTACATAATAAAACTCTATTGAAAAATTTCCACTACCATCCTTGTACGTCATTTCATTCGTGTTGTTTCCTCGAAATATCCAATGAGCATATGGCTCTTTTCCAACTATCAATTCATTGTTGCTATTGCCATTTCCCCAACTCGTTCCCCAAGCTGAACCTAATATGCTTTCAGCTTTATTCCCATACCTATCTTTGATCTTATTAATCAACTCATCTAACCAAGCATCAATACTTTTATCTAGTTCCTTAATATTTTCATTTGCTACTTTTATATCACTTTTAAACACATCACATACGTGTATTCCCTTTCGGATATCCATACTTCTTCTCCTTCTCCCTGAAAACTCTAAAAATTGTCTAAATAACTCCAAGCTTCTATTTTCAAAATTGGCAACATCATATTGTTCCTTTATTATTTTTTCTACCTGCTCAAGTACCTGCCTATAAGTTAATTTAAAATCTGTACACTCTAAGCCTTTGATCCTTTCAAATTCTTCATTTTTTGGATCTAAAGCATACTTTGTTAAAAAACCTGCATAAATCTTTCCTGATTCGATGCGTAGATCTGCTAAATCCCTTTTAGCTCTACTATAATAACTTCCCCATGGGTTGTTTTCATCCCCAGAATTTATTTTATTCTCTATGATCAATACACCAAAATCACCTACTATTTCAATATCTATCCTGCCCAATTTAGAATCTTCAGATTTACTAATAGCATTGGTAACTACTTCTCGAGAAACTTTAATATTTCTGAGCTTTTGGGAAAATTCATTATTGTACTCATCTTTTAAAATTAATTTAAACAGTGCTTCTAAAAAAATAGTTTTCATCTTATGCTGTTCATCTGGGGTCAGAAAATACGCCCACACATCTGAGGAAAAAAGTTCATCATTTGATATTCTATTTAAATTAAAAATATTAAACTTTTTTTCTACTGGCAACATAGATAATGGCAATATAAAATTCAAATCTTTTTCAGTTAATAATTTATTGTTTCTTTCCGACATCATTCTATCCTCCAAAATAATTCTATTTGAGTTTGTATCTTACTACAATTTTCTTTTGTACATTAAGGATAAGCAAGTTAAAAACTTTATTTTGAATTTTTTTAATTTAAATTGGTTGCTTTTATGGATATATATTCTTTTCCGCTAGTTTCAGCTTTTTATCTAAGTAAATCTTAATAAGAAAATATACTACAGTCAATAATATAGACAAAATAAAAAACAAGTGAATTTAGATTATAAATTCACTTGTTTTTTTTATCCCAGTTTTGTGATCAATTCTTCTAATTTTGTGGTGATCTCAACTGGCAACTCTTCTTGAGGATGAGTCTTGGTGTAATTATTTACCCAATCTAGACGATCTTGCAAACGTTGGCGTAATTTTTTAGCATAGGTGGCATCATTTAGATCAACTTCATACCCCGGAATACTTAGATAACTCATCTGTGGTAATGCACCAAATTCAGTCCAATCGACCGTTTCATTGGCGATCGCTTCTAAAATCCCCAAAGTCGTATCTTTATCGATATTTTTACCATTATACGAATCCGTATTGATGATATAACAATTAGCCTGTTGTTTTTCAAAGAGTTCCTTGAAGTCTTGATAATCCTCTGTCAACGGATAAACTCTAAATGGATTAGCAAAAGGCTCGATCACTAGCTTGTCTCGGGATTCACCGATAACATTTTCCGCAGTCGAACGTTTAGTTGCTAAAGTCAGTCCAAATGTCGCTGCGATCACTGGATCCGATAATTTAACGACTGGTGGTAAACTATCATCTTTCATGATCCAAAAGATCGAATCTAGTGGTGCTTGTTCACGATCGACCCGGTTTTTAGCTGAATAACGCGACTTGATCGTCCGCCCATTGCCATTGCGTAGATCATCGGTCACCAAAGTCTTTTTGCCCTGCATATCTTGAGTGACCCCGACATTCATTACCGTAGTGAAGTACTCCATTTCTTTTGAACCAGGTAAATAATCACTTGTCTTGTCAAAATACGCTGGCTCAAGGGCGATCGAACTCCCATTCTTACGATCAATGATAAAAGCGTCATCATGTAAGATCGTGATATCATCAAACTTTCCAGCGTGTTTAGCGTGGGTCAAGGTCGATTTACCTGAACCTGAAAGACCATAGAAAGCAAAGACTTTATCTTGTTTGTCTTTGAAATGAAATGTCTTTTCGCCCCCATGACAAGCGGTATAGCCATTACGATGCGCTGTTGCCCAAGCCAGCGTCAAAGTCGACTTCTTTAACTCACCAAAATACCGTAGGCCTAAGATCGCAGCCACATTATGTTCCGGATCAAAAAGCGCTAAACCATCTGGATATTGAGGATCATGCCATTCAGGATCACAGTAGATATATATATCGTCTTCACTGTACGGTTTGGAAGTGGCATAGCGCTTGGCATACTCAGGATCAAGGATCTGGAAATTCAGTAAATACGATAGCAAATTGACCTCATATCCCTTTGGTACCATTAAATGAGCTTTTAACATGAACTCTTCGTCCAAGCCTACGATCGCTTGCGCTTGATAAAACTGACGCACTTCACCTTGATAGACTGCTTCGCGCAAAACAGCTTCTAATTCAGCATTATCTACCCCAGGGCGGTCTAAGATCTTCCGTGCAGCTGCTGTTCTACCTACAACTCGCCCATGATTATCAACTAACATCACAGCATCTTTAGGCAAGCCTAGTTCACTGGTATGCTTGATCGGTTGATCGGTCACGATCGTTTTTGGACTCTTTTTAGCTAGCTCATATGCCATTTTTAAGTCAGTTACCGCCTGAACATTATTTCCATAAAAGGCAGTCTCAATGATCGTTTTAGTTGGTGAAAACAAGCGATCACGTCCATTTATCTCAGTCATTTCAAATCTTTCACGTGTACTCATCTTCCTCTACACCCCATTCTCTAAATATTTAAAAAAGCTTTAAAATTAGCAATTAAAGCACTTACATTAACAAGAATAGTTTAGCACAGATCGTATCAAAATAGTTAAATTTTACACCTTAAAAAAAGAGTAAGAATTACTTTCTTACCCTTTTAGATCTATAAATGTTCTTTTTTATTGATCTTTTGGACATCGATCAGCGGACAGCCAACATTGTGGCACGAACCACATTCGCTGTTTTTTTGCTTAATGATCCTAGTATACACGATCCATGCTACTAGCCCAAAGATCACTAAGCCTAAGATCAGTGTTGCGACCATTCTGAATCCCTCATTTCTATTGCTTGTTCTAACGCTTGCGGTTTACTTTTCTTGATAAATAAACCGTAAACGATCAATGTGATACCTAATAAAACAAGTATCACATTATAGATTGAATAATTGCCACTTGCAAGTACTGAGATCTGATAGATCAACATAGCTGCTAAATAAGCTAAAAATGTTTGATAACCGATAGCGCGCCAAGTCCAACTCGCATCCCCGTACTCTTTATGCATTGCTCCGATCGCAGCAAAACACGGCGCACATAATAGATTGAACGCCAAAAAAGCATAGGCTGCCATTGGCGTATAGGCTGCTGTCAAAAGCTGGTCAAACCGAGCTTGTGTTGGTGGATTTCCAAAAGCTACTTGAAGAGTAGCTACACAATTTTCTTTAGCGATCAAGCCAGTTAAAACAGCCGAGACGGCACGCCAATCTCCAAAACCAAGAGGCACAAATACTGGGGCTAACAAGCTTCCGATGCCCTTCAACATACTGCTTTCTTGGGGAACTTGTTCTAATCTAAAATTGAAATTTGATAAAAACCAGATCACGACCATCGAAGCAAAAATGATCGTTCCAGCTTTTTGGACAAACCCCTTGCTCTTTAACCAAACATACCGTACGATATTATCTAACTTTGGGAGATGATAAGCTGGCAACTCCATCACAAATGGCTGAGGATCACCAGCAAATAAGGCTGTTTTTTTCAAATAGATCCCCGAGCCGATCACAGCTATGATCCCTAAAAAATACGCCGCTGGAGCTGCTAAACTCTGACCTTTAAAAAAGGTCCCAGCGATCAAAGCGATCACAGTCAATTTAGCTGAACATGGCATAAAAGTCGTTAGCATGATCGTCATCTTACGATCTTTTTCTGCTTCAATCGTCCGAGTCGCCATGATCCCAGGAACCCCACAGCCTGTAGAGACTAATAATGGGATAAACGATTTGCCCGACAAATTGAAACGTCGAAAGATCCGATCCATCACAAAGGCGATCCGAGACATATAGCCACAATCCTCTAAGATCCCTAAACATAAAAAAAGCATCATGATCTGAGGTAAAAAGCCGAGCACAGCTCCAACCCCTCCGATGATCCCATCAATGATCAGGCCTTGCATAAATGGAGCTACATGCCACGAGCTAAGCAGATCTTCGGTAAATTTGGGGATATATTCGCCAAATAAAACGTCATTTAGCCAATCTGATCCAGCAGTTCCAATAACTTGGATCGATAAATAATAAACAGCCCACATAACCCCAAAAAAGATCGGTAATGCCAAAAAGCGATTCGTCACGATAAGATCGATCCGATCAGAGATACTCAGTGAAAAATCACCTTCATCGATCACACACTGGTCCATAACACGTGAAATAAAGTCATAACGGGCATTGATGATAATGCTACTACTCTCATCGTCAAAAATTTTTTCTGCTGTTTGGATCAAGTCAGCGATCGCTTCCCGACGTTTAGCATCTAACTTCAATTCAGCTTGGATCTGTTCATCGCGTTCAAACAATTTGATCGCATAAAACCGCAACTCATCTTTTGTTACGATCCCCTGTAATTGTTCTGCTATTTGAGCTAAGGCTGATTCTAACCGTGGATCATATTTGGGTATGATCTCTGGTGGAGCTTGCTTTTTTTGCATCTCACCAACTAATGTAGCGATATTTTCCCGTTTGAGCGCACTGACCTTGATCACCGGGATCCCCAAAAGATAAGCCAATTTTTTCGTATTGATCCTTCGACCCTGTTTTTTTAAGAGATCAGCCATATTTAAAGCCAATACAAGTGGTATCTTAGTCTCTAATAATTGCAAAGTTAAGTATAAATTTCGCTCGATATTGGTCGCATCAACTACATCAACGATCTTATCTGGCCGTTTTTCCAATAAATACTTACGTGTTACTAATTCTTCTGGTGTATATGGTGATAGTGAATAGATCCCAGGTAGATCTTGCAATAAGATCGCCTTATTCTTTTTTAGATATCCAGCCTTACGTTCGACTGTAACTCCCGGCCAATTTCCAACGCGCTGATTAGCCCCGGTCAGATAATTGAATAGAGTTGTTTTGCCACTATTGGCATTTCCAGCTAGTGCTATTTCTTTCATATGCTTATCTCCCTTACCATGATCAACTCAGCTTCAGATCGACGTAAGGTCAGCTTATAGCCTCGTAACAAGATCTCCAGCGGGTCGCCTAATGGTGCTGTATTTACTAGGGTAACTAAAGTATTTTGCGTCAATCCCATATCCATCAGGCGCCGCTTTAATTCTTTTTTACCACCTATCTTGGCAACTAAACAGCTTTGCTTTAAGTTTAACTGGGAAAGTGGCATTAATTCTTGCTCTGCTAGCTCATTAACACTTAAAACTTCAATGCAACTTGCAATACTATCACTTAAAGCTAGACGTTGCCCTTGAAAATGGATCATAGCCCCATTTCCGTGTATATTTTGGTTGAACACAGTCAATACTTTGCCCCGCACCATTCCCATCTCACTGAGACGTTTTTTCAATTGATGTTCAGCCGTTACTTGAGCTACGACATATTTGCCCCGTGTCATTACTTCAGATAATTTTTGCATTATCTCACCCCCGATTCTAATTGAGAATCATTTTCAATTACAATTTAAAAATAGCATAATTCCGCTTTCATTTCAAACAAAGACCTATAAAAATAGCGTACTATCAGCAGATAGTACGCTATTAACTAAAAGAATAATTTAGCAGCCCCAGCGGCTAAGATCAATAATACGACCGAAGAGATCAAAGAGGCTGTAAATACGCTTTTACCACGTTTAGCGATCACATGGAAGTTGACCGACATTCCTAAAGCAGCCATCGCCATTCCCAAGAAAATATAAGCTGCTTGAACTAAGCCATCGATCAAAATTTGAGGTAACGGAATAAAAGTTCCAATGATACTTGAGATCAAGAAACCCGCCATAAACCATGGGATTGGTAATTTATTCTTTTCACCCGTACTTTGTTTTAGCTTTCCTTTTTTAGCTAAATGTTTTTGATACCAGATACCGATCAATAATGCAACTGGAGCTAATAACAAGACGCGTGATAATTTCATGATCAAAGCGTCATCTAAACTGATCGATCCACCTGCACTACCAGCTGCCACTGCATGAGCGATCTCGTGTAAAGAACCACCTGCCATGACCCCAAATTGTGAATCAGTCATGTGAAGTAGCGGTCTTAATCCGATCTCGATCAGTGTAAATAAAGTCCCCATGACACAAACGACTGCGATCGCAAGTACTTCATTTTCACGTTTTATTTCTTCATCAACACCATCATTTTTGATCTGTGGTGAGACCCCCATAACTGCTGCCGCTCCACAAACACCACAACCTGCTGCAGTCAAGATGGACAGATCACTTTCAGCCCCAAAGCGTTCGCATAAATAATAGGTCAAATAAATCGTCACCGTAACTAAGAAGATCGCGATCAAGATCGTTTTTATCCCAGCATCGGCTAACTTCATTAAATTGAGCCTAAAGCCCAGTAAAATGATCCCAAGTCGCAAAAACTTATTTGAAATAAAACTAACACCTGGTTTGGAAGCTTCTACCCAATTTGGCTTCACCTGTAGTGCCATCCCCAACAACAAAGCGATGACCAATGTCCCAACAAGATCTAAATATGGTAATTTAGCTAAAAGTACCCCTAGTAAGGCACAAGCTAAAGTTAAAGCTGTAGCGTTCCAAAATGAACGCGTTTTTACAATTTGCAATAAAATCACTCCTATACATTAAAATTTATTATATATATTAGATATATCAAATGTTATATTGGGCAAAACCTTTATAAACAAGAGTTTTACACAACAAACTTTATCAATAACTCAACATTAATATCATAACTTATAAGTAATTTTTTTGCACTAAAAAAGGCTAGAACTTAATCTAGCCTTAAACATTTATGGTACTATACTTTTTATGGTGTAATGATAACTTGTTCATTACACAGCTTTTTTGGTACGGTATACAAATAAAAGTTTTTACAAAAAAAAGACTAGATCCAACATCTAGCCTTTAAAATGATACCGGTGATCGGGGTCGAACCGATACGTCCTCAACGGACACTGGATTTTGAGTCCAGCGCGTCTGCCAATTCCGCCACACCGGCATAATTAAATTTTATTAGTTACCTTATATTAAGCCAACAAAAGGCGGTAACCGGATTTGAACCGGTGATAAAGGTTTTGCAGACCTCTGCCTTACCACTTGGCTATACCGCCATTTCAAAAGGAACAAATCCCTAAACTGGGGTAGCTGGATTCGAACCAGCGCATGAGGGAGTCAAAGTCCCTTGCCTTACCGCTTGGCTATACCCCAATCAAAAGGCGATAGGTGGGAATCGAACCCACGCGTGCCGGAGCCACAATCCGGTGCGTTAACCACTTCGCCACTATCGCCATCATGGCAGGGATAGTAGGAATTGAACCCACACCGACGGTTTTGGAGACCGTAGTTCTACCTTTAAACTATATCCCTATCATGAAAAATGGAAGGGAGTGGATTCGAACCACCGAACCCGAAGGAGCGGATTTACAGTCCGCCGCGTTTAGCCAGACTTCGCTACCCTTCCATGGTGGCGCGGGACGGAATCGAACCGCCGACACAAGGAGCTTCAATCCTTTGCTCTACCAACTGAGCTACCGAGCCACAACAATATTTAAAATGCAATCAGTAATTGCAACGGTCCTAACCGGATTTGAACCGGTGATCTCCTGCGTGACAGGCAGGCGTGATAACCCCTACACCATAGGACCATAATTATAATGGAGGATACAGGGCTCGAACCTGTGACCCTCTGCTTGTAAGGCAGACGCTCTCCCAACTGAGCTAATCCTCCATAAGTGACCCGTACGGGATTTGAACCCATGTTACCGCCGTGAAAGGGCGGTGTCTTAACCACTTGACCAACGGGCCATAATTTTAAAACGGAGAGTAAGGGATTCGAACCCTTGAAACAGGTTAGTACCCGTTTACATGATTTCCAATCATGCTCCTTCGGCCAACTCGGACAACTCTCCATTAAAATCAACTCCGGCAGGCGGACTCGAACCGTCGACAGCCTGATTAACAGTCAGG
>CAJUNC010000028.1 GCA_910587695.1 uncultured Lactobacillus sp.
TTATATCGCGTTTGATTACATTTTAATATATTTTGATTAACAGTTATTTCCTCCTACTAAAAGTCTTCACTTATAATATACGCTAAATTTGATGATTTTTTTGCTAAATCTGAATAGTTCTTTTAAATTTGTTTCAAGCAACATAAGTTAGGTTAAAAATATTTTTTGTAAGGCACACCTAAAAAATACTTTTAATTTGACTTAATAAGGTGTACAATGTCTAAGTACCTAAAAAAGGAAGGACGGTTTTTATTGTGGATAAACAACACGAAAAACACAAACTCGTTGAATATGCGAATGGTCCCTCATTAGAGGAAATCAATGGTACTGTTACAGTGCCTAAAGGGAAAGGATTTTGGCGGACCTTGTTTGCCTACTCTGGCCCGGGTGCCTTAGTTGCGGTAGGTTACATGGATCCAGGTAACTGGTCAACCTCCATCACCGGTGGACAAAATTTCCAATACCTATTAATGTCCGTTATCTTGATGTCAAGTTTGATCGCGATGCTTTTACAATACATGGCTGCCAAACTTGGTATCGTGAGCCGGATGGACTTAGCCCAAGCGATCCGTGCCAGAACAGGTAAGACGCTCGGGATCATTTTATGGATCTTGACCGAATTAGCTATCATGGCTACTGATATTGCTGAAGTTATCGGGGCTGCGATCGCCTTATATCTCTTATTTGGTATCCCACTAGTATTTGCTGTATTTATTACCGTATTTGACGTTTTACTTTTGCTTTTATTGACAAAAATCGGTTTTAGAAAGATCGAAGCGATCGTTGTTGCTTTAATTTTAGTTATCTTGTTCGTCTTCATCTACCAAGTTGCGCTATCTAATCCTGATTGGGGTGCGGTTTTTGCAGGTTTCATCCCTACTTCACAGACTTTTGCAACTTCACCTGAAGTTCATGGTATGACACCATTGAACGGAGCATTAGGGATCATCGGTGCGACGGTTATGCCTCATAACTTATACTTACACTCTGCTGTTTCCCAAACTCGTCAGATCGATCATAACAATGAAGAAGACGTTGCTGAAGCCGTACGTTTCTCTGCTTGGGATTCTAATATCCAATTGAGTGCTGCTTTTGTCGTTAACTCATTACTTTTGATCATGGGTGTTGCTGTCTTCAAAAGCGGTGCAGTAGACGATCCCTCATTCTTCGGTCTTTATGAAGCTCTATCTGATACATCAATGCTTAGCAACGGCCTCTTGATCTCAGTTGCTAAATCAGGGATCCTCTCTGTGCTCTTTGCTGTTGCCTTGCTTGCTTCTGGTCAAAACTCAACTATCACGGGTACATTGACTGGTCAAGTTATCATGGAAGGTTTTGTTCATTTGAAGATGCCACTTTGGGCTCGTCGTTTGATCACACGTTTGATCTCTGTTATCCCAGTTTTAGTCTGTGTTTCGCTTTCAGCTGGTCAAAGCGCTGAACAAGAACATGAAGCGCTCAACAACTTGATGATCAATTCTCAAGTATTCTTGTCCTTAGCCTTACCATTCTCAATGTTACCATTATTGATGATGACAAATAGTAAAGCGGAAATGGGCGAACGTTTCAAAAACTCACTTTGGGTCAAAGTTTTAGGTTGGCTCTCTGTATTAGTATTAACGATCCTTGATTTCAAAGGCCTACCAGACACGGTAGCTGGTTTCTTCGGTGATAATCCATCAGCTGCTCAACTTCAATTAGCTAATGGGATCGCCTATACCTTGATCGTTGTGATCGCAGCGCTTTTGATCTGGACAATGTATGAACTATACAAAGGCAATAAGCGCTATGCTGAAAAATTAGCTGCTCACCAAACAGATAATAACAAATAATTATTAATAAGCAAGCTAAGAAGCTACTAACCTAAATTAAAAATATCCGATCAATTTTCACTTTTGGAGAAAATTGATCGGATATTTTTATACTTATTTTTAAACTATTCAAATTGTATATTCTCTAACTAAATAGGCTCACTCATCCCAAAATGATTTCATCATGAGCCCTTTTTTACGAATGAAGATATTTTTTATGTTCGATCCAAACACTCAACTTTTTATAGACCAGAATAAAAGCTGTTCCGATCACGATCCCCTTGATCAAGTTAAATGGTACGACTCCAAATAAGATCAATTGACCTAAAGGAAGGCTTAATTTCATCCCTAACAAGTTCATATATAGTGGGATCGTCACGAGCCAGTTAAGCAAGGATAACACAACTGTTAAACTTAGCGTTGCCCCTAAAACAGCACCTATGACACTTTGCCATATTAATGATTTGTTTTTGAGTAAATAGTAAAGTGGTAAACAAAACGCTAACGTAGCCACCAAACTCAAGCTGACTCCGATCAATTGTGGTAATGATGGTCCTGCGATCAGAAAATACAACAAGGAGCGTAAAAATGCGACCTGTATCCCACCTAATGGTCCCAAAATGAAGAAAGCTAATAAGATCGGAATATCCGAAAAATCTAGCTTCATAAACGGTACGATCGGAACTACCACAAATGATAGAAACATCAAAAGATACGAGATAGCAGCTAAGCATGCTGCTACTATCCAACGTTTTACTGCCAAATCCAATTCCTCCTAAGAGGTCCATCTCACAGTAGATCCTATATCAAAAATAGACCTCTGTTGTTCATCTTGAGCAACAGAGGTCTATTTTCATCGGTAAAGTATCCACTCCACCCATGTATATAAAACCCTATCTTCTCTCATCCAGACTTTAACTGTCGGTACTGGGATCACACCAGTTCAGTCCCCATAATAAACGAGGAGTCGCGGACTTTTACCGCCGGTCGGGATTTACACCCTGCCCTGAAGATAAACCTAAAATATTATCACATTTAGTCTAGCATACTAACTTAAAAAAAACAAGTAACTTACTTATTTCCTAACTCATAAAGGGCCTTTATTTCTTCACGTGTTAACTCACGATATTGTCCTGAGCTCAACCCAGCTAAGGTCAAAAAGCCATATGTTTCACGTTTGAGCTTCTTAACGGGATGCCCGACAGCTTGAAGCATGTTCTTGACCTGATGATTTCGACCTTCGTGGATCGTCAACGATACGATCGATGTATCATTTTTTTTATCTAAAGACAAGATCTTAGCTTTTGCCCGAGCACTCTTTTTGCCATCTTTTAAGAAAACACCTACGCGTAATTGCTTTAAAGCATCATTTTGAACGATCCCTTTGACCTTAGCTACATAGGTCTTATTTACTTTATAACGCGGATGCATCAAACGATTAGCAAGTTCTCCGTCATTAGTCAATAAAAGCAGACCAGAAGTGTCATAATCTAACCGTCCAACAGGATAGATACGTTCACTATGATCATTAAAGTAATCAGTCACCACTTTACGGTCCTTATCGTCTTTAGCCGCGCTGATAACACCGCGTGGCTTATAGAAAAGGTAATAGACCTTTTCTTCTCGCTCGATCAAGTGTCCATCGACCTCGATCACATCATTTCCGTCAACTTTTTGACCTAATTCTTTGATGACCTTCCCATTAACTCGAACTCGTCCGGCCAAGATCATTTTTTCACTGGCACGCCGAGAAGCCACCCCAGCGTTAGCCATTACTTTTTGCAGTCTTTCTGCCATTTTTACACCCACTGCAACAACTGCAGTTTTTTCCTTTCACTATCAACTACTCTTCATCATCTAATGCGTCGTTAAATAATGACATCAGATCGTCTGAAGTAGCTTCATTTTTTTCGTCATCTTGTGGTAATTCAGGCAACTGTGCTAGCGACTCGATCCCAAAATAATTAAGGAAATTTTCCGTCGTTTCATACATGATCGGACGTCCGGGGGCATCCATCCGACCAGCTTCTTTGATCAGGTCTAACACTAACAACTTTTGTAACATCCCACTTGATTGCACTCCACGGATCTCATCGATCTGGATCCGAGTCACAGGCTGCTTGTAAGCCACTACAGCTAGCGTTTCTAGTGCAGCTGAGGATAATTCCGTCATTGCCGGTGATTCAAAATACTGTTTGACCAGCTCAGTTACAGCTTTCTTGGTCACCAAGCGATAACGCTCTTGTGCATGGATCAACTTTAAGGCAGTATTGGCATCCTGTTTATATTTTTTTTCGATCAAAGCTAACTGATCTAAGACAGCCGGCTTCATGATCCCCGTCAATTGTGAAAGCTCTTGTGCTGTTATTCCTTCATTTCCACTTACAAACAACAAACTTTCTATTTTAGCTTGATTAGACAGCATTTACTTCACCACTCACTAACTTTATTGGTCCTAAAATATCTTCTTGCGTGGCTCTGATCGCTCCTTGTTTGACCAATTCAAGAAGTGCTAAAAAGGTCGTCACCACTAGCTCTAATGGTGCGCTTGCTGCAAACAGATCATCAAATTCGATCGGTTCTTTTGCTTGTTTGACCAATTTTTCAACCCGCGTGATCTGATCTTTTAAAAAATAACGTTCTGATTCTATCTTACGCATAACTGGTTTTTGGACCTTACGTTTGAGCATCAAGCGTGCAAATGCTTTTTGCAATGCAGTTATATCACAACTATCAGGATCAAGCTTGCCTAAACTAGCCCCAGCTGGTACAAGTGCTTGTTCACGCGGATACAACTTCATTCTTTCATCAGCATAACCGCGCATATTTTGAGCAGCAGTTTGAAATGTTTGGTGTAATAGCAATTGTTGCACTAAACTCTCACGTGGATCTTCAATTTCGTCATCTGTTTGTAAACTGGCTTGTTCATTTGGTAAAAGCATCTTACTTTTGATATTGACCAGCATTGAAGCTGTAACCAAATACTCCCCAGCAATGTCTAATTGCATTTCTTTTAATTGATGCAAATAGTCAATATACTGGGTAGTTATTTCAGCCATCGGAATGTCATAGATATCCATTTGATTTTTCTTGATCAAATGTAACAACAGATCTAAAGGTCCCTCAAAATCAGGAACTTTAAACAGTAACTCTTTTACATTTGGCGTCGCTTCATTTTTCATTATGGTGCTCCCATTTAGCTATCAAGGTCGAAGCTTCAATATTACCCATGATCTTCTTATCTGGATAAAGTTCGGCTAAGTCATCTAGCATCAAAAAGCACAGTCCTTGACTTCTTTCCGTTGGTGTTACTGCTATCTGACGTACCATGATAAAATCTTCATTTATTTCGGTCCCTAAAACCCCGACAAAATCACGATTCTCATTCTTCCATAAATATAGCACATGCGAACTATCAGCTTCGTACCATTCAATTTCCGTCTTCAAATTAGCGATCTCTTTTAAATCAGGGATAAACGATAACAATCCCATTGCGATTTTTTCATAGTCACTTTTATACTTATAAAGCATTTTCTCCTCCAATAGCCAATTGCTCTTCTGATTATGCTAGATTACCACAAATTCATGTGAAAGACAATCATGCATGCGGATGAGCTTCATTGTAGATCTTAGCTAAACGTTTCTTAGATAAGTGTGTATAGAGTTGTGTTGTTGAAATATCTGCATGTCCTAATAGTTCTTGGACGATCCGCAGATCAGCTCCATTTTCTAAAATATGGGTCGCAAATGAATGTCGCAATGTATGTGGAGTCACATTTTTCTTGATCCCCGCGAATTTGACCTGCTGTTTCAAATTTTTCCAGATCCCCTGACGAGTTAACTGATTTCCATGAAAATTCACAAATAAATAATCATTTGTTGTTCTCAATAGCTTAGGACGCGCCGTTTTTAAATAGCGCTGGACCCACATTACAGCTGTGTCTCCGATCGGAACGAGCCGCTCTTTTTGCCCCTTACCTAGCGTTTGGATGATCCCCAATTCTAAATGCAGATCTGCTAATTTTAAATTGATGACCTCACTGACCCGTAAGCCAGTCGCATACATCAATTCTAAGATCGCACGGTCACGTAACCCCAACGGCTTTTCTACATCCGGTGTTTGAAGTAGCATTTCAACTTCAGACACCGACAATACTTCTGGCAGATGGCTTTCTTTTTTAGGCAATTCGATCAGTTGCATCGGGTCTTTAATGACGAGCTCTTCTTGCATCAAATAACGAAAAAAACGTCTTAAACTCGTAATACAACGACTGATCGAAGTTCTTTTTTTTTGATGTTGTAATTGGCTCTCTAGATACAACATGATCAAATCACGATCGACCTGAGTCAGCGTAATTTTTTTTTGCTCTAAAAATGCTGCAAACTGGTGAAGATCTTGCCCATAACTCAGAAGTGTATTTTTAGATAGACCACGTTCGACTTTGAGATAGTGTAAATAATCAGCTATCACTTCAGATGTTTGAGTCATCTGCTTTCACTTCCTTGATCACTTGTTTTCGTTGGCAATCTTGACAAATACCCAAAAAAGTCAGTCGATGATCTGTAACTTCAAAATGATATTGCCGTGCAAGCCGTTCTTCAACATCGATCAGCATATCTTCGTAGATCTCAGTCACATTACCACAAACACTACATACAAGATGATGATGAAAATGCCCCTTATCGCTAGTTTTTAGGTCAAAGCGAGCGATCCCATCTTCAAAACTGATCTTATTAACGATCTGGATCTCGGCTAAAACGTCCAATGTACGATATACAGTTGCTAAACCAACTTCAGGATACTTTTGACGGAGTAAAGAATAAACCTCTTCGGCCGAAAGATGCCTAGTTTGATGCTCAAGTAACACCGCGATCGTTGCCTTTCTTTGAGGCGTTAATTTAAAGCCTTGTGCATGTAACTTTTGTTCGATCTTTGCTAACTGATCCAAGGTCATCCTTCCTTTCTACACTCTATTTGACTAAGATCAAATATCCATCTCGTTGCACAACTAGACCCGCTTTCATTAAATGACCGACTGCGCGTTTAAATTGTCCTTTACTGATCCCAAAATAGACTTTGATCTCGGCCGGATCACTCTTATCTGTAAACGGCAAACGCCCATCTGCATTATGTTGTAAAGCAGCTAAAAGCATTTGAGCATCATCACTAATAGCTTCATAAGCACGTGGACGCAATGAAAGATTCAATGTCCCATCTGGTCTTACTCCGATCACCCTAGCTTTAACTTCTTGACCTAAACGTGGTTCTTGATCACGTTCCGACGGATGAATAAATCCTAATTGATAATCTTTAGTGATAACATATGAACCTACCATCTTCAAACGATAGACCGTTGCTGTCACGTCTTTATTCATCATCTTTTGACTTGCAACATCACCTACAGCTTTAAACATCTCCATCGTAGCTAATTCGCCCCAAAGACGGCCTTTATCATCTACACGTAACGCGATCATTAAATGGTCGCCTGCTTTAGGCCAAAGATTTTGCAATTCAGGTAAAGTATCGGTCGAAACCACGATATCTTTGTTAGGTAGCCCGATATCAACGAAAACCCCTAAGCCACGTTGGACCTTTTTTACTTCCCCCCATGCATAACGATCAAAACCGCTCTTAGGCTCATTTTTAGTTAACTGTAATTCATGATCTTCATTTTCATAAGCAAAGCCTGAGATCATAGCCCCTAGTTTAGGTAACTTCAAAAGTTCGCTCTTAGCGATCCTAAAAGTCGTTCCTTCTTTTTGAGCAAAAACATAGTCTGCATTTTCGTCAATAACCATGGCAGTAATATTGCGTCCAATTAAATCTTTTAACATTATTATTATGACCCCTAACTATTCTGACTAGAAACTTCTTTCTCTATTTTACCTAAAAACACTATGAATTGCGAATTGTTGCGTTAAATATATCATAGATTATCATTATGTTCTCAGAAAATAGTGTCCTATCTCAACTTTTTAACATATTACTTATCCAAGCAAAACATGAGATTGAACAATAACGAAATGCACCAAAGTTTAAGTAATATCGCGCCGCAAATAATTATTATTAAATAACTTACTACTTTGTTTTGGGAACAATAGCTCGAATAAGCATTAAATAATTCAACAAGTTCATTCCATAATTAATTTTGATGCTATCACATCTAATTGTTTATTTTTTCTGCCCACTATTTGCCCACTGGATGTATTTTTCCCATAAGTACAAAAAAAGAACCCCTGATAGATCAAGGGTCCTAACGTTAAAATAAGCGAATGTTATTTAACTTGGCTCATAACTTCTTCTACAAAGTTATCAGCTTTCTTTTCGATACCTTCACCAACTTCGTAACGAACAAAGGATTTAACTTTGCCGTCCTTAGAAGCCATGAATTTAGCAACTGTCAAGTCTGGGTCCTTAACAAATGCTTGGTCATCTAAAGCAACTTCAGCAAAGAACTTGTTCAAGCGACCTGCAACCATCTTTTCGATGATGTTTTCTGGCTTGCCTTCATTCTTAGCTTCTTCAGTTAAAACTGCTTTTTCGTGTTCTACTTCACTAGCAGGCACTTGGTCGCGGTTCACGTACTTAGGATTGATAGCTGCAACGTGCATTGCAACGTCTTTAGCAGCCACTTCATCAGCACCTTCAACAACAGTTAAAACAGCGATCTTACCACCCATGTGTAAGTAAGCACCGAAGTTTTCGTTGTCAGCTTTTTCAACTAATTCAAAGCGACGCAATGTGATCTTTTCACCGATAACTTGTGTAGCTTCGATGATCTCTTCGTTGATCGTACCTTTGTCAGTCTTGATAGCCAAAGCAGCTTCTAAATCGGCTGGTTTATTTTCTGCGATCAAACCTGCAACACGTTTTACAAGGTCCTTGAATTGTTGGTTTTGAGCAACAAAGTCTGTTTCAGCGTTGATCTCAACAACTGCAGCTGTGTTACCTACAACTTCAACGTCAGCTAAACCTTCAGCAGCAACACGGTCGCTCTTCTTAGCAGCCTTTGCCATACCTTTTTCACGCAAGAAATCAATAGCTTTGTCCATGTCACCATCAACAGCAACTAAAGCTTTCTTAGCATCCATCATACCTACGCCAGTTTTTTCGCGTAATTCTTTTACTTGAGCAGCAGTAACTTTTGCCATAGCCTAGTGGCCTCCTTAGAGTGATTAATTTGGAATACTTTTGGTATAAACACCATGGTGTACCCAAACCATAATTTAAAAAAAGGCCATCTCAAGACTAAGGCCAAAATGCCTACCTAAAACCTGAGACAGCCTAAGTTTATTAACTATTCAGCATCTGTATCGTTGTTGCCTTCAACAACTTCAACGATTTCTTCGATGGATTCAACTTCTTCGCCGTTAGCAGCTTGGAAAGTTTCTTCTGAAACAGGTGCATCATCTTCGCCTTGACGACCTTCGATGATCGCATCTGCCATCTTAGATGTGATCAAACGTACGGCACGGATAGCATCATCGTTTGATGGGATCTTAACATCGATCTCATCTGGATCAGCATTTGTGTCGACCATAGCAACGATAGGAATGTTAAGCTTTTGTGCTTCCTTAACAGCGATACGTTCCTTGCGAGGATCCACGATGAACAATACATCAGGGATACGCGGCATATCTTCAATACCACCAAGGAATTTTTGAAGACGATCGCGTTCTTTGATCAATAGGGCAACTTCTTTCTTAGGTAACACTTCAAATGTGCCATCTTCTTCCATTGCTTTGATCTCTTTTAGACGTTTGATACGTTTTTGGATCGTGTTCCAGTTTGTCAAAGTACCACCTAACCAACGATGGTTCACGTAGTATTGACCTGCACGTTTTGCTTCTTCTTCGATCGCATCTTGTGCTTGTTTCTTTGTACCAACAAACAAGATAACACCATCGTTAGCAGCAGCATCTTTCATAAAATCGTAAGCATCGTCGATCAACTTAACAGTTTTTTGTAAGTCGATGATGTAGATACCATTACGTTCTGTGAAGATGTACTTCTTCATCTTAGGGTTCCAACGACGTGTTTGGTGACCAAAATGTACACCAGCTTCAAGTAATTGTTTCATGGAAATAACAGCCATTACAATTAACCTCCAAAATAGTTTTAATTATCCTCCCCTATGTTCAACGATCAAAAAACTCAAATGAGCACTCTTTTGACCATCGCATAAGGTGTGAATTGTACCTTTATAGGCACTCCTGATATTATAACCTACTCCTAGAGTAATTGCAATCGTTTCTGTTAAAAAATCAAGCTTATTTTGCTTGAACTAAGGTCGGTGCCGTTCCAGTCTCGATCACCGATTTAGCCGAATCTAATGAGATATTTACCATATTTTCAACCGCTGTTTCAGTGTAAAAAGCAATGTGTGGCGTCATCACGACGTTATCTAACGCAACTAACTCTTTGAACAGCTCATCTTTAACACCTGTTTCATTTAGATCATGGTTAAAGATCGGCGTCTCAAATTCATACGTATCTAAACCAGCACCACCTAATTTGCCACTCTTCAAAGCCACAAGCAAAGCTTTAGCATCGATCAAAGAACCGCGAGCAGTATTGATGATATAAGCGCCATCTTTCATTTTTTCGATCATTTTAGCATCGATCAGATGACCATCTTTGTCAGAGCCTGGCATATGCAAGGTCAACACATCCGCTTTAGCTACCAGATCTTCTAGCGTATCAACATAGATGCCCTCATTTTCCAATTTAGGATCATGATACGGATCAAAAGCCAAGATCTTAGCACCAAAGCCTTTATAAATATCGATCGTAGCTTTACCGATCCGCCCCGTACCAACGACCCCGATCGTCAAAGCTCTGATCTCTTTACCAACAAAGGGGGCCCAGCGATAATCATTGGCAGCCATTCGCTTGCGGAAAATATTTTGATTACGCAACAATTGTAGTAAGATCGCTACTGAAAATTCAGCGATCGCATTAGGCGAATATGCTGGCACATTAGTTACAGCGATCCCATATTTTTTAGCTTCAGCTAGGTCTAAATTATCCACCCCGACATTTCTGATCGAAACATCTTTGACGCCATAGCCAGCCAAAGTTTCAAAAAGCTCAGCTGGATAGGTACCAGTTTGAAAGCTGATGACGGCATCATATCCCTTAGATAAGCTCAAGTTTTCGGACGTAACTTCATCTGCAACTAATTTTATTTCAATATTATTTTCTTGAGACCAATTTTCAAAATAAGCACGTTCATCTTGACGTACATTATACGCAATAAACTTCATAACGAATTGCTGCACCAAATGTGAATCTAAATGAAGAAATGCAGCCTTCCTTTCTTGAATTTTAGCTAGCTTTCTCTTGATGATCTCACATTTTAACTTCAAATCTAAAGCTAGCACTTCAATTTCTACTATAACATAAATCTATTTTAACAAATATTTCTCAGCGACTCCATGTTTGCGCAAATACCATTCCTTTTGTTGGCGTGTTAGTTGTTTGAACGCGTATTCTTTTTTAAGTGCCAAACTTTTAGTCGCAAATTGCTCATGATAGATCATTTTCACAGGACGTCGAACGCGTGTATATTTAGCTCCCCGCCCACTATTATGGGTCATTAAACGCTGTTTGAGGTCAGTCGTAAAGCCCGTATAAAAAGTGGCATCAACACAGCGTAAAACATAGAAAAAATACTGTTTATCCCGCTGTTCCATATAAAATTTTCCTCATCTCAAGTGTATATTCATCATTTGCTTGATAGACTGTGATCGGAGACAAAAAGCGTAACCCACCTTTACGTCCATCTTTGATTGCTTCGACTAAGACCATATTGGCTTCACGTCCTTTTTTAGGATAGACTAGTTGGACCTTCTTTGGGGCTAACCGATTTTTTTGCATGCATTCAAAGATCTCAAAAAGTCTGTCAGGGCGATGAACAAAATAAGCTTTACCTTTAGTTTTTAAAAGCGCACTGCTCATTTCGATCGTTTGAGCTAAAGTCACCGTGATCTCATGACGGGCCAACGCCAGATATGGATTAGGATTTTTTTTACTAGTCGGAAGATCTGAAAAGTACGGTGGATTACATGTGACCGTATCAAAGCTATCTTTTTTCAAATACGTCAACGAATCATTTAGATCAAGATTCAAGACGGTCACCTGTTGTTCTAAAGAATTTAATTCGACACTGCGTTTAGCCATTTCAGCTAATTTAGGTTGGATCTCAACAGCCACGATCGAAGCTTTAGTTTTGTTTGTTAAAAATAGACCAACTGCTCCATTTCCCGCGCAAAGATCGACTATCTTGCCATTTTCTTTTTTAGTTGGGTCGGCAAAATGAGCCAATAACACTGCATCCAAAGAAAAAGAAAAAACTTTTGAACTTTGAATTATTTTGATATCGTTAGCGTATAACTGGTCGATCCGTTCATCTTCTCTTAATTCGATTTTATTCAAATCAAAACACCTTCTTTTACTCTTTAACGTGACTTGCAATTTTAAGCTAAATTTAGCATACTAAAAAATGTACAATAAATAAATAGTGCTGTCCAAGTATTGAAGCCACTTGAAAGTTAAACTGTGAGTAGGCAAGCAGTAGCGCTATCTAAGAAAGGAAGGCTATAGAACTTTCAAATCTCTCACAGTCTATAGCAGTAAACACCATGTTTTATTCATTTATTCGAGGCCTAGTTAGGTTTCTTGTTTATCTGATCAACGGTAAACCAAACTTTGAGGGCAAGGAAAACTTACCTTCAGGAAATTATATTTTGGTTGGCCCACACCGCACCTGGTTTGATCCCTTGTATTTTGCCTTAGCAGCTTCTCCCAAAAAGTTCAGCTTCATGGCAAAAGAAGAACTTTTCAAAAATCCAATTTTGCGGTTTATCTTAAAACATGCCAACGCTTTTCCGGTCGACCGAAAAAATCCAGGTCCCTCTGTGATCAAGACCCCCGTTAAGTTACTTAAAAAAAGTGATCTTTCTTTGATCATGTTTCCTTCTGGGACTAGACATTCACAGGAAATGAAAGGAGGCGTCGTTTTGATCGCTAAAATGACTGGTGTCCCGATCATTCCTGCCGTTTACCAAGGCCCTTTGACTTTAAAAGCACTATTTAGCCGTAAAAGGACAACAGTTCGCTTTGGCGAACCGATCTACGTTGATCGCAAAACTAAATTGACCGATGAGACCCAAGCAACGATCATCACTGAAATGGAACAAGCCTTTACCAAACTGGACAAAGCGATCGATCCGAGCTTCCGCTACATCGATCCTACAACAAAAAAATAACTAAAAATAGGTTGGACGCGTAAGTCACAACCTATTTTTAGTTTTAAATTATTTTTTAGACATATTTTGCTTCATTGAAGCCATCATTTGATGAAGTTTCTTTTCAGAAGGCTTTTGCCCCATCTGAATCATCATCGTCCGCAACATTTGTTCATTGATCGGCGGATTTTTCTTCAAATAGTCTTCCATGTACTTACGAGCAGCAAAGAAACCACCAACAAAGCCAAGGATAAGCGCCAAGACTACAAGTACGATCCAAACTCCAGTAGACATTTCAGCACCCCCTTCTTATTATATTCATTCAACTACTTATTCTACACAAGTTACCCTTAAAAATAAAGCGCTAAACAACTTTAATTATCACGCAAACCACGTTCACGTTGGATCTTTTTGACTTTTTCTGGAGTAACTTCATTGCCATCTTTATCGTAGACTTGTAACATTTCTACATGGCTACGGAAGTTTTCTCTAAACATTGCTAAGTAAGTCTTACGCAGTTCTTGTTGCTCTTTTTTTTCAGCTTCTGTTAGCGTACCTTCTTTTTTCTTTTTAGCCAATTCATTGATACGATCGATCAATTCTTGTGGGATCGCACCCTTTTTTGCTTCCGTTGTTTCTGACGTTTGTTCTAATTTTTCGTCTTTTTCCATGTTAAATTCCTCTTTTCCAAGATGATCTGTCTTTTATATTTTATCTCAAAATTTTAAGAAAGTCATTAACTTAGTCACTGCCAATCCGCTTTATTAGCTACTAATTCATCACGAACTTTACGTTCGCTAGG
>CAJUNC010000029.1 GCA_910587695.1 uncultured Lactobacillus sp.
TCCTCCAATTCATCTTCAGGTACTTCGACCTTTAACACGTTGAGATTAAGCCCTTTGGCTCGTGGATCTTTTTGCATCTCGTCGATTTCATCTTGCGTAAATTGTGATCGTCCCATTTCCGTCGGTGTTCCGCCTCCCCAATACCACGAGTCATTATAACGATCTACCCTTAAATACTCATCATCAAATTTCAGTTTGATATAATACTTTCTCTCTTTGACCACATAATTACCTAAGACGTAAGCCCGCATAATTCTTTTTGTAAAAGCCCATCGGTCAATCTCTGGATATTTTGTAGCCTGTTCAGCCAACCTGCTAAAAAACTCTAGGTTAATATTGTGGTCCAGAGACGGTAATCTTCTATTTTCATCAAACCATTCAGCTTCTTCGGGAGTTAGCACCACCCGTTTAATGATCTCTTCATTGCTGGCCAGCTTGTACCAGCCTCTTTTATTCATCATCCCTTGCTTCACTTTATATGCCGTTCCTTCAGCATTACTTAAGGCATGTACTTCAGCTTTGTTGATCCAAAAATCTTTTTCTTCCGTCATTTTGTTAACCCTCCTAAAATTTATCTTTTCCACCTTTAGCCACCGTCTCGATCGTGACCTTGCAAATTTCATGTGGGATTTTGCGTGGCCCCTTGGTATTCATATATTCTTGCGCTTTTTCCTTGCTTTTGAATTTAGCAGCTTCCCAGTAAGTGTACGTGTAACTATATCCCCCCATATGTCCATATTTTAAATAGCCATATTTTTGATTTTTTGGATAATCAGGATAATACAGCTTAATTACGTAATACTTGATCATAATGATCACCTCACTTTAAAAAATTCTGCTGGATCGTAGTCAAGATTTTTCATAATGTCGTAAAATTGTACCTTACCTTTTGTCGTAATTCTCCGAGTATTGACATTCTTGCTTAACCCGAAGATCCGCATCTTAAAATCATTCTTGCGTGGCACAACTACTTCAACAGCTTTTTTAAATCGTCGTTGAAATAAGTTAAATCTCAACTTAGCAGCTGGATCAGCACCATAACGACCATCTAAACTAGACTTGACATCATACACATGTAAAATCCGACCGTTGCGATCGTAAATTACAAAATCAGGTTTGTACGTGATTGCAGTCATTGTCCCCGCTTTTTCAAGCACGAATCGGGGATGCACGTCAAATTCATAACCGCTATCTCTAACAAACCGCTGATAAAAATCAGCTTCTTTTTGTGAGTCAAACACGTATCCATCTAACTCCACCTTACGGCCAAAATGCGTACCAGCTTTATTCTTCATCGTCATCTTCCTTAACTTCATACCATGCTTTAGCCATGCCAGCGTATTCGATACGAGCTTCATTTAGCTTCTTCAACAAGTCTGAGGTACTTTCAAAGTTCAGCTCTTTGGCGATCTCATCAAACGAATATCCTTCTGCCATTCTGACTAATACTTTGCGTGGGTTAAAATCACTCTTTAATTCATATTTCTCAGTCAACAAGAAACTGTCGATAATATCTGCCGTGATTTCTGCTTCATGTTCGATCACTTGATCTTCGCCAACATCAAGCGATAACTGTTCATTTTGCACCGTTGTCCAAGTCCCTGATGTATCGCGTTCATAATACTCAACTGGTTCTAACGTCTCTGCGTCGACCTTTTGTGTGTAACGTGTTACAGCTGACTCGATCGTGAACCGTACAACGCCATCTAATTTCAACTTCTGCAACTCGTCTAATTGATTTAACAGACCTGATCCAGCCAGCTTTTCTGTAATCGTGATGTTTCCTTTTGCATCCACCTTGAAATTATCGATCCCTGCGTAAAATTCTAAACTCATGTTGTCTTCCTCCTAATTTTTACTTGTTGTCAAATCCTGCCCAAACCAGCAAGATAAAAATCACTAACAATGCTACAGCTGATAAAATACCGATTGCTTTAAGCACCAGCATTTTTTAATTTCTCCGCTAATTCAATACATTTTTGCTCTAATTTATTTTGGACGGCTTTAACATTTGTGATCCATTCAGCTAAACTTTTCGCATCCATTTCTTTTAATGCAGCATTTGCATAAGCCTTAAGAGCACTTGCTAACGTTGGATAGTAGTTAACATCATATGAACTTGTTTTCGCACTATCTTTGGTCCGTTTTCGTTTCAAGTTATACGTGTACGTATCGCTTTCGATCGAATACACATCATCTAATTTGATTACCATATAAACCTCCTAGCTCGTACTGAGCGCATTTTATATACTTCATGAATAATTTATCGTCTGTTGTGGTAAAGTCGCTTATTTACAACTTAATCACGCTTAAAACTCATTTCTTGGCTTTCTGCCACTCATCAGAGATCAAACCATTCTTTTCTCGATACTCTCTTAAAGTGGGACCATACCGAAACGGTTCACCAAGTTTACTTCCTGTCTTCTTTGCATCCCAGTGAATAATGCGACCTTGACTATTTTTCATTGCGCTCCCTCCGTTTGAATGTTGACAATGCTAGATCAAACATGCGTTGCTGTGTTTCTTGCTTTTCCTTATATCTCAATTCGTCTGATTTGTTTCGATAGCGTTTAAGCTCTTTATAAGCTTCTTCATAGCTCATCGTTCCAACACTAGCCGCTCTAACTAATTTACCGACGGCGTCCCACACCGCATCATGTGCTTTTTGATGTTCTAATTCGCTTGTGGGTCCAGCTTTATCTTCGATACCTTGCAGATAACTGACAGGCACACCGAAGTAATTTGCTAGCTTGATCCATGTTTCAAGTTTAGGATTTCTCTTACCTGTTTCATATTGGCTTATCGTGTTAGGAGCTAAACCAGTATTGTTAGCTAGATTTGCCAAGGTAAGACCTCTTTCTGCCCGCAGTTCTCTAATTCTGTTTCCCAACTTTCGTACGCTCCTTTGCTCGATCTAGCTTCTTTTGTCGACGACGTCGTTTATCACGACGTTTACTTCTTTTCTTTCCTGTCATTTGTTTCTCCTTTCTAAGGTATGATCCACACAATATAATCTGTATTAGCCAAGTACGTCATGTCGTCTTCTGTTACTTTTACGAACCGATTGTCACCAAAAGGTTGTTCGTCTTGTGGAATAGGCTCTAAAATGCAATTTTGAAGTAGTACGTCATCAGCAAGTTTTACAAAATTAACGTGCTTTTTATTTTCAAGATCAAATTTCATATTAACTAGCTCCTCTCCCTTCCTGTTAACGATTTGGTTTCCATCACAAACATGTCGTACTTACTCAAAGTATCCTTAATTTTATTCAAGACAATTTTTAATTCGTCTAAATTATCTTCCGTGCTGTTCACATAAAAATCCGAGATCACTTTTTCAATATCAGCACTCATTAGATAGACAGCGTCAGCCGTTTCATGACGCTTAAATCTCAAGAAGTCGTCGACCATTTTATTGACGCTCGTTTGCAGTTCTGGATTAAGTGGCTTTTTCTCGAGCTTGATCGCATCTTGTGGATCTGGAAACATTGTGATCACTTGCCGTTTTTTAACGTCTAAAATAATCGCAATGTCTTGATATCGATAACGATCTCTGTCATTCTCTTCTCTCTTAACAAATACACACTCTTTTAACAGTCGATTTGCCCAATCGCCCAAAGTATCTTTAGTTTGTCCAAAACGCTGCTTGATACGCTCTGTTGCGTGTAGTGTGATCGTGTATTCTTCTGGATTAGGAATTCCCATTCGCTTACCTCATTTCTCCATTTTCTCGTCTTCTATACATCTGGTCATATAGCGTTGTTAGTTGAACCTGCAGCTTTTCTACGTCCGTTGCTTGCTTTAGATCGCCGTTATACTTAACTTCCAGATATGCAAGAAACTTAGCTCCGTCTTCAACAAATCGCCACCCTTGCCGTTTCTCTTCCTCTGCCACCGCTATTGCGTCCCACACCGCCTTGACCCTTTTCTCGTCATGCTCTTTGATATACTTGCGAAATATCGGTGCTTGTTCTTCATGAGCTTCTGCGTGGATCTCAAGCTTTCTGATGATATTTGTTTGCATCATTGCTTGTCGCAAATACGCCTTAACAGCGATCGACTCGTTTAGATTTTCATATTTCATGATCTCAACGTATTGCACTTGATTCATGTATCGGCTCATGCTCATCACCTCATTCCTCATTGTTTGGTTCGATAAACGTCATATAACGTCCCTCGAAATAATAGTCAATCGTACCTAATGCACCTTCACGATTCTTCTGGATCGTTAATTGAACAACTTTTGGATCATCTTCATATGGTCTATGCAAGAAAGCTACAACGTTGCTATCTTGTTCAATCGATCCTGAGTCACGCAGATTGGAAAGTTGCGGTGTTTGATTAGCATTTACTTCTCGATTGAGCTGGGCTAACACCACGATCGGAACGTTATACTCATTTGCCATGATCTTTAGTTCTCGTGAGATCTGTCCGATCTGTTCCCACCGTTGCGCTCGGCTATTTTCAACTTTGATCAAACCAATGTAATCAACGATCGCTACATACTTGTTTTGCTTTGATTTAGCTGCATTTTCTCTGATGATCGATAAGATACCACTCAAAGATAAAACTTTGTCATACACACGTAATTTACGTTCTCTGTACCATTCGATCGCATCTGCTACTACTTCACGTTCGTATTTTTGAAGAACCTTTGCAGGTCTCTTTAATCGCTGTGATGAAATATTAGTGTGTCGTGCTACAAATCTGTTAAGCATCTCACGCTTGTTCATCTCTAGTGTGAAGAAATCGACCTGCACTTCTGGATCATTGCTTATGATCTGATACGCTAAGTTCACCCCATAAGCTGTTTTACCAACAGATGGACGTGCACCGATCGTCAGTAACATCGATCCATACAGACCACCAGCTAAGAAATTATCTAACTTAGGAAAGCTCTTGATCCCAACTGGCATATCGTTATACATGCGATAACTCAGATCATCCATTGCCTCATCAAGATAGCCTTTGTCATCTTCTTCATCAGTCTTCTTTAAATTTTCAATTGCCGATGCAAGTTGGCTAAGCTCTTCTTTTTTGGGCGACATTTGATACAACACAACTGCCTCATCTAGCTTTTTCTTAGCTGCTACTTTATGCAGTGCTTTTACATCACTTGTAATGCTTGCCGTTGAAAATACCGACTCTCGCATATCTTCAAGATCTTTATAGCTTAGTTGTCCGTCATACTTATCTAGTTCGCTATATACGTTGAGTGTCGTTCGTTCATTCGCATCTAAACTCTGTAAAACTTCTACAACGTTTCTAAAACGGGTATCTTCAAACCAAGTCGCATTTACAGATACAACATCGACCAAATCAGGTTTGCTAAGAAACGTTGCGATCACTCTTTGCTCTAGCTCGTTCAATCTCTAACACCTTCTCTTTTAGCTCTGGAAATTCATTGACGATATTTTTTACATCTTCATCCGTAAACCACTCTGGATGGTTTTTATATTGCATTGGAAAAGCATCCCGTCTGCTCTCTCTTTCTTCTCTTTCAAGATCTAAGGTCGTCCGCTCGGCTGGGGCGGAACTAGGGACGGTTTTAGGGTTGACAGGGGAACTACTGCCACCTACGTTGTACTCATCATTCCAACACTCTCCGTTAAACCACGTTGATCCTTGTTTGATATACTGTTTGCTTGTTCTTTGCACTCTGATCTGAGTCAGATAATTCACGATACCTGTTTGGATATCTTTGTTGGTTGTACCCTTTTTGATTGCTCTCTTATATGCTTCAAAAGCTTTCTTTTTACCTTCTTTACGTGGATACAACTTCCAAAGTTTGTTGAAATCTTCATCTAGCTGCTTCTCTCTAATTTTTTTCGAATCTGATTGATCATTATTAGATGTATTACTAGATGTATTATTCTCTTTATCATTTTCTAAATAGGGCCTATAATTTTCTAAATAGGGGGTAGTTAATTTTCTAACTACCTTCATAGTCCGCTTTTTAACTTGCTTTCCTTCTCGATCATAGTCAATCTTGATATATCCTTTATCAGATAAATTGTTGATTATCTGGGAACATCTTCCCTTAGATATACCAAAAAACTCACTGAAATATTTATTGCTGGCGTAGCATCCTTTACCATTATCCAAACTTTCAATTTCAGTAATGAAAACTACCTCCATTATTTTTAAGTTAGGATCCAACCAATATTCCTTAGGAATCCACACGCCTCTAAATCCTCTTGACTCATTGGTTATTTTTCGTTCAGCCATCGTTGCACCTCCTTTTTATCGGGCTTCCCACCCTTTCGGCGATTGTACGTTCGCTAACTCTTGTAGTTTCCTTTAACGTTGATTTTCTTTAGTGTTTCAGCGTCTAGCTTGATGCCGTTTGCTGGAACGTGATATAACTCTGAAAACTTTTCTGGCCCAAGCTGATGATAATTTTGATGATGTGTCCGACACAGTGGCAGCACTCTATGTTGTGTGTGATCCACCTTGTTACGATCAACACCCATCCCGATCGTATCTGTATGGTGTATGTCAGCTTGCAAACCACAAATTAGACACACTCTATGTCGGCAACATTGATAGATGAAGTACTGTTCATCTTTTGGCAGTAGCTCGTATCCTTTGGCAAACGGTACATGCCACTCAAACATGAAATCTACTACCAATTCGATCAATACATTTGCATCTGTCACACTTGATCTTGTGTGATCTGCTAAGCTAATCTCTTTGCCTGTATAAAACTGATACTGTAGATAGAACATGTCTTTCAAGAAATCTTGTGGTACAACAAAGTGGTCCACGATGTCATTCAACAGAGCGAAGAACAAGCGCCGTTGTTTCTTCCTGACACGTCTTGTATCTGCAAGTTCCCAATCAACATAGAACTGTTCTTTGCTACCTGCTACTGTCTCGATATGATCCAAGTTAGGCATGTGATCTAACTTGACCATCAACCATGCTCCGCCGTCATCTGCACGTTGCAGGATAGCTCGTGATCTTCGCTCCATTGTTATCAGCTCCTAAGCTTAGAACGGTAAATTATCGTCTGAGATCACTTGTCCAGCTCCTGCAAATGGATCTGGTCCAAAGTTATCCGTTGTGTTAGCTGAAGCTTGATTATTAGCACCAAAACTTGAATTTGCTTGTTGATTAGTTGGAGCAAATACTCCATTAGGCTTGCTTCCCTCAGGGTCAAGAAGTTTACGACTTTTAACACGTAAATTGTAATATCCTTTTTGGCTTGGCGTATCAGACCAATCAACTGAAATATTTAGTTTGTTATATTTTCTGATGAGACCTTGCAACATAATCTGTAAAGTATCTACCTTAGATCCTTCTGGAAAACCTGCTGCAACTAACAATGTGTTAAATCGCTTTAATGATTGTTCTTCTTTTTCAGGTGTCTCATCATTCCAAGTCACATTGTCAAAATTGATTTGTCCACCTGCATACTTTCCGTCAATGACCTCATAGTGGAGAACTAACATTTCATTACCAGTATTCTTAGAAGTAGTTAATTCTGAAGTTGGTAACACTCTTACATTGTAAGTTCCTGCTTCTTCCACTCGACGACCAAACGTGTTTTTTTCGTCTACTGTCATACCTCTAAATGCCATAATTTATCTATCCTTTCTTAGCTAGCTTTTTTAGCTGTTCCTTTGTTTTTTTCTTGTTCTGTGATGTTTTCCTTTTGCTTCGGTTCGATAAGTTCATCTGCCTTGATTAGTTTACGGTCGTCAATACGGTTCTTAGCGTGATTTCCTTGCTCTGGATCAAGATCGATCCACCGTTTTCCGTCTTTGACATAAATTCTTCCAACTAAGTCAAACATTGAGGTAAAAGCGTTGAACGTTTTTAAGTTCATATCCGCTTCGTATCGACCTTTACCGTCGATTCCTCCATTGTCTTTATCGATCGCATGTGCTGTGGCATAGACTGTTTTATTGCTTTGTCGTAACCTTGAACCAAGGTCACGAAACCATTTCTGCATTGCATTGTAATTTTGGCGATTATCTCTTGCTGCATTTTCAATGTTATCCAGCACATAATTTTGTAAGGCTGTTACATTGTCTAAGCAAATAACATCAAAATCAGGGTTCGCAATAGCTCTGTCGACCATCTTATCGACCAATGCTTGAACCATCGTTAGATCTTGTTGCTCTAGTACTAATAATGTCGTATCACCAGTGTCTTTGATTACGTCATACGACATATCAAAACTGAATAGAATTTTATTGCCTTTGAACAATCTTATTAAGCTTGTCTTACCTGTTCCACCGTCGCCATAAATAAAATACATGTTATGGTGCTCTGGGAAATTTCCTGGCGTAAAAAATTGCATTTGATCACCTCCTACTTGATCACTGTCCCACGATTATCTTTTAAGTGTGCCCCTTTAATGTCTTCACCGTTCATAAGTGCTCTGTACAACGCCATAGAATCAGCTTTGACAACTGTTTCTGTTTTCTTGTACTCATCTGGTAGATCTTCCAATCGATCAACAATCACTGACTTCTTGTAATTTCTCGTCTTCAAAATGTGATTGCTTGTCTGTAATTCTTTGATACCAGCTTCGTCAAGCGCCGCTGTCATGTAATCTTTTAGGCTCTTTTGTTTGTTCTCAAGAACCTTCTTTGCTTCCTGCAACTCTTTGATCTTGTTCTTTAAGAAATCAGCTTGCATCTTGCTTTTCTCGATCAGATAAGCGATGTTATCCAACTTGATTTCTCGTGCATCTGCGATTGCGTCTAATGTATCTTGTAGTGTTTTGGGATCTAATTCTGTCATTTCTTCTACTACTCGATATTGTTCGTTGATTTCAAATAGGTTCATTCATTAGTCCTCCTTATCCCTAGAGTTGATCTCTGCGTATACAATGGACTTAATACATTCAAGATCATTTTTATGCATGTTTTCAAACAACTCATTAAGCATTACAAACAAGCCAAGCGATGATGCTTTCACGTTAGTAGCTACGTAATCAGTATTTTCACTTGAAGCAAGCACTGCAAAGTCTAAGTCTGCTTTCTTCAAAACTTCCCCTGCTTGTTTAACTGCTTCTTTTTTCTGCTCTTTATTAGTGTCTTCTTCTTTGACTCCTTGCTTTAAGATAGCCGCTAATAACATTTTTTCTAATTCATTCATTGTCGTATCTCCTTTGAATTCGTGTTATAATTTAATCGAAAATATTTTTAGTTTGGATCGCACTGCCATGCGATCCTTTTTTATGGTTTGAACAACCAGTCCAAGCCTTTCGTCCATTTGGCATCCCGAGCGCTAGCAATCGCCAACACGATCAGCGCTAGTAGACCAGCCCAGCCAGTGATCCACTCTTCATGTGGTAAGAAACCCGCTAGCATGATGCCTGCTAATACTGCTAAGATGTAGCTACTGTTGATTTTCATGTTCGTTCACTTCCTTTTCGTCAATTACCCCACATTCGTACAACGATAATACAAGGCAGTCTTTACAACAAAATGCGCCATGATCAAACTCAATCATATATTCATCAAAAAATTCACAATTGATTTGCAAGTAACCCCCTTTGATTTCTTCACCACAATGTTCACAATGTTTCATTCCTATGACCTCCATTTCGTTTTCAACAATTCGCAGCCTCCATCAACCACGATTAGCACTGCGATCAACACTACTATTCCGATCTGCATCACCTCCTTAAATTTATTTTCTCGACAATTACCGGCAAGCAATTATTGATTTAGATATTCGTCTAATTCATTAGTTAGAAAATACGTTGATGTTCCGTCAATGTGTTCTAGCACTTTGAACTCTGGCTTGGACTTTCTCCACCGATCAATAGTGCTTCTGCTTCTGTTCATATACTCTGCAGCCTGTCCGATATCCAGACGTCTGCTTCTTTTTTCTTTCATTGTCATCATTGGCTGTTGTACGATCTGATTTGCTCTTAATTCTTCTGCAACGTATCTCGCCAATGTACGCATATCATTGTCTGAAAATGTCACCTCCATTGCCTTATCCCCCTTCCACTCTGTAACAGTAACTACAATCATCAATAGTCACTGTCGCTTGATCTAAACCTAGTCGTAAGCTGTATCGCTTGCATAAGATCTTAGCTATGTTCACATGCTTCTGTGCAAATTCCGAAACAGCTCTGTGTGCTTCAGCTTCGCTCGGGTATGATCCAAGGTGAATTACCTTGGTATCATCTGAAGTCGTCTCGATTACTTTGTACATCATCATCATCTCGCTTTCTGTTATAATCACCTCTAGGGGGTGTTAATTATGTCTTATCAAAGTGAACAATATCTTGAGTGGCTTAAACAAGGTGATTTCTTCTTGCTCAAAAATTCATATGAAAAAGCCCTTAAACATGGTTCAAAAGATTTTAAGATCCACCGCTCTGGTTTTGAGGAAAGCCCAAACTTCAGAGCCCATATTTCTCAGTTTGCTTTGGAGAATGGATTATCCTTTGTTGAAAAATCTGATTTCTTTATATTCCATATTCCATGAGCAATGCATAAGCCCTACTTGATGATAGTAAGAACTCCATTTTGTCTACGATCAACCCTAGCTTTAAAGCTCGATGATCTTGTGGAAACATTTTGTCTTGAACAATCATTTGATAAACAATACCGTTATAATTGTGACTATCAATAGTTGTTGTTCCTAGTGAATTTCTTAACGTAGTAGTAATGTTTAAACTATCATCTGTTATCAAGAGTGCTCTGAATTCTCTGTCAGGGTACTTTTTTTTAAGTTTTTCAAGCTTTGCTAATAAATCATTCTTCAATATTCACATCTCGCTTTCTGTCATTTTGATTCTTCCTGTATTTCCAGAAGATCTCTGATATATTTTTCAGCGTCTTCTGTCTTTGCTCTGTACTTATATACGGAGCATTCTTCAAACTTACCATCACTATTTAGCTCTAAAGCCAGCTTTCTAAAATGATGATCAGTCACAAAATAAATCGTCGGTTTCTTCTTCCATTGTCTAAGCAAGCCATCATCTACAAGCTTCTGAGCACCCGCTGTAAGCTTTGTATCCGAGGTCTCTTTCATCTGCTCCAGCTCTATTACTTTCTTCTTCCAACGTCTTACAGTAGCCTTGGTAACAAATAATTCGCCTTGTTCAGCTCTCTTGATATGCTCCTTGATCCTTGGAAGATTAGGAACGCTCATTTCTAAGCCACTACCATTTCTAGCTAAACCATTTGCCTTGTTATAAGCCTGCTCTTCTAACTTTTCCACCCTTTCTCTTTGTTCTTCGATTTCTTGGCGTTTATCACGTATCTTATCCAAGAACCAGTTTTCTTTTTTGAACCAGCTAGCACCGTTACGCTTATCATTCATTGGTTGTCCGTTTGTGATACGATAATGATTTTCCAACCTTTCATCTAACTCTGCATACTCTCGTTCTAAACGCTCAAGCTTTCCTTTTGATTGCCTTAATCTGTAACTTTCTTCCATGTTGTCCTCCTTGTTAATTTATGACGTGGATCTGTAAATTGTTCACGTGCTCTGAGCATTGTCTGATTTCTGTTACATAGAATTCACATTCTCCAGAACTGCATAATCGCACATCTTTGACTTTTCCCTTGATCTTTTCCGTAAACTTAGCAACTGCTTCTTGTGCTTCTTCAAGTGTTTCAAAGCAACCAAGAAAATCTGTTTTGAGATACAAGTTGTATTGCATATTCTCGATTTTTACTCTTGTGTTTGTTACTGCGTACATTTTTTACCTCACTTTACTAAATTCTTTTTAATTAAACTTTATGTTTAACTTTTGTTTAAAAAAAACTCTAGTGACAACCCTAGTGCACGACTAGCCCTAATAGCAACTTCAGCAGACATCTTTTTGTTTCCATTTAGTACCTGTCCCAAATAATTAGTTGAAATACCAATTTTTTCAGCAACATATTTCTGTTTTAACCCCTTTGAATCAATCTTTTGTTTCAAGAGTTTATGAGCATCATCTTTGATAATGTCTATCATAGCTCCACCTCCTTAAACGTTATGTTTAACTTACAAATATATTATATTTAAACTTTACGTTTAAGTCAACACATAAATTAAACTTTTTGTTAAAAAATGTATCTTTTTTGTTTAACTATGATAATATAATACTTGAATTAAGGGTTTATAAAAATTAAGAAGAGGTATCTTGCTATGAGTAAATTAAGTTTAACTTTAACAAACTTAAGAGAAGAACGTGGTTGGAGCAAAACCTATGTAGCTAAAAAACTTGGTTTATCTAATATGCAGACTTATGCAAATTATGAATATGGATCAAGAGAACCTGATTTAGAATTGTTAAAAAAAATTTCCGATTTATATGATGTTACAACTGATTATCTTTTAGGAAAAACTTCAACCCCTGAATTTACTGCTAAAGATGAACAAGATATACAAGTAGTGCTTAAAAACACTATTAACGGACTTAGTAACGAAGCTGGGCTGTCATATTTGAAAAATGGCGGTGAGGAACTAGACGATGAAAGTGCAGAATTGCTAAAAGATTCGCTTGAACGTGCATTACGCCGTGCTCAGCTATTAGCTAAAGAAGGGTTTACTTCTAAAAAATAAGGCTGGTGGCGTTTATGTCTAGAAGAACTATTCGCTTGGATGTAGAACGACTCGTCGAAAAAGTTGGCTCTACTGATCCATTAGAAATATTGAAGTATTTAAATGTTGTTGTACAATTTGATGATTTAGGAAAAAGCATTTTAGGATATGCTCTGAATTATAAAGAAGTCATTGTGATAGTTTTAAACGATCAGCTTTCAGAATTAGAATTATATACTACGGCTTGTCATGAGTTAGGTCATGTCGTCTGTGAGCATTCTCTAAATACTGAATTCTTGAAGCGATCAAATCTAACTTATGTCAGGCAAGGAAACGAATATGAAGCAAACGTATTTATGGTTGAATTACTAACTTACGGCGTTAATGCTGCAGAATTTCCTAGTAAAGATTGTCTACTATATTCTTGTGGTATTCCCAAATGGGCTGAAAGATATGTAGATTGGAATTACATTCGGCCAAATGCTGATTTAAAATCGTTTGACTCTATTTATTAAGCTAAAAATGTAAGCCCTATCGTTTTGTATTAGGGAAATTTTTTTGGAGTTTACATTTTAAGTTGGAAATATCAATATTTTCGACCAAAAACTGATGTCGTTAAAAGCTGGAAACAAAAAGGAGTTGTTGAGTTTGAACAAGAAAAAATTATTTTTATTAATTTTATCACTATCGTGCTTATTCATGCTTGCTAGTTGTGGACAAAAAAAGCCAGACTATACCGCTAAAGAAGCAGAGACAGCTTTAAATAATGGGGATAAGATAGATGGAAAAACGGTCTCATTTACTGTGACCGATTATTCTCCAAATAGTGCATTTGGGTATAATCTTATGACTGGTAAAGATCTTAACTTTGTAAGTTCAGATAATCCAGGAGTTAAAAAAGGCGCAAAAGTAATTGTTAAAGTTAAGGAAGTTAAATCTTTAATGGGCTCATGGATCATAACCTATGAAGATTTAAAAGAAGAATAATTATATACTTCGCCCGTCTACATGACGGGTTTTAAAAACATCAAAAAAGAACATATATTCTATAAAGGAGGTGGTGCCCTACCCTTTGCAAAAATGACAATTACCGGCAAGCAGTCATAATGTAAAGGAGGAAATAACTGTTAATCAAAATATATTAAAATGTAATCAAACGCGATATA
>CAJUNC010000030.1 GCA_910587695.1 uncultured Lactobacillus sp.
ATGTAATCATTTGATATATTTGATTACGTTTGTTCACGTTTTATATAGCAGGAATGAGTTTGACTATTCGCTTAGCCACTACCGCTGATCTACCCGCGATCAGTGCGATCTATGCTTTTGCCCGCACGCAAATGGCAAAAGACAACAATCCTACTCAATGGGGAAAAAATCATCCGGCCCTGAAGCTCTTAGAAGCTGATATTGTCGCTAAACACCTCTATGTCATTGAAGAAGCAGGAAACATCGGTGGCGTCTTTGCTTTTATCTTAGGTGAAGATCCGACTTATCAGCAGATCGATGGAGCTTGGCTAAATGACCAGCCTTATGGCACGATCCATCGTATTGCTGGCAACGGTAAAGTCAAAGGCATCTTTAGTAAAGCATTAGCTTTTTGTGAACAGCTCGAACCAAATATCAGGATCGACACTCATCAAAATAATAAACGCATGCAACATCTGATCGAAAAAAATGGCTTTACTTATTGTGGGATCATTTTGACTGATGACAACACACCACGTCTCGCCTATCAAAAAAAGCGCCCGTAAAAAGGCGCTTTTTTGCTATCTAAATATCATCTAAAACATAGCCTGATGCACTTAGATGTCCATTTTTGTCCCGTTCAAGGTAGATACCTTGGATCTCTGGTTCAAAACCCGGGAAATTTTCCATTGCGCCAAGCAGTACCTTGAAGTATTCAACATCTAGCGCTTGCCATCTTTCACCAGGGGCTACGATAAAGACACCGGGCGGATACGGCAAAGCCCCTTCAAGAGCGATCTTTCCTTCGATCTTATCTAGTGGGACCAACTTGCCTTGCCCACGCATAAAAGCAAGGTCGGCTTTACGTGGTAAACAACTATAGGATTGAAGCTCTGGTTTGATAAATAATGCTTGTTGCAGATGATAGATCTTATTTTCCTTAAAATACTCATGCATTTCTTGACATAACTGTCTTAAAGTATAATCTGCATAACGCTCTTTATTTTGTCGATAAAAACGTGGAAGAGCTTTTTCTAACGGTGCATCTGTCAAATAGAGTTGCTCAAATTCTAATAGGGCTGTCAGCAATGTCTGTAGACTGAGCTCATCTTCACCGGGAGTCAGGAAGAAAAGTGTTGAGTAAAGATCAGCTTTACCTAAAATGATCCGTTTTTCTAGTAAAAATTCGCCGACTAATGGACTCGGTATCCCAGTTTCAGTGTATTTTCCTGTCTTTATGTCGACTCCAGGAGAGGTGATCGTCAATTTCAAAGGACTGATGATCGCTTCACCTAAAGCAACTTTATTGAATCCATGCCACGTGTCTTTAGGATCAAGTTGCCATAAGCTTAGATCGGTCGCTAGCTTTTCAGTCGGAATATTTTCCCAGGAAATACCGTTTAGTATTGTGGGAACGAGCGGCTTAAACAGCTTACTTTGACGCAATAAATTCTTTCTAAATTCGATCCCTTTGACCAGTGTTTCTTTCCACCACGCACGGTTAGCTTGACTAGCTGCCATCGCTGCATTGACCGCTAAAGACGCATAGATCGGATAAGAGTAACTCGTTGTAACATATTTAAGGTAGGCATTGTTGAAATGTTTATGATCGATATAACGTTTTTGCCCCTTCAGATGTGCATCTTTTTTCAAGATCTGGGAAGTTTGGGCTACCCCAGCTTGCTGTTTATGCACAGATTGGGTCACTAAGATCCCGGGATCAGCTGAGCCATATTCTAAACTCAGTGGAGATAATCCCCGCATCAGATCGACAAATTGTTCATAACCACCCCAAGCACAATCAAATAAAATATAATCGCACAATGGGCCGAGTTTTTCAATGAGATAGCGCGCATCATAAAAGACACCATCGTATGTTTCTAGTTGTAAGACCGCTAGTCTAAAAGGCCGTTTAGCTTTGGCTTTTTTAGGATCGACTGATGCGATCTGTTGGCGGATATTTTTTTCATCTAATTCCTCACCTACCAAAGGGCCGATCAACCCCAAGGGATCACGATCAGTCTTTAAATAGACTGGTTTAGCACCTGTCATCACAAGTGCACTGTTGTAGAGTGATTTATGGTTATTACGATCAAAGAGCACTAGATCGCCCTCGGTCAAAGCAGCGGTCGCACAGATCGTATTTGAGCTGGTAGTCCCATTTGTACAAAAATATACTTTATCGGCGTTAAAAGCTTTAGCGGCCTGCTTTTCAGCTACCAATGGCGTTCCACCGTGGGTCAAGGTATCGCCTAGCTCAGGGATCGTATCACTGACATCAGCGTATAAGAAATTATCGCCAAAAAAGTTTTTAAAGACTTCACCTGCTGGATGACGTGTGTAAAACTTCCCATTATGGTGTCCCGGTGTTGTAAAACTGACTGCTTTTTCATCAGCAAAATTGATCAGATCTAACAAAAATGCGGGTACATTTTCTTTTTCATAAGCCGTAGCTAACTCAAGTACCCGTTTCATATCAGCGGTAATATTTTTTTCCGTGACCTCAATAAGTGGGAGTTTTAACCCCGAACGCTGACAGATCAATTCAGCGATAGCACGTTGTTTGAGATCACCTGCTTCGATCACTAGCGCTGCTAATTTAGCCCCTGGGATCTCAGGTGTTAGTTCTACTGTTGGCCACACCTTCGCTACGGCAGCCCGCAGCGTGGCAGGCACAGCTATTTTTAGATATTTCTTCATTTTTTCACCTACTCACTTTTTCAAAACAATTTTATATTTTTTCATAAGAAAAAACAAATTTATAGTAGTAATTTCATAGCGGATTCTTTAAAATGGGAAAAGTAATTATTTTCATAAAGGAGGAATTCGTGTGCATTCGAATAAGCATCCTGGTGTTAATGCAAAATAAACTCAAATTTTGCATTAATAAAGGAGATAAAATTGAATACTTTAAACCAAAACTCACTCGACCAAAAGAAATATACTCCCTGGCTCGTATTGACTTTACTTGATTTTGTTACGATCATCAGTTTTGAAAATATCTTTTATCCTTTTCAAAATCAAGGACTATCGGTAGTTGTTTCTTGGATCTTCATGTTGTTTGTCTATGTCATTCCCTACGAATTGATCGTCAGCCAATTAGGTTTGACCTTCGACCAACAAGCAGGTGGACTTGCTTCGTGGATCAGACGTGGGACTGGCAGTGACCTCTTTGGCTACGCTACTTCTTGGATGTATTGGGTCCAAACGATCCCATATTTAGTCGATGTCTCTAACTCGATCATCGTATCCTTTAGTTGGATCATCTTGGGCGATGCTACTTTGAGCAGTCACATGTCCACATTTACTTTTGGCTTACTGACATTTGTTATCATTTTAGCTTTCATTCTTTTAGAAAATATTTTCAAAAATGCCTTAGAGATCCTATCCTTGATCGGTGGGGGCGCAATGTTTATCATGTCGATGCTCTTTGTTTTGATGACAGGTTATGCCTTAACACATGGAGCACATATTGCAACACAACCATTTGATTGGTCAGCATTCAAACCTAATTTCAGTCTACATTATTTTTCAACGACTGGTTTATTGATCTTTGCTATGTCAGGGGCTGAACTTGCAGCACCTTATATCAGCCGCATGAAAGATCCTAAACGTGATTTTCCACGTTCCATGTGGATGCTTGCCTTGATGACTGGGGCATTGACGATTTTTGGGACGCTCGCTTTAGCTGTTTTCTTTGATGCCAATAATATTCCTAACGACTTCAAGATGAACGGCCCTTACTACGCTTTCAAACTTTTAAGTCAAGAACTTGGCTGGGGCAATAGTTTGATGTACGTCTTTGCTGTCGTCCAATCATTTTTCATGTTGGCTCAACTTGCTGTCTTGATCGATGCTGCCAGCCGCGTCTTTGCCGGCGATGTCAATCAAAAATACATGCCAACTTGGCTCACAAAGACCAACAAAAATGGGCGTCCCGTCCACAGTTATACTCTGACCGCTGGGATCGCCTTAGTACTCTTACTTTTGAGTGGGACTTTGCCTGACATCAACTCCATTTATAACTGGTTGCTTAACTTAAATGGGATCGTTTCCCCTTATAAGACCTGTTTAGTCTTTGTTGCGTTCATCGCAGTTAGATGGCAACAAGACAAATTTAGCTCAGACTATATCTTCATCAAAAACCGTACTGGCGCTTTGCTCGTTGGTTTCTGGTGTTTCTTGTTCACATTTGTCTGTGCAACAATGGGATTCATTCCACAAAATGCACATTTTGGGACAAAACAATTCAATCATGAATTGATGATGAATTTCTTCTTTGTCTTCTTGATCTTTGGAATGGGCGTCATCTTGCCATTCTTACGCAAATTAGAGATCAAACATAAACAAAAATAAGCATAACGGGCTAGAGATCAGCTATAGATCTTTAGCCCGTTATGTTTTATTTTTCGTATAATTCTTTTTTAGCATCAACGACCCAGCGTGCATTTGTATCGAATACATGAGCTTCTAAGATCAGATCAGCTTGTTTTGTTTCTAAAATATACTCACACAACTTTGAATCAAGTAACATCCCCGTAACTGCGATCGGTAAGTTAACTGCTCTTTTCATTTCCGTTGCATAAGGAACTTGCCAACCTTCATAAATATGGTCTGGCTTTTTATCAAATAGACCACCAGTCGTGATACTCAAACAATCGATCCCATCACGTTCTAACCACTGGCCAATAGTTTGCCACTCAGTCAGCTTGTTTTGCTCATCTTCTTTGGCGTAATCATCTAACGACAAGCAGACCCACAATGGCCCACAATAAAAGTCTCTGAGCTGAGCGATGATCTCTTGGATGAAGCGGTAACGCCCGGCAAGCTCACCACCATACTCATCATCACGTCGATTGATGATCGGCGAAAAAAATTCATCGATCAAAAAGCCCTCAGCTCCTTGAAGCTCGATCAGATCGACTCCAGCTTGCACAGCTCGTTTAGCTGCAGTTACAAAAGCGCTTTGGATGCGTTTGATCTCATCCGTACTCAAAGCCCTTGGCTCATTATAATCATCACTGTAAGCCTCAACAAGACTCGGTGCGACTGGTACCGATTCAGCTTTAGCTTTACGCCCCGCATGACCAAGTTCGATCCCAACTTTTGCGCCTAGACTATGCAAAAAATCGACTAGTCGTTTTAATTCTTTTGCCTGTTCATCATTCCACAAGCCTAAATCATGCTCAGTCGTGCGCCCTTCAGGTTCAACAGCGGTCATCTCAAGGATAACTAACCCAACTTGCTCGACTGCACGTGCTCCATAATGAGCAAAGTGCAACGGATTTAAGACACCATCACCTTTTTGGACACTATACGTCCGCATGGGCGACATCACTACACGATTCCTCAGATCTAATGACGCTACTTTAGCTGCTGAAAAAAGCATTGACATAAGCTTTACACCCTCTTTTGTGTACTATTATCCACTTAAGTTTAGCGATAAAAGCTAAATTTGTAAAGATTTTACTCAGCTAAATTTCTGCCATAGAGATAATATGTCTCAACCGTCTCTTCATTGCCTTTGTCCCAATAAAAACGCTTCTCAACTAATTTTTCCAATCCATTATGTTCATAGAACCCATAATCCGATGAATCATCCGTATATAAATAAAATGAGCTGACACCATTTTTTTGTAAATATTCACAGAAGTTGTTATATAACTTTTGCCCTAGACCTAGGCCACGATATTTTCCATTGACCAATAATAAATTGAGACTAGCCTCAAATTCACGTTTACTTTGAAGCAGTAGTTCCTGATCTAATGCCATCGTTTGAATATATTTTTCAAAGATCGAATCAGGTTCAGTCTGTTTTAAGATAGCACCTAAAGCTACTGTCTTTTTTTGCAAACAAAAACGCTGGATCTTCGTATAGTCTAAAACATCGCCGGCACAGATACCCGCAGTCTTGCCATCGACCGTTACCACAACGATATGATCTGATTTTTGCAAAAGATCACTCAAAAAGTATTCTGCCATTGGCCAAACTAGTTCTTTTGGGACCCAAGAGCGATAGTCCCAAGTCGTGATCACCATCTTTAAAATCTCAGCATAGTCACTTGCTTGCATCAGCCTTAAATCAATTTCCATTTTTCACACTCACTTTACTGAAATACACCTAAATTTTAGCGTATTTGAGCCAAAAACAAAAGAGAGACGCAAGTAACGTCTCTTCTTTCTAGCTTCTTTTGATCAAATATCTGATATAGTTAGTTGAATTGAGTGCTGTGACTCCAAATGCGATCAAAGCGATCATAAATAGCTCGGCATTTAGATAGCTCAAGCCAAAGCCCCCAAGTGTCACTAAGGTAAATAATGTAACTACTCCAGAAGTCAATTGCAAATTTTTACGATTATAGCGAGTTGCCAACAGAATTCCCGCATAAAATAAAGCCAAACCTATATATAAGCAATTAACAGCAACCTGTTTGTCAAAATGAGCTTCACCGATAAAACTCAAGGATACTGTGACTAAACTTAGACCAAATAAGATCAAGTAATGCAAGTAGATCAGTAAAACTCCAGTCTCATTTTCGCGCTCTTCGTCAATATAATGATCAAATTGTGTAATATATGTCATAAATAACATACAGACACTACCAAAGATCAAAAGTGAGGGCAAACCAAAAGTTCGTTGCGTAAAATAAGGTGCAATATTGATCAATGTCTCACCAAAAGTAATGATCGTGATCAACGTTAACCGCTCAAGTAAGTGTGGAAAATTGATCGGATGAGCGTGCATGACTTTGGTAAACCGCAATGGTAAGAGCCAACTTGCTAAAATACCAAATAATGCTAAGAAGACGCCCCACTCGATCTTAAGTAACGGACTCAATAATAAGGCTATGCTCCGGATCCCTAAGATCAGCATAAAGCTTTGGGCGATCTGTTTATCAGCGCTATTTTTAGCAGTCAAATATACAAAAAAATACTGCAAAAAAAGCGTTACCGATAAAAGTCCTGTCGCTAAAACAAAGGGGGCAAACCAGGCCCCCAATTGCCCAGCAAAGGTATTTGACATGAACAATAAGATCGCCATATCGACCATAAAAAAGACAATATCACGGATCGAATTTTTGCCATACCGATTAGTATAAACTGTTTGGATGAGCCAAGTATTCAAAAAAACGATCATAACTATCGCAAACATCCCAAAATGTCCTAAAAAACTTGCTCCATCTTCGACATGGTGGATCAGACTAGTAACTTTAGAGATCGCAAAAACAAATACTAGATCATAGAATAATTCAGTCAATTCGACTTTTTTAGGTTTCATTAGTTTCCTCCACGTTCATAACTCAAATTCCCCTGACTGACTAAGGTATCAGCCGTTAGATCTAATAGTTCTTTTTTAGCAACTAGATCGGTAGTTTTTTTGATATATTCTTTAAAATGTGGGGTCTCACGATGTTTGGCATAAGCTTGTTTATCTTGATAGAATTCTAAAAATATCCATTCATCTGGCTTATTTTGGACCGTTGCCGCATACATCGCTAAAACTCCTGGTTCAAGCACGATCGCTTGATGCATTTCACTAAAGACCGCCGCTTTAAAGGCAGCAGCACTTGCTTTTTCTAATTGTAACTTTGCCAATTTTACCGTTATCTTATCTGGAGTACCTTTACCTAGAAAATCAAATTTTTCTAACAATAATTCTGGTATCAGATCGACCACTTTACGATTGACGATCGCATTTTTAGCAAAAGTCGCGTACTTTTGAAATTGCGGTGACGCTTGATGCCGTTTTTGCGCCGCAGTGTCTTGGTAGAGCTCAAAGACCAGATTCTCTAGTCCCTTTTCATCGCTATGGGTCGCATGCATTGCTAGTGTCTGCGGTTCAGTTTTGATCGATAAATTTAAATTTCTCTGTCCTAAAGCCACAAACTCCGCTTTTTTCTCTGGTTTGATCTCAAGTTCATATAATTTAAATAAAGGCGGATATTCCAATTTGGTCACTTCACATCACCTGCCATTAATTTTTCAAAGTTTAAATACATGATCTGCTCGCGCTCTTTAGACGTCAAATTTGCCTGTTGTAAAGCCGCCGTGATCTCTTTTGTCGGACCAACTGGCGCGATCCCCAATGGCGCATCCGTTCCAAATAAAACATGATCACTTCCATAGTATGCCACAGCCAATTCTAAAGCCTTATGATTGCCTAACAATGCAGTGTCTACATAAAACTTCTTAAAGTCTTTTGCCTGCTCAACTGGTAAAATATGCTCGATCCGCTCTGCAAAATACGGGACCATTCCACCAGCATGGTGCACAATGATCTTTAATTGCGGATACTTTGTAAAAATATCGCTTTGGACTAGTTGTAGCATTGCTTGCGTCAATTCATATTCCCAACTAAACACGATATTATTATCTGGCTTACGCTCGTCAAAGACTGGATGTAGCCAGATCGGGATATCTAATGCAGCCGCTTTTTCAAACACCGGATAAAATGCTGGATCTGCGATACTTTTACCTAACGCACGGGTAAATAGTTGGATCCCTAATAATTTGGGCTCCTTTTTTACCTGCTCTAAGATCTCAGCTGTTGCTTCTAAATTGTTCAAAGGGACCATCGCAATAGCCCCAACAAACATTTCGGGATAGCGTTTAACTAGCTCAACTAATTCTTCATTCCCACTTTGGCACAACTCCGCTGCTAAAGTCGGGTCAGTGTAGTCTTCGGGATTCAAATTCACATTTGAAATAACTTGCTTTACTCGCCCATCAAAATGCGCTTGGCGGATAGTAAGATCACTTAAGGCTGGCATTTTGATAAAAGGATATTTTTGTGGCAATTCTGGCGCTAACTGTAATAATTGCTGATAGAATTTAGGAGGCAAGACATGGGCAAAAACATCAATTGCCGACTTTGACACTCCGATCACTCCTTTTGATTAATATTCTAAATTTTTTCTGTAAAAATCACGGCTAATTCTTAATTTTACTATTCGAGCCTTTCTGCTTTATTATAACAAAATCTTTAACAAAACGGCACTTATATATCACACAAGTTATTTTCAATTTTAAGTTCTAATAACACCTTGATCCCCCTAAATTATTTAAAAAAATATACTTTAAATCTTTCGTTAATAGGTTTATAATACATGTAATCTTTTTTTAAGAAATAGAAATGAGGTGCTACTATGACAAAAAATGATGAATTACTTCACCAAGAAGCCCGTAGTTTAGCTTCACAATCACGGATCAAATACTTTGATCTCGTCATCGCACAAGGAAAAGGCGCCCTACTGACTGATGCTGATGGCAAAGAATATATCGATCTCTTAGCTTCTGCCTCATCGACCAATACTGGGCATTGTCACCCAACTGTGGTCCAAGCGATCACCCAACAGGCCCAAAAGTTGATCCAATACACACCAGCCTATTTTGCTAATCCGATCGCAGCTAAATTGAGTGCAAACTTAACAAAACTCGCACCTATGTCGGGGCCTGTCAAGTTAGCCTGGGGAAATTCTGGCTCAGATGCCAATGATGCGATCATCAAATTTGCGCGTGCCTACACTGGTCGGCAATACATCGTGACTTTTACTGGAGCTTACCACGGTTCGACCTATGGCTCACTTACTGCTTCAGGCGTCAGTTTGAATATGACCCGAAAGCTCGGACCACTGCTTCCAGGGATCATCAAAGTTCCATATCCTGATCCCTGGCAAAAAGCTCCGCATGAAACAAAAGAGCAATTTGTAAAACGAATGTTTGAAGCCTTTAAGCTCCCCTTTGAGACCTATCTTCCCCCTGATGAAGTAGCCTGCATCTTGATCGAACCGATCCAAGGCGATGGTGGGATCATCAAAGCCCCCACAAAATATCTCCAAAAAGTCTATGAATTTGCCCGTGAACATAAGATCTTATTTGCAGTCGATGAAGTCAATCAGGGTATGGGACGAACTGGCAAATGGTGGTCGATCCAACATTTTGGCCTTGAACCCGATCTCATGAGTGTCGGTAAATCACTAGCATCTGGTCTTCCACTAAGTGCAGTGATCGGACGAGCTGAGATCATGGAAGCGTTGGAAGCCCCAGCTCATGTCTTTACTACCGCAGGAAATCCACTCACTGCAGCAGCTGCTTTAGCTACTATTGAAGTCATCGAAAAAGAAGATCTTTTACGACGCTCAAAAAAACTAGGGCGATCAGCGAAGACCTTTTTCCAACAAGCTCAAACAAAATATGATTTTATCGGTGATGTCAGAATGTATGGTCTCAATGGTGGGATCGATATCGTTGATCCGAAGACTAAAAAGCCTTCAACCGAGATCGCGACTAAGATCATCCACCGTGCCTTTGAGCTAGGTGTGATCATGATCAGTTTACGGGGCAATATCTTACGCTTCCAACCACCACTTGTGATCACCACAACACAATTAGACCGCGCCTTTACGATCTTAGACCAAGTCTTTAGCGAAGAAGCAGCGGACAAACTACACCTTCCTAAAAATGCCGCAGAACTAGGGTGGTAAAAAATAATATCCAAAAGCTGTCTTAGTGGTTTAAAATGATAAATGTAATTTAAATCGAAAGGACCGCAATTATCATGAAATATCGCTTACAGGCATGTTTATTTGTTTTTATCGCTTTTATGCTCGGATGTAATGAATATATTATCGTCGGAGTCTTGCCAGACATTTCAAGTGAATTTGGTACTGGACTGTCTCAGCTTGGTCTGCTAGTTACCATTTTTGCACTTGTCTATGCACTGAGCACACCACTTATAACATCATTTGGCAATCGTTTTTTACGGCATCGTGTCTTACTAGCACTGATCTTGATCTTCTTTATAGGCAATACTTGGACTGCTTTAGCCACTAATTTTACTTCGCTTTTATTATCGCGGATCTTGACTGCTAGTGTAGCTGGGGCGATCATTTCGATCGTTTTGGTCATGGCAAATTACATCGCCCCCCGCCATAAACGTGCCAGCTTAGTTTCTTGGGTCTTTGCTGGCTTTAGTTTAGCCTCGATCATCGGGATCCCCCTTGGAACTTTGATCAGTACGACTTTTTCCTGGCATGATAGCTTTTGGATGATCAGTGCGATCACATTTATCGTCTTATGTCTATTGCTTTGGCTAGTTCCTAAAGACACACCACAGTTTAAAGGAACACTCAAACATCAATTTGCACTACTCAAAGAAAAGCAAGTACTCTTAGGTGTCGCCTTTGTCGTAGCTGTGTGTGCCGCTGATTATACGATCTATACCTATATCCGCCCGCTTTTCACTAATGAGATGGGGTTCAATAATACTTGGCTCAACTGGTTATTGTTTGGAATGGGGATCTTCTTTATCATCGGAAATAAGTTTGGAGGCTATTTAGCCGATAATGGCGGATTAAAGCCACTACGCTACGTCTATATCACAATGACACTATTGATGTTGCTCTTAGGGCCTGCAATTTTGCTTCCTTGGCTAGGTGCAGCGACTATTGCTTTACTTTGCGTTTGCTTTGCCAGCTATGGTGCCTCAACTCAGCTCATGTTTTTAGACATTGCTGAGAAAAAATATCCGCAATCCCTTGATCTAGCATCATCACTCAATTCGATCTTTGCTAACTTAGGGATCTCACTAGGTTCGTTGACCGCAGCGCAAGCCGTTGGAGTTACTTCACTGAAAAATATTGGCTATATCGGCTCTATCTATGGGATACTAGCCACTTTCCTCGTTTTCATCCTTTATCGTGCTCAAAATAAAAAAATTTAGTCATAGTAAAACCCCCTAAGTTAGATCCTCTTGTCCAACTTAGGGGGCTTACTTTATCCTAGATATTTTTTATAAGATCTGCTCAAGCTCTAGTAGTGCCTGCTTGCGGTCAAGTCCTCCTGCATAGCCATGCAAACTACCATCACTTGCCAAGACGCGGTGACACGGGATAAAAAGACTCAAAGGATTATGAGCTACAGCCCCACCAACAGCTCTTGGATGTGTACCTAATTTGTTTGCTAGCTCTTGGTAGATCACTGTTGTCCCATAAGAGATCAGTTGTAATTGCTTCAATACCTGTTGCCTAAAAGGCGTAACTTGAGGCGCTAAGGTGATCTTTGTGGTCGGGATCTGACCATTAAAATACTCTGTTAGCCATGCTCTAGCTTGTTTTAATGCTGGGGTCTCGATATTTGCGATTTTTTCAAGTGATAGATCAGGTGCAAAATATTTTTGATCAGTAAACCAAGCTGCTATATAAAACGTGAACAAACGTAATCAAATATATCAAATGATTACATTTG
>CAJUNC010000031.1 GCA_910587695.1 uncultured Lactobacillus sp.
AAATAATTTTTTTGTTATGCTGTAACAAATCAGCTTAAATATAATATCATGATTTTCAAGATGATGTCAACATCTTTTTTATATTATATTTTTAAGTAACTGCTCTGCATCAGCAACTTTTATAGTATACCAACATCTGGCAAGAAACGTCAATAACTTTTTTAGATTTTTTTGAATATATTCAAAAATTTTTGCTTAATATTGAAATATAACATTACCTATCTCAGCTATTCCTATCTCACATTATCAAAAAATGTGAGATAGCCTCTTTTGACCAAGATCTTAGCCCTTGACTGTAGATAACAAAAAGTCGCTACGATGCGTATTTGCATCGTAGCGACTTTACCATTGTCTATACAGAGCTATCTGTACTGTCTCACACTCTTTTGTCTAAACTATTTCAATTCAGGAGCATCTGTTTCGTATAGATTTTCAGTTGAATTGCCATTATTTTGCTGCAAGACACTCGTTGGTTTATCCTTTTGTGCCTGTTTGAGCTGTTTTAGGCCTTCTGAATACTTATAGTTGTATTTAGTCTTATCAGTCGCCTTAAAGCCTTCAGGTGTGTAGAAACGCAACAGATCGCCTGTGATGATCTTATCAGAAAGGGATAACTCTTCATCAACGTATTCTGTCTGCGCTTTAACTTGCGCCTTTTGCTCGGCCGTCAAACTATCTGTAACATCTTCACCTTTGTCATTGTAGATCGTACTTCCGATCTTTGTAAATGTCGGTGAAACAAAGTCACCATTTCTAAAGGCAACTGTTTGGTTCCGATCCTTAGCTAACAAGTCGTTTCCTAATTGGATCGTATCCGTATTCTTGATCCCCAAAAGATCTAATAAGGTTGGCATAACATCGATCTCACCACCATAAGTGTGATCTACTCCGCCTTTGATGCCATTAACATGGATCATAAATGGAACTTTTTGGAATTGTGCTAGATCATAACTATTTACGCTCTTCTTACCAAGTAATTGTGCGATCGCCTTTTTATGGTTATTTGAAATACCATAATGGTCACCATAAACGACGATCATCGAATTATCATATAGACCTGCTTTTTTCAAATAACTGATAAATTCACCAAAAGCATCGTCTAAATACTTAGCTGTTTGAACATAACCGTCAACAGTACTATCACCCGTTGTCGTCTTTTCGATCGTTTGATTTTGCTTATCAAGTTCGTATGGATAATGATTTGTGACCGTGATCAATTTTGCATAGAACGGTTGCGGTAACTGTTCGATGTACTTAACTGACTGTTGTAAAAACAACTTATCTTTTAAACCATATCCAATACTATAGTTGGATTTATTCTTGTAGTAGTCTTCACTAAAGAAATACTGATATCCCCAAGATTTATAGGTGTTATCGCGATTCCAAAAACTACCAACATCTCCGTGAAATGCCGCTGTTGTATAACCCTGTTGGTCCATAATAGCCGGCATTGCTTGGAAGGTATTATTGGTACCATAAGATGTCATAACTGACCCCGATGGTAAACCAAAGAGCGATGTTTCTAACATCGTTTCTGCATCAGAAGTCTTCCCTTGTCCTACTTGATGGTAGAAATTATCAAAGGAGATCGTGCTTTGATCGCTATAAAATTGATTGATATTTGGCGTTACTTCTTTACCATTAACTTTATAGTTGATCATAAATTGTTGGAAACTTTCCAAATGGAAAACAAAAACATTCTTACCTTTTGCTTTACCATAGTATTCTGGATTGACCGTTGTTTTGTTTTTTTCCAAAAACTTCAAGACCTGATCCATATCACTACTACTTGCACTAGCTCTTGTAGCACTTTCCTTATGCGTTTGGTAAGCGTTATAAGCAGCATAGAAGTTAATACCTAAATATTTAACAATGTAATTATTGTCAAATGTACGTGTCAGCAGTTGTGGGCGGTTCTTTTCGGCTAAACCTAGATTAGCTGCAAACAAAACACATGATAACAGTGTGACTCCGATCGGATAACGGAACTTGACTGGTCGTGTATCAATTTTGATGACCTTAAATACCAATAGTAGTGTCAAAATGATCACATCTGCAAAGATCCATAAGTCACTAAGATGCAAGATCTCGCCAATACTTAACGATAAATTATTTGAAACTGATCCCGAAGACTTAATGATCCCCATTGATAGGAAATCAGAAAACTCCCGATAGTACAAAACATTGGCAAAAAGCCATAGTGAGGCGATCAAATCGACGATCATCATGATCCAATAGGACTTCTTACCTCTAAAATAAAGAGCGATCCCTAAAAGTAATAAACCTGCTGGGAGCGGATTTAACAAGAGTAAGAAGCGTTGCATGCTGTCACTTATCCCTAAGCTAAACTTATTAACATAAACAGCATACGTTTTGATCCAAAGTAATACCAGAGTTAAAATAAAAAAACCTGTGCGCGTATTCAGCCCATCACGGACTTTCTTTAGCACTGAACGCATCTAATTGCCTCCAATAATAAGTAGTATTTAATTGTCTATGCGTCAAATTATAGTTTAATATCCTATGAAAAAGATAGTCATTCCACAAGATTTTAAAGATATTTTAAAATTAGTCGTTTAGCAAGTCGTAGATCTCCATCGCTGCTAGATCGATATCATCAAAATCGAACTTTTGATGTGTTGCTAATTCTTCTAATTCAAAAGTTTGTGTTGCAGGATCGTATGTTACGAATCCTCTTTCTTGTCCTTCACGCTCAAAGCGACGTGATTGAACTTCATTTGTGTCTGCTTTCATCATCGCATCTAGTCTTTCGATAATTGCCACAAGTTGTGAATTTTCCATAGATATAAATCTCCTCTTCATTTAAGTAGATCACGGACCTACTTTTGATATACCTTAGCAAATTATATACTAACACACCAAATATAATGAAACAATTCAAAAAAGTTGAAGATTTTAGGATGATCTTCTCTTTAATCTTGTTTTGGATATTTATCTGGTTTGATCACTAAGGCTACCATACCACCAAACATCCCCAAATAATAAGTAATGATCCGCCAAATTATCATTGCCAAGACCAGTTTACTTCCACTGTTAACAAAGGTCGAAAAAATCAGTGAAAAACTGTATTCAGCCCCACCGGCACCCCCAGGGATCGGAAATAATGAGATCACCATCACGATCAAAACGTGGAGCGTCATTACTGTCAGCAATTCAGCATGCTCGACTCGTAAAGCTAGCAAAATAAAAAAGGGGATGATGTAATAGAAAAATAGTTGGATCAAAGTGATCAAACTAACTTTGAACAATAAGCGGTAGTTAGCTTTCAATTGTAAGCTCTCCCGATAAAAGTTATCGATCTTCTCATTGATCAACTTATCATATTTTTCATAACGTTCTGAAGTTAAAAAGCGTTTAAAAGGCCGTAAACATAGATTTGTCATCTTCTTAGTAAAGTCATACCAATACATTATCAACAACAGACCTAAGATCACTGTCAAATGGATCAAAAAACCAAAGATCAACAGCAACCCCATAACGTGCAATTTATCGGCGATCAAATGAAATCCCAAAAATAAGCAAACGATGAAATTTAAAACGATCATCGATTGATATACCACAAATTTCATCAATAAGATCGAAGTCGCACGTCCAGCATCTACCCCAGATTGCAATAAGGCAAATAATTGCGCTGGTTGCCCACCTGAAGCAAACGGGGTGATCCCATTAAATAAAGCTTCGATCAATGGGATCCGCAACGAATCCTTAAAAGAATAAGTCGGGAACTGTCTTTTTAGTAATTCCTTGACCACAAAACCCTCACAAAAGATCGACAATGCCATGCATAACACAGCCACTGCGATCCACCCCCAATTAAGATGTGTGATATCACCGACCAAGTCATGATACGAGATCCCTTGAACAGAATAAAAAAAGATCCCGACCCCGATCAATATCATTATCAAGAGGGCTAATTTATTTTTCTTTGACATCACACTTTCCCCGCTTGTTTTTTATAGTAGTCCAACCAGATCAAGGCCAGACGATCTTCTGAATAAAATTTAGCTGCTGCTTTCGCCCGCTCACGCAATTTGGCTAATGCATCTGGGTCTTTAGCTAACTCTTTGAGCTTTTTTTCCATCTCATCTATATCAGTACAACCAGCATAATAACCCGCGATAACGCCTTCGTAAAGCTCAAGTTCACGTAAAACAACGGGAGTCTCACAACTAAACGCTTCAAGCACACTCATCGGAAAAAGTTCGTTATATGACGGTAACAAGAAAACATCAGCTAAGTTGTAGTACTCACACATCTCAATTCGTTCAACGATCCCAGGGAAATGTAAATTTTTAGGTGGATCATCGACCACTTTTTTCAACTCTGCATAGCCGTCAGTGATCATTCCAAATGAAAAGCCTCCGACCCAAACAAATTCGAATTCAGGATTGCGCTTAGCTAACTCGATAAAATCAAAAACACCTTTTCTTTCCTGGATCTGCCCCACACCAACGATCAAAAATTTATCAGTAGGCAATTTTTTTTCCATACGTAACTGCTTTTTTTCCTCACTAGCGATCGGATGAAATTCCTTTTTAGATACAAAATTAGGAATATAAGTTATCTTCTCACGAGCGATCCCATAAGCTTCCAATTTGGGGATAAAAGTTGGGTTAACAACGACCAAGGCATCCATCCGCTTATAAAAAGCGATCACATACCGATACAATACTTTACGTGCGATCCACGGCAACTTGAGACTTCCCTCCAGTGTTTCTGGCAAAAAGTGGACGTAACCCACTTTTTTACCTCGACGTTTGGAAAAAGTCGAAAAGAAAAACTTTAAGTCGATCGTGTGATAGTGACTGATATCAGCTGGACCAAACTCATTGATCGTGATCGCCAACTGCTCAGGATAATATTTTTCTAGCAACTTTATCAGTTCGGTGTATGCACTGCCCACCCCTTGGCCTTTGACCTTGGTTGCCGACGAATACATGTGAACATTTAACATTAGAAAACTCCTTTTAGCTGTGTTCTTTTGAGTAGGTTGTTTGGCTCAACTCTAAATAGTGTTCCTTACTACGTTCATAAAATTGTAAGATCTTTTCACCAAACTCGTCAGCTGAGATCTCTTTTAATTTTTGTTGTAACGGTTTAGGATCTTGATATTTGGCTGGCTTCGTCAAATATTCAACTACTAACTCAACAAATTCTTGTAAAGTCTCAAAATTTGCACCGATCGCCCGATCGCTTAAAAGTTCAGCCGTATATGGGCTTTTTGAGGAAACTACTTTAGTCCCTGCTGCCAATGCTTCAATATACGTCAAGCCTTGTGACTCTGAGACCGAAGTTGAAACAAATAGGTCAGCTGCATGATAAAATTCACTCACTTGAGTATTGTCCACTTCACCTGTAAAGATGATATCTTCGGTCAATCCGAGTTCTTTTACTTGATCTTGCAATGACTCTTTAGCTGGCCCATCCCCCACGATCAACAATTTGACCTTAGAAACTTTGGCCTTGATCGCAGGAAAACTAGCCACCATACGATCGATATCTTTTTCAAAGGCCAAGCGACTCAATGTTAGTAACAAAGGCGCATCCTCAGCTATTCCATAATGTTTTCGAACATTGTTTTCACTAGCAACTTTAAACCGTGTCAAATCGACTCCCGTAGGAATAACAGTGATCGGTTCTTTGATCCCATAACGAGTCAAAGTCTCTAAAACACGTTCACTTGGAGCCACGATCCCACTCATTTTTTCGCAAAAAGAACAAGTCATCAAACGTACATGAGAGGGTTTCAATAATTTTCCTTTGGCCACGTAATGTAAATAATCTTCATACATCGTATGGTAAGTATGAACACACGGGATCTTTAGCGCTTTAGCTACAAACTTCCCGATCAATCCCATTGAAAATTCGGTTTGCGTATGAACAATATCTAAATTTAATTCTTTAGCTACTTGATAAGACTGAAACAGTCCTCTAACAGCGATGCGTCTATCGGTAAAAGAAATAAATGGAATGCTAGCAAAGCGAAACACATTGCGCTCATAGACATTTTTCTCGACATCAGGATCGGTAGTCGTAAAAATATAGACCGTATGCCCTTTTTGTTCTAATTGTGAACGCAAAGTATCGATCGATGTCGCAACTCCGCTAACTTGCGGAAAATACGTATCTGTAAATATGCCGATATTCACAAGCACCTTTCCTCCTCAACTTTTTATCAGTTTTAATTATATGGTTTTAACTATTCCTTTGCAATGCTCTCACTGATACGAAGAGCAAAAAAATACCATTCTTAATATTTTAACATTTTCCGACTGATTTTAAACAAAAAGAGACCAGAAATCTCTTTCCGGTCTCTTCACTTAAGATAAGTTGATCGAATATTACTTCGTGTATTCAGCTACTAAAGCTTCAACTTCTTCAGTTGTTTCGCAATCTTCAACTGCTTTTTGAGCTAATTCTTGCATCTTAACTGAATCAAGTTTCTTCAATAAGCTACGTGTCTTCAAGATCGAAGTTGCACTCATTGAGAATTCATCTAAGCCTAAACCAAGCAACAATGGCACAGCAACTTGATCGCCAGCCATTTCACCACACATACCAGTCCACTTACCTTCTCTATGTGAAGCATCGATAATGAGCTTGATCAAACGCAAGATAGATGGGTTATATGGTTGGTAAAGGTAAGATACACGTTCGTTACCACGGTCAGCTGCCATAGAGTATTGGATCAAGTCATTAGTTCCGATACTAAAGAAATCAGCATACTTAGCTAACTTGTCTGCGATCATTGCAGCAGCAGGGATCTCCATCATCATTCCGACTTCGATATCGTCAGAAACTGGAATACCTTCTTTAACTAACTTAGCTTTTTCTTCTTCAAAGATCGCCTTAGCATCTTTGAATTCCTTGACAGTAGCGATCATTGGGAACATGATCGCTAAACGTCCATAGTTAGAAGCACGTAACAACGCACGCAATTGAGTACGGAAGATATCTTGACGATCTAATGAAATGCGGATCGCACGATAACCCAAGAATGGGTTTTCTTCTTCTGGTAGCGGTAGATAAGGTAGATCCTTATCCCCACCAATATCCATTGTACGTACAACAACTTGTTTGCCGTTCATACCTTCGACTGCTTCTTTGTATGCTTTGAACTGTTCTTCTTCCGTTGGAAGCTCACTTGCATCCATGTATAAGAATTCAGAACGGAACAATCCAACTGCTTCTGCCCCATTATCAACAGCACCTGTAACATCCTTAGGTGTACCGATATTAGCCCCTAAGATAACTTCTTTGCCGTCTTTGGAAACAGACTTAGCATCTTTTAATTGTTGCCATTCAGCTTTTTGAGCTTTGAAATCAGCAGCTTTTTGTTCATATTCAGCCAACTGTTCAGCAGTTGGATCAATAACTGCATCCCCAGCAATACCATCGATAATGACCATATCGCCTTCTTTGATCTCAGTTGTTGCTGAGCCAGAACCCACGACTGCAGGGATCTCAAGAGTTCTTGACATGATAGCAGAGTGCGATGTCCGTCCACCGATATCAGTGATAAAGCCCTTAACAAAATTGCGGTCTAATTGTGCTGTATCAGATGGTGTCAAGTCATGCGCTACGATCACAACTTCTTCGTTGATCAAAGCTGGGTTAGGTAAAGTTACACCCAATAAATGACTCATAACACGCTTGGTTACGTCGCGAATATCGCCTGCACGTTCTTGCATGTAAGCATTGTCTGTCATGCCTTCAAACATGGAAATAAACATGTCTGTTACGCTCTTCAAAGCAGCTTCAGCATTAACTTTTTCATTCTTGATTTGATTTTCGATTTGACCAATCATTTCAGGGTCAGCCAAGATCGTTAAGTGTGCCTCAAAAACTTCAGCTTCTTCAGCACCTAAGTTTTGGGCAGCTTTTTGCTTGATAGCTTCAAGCTCATTCTTGGAGGCTGCAACAGCATCATCCAAACGCTTGATCTCAGCTTCCGGATCAGAGATGCTGGTCTCAGAAAATGAAAGGTCAGGTTGCACAAGCATGTAGGCTTTTGCGGCTGCAATTCCGTCACTAGCTGCGATACCCTTCAACATTTTCGTCATTATTCAGCAAGTCCTTCCTTTGTCATTGTTTCTGTAATAGCAGCGATTGCTTCGGCTTCATCAGCACCATCAGCAGAGATCACAACGTCAGCGTTTTGACCTACACCTAATGACATAACACCCATAATAGACTTCAAGTTTACTGATTTACCTTGATATTCTAAAGTAATATCTGAGTTAAATTTGCTTGCAGCTTGCACCAAAAGTGTAGCTGGGCGTGCGTGAATACCTGTTTCTGCGATTACGTGAAATTCTTTCTTTTCCATTGTGGATCATGCTCCTTTAAATATAAATAAGATTTGTGCAACAATTAGTAAACAAATTGATTACAGTTGCAAAAGAATTCGTTTACATTAGCGATTACACTAGGTGTTGCACCTGCTATAAAAGATAATACCATGAATTATTTATCAAGACAAGGTATCACCCTTAAACATTTTGATAATATGTCGAAAAAAATTTATTTATCATTTTTATGGTAATGATAGATAACTCCACCACCACGTTTGGCTGTACCGACTACATTTTTCCGATAATTATAATTTAGTAAAATCTTTTGAAAATCCATAAATTCAGCCGTTTCGATCTCAAATTCTGTTATCTCACCTGCATGCAAGCGATCTAATAAAGCTTGATAATCCTTTTCCATCCTGCTCCCCCCTCTCATATATTTTTAAATTATACCATCTACCAATTTTTTTGCTTGCACTTAAGATAAAAATTTGTATAATAAAGCTACAAAGGTCAAAGTTGGTCAAACTGATTTTGACATTAAATTTACTCGGAAAGGTCGTGAATAGCTATGTTATGCCAAAATTGTCAACAAAACCAAGCTACGCTACATTTAACAACAAACATCAACGGTCGCCAAACTTCGATCGACCTTTGTCCTAACTGCTATCAAGCTTTGAAAAATCAAAGTCAACTACCACCTTCCTTAGGGGGGATCTTCCAAGATCCCTTTGGTAGTGATCCATTCGCTGATCTCTTTAAAAAGATCGACCAACAAAACCAACAGCGTTCCACACCAGCGCAAGAGCCCCTAACTCAAGCCGGTGATAATGGCGATAACGGTAGCATTTTGGATAAATACGGCCTCGATCTCACCGCCCAAGCTAAAGCAGGCCAGATCGACCCCGTTATCGGGCGTGACCGCGAGATAAAACGTGTAACTGAGATCTTGAATCGTCGCACTAAAAATAATCCTGTCCTTACCGGTGAAGCAGGGGTCGGGAAAACAGCAGTTGTCGAAGGTCTCGCCCAAAAGATCGTTGACGGCGATGTTCCACAAAAACTATTAAATAAAAAAGTTATCCGCCTAGATGTCGTTTCCCTAGTCCAAGGGACCGGGATCCGTGGCCAATTTGAGCAACGCATGCAGGAATTAATGGATGAGTTGAAACAAAAACAAGATATCATCCTCTTTATCGATGAGATCCATGAGATAGTTGGCGCCGGAAACGCTGAGGGCGGCATGGATGCCGGCAATGTCTTAAAACCAGCTCTAGCTAGAGGCGAGTTTCAACTCGTCGGGGCTACTACTTTAAACGAATTTCGTACGATCGAAAAAGATGCCGCCTTGGCGCGACGTTTACAACCAGTCCAGGTCAAAGAACCTTCTAAAGAGGAAGCTTTAGCGATCTTACATGGTCTACGTACTAAATATGAAAGCTACCATCAAGTCGCTTATACCGATGAAGCCCTTGAAAGTGCGATCCAACTTTCGACTCGTTACATTCAAGACCGCTATTTGCCAGATAAAGCGATCGATCTCTTAGATGAAGCCGGCTCGCGTAAGAATTTAGCCTTACAAGCTTTTGATCCAAGCGAAGTCAAAGCTAAGATAGCTCAAGCTCAGGCAAATAAAAAAGCCGCTTTAGACCAAGAAGATTATGAAAAAGCCGCTTTTTATCGCGATCAAGTCACTAAACTAGAAGATCATTTAACGGCTAAACCCCAAGCTAAAAGCGAAGTTACTGCCAAAGACATGGAAAAGATCGTTGAGGAAATGACTTCTATCCCTGTCGGCGAACTCAAACAAAAAGAACAAGCGCAATTACAAACCTTAGCCCAAACACTCAAGCAAAATGTTATCGGCCAAGACCGCGCCGTTGATAAAGTTGCCCGCTCGATCCGACGCAATCGGATCGGCTTTAACAAATCCGGCCGGCCGATCGGTTCATTTCTTTTTATCGGTCCTACAGGAGTCGGGAAAACAGAAGCTGCTAAACAACTTGCTTTAGAATTATTTGGGACGACTGAGGCCATGATCCGTTTTGATATGAGCGAATATATGGAAAAATTCTCTGTCTCTAAATTGATCGGTTCTCCTCCAGGTTACGTTGGATACGAAGAAGCCGGCCAATTGACCGAACAAGTCCGACGGCATCCATATAGCTTGATCTTATTAGACGAGATCGAAAAAGCTCATCCCGATGTCATGCATATGTTCTTGCAGATCTTAGATGATGGTCGCTTGACTGATTCACAAGGTAAGACTGTCAGCTTTAAAGATACGATCATCATCATGACAAGTAACGCTGGTTCAGGTGATCCGATCGTCAACGTTGGCTTTGGCACAACTGAGAGCACACCTAATTTGGTAGTCGATAAATTGACTAAATACTTCAAACCGGAATTTTTGAACCGTTTTGATGATATTATCGAGTTCAATGCTTTAACTAAAGAAGATCTTGAGCAGATCGTTGAGTTGATGCTCGAAAAAGTCGACCAAACGCTACAAGAAAATGGAATGTCGCTCAAAGTTTCAACTAAGGCCCGCCAAAAATTAGTCGAATTAGGCTATGATCCTAAGATGGGAGCCCGCCCACTACGCCGTACGATCCAAGACCAGATCGAAGACAAGGTGACTGACTTTTACCTCGATCATCCTCAAGTTAAAAACTTTTACGCCGACTTGAGCGACGATACGATCGTGATCAGTGAAACAAGCGTTACTGAATAATTCAACAAACTGGGAGTTTTTTACCAACTTCCCAGTTTTTTTATTTTCAACATTTCTATCAGATAGTTTATAATAATTATATAGAATTGGTAATTGAAGCATGCATTTTACTTCAAAAATTTTACTATCATTTAGCAAAGGGGGAAATCAACATGCAACTGATCGATGTTACCAACAGCTACTCACGCATGATCCAACATGAATTAGTTAAATCACCAGTTCATTTCATCAAAGTATATACCCTAGGGAATTCAAAAGTCGTCTATAAGAAAAAACATGCTTTTTCTGAGATCGTGATCTCAAATAAAATTCGTCGGGTCACTCCTAAAGAAATTGAATTTGTCAAAACTAAGCTTTTAAAAGACCGTGCTGACGCTGCGACTGTTACTGCTCAAGGAAACTTAGTGGAAATAAATTTGGAAAACTAAGACCTAGAAACCTCGTAAGCTACGGCTATAATGCCCTCTAAGTATACAGATGAAATAGAAAATTCATCTTATACTT
>CAJUNC010000032.1 GCA_910587695.1 uncultured Lactobacillus sp.
GGATGGGAGATGATGACTGATGATGTATGAACGAGAAGGCGATGAGATAATCACAAATGCAGTAGATTCATTGGAGGAGCTAGTTAATATGAAATTTGATCTTGAAAATAAAAAGCACGTTAATTTTGTAAAACTTGCTGATGACGTACTACTTCAAAATTGCATTTTAGAGCCTATTCCACAAGACGAACAACCTTTTGGTGACAATCGGTTCGTAAAAGTAACAGAAGACGACATGACGTACTTGGCTAATACAGATTATATTGTGTGGATCATACCTTAGAAAGGAGAAACAAATGACAGGAAAGAAACGTAGTCGCAAGCGTGATAAGCGACGTCGGCGCAAGAAACGGCAGGAAAAAGCACAGGTACAGAACAATGATCGTACTTAAGTGGCTGATGTTGATAGCGTTCATGCTGTTTATGAGCGTGATCGCATTTGCTCATGAAAAATGAAAAAAGTGACTATTTTTAACAATAGGCGGTAGGTTTTAGCACCGAATAATCAAAAAAAGCGCTTTTTTGAATAATACAAATTTGGAGAGTTAACAAAATGACAGAAGAAAAAGATTTTTGGATCAACAAAGCTGAAGTATATGCCTTAAGTAATGCTGAAGGAACGGCATATAAAGTGAAGCAAGAGATGATGAATAAAAGAGGCTGGTACAAGCTGGCCAGCAATGAAGAGATCATTAAACGGGTGGTGCTAACTCCCGAAGAAGCTGAATGGTTTGATGAAAATAGAAGATTACCGTCTCTGGACCACAATATTAACCTAGAGTTTTTTAGCAGGTTGGCTGAACAGGCTACAAAATATCCAGAGATTGACCGATGGGCTTTTACAAAAAGAATTATGCGGGCTTACGTCTTAGGTAATTATGTGGTCAAAGAGAGAAAGTATTATATCAAACTGAAATTTGATGATGAGTATTTAAGGGTAGATCGTTATAATGACTCGTGGTATTGGGGAGGCGGAACACCGACGGAAATGGGACGATCACAATTTACGCAAGATGAAATCGACGAGATGCAAAAAGATCCACGAGCCAAAGGGCTTAATCTAAATGCTTTAAAGGTCGAAGTACCTGAAGACGAACTGGAGGACTAGGAAATGAAAGTGAAAATAATTGAAGAACCACATTGGTCAATTAAGCCAGATAAAGTCAATTTAGAAGATTTGATTAATGATTTTATCCAAGACAAGAAAGTGATTGACATTAAATATCAATCGAATTGTTCAGGATTTGCAGATAGTGGTGTTCACAGTACAGATTATGAGCGTAGCGCACTAATTATGTACGAAGACAATGAAGAAACCGCTGATAACCCAGTAGTTGAAAGGGTTAAAAAAGAAAAAGCTGATCTGGACGAAAAAATCAAAAAGTTAAAAGCCTTTCTGAATGATGATGAAAAATTATCAAGTATCGGAAAAGAGCAAGTGAAATTGTTGGGCCTTCAGCTGGAAACTATGGAACGGTATAGTGATATTTTGTGGGCTCGCATATATGATTTGGAGGGATGAGGATGAAAAAAATAGTAATTGTAGCTGTCTTGATGAGTTCATTATGCCTAGCAGCGTGTGGTAATAAAGATATTTTTGCTACGGAATATGAGTTTAAAACAGCAGAAATCAGAATGCTTGACGGAACAATTAAATCAGTAAAAGTAAAAGCTTGGTCAAGGGATACCGATGCGAACAATATTCGTGTCACAACAACAGATGGAACGGTGTATTACTCAAGTTCCAATAATATCATGCTGATCGATAAATAGGTGGTTTGAATGATGTTAGACAAGAAAACAAAAGAATTAGTTATCAAAGAAACTGAGCGCATGCAAAAACGATTAAATAACCAAATTGATCATCACGTTAATCGTGTTGAAGAATGGGCGCAAGAATGGCGTGATACAGGTTCTGGACTTGAAGAAATGTATCAACATGCTGCAATTGTCCAACAATTAAATTCAAAACTAGAAGTACTTGATAGGTTTTTAAAAGAGAATGTCGAAGGTGATGTAAAATGACAGCATTAACAATCGTTATCGCAGGCACATGCTTGGCGATCGGAATTTTTATCGGATATGCAATTAATGAGTAAGGAGGCAATTTCTATGTTGGCAAATGGAGTGTGGAATGCACTAAATATTTTAGGTGTGTCAGGGTTACTAGTAGCTATTCTGATTAGAATGTCGCAAGGATACTTTATCAATGCTTTGGTACTAGTTGGATTACTAGTGGCTTACTTAGTCAGTGTGTGCATGACCAAATTATATGAGATCGTGGATCTATTGAGGATGAGAAAATGAAGTTCGCAATAGCAGTCGACATCTTGAGTAAAAAATTTGGTGATGTGCTATCAAATGAACGATGCGAGATGAAGAAATATGTTAAAAAACATCCAGAAGACAAGCTGATCGCAGAAGCCTTTGAAGTGTATATCAAGTTAGTTGGTATGCCGAAAAAAGGTGAAAAGAAGATCGATTGGAGTAAGTCTGGTGGCAAAAGATATAAGCCAAAAGGTAAGAAAGAAAATCGTTACTTCAAGACATGGTATCTATTTGATACGCAGACTGGTGAAAAATATGAATTTGGGATAGCACAAGAAGTTGCTGATTTTGTAGGCTGTAATGTTTCAACTGTCATGATAGCTAGACAAAAGAAATCACTACTAAGAAGACGCTACAAGGTGATCGCAGTCAAATAAAAAAGCTACCGCACTAATTGCGATAGCCCTCCAAACAAACATTCACTACAAATTATAACATGGAGGGCAATTTGATGGAAATCGATATGAGCAAAGCTGAGGAGTTTGCAGCGTGGTTTTCGGGTATTGATGTTGATGTGATCGAGACATCAGCTAATGTACGCAAGTTTTTCAAGCAAGATTATCCAAAATTAATGCGAGTGGCTGGTGTTGGAAATAGCTTTTTAAAATCGCCTGTGATCACTGATGAACCTAAAGCGCCCTCTTTTGGCAATAACTTAGAAGAGCGGATCGTAAAACGTGTATATGCACAAGAAACATTAGAGCGGGTCATTGATGCTTTAAATGCAATCAGGGATGAGAGCAAGCAAATATTAATTGCTGTATATGTTGATGATTTAGGCGCATGGGAGATATGCGAAAGGTTAGGATGCGAAGAAACACAATATCGAGTAAAAAAACGCAAGGCAGAAAATGAGTTTGCAGACGCTTTTGAGACGTGTTGTCCATGGTGGAAAGATCTACACAAATATAAGTGAAAAAGTCTGAGAAATCAGGCTTTTTTAATATAAAAGTATTGCAATTACGTAATGTATATAGTACAATAAAGTAGTACCAAGAAGGAGGTGAGATTGATGATCCTGCTTAAAAGGTTACAAGCAAAAAAGCCCACTAAAACCAAACTTACTATCAAGATCAATTTGGTAATCGTGAGCTTTGAGCTTACTTTTGAGTGGTAACATTGATTAGTTACCACAGGAGGGGAATCGCCCTTCCCCTTCTTGGTACTTTTAGTATAACACAATAATTAGGAGGTTGTACAAATGAAGTTATTTGAATATCAAAAAGGTAAATTTAAAATGAGCGCTTCTGTTAGACGAACTACAAAAAAAGAAATGATCACAAGTGCTATCGCTTTGATCGTGATAGCTGGATTAATTGCTTGGTGGGTGATGAAGTAATGGCATTATCACAGACAGAACGGAATAAACGTTGGCAAGCTAAGAATAAAGAGAAAGCTGCCTATATGCGTAAGCGATCGGTAGCAAGGACGTTTATCACGAAGTATGGTAAGTATGAAGATCTATTGGAGCTTAAAGAACTGCTTGATAAGAGATTATCTGAATAACCGTTGCTTTTCCGCTGGAAATCCGCTGTAAAACCGTCGAAATAGCGCTGGTAAACCGTCGGAACATCATAGTATCATGATAGTGTTCCAGAAATGGGACATGAGTTTGATTATTTACTTTGAGAATATCTTGGATGCGAAAGCATGACGTGCTAAAGCGTCGCTAAATAAGTTTAGCGTGTGGGCGCGATAAGTCCTTGCCACCACAACGACCGAGAGTGGCAAAATGGCTTAATCTAGTGAGCGGTAACTTCCCCATACCGTGTTGGTGCAATTCCAGCTTTAGCCTTTGTTCATATCATAAGTCAGCTTAATCGCTGGCTTTTTTTGTTTTAGGAGGTATACGATTATGGATGGACAAAAATTTCTAAATCTATGTATCGAGAAGATTTCTAAACACATGGGAGTAGCCAAAGAAAATGTTTTGGCTGTGTGGAGTTGTAAGGTGTTGCAAAATAACAAAGCATTACTAGGTATTTCAGGATCTAACGATGCATATTATGAGTTTACCTATAACGGAGATAAAAAAGAATTGTACATGGATGTTTATTCTAAAGATCACAATGTAGCTTTTAAAAATATTGAGTAGTCAGCTGTAACAGGCTGGCTTTTTATTTTGCAGAAAGGAGCGATCAAATGAAAGTAATCGAAATGCCTATTGATCAAGTTAAGCCATACGAAAACAATCCCCGAGTCAATGATGATGCGGTAGAAGTAACAACTAATTCTATCAAAGAATTTGGGTGGCAACAACCAATTGTGGTTGATAAAGATAACGTGATCATTGTAGGTCATACACGCTTAAAGGCTGCTAAGAAATTAAAATTGAAAAAAGTTCCAGTTGTGATTGCTGACACATTATCAGAACAACAGGTCAAAGCATATCGTTTAGCTGATAACAAAACCGGTGAATTAGCTGATTGGGATATGGAACTGTTAGATATAGAACTAGATGATATTGTTGATCTGGATATGTCTGATTTTGGATTTGATGATATTGAAGAAGATACTAACAAAGATCTTGAAGATTTGTCAGATAAAGATTTAACAGTTTATCAGCTTATCTTAGATTTTGAAAATGAAGAAGAATTACAAAGTGCTTATGGAGCATTAGCCGAGGAGGGGTATCAATGCAAAATTTCGACATTTTAAGAGAAAGTAAAGTAGATAAAACTTTCAGAGTTGCACAAATTGAAAATGACTTTGATTTAAATATAGAAAAAAGTGTCGAACATTTTAAAGGATCGTTTGATTTCCCTGAAAGTTGGCAAATCGGATTAATTGTTGGTGGATCTGGAACAGGTAAAAGTACGATTGCTAACGAAATTTTTAGTAATAATGTTATACAAGGCTTTGAATATACACATAAGAGTGTTGTTGACGATATGCCTAAAAACATGAGCTTAAAAGAAATTTCAAAGCTATTTTATTCTGTAGGGTTTGGATCAGTACCATCATGGTTAAAGCCATATCATGTATTATCTAACGGAGAAAAAATGCGTGTGGACATTGCTCGAGCATTAGCTGAAAAAGACTTAATAGTTTTTGATGAGTTTACATCAGTTGTAGATAGAAAAGTAGCAAGAACAACATCTATTGCGATCAATAAGGCAATTAAAAAAAGTAACAAACAATTTGTTGCTATTTCGTGTCATTTTGATATAACCGAATGGTTACAGCCAGATTGGGTATTTAATACCGATACAATGCAATTTTCTTTTATAACGGGCACCGACCCGAAAAACGGTTTTATATCAGAAAATGCGATTATCAAGAATGGCGAAAATTTAGGAAGTATCACTATTTAGATACATCTTTAAATAAAGCGGCTAGGTGCTTTGGTATCTATGATGATGAAAAAATTATTGGTTTTGTAGCAATTTTGCATGTACCACACAAAATAAAGAATCTAAAACGAATATCGAGAATAGTTATTTTACCAGATTACCAAGGTATTGGTATAGGTACGCAAGTAGTTGATTTTTTTGGAGAATATTATAAAAAGCTAGGTTATAAGTTATCAATCGTTACTAGTGCCAAGAATATGATTTTTTCTTTAAAAAGTAATCCCAAGTGGAGAATGTCAAGATATGGTTATGTATCACAGCATTCTAATAAAACATGGAAGGTTCGAAAAGTGAAAACTGCTGGATTCATGTACAAATAGAAAGGAGGTGGCGTTACTTGAAATGGCAAGAGGACAATATAAGAAGTGGCTGAAGCAAGAAAATTTATTATTATTGCAAGGTTGGAAACGTGATGGCCTGACTGATGAACAAATCGCTCATAATATTGGAATTAGACGTGAGACGTTGTATGACTGGATAAAGAAATACCCTAACATATCCAACGCCTTAAAAATGGGAAAAGAGCAGGCTAACTTTATCATTGAGAATGCACTGTTCAAAAAAGCTAAGAATGGGCACGTCACCGCCCAGATATTTTGGCTCAAAAATAATTGGCGTGATAAGTATAACGATAGTCAGTTATCGGTTGAAGAAAGAGAGTTGCTTAAGCATCGTATTAAAGACTCTGAACTTGATACGAAAATCAAAGAAGCTAAACTTAAGATCTTGCAGAGTGAGGGTGCTAATGCAGAAGATCACTTATTAGAATTGATCGAAACGATTGAAAGCGAGGATGAACGGGAACATGGCACTGAATGACGTACTGACAAAGAAACAGCGTGAAGTGTTACATGCTTATCGTACTCAAGAATTTCGTTTTCTAATCAATTCGGGTTCTGTTCGTTCAGGCAAGACGTATATTGACAATTACTTATTCTTGCTTGAGTTGTATAGAGTCAGAAAGCTGGCAAAACAGCTGAGAGATTCAAATCCTAAATATATTCTTGCTGGTGTATCGTCAGGTACGATCTATACGAATATCATTTCAGAGCTTGGTAATCAATTTCGCATATCACCTAAGACTGACCGTTTCGGGCATTATCATTTGTTAGGCGTTGAGATCGTGCCAGCATATACTGGTTCTATTCGTGGTATGGCATCTATACGTGGTATGACAAGCTATGGAGCATATATCAACGAAGCTTCATTAGCTGATCAAAACGTATTTCAAGAGATAAATAACCGCTGTTCACGACCAGGAGCGCATATTATTTGTGATACTAACCCCGACCATCCCGAGCATTGGTTAAAAGCACAGTATATCGATAAAGAAAATGATAGTGGCAAGACGTTGTACTTTAATTTTAAGCTTGAAGAAAATACAACACTTGATCAAAGCTATATCGAAGGTCTTAAGGCGACCACACCAACGGGGATGTTTTACGATCGTTCTATCTTAGGGTTATGGGTATCAGGTCAGGGACTTGTTTATCCTGAGTTTGACAGACGTACAATGACAATAAGCAGACAACAAGCGTTCGATGAAACATACGAGCGCTTTTTTGTTGGCGTTGACTGGGGCTTTAACCATAAGACTGTTTTTACTGTTATGGGATATAGAGATGGTCAATATACGCTAATGGAAGAGCATGCTGCTAGTTATGAGCAGATTGCTTATTGGGTAGATGTGGCAAAGGATATTAAGGAGCGTTTTGGGAACATCCCTTTTTATTGTGATACTGCTAACCCTGAACATATTTACGATCTGAGTCAAGCAGGCATTCGAGCAATGAACGCTAATAAAAATGTCTTGAATGGTATCGAGTATGTAGCTGGAGCAATGCATAACGACAAATTTAGAGTCGTCTATGATGATTGTCCACAGTTTCGCAAAGAGATCTATAACTATGCTTGGAACGAAAAGACGGGCGATGTCATCAAGAAAGATGATGACTGTATGGACAGCATGCGTTACGCAATGTATAACGATTATCTGGACCACTTAGAAGAAAGCATGTCAGTTGAAGAGCTGGCTAGATTGAAGAGGTATATGTAATGTTAAAAGTGAATGAATTTGAGAACGGCATAGAGTTAAGTGATAACAGTATGCTGTTTCCTTTTAGCGTTGAAAGCAATATCCATTATCGGGTCAACTCTTTAGATGACTTGAAAGGTAACAATTATGAGACGCTAACACAGATGATACGGCACTTCATCACTAATCAAGTGCCACGATTGGAAGTTTTAGATGGTTATTCTAAAGGACGTAATGCAGGTATCTTTAGTGGTGATCGCCGTTTGGATAAAAATAAAGCTGATCATCGGATCGCACATAATTTTGGTAAGTTGATCGCACAATTTGTGGCGGGATATACGACTAGCGTGCCACTGTCATATAGTTTGCCAGATGATAACGAGTTGAACGATAAGCTACTAGAGTTCAATAAAGCAAACGATATAGCGACCTTGGATAACGAGTTGATGTATGATGTGGCTAAATTTGGACGTGCTTACGACATCCAATATAAGAATGATGACGGCAATAAGATCAAACAAGCGAATGTGTTTGAAACGTTTGTGATCTATGACACGACTATCGAACGCAGACCAGTAGCGGCGGTAAGGATCGTTGAAGTTGGTTTCAGTAAAGATAGCGTGAAATCATATCAGACGATCCTGTATACCGATAAAAACATCGTTTATTTTAAGTCAAGCACGTTTAAAAATGCTGCCTTACAGGAAGATCACACCGATGGTCATTTCTATAATGGTGTGCCGATCGTTGAGTATCAGAGCAACAAATACCGCACGTCATGGTATGAAGATGTATTGCCGTTGATCGATGCTTACGACCAAGTGGAAAGTGATACGAGCAACTATATGACTGATGTTATCAATTCATTGTTAGTCATCAATGGTGATTTTTCGACTACTAATACTAACGTAAATGAGTTGATAAAGCAGATACAGCAGTATGGTATTTTAGGTCTTCAAAGTGGTATCGATCGCAATGGTAATGCTACAAGTGTTGACGCTAAATATATCAGCCCTGAATTTGATAGTGCTGCTAGTGAGAGTTACAAAGAGCGTATCCGCAAAGATATTTTTAACATCAGCAATATTCCAGATATGACTGATCAAAACTTTGCTGGCAATACAACGGGCGTGGCTATGCGGTATAAGATCTTTGGCTTTGAACAAGCTATCGGGCAAACGATCAACGCTTTTAAACGTTCGATTGCTGATCGTTGTGAATTGTTGTTCAACTTAGAAAGTAATCTATCTGTTTCCAAGAAAGAGCATTCTAATGTGTTAGTAGATTACACGCCTAATCTACCATATGCAGTAAGTGAAGAAGTAACGATGTTAATCGATGCAGGCGTGCCTATCTCACGTAAGACTTTATACGATTTAACACACTTTACCACGGCTGAAACTGAAGAAAGCAATCTCAAAGCAGAAGATGAGCAACTACAAAGCTCTGACAAGCTAACAGAGAGCTTTAAACAGGCTAACAATGTAAATAGATTAGACGATAAAGAAGTACGCTCAAATACGACTAAAGAAAGCAAAAACGGTGATGTAGATGGATAGCAAAGAGTACTGGCTCAAACGTGAGCAGGAACATGCTAAAGAATTGCGTAAGGTCGTATCGGGTAAGACCGATGAGATCATGAAAGAGTATCGTAAAGCTTTAAATGATATTGAAGCTGACATTAACCGTAACTTTCTACGCTATGCTAAAAACGGCAACATGACAATGTCTGAAGCTATGAAATTAGCTGATAAAATGGACGTTGAACGTTTTGCTGACAAGGCTAAGCAGTATGTGCAAAATATGGATACCTCACCGCAAGCTAATGCTGATTTGAAGTTGTACAACTTGAAGATGAGAGTAAGTCGCTTGCAACTGTTAAAAATGGAGCTCAACCTTGAGATCGATAATTTGACAGGAAAGTTAAATGATGAAGCTTACAAGCATTTGCACAAAGTCGCTTTAGATGAATATCGACGACAAGCAGGTATTTTAGGGCAAACGCTCAGGTTTGATGATAGAAAGGTCAAGCATCTTGTCAATGCATCATACAAACTTGGTAATGGTTATGTGACGTTTAGTGATAACGTATGGCATAACACTGAAATGCTTAAAGCTCGCTTAGGTAACGTGCTAAATAGTGCGATCCTACAAGGAAAGAATCCTAATCAATATATCTCTGAATTTAAGAAAATATTTGACGCTCAGCCGTATCAAGTTGGGCGTCTTTTGATTACTGAGACAGCTAGAGTACAAGGTGATGTTCAGCTAGATAGCTATAAACAAGGTGGTATCGAATGGTACGATATCAGCTTTGAAAGTGGTGCGTGTCGTATTTGTCGTCGTGCTGCTTCTGGTGGGCCATATCGGCATGATAGAGCTGTTGTAGGGTATAACATGTACCCGTTTCACCCTAATTGCTTATGTTCGATCATGCCTGCTGAAGAACCAAATTTAAAATTGGCCAAAGTCGATTTGGTCAATATTACAAATGCTGGTTTAAAACAACTAGGCGAAAACATGGATATTTTGTTTGATGATTATAAGCAAAAAACAGGTATTGATGTGTGGGAACTGATTTCTAAGAATAAATTTAGAGATGAATCAAAACCGTATGATGATGAGCGTGCAAGATTTATGAAGCACGTTTATCATCGTTTAGGTTATGACGCATTACCTAAACAAGTTACAAAATACTCTGATCCCAGCTCTAAAGTTTATCGTGGTGTGAGAGATTCGGCTAACATGACTGCTAAGGAATTTTTGGATAATATCAAGTTTGGTGAAATGATGATTTCGGGAGCAAAGTCATCTTCTAAGGGACGAGGGTTATACTTCACAGAGGCTATTTTGTATGCCAAAAATCATGCTAAACCTAATGGATTGATTTCAGAGTGGGGCATGTCATCTGAAATTTATTCAATAGGCATTAAAGAATTAGATAATATCGGAAATAGAATAAAACAATTAAGAGCATTAAGAGATACTGGTGATAGCATGGATGATCAATATGATATTTTGGCGATAGCTGCGGGATATGATATGATCGACGCAGGTTCCACTAAAAATATCATGAATCGAGGTATGCTTGAATGGTTAAAAAATACAAAATATTTGCCGGTGATGTAGAATTTTCCTACACTGGAAAGGAACTAACGAATTGGCATAATCTTACAGGTGAAGAACAAAATGAATTAAGGGAATTCATTTCCCATATGGCAGACGAATATGGTGAAGATGCGTGTTTTCATTTTGATGATCCAGAAGAACTATACTGGCCGAAGCTCACTCCCGAAGAGAGAGAAAATGTCAGAAAGGCTATCGAGCCACATATTATCAAAGTTAAGTAGTTATGTTAGCATTCAGCGTAAGTTGAGTGCTTTTTATTTTGTCTTTTTGTGATCGCAGACGTTAAAGAACGATCGTTAAAATATAAAACTGTATATGGATGACTAGGTGCGCGTGCTTGGAAGCTTTGCTTGTGAGTGGGCGCTTTTATTATGCCTAAATCGTGTGTATGTAGTCAGGAGGAGCCATCATGGATAATGAAGAAGTATTAGACCTAATAGCAACTGAAGAGGAACAAGCAAAGCCGTATAAAACATTTGAGTCGCAATCTGATT
>CAJUNC010000033.1 GCA_910587695.1 uncultured Lactobacillus sp.
GAAATGGCGATCGTGATCTTTATCATCAGTTTGTTGATCTTGATCATCATTCCTAACGTCGCTAAACAACGTTCCAATGCTGAAAAGGTCAATACTCAAGCCTTGCAAGCTGAATTAGATACACAAGCTCAACTATATGCCGATGAAAAAGGAACTGAGATGGAAAATGTTGCTCCAACGGATCTTGAAAAAGATGGATATTTGACAGCTAAACAAGTAGCTGCCATCGAAAAACATCATCTTAAAGTTGAAAAGAAAGATCAATGATTATGAAAGTTCATGGCTTTACGCTTGTTGAAGTGACTTTGACCCTTTTTATTGCAACTTGTATATTTTTATTTGGGATCGGTCTAGGAACACATACATTAGCTAGTTTACAAGAAAAGTTGTTCTTTAATGAATTGCGTCAAACTTGGTTTGCAACGATCTATCAAGGGGAGCAACAAAAACAATATACTTGGATCCAGTTTGAGAAAAAACAGGTCAAGTTTAGTGTCGGACAAAAGACATTAAAAATTCTGGTATATCCAAGATCATTGACGCCGACAACTGATCATCAGGAGTTATCAGTGAGTGGTCTAGGATCGCTTAGTCCTACGACGGAAACGTTTACTTCAACTTTAGGTAAAGAGTATCAAGTGCATTTTCAATTAGGGTATGGCACACAATATCGTGTTGAAGAATATGCTAAAAGGTAGGTGATAGTGTGCGTGTACAGGCTTTTTTGTTGGCGGATGCACTGAGCAGGATGAGTGTATTATTAGTCGTTAGTACGTTATTGTACTTGACAGATCTACGGTTGCATCAAGCGACAACACAAGCTTATCTACAAGTTCAAGTAGCGCAAAAGTTACTAGTGCAGAGCCGATCACAAACGACAAAAGCTAAAGGAGGAAAAATTGAAGTTCAGATCACAGATCGAGCCGGACATCAAATTACACTTGAATTGCGCAAAGATTAAGGGCTTTACTTTGATCGAGGCCACAGTTGCGCTAGTAGTGACAGCTTTGGGTCTAGCGCTGTTAGCGGGGATCGGCTCAGATATGCAAAAACAAGTGGTGGCTAAACAGGAGACTGATCAATTTGAGTGGGAACGTTTTGTAAGTTTGCTACAAAATGAGCGCCAACATTTCGCCTTAGTAAAAAGACCAGGTGAAAATGTGGAAAATATCTATTTATATAGTCGAAAAGCTAAAAAAGATTATATCGTTCATTATGCAAGTGAACGTGACAAAGTGATCATGGAGACCGCATCTGGTGGTTATATGCCGTTATTGTATCGAGTATCTAGTTTTAGTGCAGTTAAACAAGGTGAAACGATAAAAATAACCGCCCAGATCGATCAAAGAGTTTATCAGGCGACCTTGAGCTTACCGTTACAGAAAGAAAGTGGACTATGAAATTGAAAGGAACACTGCTGAGTTCAGCGCTATTGATGCTAGTTTTGGTGACAGCTGTTTTTTACGCGCAATTGTTAGGACACCAGCTTCAGCAGGCAACATATCAACGACAAAGTATGTATTATCGTGCCCGTGCCTTAGCTGTGTTGGCCCAAAAACTTGACTTAAAACCTGGACAAAAAGCAAGTTCAGCTCAAGGGCAAGTAGAGATGTTAAAAGATCAAGTCAAAGTGTTTCTTCCAAATGGCCAAAAATATACCCTTGATCAGATCAACTAGCTAGCACGACTTGAAATTCTAGTAAGATGTGCGATAATAAGACGTTAGTAAAAAAGTTGATTAGGGTGTGAAAAATGGCATTAGCAAAAGTGGAAGAAAAATTTCAATTATTGAATGAAGCGATCGAGCTCTTGCAAGAAAATGTAGGATGTTCAACGTTAGATGCTTTAATAGAAACGTTTGAAAATTTGTTAGATAATGGTCGAGTCCATGTTGAAGACGGGACACCAGATGAAGCAACAGTCGCTAAACTAAAAGATTTCTATCAAAAGATCGATTTAGCTTCTTTATCTAAAGAAGAACGGCGCTTAGTATTGCAATTGTGCCTTTTACAAGCTTATAAGCGTGAAAAAGTTCAAGCAAATCACCAAATGACACCAGATACGATCGGATTTTTATTGGCATATCTGATCGAAAAAGTTGGGAAATATACAGCTGGCCTAAAGCTATTGGATCTGACGGTCGGGACAGGAAATTTGTTATCAGCGATCTTGAGCACCTTAGAGAAAAATGGCTGGAAAGAGCTTGATGTCTATGGGGTCGACAACGATGATACGATGTTAGCTTTAGCCAATATCTCTGCTGAATTGATGCAAAGTAAAACGCAATTGGTCCATCAAGATGCATTGGCTGAGTTACAAGTACCACTAGCTGATATTGTCGTAGCTGATCTGCCGATCGGCTACTATCCTCTTGATAGTCGGGTAAAAGAGTATCAGACAGCATTTGCCGAAGGGCATTCTTACGTACATTATCTGCTGATCGAACAAGCACTTGAGCAATTAGTAGATGGCGGTTGGGGTGTCTTTGTCGTTCCACGTGGGATGTTTGAAGCCCCTGAGGCCAAACAATTACTGCAAGTGATCCAAGAAAAAGGCTATTTACAAGGTCTGCTCAATTTACCACAGCAACTATTTATCAATGAGAATTCGCAAAAATCGATCTTGCTCTTACAAAAGAAAGGAGCACATGCTAAGCAAGCTGAACCTATCTTATTGGGAGAATTTCCACTGATGAAAAATCAAATGGAGTTTGTCAAATTCATGCAAGAGATCGATAACTGGCAAGTTCAAAACTTTGCTTAAAAAACAAAGAGCTACTTTTCCAAAATGGTAGTAGCTCTTTATTTTTGTGTATGATTGAATTTTGTTCATCTAAAAATGAAATAGTTGAATTTTACTTAACTAAAAGATTAAGCTAAACTTAATTATATGAAATATTAAAGGAGTTTTTTGATGGAAAATGAAGAGCAATATGCCCGTGGCTTAAAGAGTCGGCATGTCCAGTTGATCGCATTAGGTGGAACGATCGGGACCGGGCTATTTTTAGGTTCAGGAAAATCGATCCAGTTAGCAGGACCTTCGATCGTCTTAGCATATCTTATAACAGGTGCGATCTGCTTCTTGTTGATGCGTGCGATGGGGGAATTGCTACTTTCGGACTTAAAGAGCCATTCGTTTATTGATTTTATCGAGCGCTATTTAGGCAAAGATATTGGCTTTATCACCGGTTGGACATATTGGGTCTGTTGGATAACGATCGCGATGGCTGATGTGACGGCAAGTGGGATGTACATCCACTATTGGTTCCCACATATTCCTGAGTGGATCCCTGGTTTCATCATTTTAGCGATATTGCTAGCTTTGAATTTGATCACTGTTGCTTTGTTTGGCGAGACTGAATTTTGGTTTGCTTTGATCAAAGTCATTGCGATCGTTGCATTGATCGTGATCGGGATCGTTTTAGTCGTGATCGGTTATGAAACACCTAGTGGACATGCTTCTGTGATGAATTTAGTTGATTATGGTGGTCTTTTCCCTAAAGGCTTAGGTGGATTTTTGATGTCATTTCAAATGGTAACATTTGGGTTTATCGGGATCGAAATGATCGGTGTCACAGCTTCTGAAACTCAAGATCCTAAAACCGTGATCCCTAAGGCGATCAATGAGATCCCACTTCGGATAATTATTTTTTATGTGGGATCATTACTAGCTTTGATGTGTATCTATCCTTGGAGATCGATCACGCCAGATCAAAGTCCATTTGTTCAAGTTTTTGAAAATATTGGTATTCCTGCTGCGGCTGGAATTATTAATTTTGTTGTTTTGACAGCTGCTGCTTCAGCATGTAATAGTTCGATCTTTAACACTGGTCGAATGGTCTTTTCCTTGACATATAAAGAAAAAGGTCGATTTGCTAAAAAGATGAGCAAACTTTCACGGCATCAAGTCCCAGCTAATGCGATCCGCTTTTCGACAGCAGTTATTGCTTTAACGGTCGTAGCCAACTTGGTGATCCCAAACACATCTCTATTTACTTTTATCTCAAGTGTTGCAACGACGTGTTTCCTCTTTATCTGGGGTGCGATCGTGGTCGCTCACTTGAAATATCGTAAAGAGTTGAAAGCTAAGGGGCAAAAAAATGAATCTAATTTCAAGATGCCACTTTATCCAGCTTCAGACTATGCAGTCTTGATCTTTTTAGCTTTTGTCTGTGTGATCATGTGTTTTGAACAAGCAACTTTGATCGCGCTACTGGCTTCGTTAGTTTGGTTTGCAACGCTCTTTATGTTAAATAAGTTGCGTAAAAAACATTTATCTGAAAATTAGTAAGTAGAGTATTCGACAATATGGTCAGTACTTATGAGTAGAGAGGGTCTTACTATGATGTATATTTTTTGCATCGTGGTGAGACCCTTGTTGTATTATCGAACATAGCGTAGATGCATATTTGATACCGTCAGTCTTTTTGAAACCAGATAGTGCGTCACTACTTGGCTTTGGTCTAAGCAGTTACCTTTTATGTGATTTTCAGCTATACTATATTAGAGGTATATCAACCATTATTGTAATTAATAGTATATGTGATTCACACGAAAGACAAATGTGATGTGAATGTGACAAGAAATTTAGGAAAGGAGAGGCTATATTTCTTTCGCAAGCAACATGCTTGACTACATTTTATATAGCAGGAATTTTTTTGAATAGTGAAAAAAAGGAACGCCGAGAAGCGCAGTTAGCCAAGAAAGCTGAGACGATCAAAGCTTTTGCGAGTGAAGTCATTTTACAAAGTCCTACCCAAATGTTGATCGATGGGCGACCATATATTTTAGAGAAGAACTATCGCAATGGGTTTGACGTCGAAAAACTAGAGGAACGTTTTAGCGATATTTTGACCAAGTATGATTACATTGTAGGTGACTGGGGTTATGATCAATTGCGGTTGCGTGGCTTTTATGCTGCAAGTAGCAATAAAGGGACGCCAACGCAAAGTATTGAACGTTTACAGGATTATCTTTACGAATATTGTAATTTTGGCTGTGCTTATTTTATCTTGCGCAATTTAGATGTTCAGACTCCGACGCCATCGCATAATGGCGGTAAGAATAAAAAGACTGGTCATAAGCGTCGGACACAAAATAGAAAAGAAAAATCGCAAAAGGCATATACAGCACAACGTGTATATGATATAAATAAAAAGCAACCTCGATCGAAAAAATATACGACAGATCAGGTCAAAAAACGCAAACGGCGCTTTACGATCCGCCAAAAAAATAAATAAGGGGTAGTTTACCAAAATGAAAAAATATGCAGGTTATATGATCGATCTTGATGGCACGATCTATCGTGGTAAGGAAAAGATCCCAGCTGCGAAACATTTTATCGAAAATTTACAGGCTAAAAATATTCCATTTCTCTTTGTGACTAATAATAGTACACAAGCACCGGAAAAAGTCGTTGCTAATTTAGCAAAGAACTTTGATATTCATGTTACAGTCGATAACATTTTTACTTCAGCTTTAGCGACAGCAGATTATATTGCTGATTTGGATAGTGAAAAAAGAACGGTTTATGTGATCGGCGAATTAGGCTTAAAACAAGCTATTTTAGAGCGGGGGTTTAAATTTGAGGAGACAACACCTGATTATGTAGTTGTAGGTCTAGATTATGATGTAACATATCACAAATTTGAATTAGCAACATTAGCGATCAAGCGTGGGGCTACCTTTATTGGGACAAATGCAGATACGAATCTACCTAACGAGCGCGGATTAGTTCCCGGTGCTGGTTCAGTGATCGCTTTAGTTGAATGTGCAACGCAACAAAAAGCACACTATGTTGGTAAGCCAGAAACGATCATCATGGAAAAAGCTTTGAAGCGCTTAGGTCTAGCCAAAGATCAAGTAGCAATGGTCGGTGACAACTATATGACTGATATTCAAGCTGGGATCAATTTTGGGATCGATACGATCTTAGTTTATACAGGCGTTTCAACAAGGGAACAAGTGGCTACTAAAGCTATCAAACCAACAGTTGAGCTCGATTCTTTAGACCAATGGGAAGTCTAAGCGTTCGATATATAAAAGAGGCTGGGATCCAGTTCTTGTTGTTGTTGTTTTTAGTGACGTTTTGCATAACGCTAACTATCAATTTTCATCCACTTTACTGGTGGTTTATGCACCATTATAAACTGTATCAAGAAGTTGGTCTGACTGAACAAGGACTACAGGAGAACTATTTGTCGTTATTGGCATATCTCAATTATCCGTGGGTCACAGATCTCAAGTTATCTTTACCGATATCTTATAATGGTATGCGGCATTTTGAAGATGTCAAACGGCTATTTTTCTTGAATTACAGTGTTTTAGTACTGACTGCTTGGCCAGCGCTACATTATTTGTATGATCTGACACTAAAAAAACGGCTTTGGATCTTACAAGCAAAGATCTATGGCTTAAGTTTGATCTTAGCTGGGTTTATTTGTTTTATAGTGGTCGATTTTGAAGATTTTTTTATCTTTTTTCATGAGGTGTTATTTAGAAATGATGATTGGATATTTGATCCGAATTTAGATCCGATCATCAATGCTTTGCCAAGTGAGTATTTTTTAGCGTGTTTTGGCATATTTGTGGGAACATTTACTTTGAGTATACTTAGCATTTATATTGTTGGAAAATGGCAATTAAAAAACGTGGTCGCTTGAATCGACCACGCTTTTTTGTATTGATATTATTTTTTCGAAGTTTTTGATTTGATAGCTCCTATAATGGCTGGGATCAATGAAACAGCGATGATCCCGATAATGATCAAGGAGAAATGTTCTTTAACGATCGGGAAATTACCAAAGAAATAGCCTGCACCACAACAAAGCGTTACCCAAGCAGTTGCACCGATCAAGCAGTAACGGATAAAGGTTTTGAAATTACCACCACTACCGCCGTAAACAAAAGGTGCCAATGTACGGATGATTGGCATGAAACGGGCTAATGAAATAGCGATCCCACCGTGCTTGTCAAAGAACTCTTCGGTTCGTTTTAGGTCTGACTCTTTGATGATCCGACTGAAAAATTTAGTCTTGGTCAATTTTTTTCCTAGATAATGACCGATAAAGAAGTTAAGTGAGTCGCCCAAAACAGCAGCAAACCAGAAAAGGGCTACAAAGATCCAAATATCTAGGCTGTATTTAGGATTGGCAGACATCGCACTGGCTGCAAATAAAAGCGAATCTCCGGGTAAAAACGGCATGATAACAGCACCAGTTTCGATAAAGATGATCGAAAATAAGATCAGGTAAGTCCAATCACCGAAGAGATTAACTATCGTAACTAAGTGGACATCAATGTGTAAGATAAAATCAATTAGTTGTGACATCGTTATAGGCGTTCATCGTCGGCTATAAAAACATGAACATATTCCTTTCGTAATTGTAGTTGTTGATTTTTGACAACTATAGGAGAGTGCCGACAATAGCGTTTACTCCCTTATATAAATATACTACACTTTTAGCTTAATGTACTTAATTATCTTGAGCAGCTTCAAATTTTTTAATTAATTGCGTACTATGAGCGGGCTGGCGTTTTTCTGGATAGATCCGCAATAGTGCACTATTGATAACGCTTGGAGCTTCGCCAAAACCTGTTACCATTAAATTTAGTTTATCTGCTTGGGCTGCGATATCACCGATCGCATAGACGCCAGGGATCGAGGTCTCATTTTTAGCATTAACAGTAATATTGTGATGGTCAAGATCAAGTGCCCAACTTTCGAGCAACTTTGAATTTGAGGCAAATCCGTAATTGACTAAAAGGTGATCAACTGTTAATTCTTTTTTCTCGGCACTCCGGGGTTTTTCTAAGCTGATGCAGAGTTTATCTTGGACAGAAGAAAGATCAGTGATCAAATAGGGAGTGTGTAGGATAGTATTTGTTTTTTTAAGCGCTAAAACACTAGATTCTAAAGCTCTAAATTTATCGCGTCGATGGATCAAGTGAACAGCTTTGGCGATCGGCGCCAATTCTAAAGCCCAATCAACTGCTGAATCACCACCACCTGCGATCGCTACTTCTTTATTACTGAAGTCCTTGAGATCTTTGACAAAATAGTGAAGTTGTTTGTCTTCGAATCGATCTGCTGCTGCCACCTTTAATTTACGTGGCTCAAAAGCTCCAGCACCAGTAGCGATAATGATCGTTTTTGAATAAGTTGTTCGTTTAGAAGTTTTGATCTCAAAGCCACCAGTAATTTGGCTGAAACTTTCCACGCGTTCATTTAAAAAGATATCAGGCTCGAATTTTTCTACCTGCTGTTTTAAATGGTCGATCAATTCTGTTCCGGTGATCTCTGGAAAAGCAGGGATGTCATAGATCTTTTTAGCAGGGAATAGGGCGCTGACTTGGCCTCCTAACTGTCCTAAGCTTTCGATGATCTGAGTCTTGGCTAAGCGCATCCGAGCATAGGTCGCTGCAAACATTCCAACTGGGCCACCGCCAATGATCGTAATATCATAAAATTCTTTAGCTACCATAAAGTGGTTGCTCCCTTCATAATTCTTGTCGGTTAAAGTTACAATATCATATTAAAGGTGTAAAATAAAATTGGCAATAACTCGTGAGTTAAAGTATCATATCTAAGTGAAAGATATATTTATAGAAATAAGGAAGAAATAGATGGAGTTTTTACAATTAGACACTGATAAATTGACCTCAAGTGCGGTCATCAAAACAAATTTGGGCGAGATAACCTTGGCGCTTTTCCCTGAAAAAGCTCCTAAAACCGTTGAAAATTTTGTGACTTTAGCCAAAAATGGCTACTACAATGGCGTTATCTTTCACCGAGTGATCTCAGATTTTATGATCCAGACTGGTGATCCTACTGGGACTGGAATGGGGGGCGAAAGTATCTGGGGTAAAGCTTTTGAAGATGAATTTTCTGATGGGCTTTACAATTTACGGGGGGCTGTTTCAATGGCAAATGCTGGCCCTAATACGAATGGGAGTCAATTCTTTATCGTTCAGAATAAAAATATGCCTAAGCGTATTATCAAACAATTGACGACTTATCCTAAGGAGATAGTTCAAGCATATCGTAAAGGAGGTGCACCTTGGTTAGATGGGCGTCATACTGTTTTTGGTCAGGTCATTTCTGGCATGGAAGTAGTTGATAAAATTGCTAAAACTAAGACTGATTGGGGCGATAAACCTAAGAATGACATTGTAATCGAAAATATCGAAATACTATAGAGGTAGTTGATCATGGAAATAGCTTATCGTATCGGAATGGTACTGGAAGGATATGTAACTGGGATCCAACCTTATGGCGCTTTTGTCGCGCTCGATGAGGGGACGCAGGGCTTGATCCATATTTCTGAGTGCCATCATGGTTTTGTAGATGATATCCAAAATTATTTAAAAGTTGGACAAAGAGTGCGAGTGATGATCATCGATATTGATGAGTATACTCAAAAGATCTCACTTTCGGTCAGATGTTTGGAAAAGACCTTTGATTTTAACCAACCACGGCATACGCGTTACCAACATAAGAAATATTGGACTAATCGTCATGTGTATGAAGGATTTAGTCCGATAGCTAAACGTTTGGATCATTGGGTCGATGAAGCTTTGGCTGACATTGCAGCAGGAAAATAAAGTATTTGGAGCAGAAATAAAAAATTTCTGCTTTTTTTTTATAAAAAAATGTTGACGTACTTTTACTGATGTTGGTATACTATAAAAGTTGCTGATGCAGAGCAGTTATTTAAAAATATAATATAAAAAAGATGTTGACATCATCTTGGAAATCATGATATTATATTTAAGCTGATTTGTTACAGCATAACAAAAAAATTATTT
>CAJUNC010000034.1 GCA_910587695.1 uncultured Lactobacillus sp.
AAGGGCTTAATCTCAACGTGTTAAAGGTCGAAGTACCTGAAGATGAATTGGAGGAATGAGAAATGCTAAAAGAGTATAGAAAGACAGCAACGATCAAAGCTGAACAATTTGACGGATCGTTTGAAATGATGATGAGATATCCAATTCAGTATGCACCGTTTATTTCAGAAATTTTGCCACCTGGTTATTCTTTGAAAACGCTAGAAGGCGATATGAAGTTTGATGTAGGCGATTATATTGCTACTGGATTCGATGGTGAGCATTGGGCAATCAAGAAAGAAATTTTTGAGAAGACTTATGAATTAGTGGAGGAAGAAGAGTGATTGGGCAACGTCCTATCTTTGGTGATCAGAGGAGCAAAACACGGTGGTCCGCTTTTTTGAAAGGAGAACAAAGGTGACAGCTAAAGAAAGAATAGCTGAGTTGCTAAGTAAGTACAGCTATCCGATGTCGGTGATCGAAGATGTAATTAAACGTACAAGCGATTACTATCTATCGCATACACCAGCGGATGATAATGATCCTTACTTATGGCAACAAGTAAGATATTTGGAGAATTTTAAAAAGTTTGTTTTGGGAGTTGAGTAAATGACAGCATTAACAATCGTGATCGCTGGAGCTTTTCTAGCGATCGGAATTTTTATCGGGTATGCAATTAATGAGTGAGGTGATGTAAATGTTGATTGATTTGTTGGTAAACACCTTTCTCGTGCTACTTATTGTGAGTACAGTTTTGGGAATTGTATTTGTTTTGGCATTTATCGCAGTGGTAGTAGGAGCAGTGATAAGAGAAATTAGGAAAAATAACGAAGATAGGGGACAGTAAATGAGTAAGTATAATTTAATCGCGTTTGTAATCATCGTTGCATCGATTTTCTGGAACATGTTTGTAGGTGACATGTTGCAAGCAATCGTCAGTGTCGGTTTCTTGTGTGCGTTCTTGCTGAGCTTGATCTTGATTGAGCTGGTCGCTTTGAATAAACAGAAGAAACGATGATACTTCATATCGAACCGGTCGAGCAGGCACGTCCAAGAGCTACAAGATATGGCAGAAGTATCAGAGTGTACGATCCGCCGAAAGTGTCGAAGTACAAGAAAGAGCTCTATCGACTAGCAAAAGAACTCTATCGCGGTGATAGAGCTGATGGAGCAATCGAAGTCGAAATTTCTTTCTATCGTCCATTGCAGAAGTCACTATCAAAGATAGAACGCTCCAGAAGACTCTCAGGTGAGCATAGACCAACAGTAAAACCAGATTTGGATAATTACATCAAAAGTACGTTAGACGCCTTAAACGGCATTTTATGGACAGATGACGCACGCATAGTTGATCTACATGCACACAAGTATTACTCCGATGATCCGCATATCGAGATCACGGTGACAGAGTTGTAAGACATGTGGTGGGTGGGAAGTGCAAGACTAATTACAATTTGACACATATTACAGTAAATACCTCCTTTAGATTTTTGATACAACGACAGTTTTGCACTAGGGTCTTACAAATCAGGTCAGTAGTTGCTGAATAAGTGCTACTGATCATTATCGGCTAAGTTTTGCGAGTGGGCTTAGCTGATGAACAATTACAAAAAGACTAACTCAAACATTGCTCAAACACTCGCAGGATCTTAAGCTGATCTGTTTAGATACTCACAACATTAGACAGTAAAGCGCAGGATCACTAGAACTAAATCATAGCCTCACAAAGGACGTCTAAGCGGTTCGAGCCCGCTTGTGGGGCATTTGCCTTGAGCAATAAATAAAACGCATAGGAGAAAAGATTATGGACCAAATTGAGCAAATCGTGAGTGGCTTAATGATGCCAATCAAAAAAGAAGTCAATGACGCTTATTATTATGGGAGACATCCAGAAGATAGCCGAAAGGTGCTAGATGAGCTTGAAACAAAGTTGTCATCTCAATTAGCAAGGCAATATGTTAAAGGTTGGGATGCAGGACGAAAAGCTTTAGTCCAAGAGCTACAGAAAGGGATAGGTGGTCACAAATGAAGAAGGTAGAACCATTATCTTTAGTTGAAAAGTTATTCGTGACGGTGTTCGTGCTAATAGCATTTTATTTCACGGTTACAGGCGATTGGAACTTTGCCTTTTTTACGTTACTTATGGCGATCATTGCATTTATGTGGTTTATCACTAAATGGCTATGCTTCATTGCAGAACTTCTTTTAAACAAGAAGTAGGGTGAAAAAAGCGCAGTGATCACTCACCACGCTCTCCCAATAAAATTCAACAACTCATTATAACATAAGGGAGAGCGAAAACATGGAATTATCAAGTTTATTTCCTGTGGTCGATGAACGTGCGACGGCTAAAAAAGTAAAAAAATTTTTCGAGAAAGATTTTGAAAGATTGTTACGTCTTGCAGATGAGCAAACAAGCTTTTTTCGCTCACCTAATTACGATGGCATGCCTAAATCGCCCAGCACGATCAACGGGCAAGAAGAGTCTGCTATCAAGTACATTACAAGTGACAGCGCTAGAGCAAAAAGTATCTTAAAAGATATCGATGTCGCTATCAATCACTGCAGTAAAACAAATCAGATCATCTTATTTTATCGCTATATTGAATGTTGGCCAGATTGGCGAGTAGCTCAAGAAGTCAAATACAGCACGACACGATATAACGAATTGAAGATCGCAGCGCTAGTAGAGTTTGCTGAGCGTCTGTGCGTACAAGAAAATCGTATCGATTTGAGAGAAATAAAATAATCGAAAAAGTCCGAAAAATCGGGCTTTTTTTGTAAAAACTATTGACTTTTATATGTTAATAACATATAATATAAATATAAGGTTGAGGGAGGTGAGAATTTGAGACCAAGGCGAGAAAAACATAAAAAAGAGTCGCTTATCAAGTTACTATCCGAAATGTCGTTGCAAGTTATTAGCGTGATTGCAACGATAACGACAGCCCTGCAAGGCATCGAATGGATAATAAAAGTTGTTAAGCAACTCCTAAACAAATAAAAATTTGAAATGAAAGGGGGTGGTCGCCCCTTTATTTCAGTATAACTAAGAAAGGATGAAAAGTCATGGATAAACTAAAGAAATTTAATAAGCGACTATCACAATTCAACATTGGTATGCTGAAAGTCATTGGGGTGATTTACCTGGTAGGAAGTATTTTGTGGTTAGTTGCAAAGATTTTAGGAAAGTAGGATAAATATGCCTAAAGTTAGCAAGGCTCAGCAAAGAGCTACAGAAAAGTATCAAGCCAAAAATAAAGAGCAACAGCGAGTATATCGCTATCGGTCATATGCTCGTAAGTTTATCAGAGATATTGCAAACGAAAATGATTTGAAAGAACTTCAAGAATCGATTGAACAACGTCTAAAAGAAATTCAAAAAGCGTCAAGTTAGCGTCAAAGTTACGTCAAGTTATAGTCAAAATAGCGAAGAAATGTAGTCATCATATCATGCTAAGATGATATTGTTCCCGAATTGGGGATGAGTTTGATTATTTACTTTGAGAATATCTTAAGTGTACGCTGACGTGCTAAAGCGTCACTAAATAAGTTTAGCGTGTGGGCGCGATAAGTCCTTGCCACGTAAATGCCGAGAGTGGCAAAATGGCCCGGTATTGAAGAGTAGTGTAATGCTAGCCGGTTCGAGTCCGGCCTGGGTCTTTATTTTAATAGTATTATAAAGTCAGATTAACGGCTGGCTTTTTATTTTGCAGAAAGGAAGCAATATGAAACAGACAAAAGACGCTGGTCTTGTGAGCTGTGGCTTGGAAGAATATTTGATTAATAAGCTTGATCGTGAGATTAGCAAGAAAGACGACGAGAAGAAGTAATTTAAGCAAATTTCAAATTGGGGGTGATCCAGTTGCAATGGTTACAAAACGGCTGGACATGCTTTGAAATGGTATTTAATGACGGAAATGTAGTTACGTTCAAGGGGCTTCCTTGCATCGGTTGGGAGAATATAAAGTATTTTGACGAACAAGGAAACAAAATCTCATATAAAGAATTGAAACGAAAATATGGTTACTGTGAGTTTTTAAGTTCATTTGATGAACGTGGCAGACGTATATTTGTGTCTGGTAGTGAATCAAAATGGTTAGAGTATATTAAAAATCTCAAGCAGTAATAAAAAATAAGATTACTTTGGAGGTGGGTGATATGAAGTGAGTCGCATTGAAGATGCTGAAAAAGACTACTTATCTGGGATGAAGTATAAGGATATTGCCGAAAAGTATGGCGTGTCACTTAATACTGTCAAATCTTGGAAAAGTCGCAATGGTTGGCAAAGGGATGCAACCAAGAAAAAGGGTGCACACAAAAAGTCAAAAAGGGTGCACACAAAAAAGAGCAAAGTTGCACAGGCAAGAAGTCCAGATGTAATCGATGAGCTAGTAGAAAATGATGAGCTAAAAGACCGTCAGAAAGCCTTTTGCCTGTATTATTTGCAACGTTACAATGCTACTTGGGCGTATCAAAAAGCGTATGGCGCTGACTATGAAACGGCTAGAAGAAACGGTCACAGATTGCTGACAAATGCTGACATAAAAAAGCAACTCACAGAGTTAAAAAAACAACAGTCTGCGGAGCTTTATGCAACGGCTAATGATATTATGCTCAGTTACCTTAAACAAGCTCACAGCGACGTTACAGACGTTTTAGAATTCAAGACAGTCAAACGTCTTAAGTGGAATAAAGTACCTGACGACACGGGTGAGTATGAAGATGCAAACGGTCATTATCGTTTAGATCCTAAAATTGACCCAGAAACAGGAGAACAAGCATTCTATTATGAAAATCTAGTCTTGCTTAAAGATAGCAGTAAGGTCGACACGTCTAACATCAAGAGTATTCGTATCAACGATGGCGAAGCTGTTGTCGAGATGTATGATAAGCAAAGAGCGATGAAAGAATTGCTCGAGCGTCTTCCAAGCGTTGATGATACAAGCGACAAACCTAAGACAGTTGTGTTAAATGACATCAAGGAGACTAAACAAGATGACTAATGTTGTAAAACTATCTGAACAGATAAACCCACATTTCTACGGTATGTGGAATACTAAAAAGCCGTATATCATCGCTAAGGGTGGTCGTGGGTCGTTCAAATCATCTGTGATCAGTCTGCGCCTAGTTGTCAATGTGTTGCAACAAGTACAAGAAAATCGTAAAGCTAATGTGATCTGTGTGCGTGAGAATGCAACATACTTGCGCGATAGTGTCTATAATCAAATTTTGTGGGCGATGGACCTATTACACGTCTCTGATGAGTTCAGAGCATACTCATCACCGCTTAGGATCGTGCATAGACGGACTGGAAGCACGTTTTATTTTTACGGTGCTGATGATCCGTTCAAGCTTAAGTCAAATACGGTGCGTGATATTGTTTCGGTATGGTTTGAGGAGGCTGCGAACATGAAGGGCCCAGATGTATTTGATCAAGCGATCCCGACGTTTATACGGCAAAAAGCTAAGTACATCGATAAAGTTCAAGTGTTCTTTAGTTATAACCCGCCAAGAAACCCTTACGATTGGGTGAATGCGTGGGTTGCTGATAAAGAGAACGATCCAGATTACTTTGTCGATACGAGTACTTACCTAGATGATGAGCTAGGGTTTACCACTGAACAGCAATTAAAGCTCATCGAAAAGTACAAAGAAAATGATCCAGACTATTACCGCTGGTTATATCTCGGTGAAGTTGTTGGGTTAGGAACAAACATTTATAACATGGATAACTTCCATAGCCTTAGAGAGTTACCAGAAGATGATTATTTATTGTACATCTATTTTAGCGTCGATGTTGGACATGAAGTATCTGCTACTACTTGTCTATGCTATGGGTTGACACGTAAAGGCAAAATTATACTGCTTGACTGTTATTACTACAGTCCGGCTGGCAAAGTGCGTAAGAAAGCGCCTGTTGAACTATCTCAAGATCTTAAAAGGTTCATTGATAGCAATAAAGAACGCTGGCGTAAACCTGTAAGACGCATGACAATGGATAGTGCAGAAGGTGCATTAGATAACCAGATGTATCGTGACTATGGCATCAGATGGCATAAAGTTAGTAAATTAAAAAAAGTAGACATGATCGATCGTGTGCAGAACATAGCTGCGCAAGGTCGATTATTTTATTTGGATACTGACGCTAACAAGATCTACGTTGAAGAACATCGCAATTATCGCTGGGATGAAAATACGCTTGAAAGTGCTGATCCTAAGGTAATTAAAGAGGGAGACCATACTTGCGATGCAGAGCAATATTTATTTAGAGACAACGAACGTGATTTTGGCTTGAAATACTAAGGGGGTGCGACCTTGAATATCGTTGACCGAATAAAAATATTATTTAGGAAAGGGGGCGCTAAAGTAGGTATGGTGAAACAACTTAACAAGATCACTGATGACGAGCGTATTGCTATTAGTCAAAGTGAGTACGATCGCATTGATATGAACCTGAAATACTACCAAAATAAATTTCCGAAAGTTGAATATTTGACAAGCAATGGCTATAAGCGAAGACGTCCTTTTCATGGTTCGGAACTAGACAAGAAAGCTTGTGAGCGCTTAGCGTCTATTTTATTCAATGAACAATGCGAGATTTCAGCTAAAGATAGCGTTGCTAACGAATTTATTGAGTCAGTGCTTGTCCAAAACCACTTCAACCAAGTGTTTGAAGAAAAACTTGAAACTGCTATTGCTTTGGGAGGAGTTGCTGCGCGACCTTACGTTGATGACCAAGATAATATTAGGATCGCTTGGGCGTATGCAAAGCAATTTTATCCACTACGCAACAACACTGATCGTATTTCAGAAGCTGCTTTTTCTAGTCGAACCGTTAAGACTGAAAATGATATGCCTGTATATTATACGTTGTTAGAGTTTCATGAGTGGACTGGTCCTACAAGTTATAAGATCACTAATGAGCTTTATAGATCTGAACAGGTTGATGTAATTGGAATGCAAGTTAGTCTTTCAGCGCTGTACCCTAATATGCAAGAAGTGGTAGTATTCGATGACATTATAAAAGCTCCTATCTTTGCATATTTGAAGACACCTGGGCGAAACAGTAAAAATTTAGAGTCGCCACTTGGACTAGGTCTTGCTGATCGTGCACTTGTACAAATGAAGACGATCAACCAAATTTACGATCAGTTCTATCGTGAAATCAAACTCGGAAAACGAAAAATTGGTATCCCCGAAGAATTTCTTAGATCTGAGATCGCTTATAATGCTGACGACTCTATCAGTGAGGGGATGCCGATGGTATTTGATACAGATCAAGATGTTTATGTTAAATTACGTGGCGATTCTGCTGACTCAGGTATACAAAATCTAACGCCAGAAATTAGAGCGAGCCAATATCATGACTCGCTCGATATTTTGTTACGGTCGTTTGAAGATTATGTAGGCTTTAGTGCTGGTACATTTAGTCTTAGCTCAAACGGTTCTATTACAACGGCTACAGAAGTCGTATCGAACAACAGCAAGACGTATCAAACTAGATCTAGTTACTTGACTCAAGTCGAAGGTTTTATCAAGGACCTTTGCAAAGCTATTTTAGAAGTTGCTTCGATCGGTGAGTTGTTTAGTGATGGGCAAGCTCGTTATACAGGCGATGTTGACGTTGAGATCGATACGCATTTTGATGATGGCGTCTTTGTCGATAAAGATAAGCAAAAAGAAGAAGAGCGTACAGATGTTGCTGCAAGCATCATGCCAAAACTGCAATATTTGATGCGCAATTATGGACTATCTGAACAAGAAGCTAAACAATGGCTAAGGCAAGTTGACGAAGAGAGTCCAGACTTTAGCACTAATTCGATCGATGAAGAACCGGAAGAAGTTGAATAGTCATGACTGCAAGAGATCGTATGCAACAAGCTGGTGATAACATCATCAATTTGTACGCAAACCTTGAAGAGCGAATTTTTAGCGAGATCATCAACGCTCTTAAGAGTGCTGATTTTGCTAATGTAGCTAAAGAAGATGTACTTAAGTGGCAACTTGATCAGCTTAATAAGATGGGTGTGCTAAACGAGCGGATAATCAAGCTAGTAGCAGACTATGACGGATTATCGCAACAAGCTATTTATGACTTTGTGGAAGCAAATGGAATGGCGATCATCGACGAAAGCGATCAAGAGTTGCAACGTATGCAACATAAGGCTTTGCCTATCAGCGACAAAGCTAGCGATCTACTAGATGCGCTTAGAAAGCAAACTTGGGATGATTTAAATAACAACGTTAATCAGACGCTGATTACTCGTAACTTTGGCAATAGTGCACCGATGCGAGCATACCAAGCGATTTTAAAACAAGCGACTATTGAGAGCATGACAGGCCTAAAAACTAACGAACAAGCGATAAAAGATGCGATCTATAAGCAAGTTGATGCAGGTCTAAAATCAAATATGGTGGATAAAGCTGGACATCGATGGAGTATTGAAGGTTATACCCGCACCGTGATCACCACAACTGTAAACCGTGCGCATCACGAGCTCAGAACTCAGCGTATGAAAGATTACGGACAAACATTGTGTGTAATGAGTTGGCATATGGCAAGTCGTGAAGCTTGTGCGTATATACAAGGTCACGTTGTCAATATGGTCCCACCAAATGATCCACGATATAACGCTAAATACGACAGCATCTATAATCATGGATATGGTCAACCTAGTGGAACGTTGGGCATCAACTGTCATCATAATTTTTATCCATTTTCAGAAGATACGAACACTAACAATCAGCATCCAACGGTCACACCGGAAGAAGCGATCAAGAATGCTGGATTACAGCAAAAGCAACGTCAGTATGAACGATCTATCAGAGATGCTAAGAAACGCTTACGAGTGGCAGAAGAATTGGAAGATGAAACAATGATAGCCAATTCTAAAACGCTTATTGCAAACAGGCAGAGAAAGCTTAGACAGTTGATCAAGGAAGTAAATAAAAATGATCAGATATTGGCTCGTGACTATAATCGTGAACAAATAGCTCAAAGCAATATGGAGAGCGAAACGAAGGATTTTGTGCAAAAGCGTCTAACGATGAACATGGATAAGCAGAATGTGCATTTTAAAGGCACTATGGAGTATAATAGACGTATGGAACAAGGGCGTGATACCAACCATAGGTACTATGGCAAGAAGCCAAGTTATTTTACTATTTCTGCTGATAAGTTAGATAAAATTGTAAAGGAAAATATAAACCTATCAAAACTGAGTGATAGATACCAATTTTTAGATGTAGGCGAAGCTATTGGGATCTGTATAGTTAACGGGAAAGAACTAGAAACTACTAGAATGCGTGTGGCGCTGTCTAAAAAAGGTTATCATGCAATACCAGCTGTCCCAAGGAGGAAATAACTGTTAATCAAAATATATTAAAATGTAATCAAACGCGATATA
>CAJUNC010000035.1 GCA_910587695.1 uncultured Lactobacillus sp.
CCAAGTATAAGATGAATTTTCTATTTCATCTGTATACTTAGAGGGCATTATAGCCTTTAGAGAACTTTTCTAGTTATTGTCATAATGCTCTGCTTGCTTGCGTTGGCTGAGTTCTAGGCCAATCTCAAGGGCGTTGACAAGTAACTTACGATTGTCACTTGTTAAAGGCAGGCCATCAAAGTTTAGATCGGGCTCATTTTCAGTAAGATCGATCAAGTCTTTGATCTTGCGTGCTAGATCTTTTGCAGTTTGTTCATTATGTTTGTGATAAAGTGCTTCTCCCTTAGGAACATCCGCGGACTTTTTGCCTAAGATAAAATCAGTTGAAACATCAAAGATCTCAGCGAGTTTTAAGATCTCTTCTGCTCGTAATGGGCGATCGCCATGTTCGATCCGACCCATAACATTTTTATTTAATCCCATCAACTTAGCTAATTGTGCTTGTGATAGATCATGACTTTCTCGAAGTGTGATGATCACTTCGGGGATCGTTGACTCCATATCACACCTCCTTTATCAATTTGACCAGATGAAGCGCCAATGGAAAAAGTGGATGCAAAATGAAGATTGTTTGTTGACATACCTATTTTGGAGTGATATATTCATAATGTAAAGAATTTGGGTATATATAAAAAGTGTCTCTATTTTGTTTACTTTGTTGAAAGGATCAGTATTGCTTTCCCGTATGTTGATCCATGTCCATTGACGATATTGAAACTTATACCAGCGATTGCGCCAACAATTAGCTGATTAGCTTTGATCAAGTATTCTGAAACAATCATAGCATAATTTTTATATCCTGTCATTTTCAAGTTTTAGGCTGAGCAGTGAAGCCTCATTGTATTAGCCTTAGGGCGTTAAAAGCTTGTCGTCCTGAAATCAGTCAAGACCTGATAAAACATTTTTCTGTCACTATGAGCTATAATGGCAGAAAGTCGATCTTTTTTGATCAAGCTTGTTCATACTTATTGGCATGAGGGTGACCTGATGTGGGTCACCTTTTTGCATTACCAACAATTAGGGGGAATATATATGTTACTGATCAAGAGTAATAACTCAAAGCAGCAAGTGTTGGATCAAGCCCTGAAAAAGTTGACAGAAGATCTACATTTGAAGCTTGTTGCATTTGCTGCGGATGAATTTGGAGTCTATGAGGCAGAAATGGTCGTTTTCTTACTTGACCAGCAATCACGCCTGAAACTTCCATTACTACAAGAGGGATTGTTGGAGCGCAAGATCAAAACTAAGGTGCTCGAAACGGAAAATTATGGGCTTTTCCCAACGATTTGATGATAATTGCTTGCCAAATTTGTGTGCTTGTCCTTTAATTAATACATAGCAGTATTTTTTGAAGGGAAGAAAAACATGCAAAAAAGCAGTTTTAGTGAACGTTGTTTGAATATATTTTTACTGTTTGTCGTTATTTCAATGGTATTATCATTGGGTTTTACCGTTAAAGATGCCTTATCAGGTCCTATGGCAGATCAAGGCGCGGCTTGGTTTTTAGCACTTGAGATCGTATTAGGTTTAGTTATCGTATTGATCCCTAAGTGGGCTACTAAGCGCTTGCGGATCTATTTACCACCGACTTTGTATTTATTTTTTGCCCTTTTTATCTATGGTTCAGTTTATTTAGGGACGGTCTATCATTTTTATAGTGTTCCATATTGGGACAAAGGTCTGCATTTGTTAAGTGGTGCGTTGTTAGGTGGCTTCGCCTTTTCAGCCTTTGGCGCTTTAGTTCCAGAGGATGCCATTGAAAAGATCTCACCCTTTTTTATTGGGATGTATAGTGTAGCCTTTGCGGTTTTTTGTGGTGTGTTATGGGAATTCTATGAGTTTACGTGTGATAGTTTTGGTATGAATCTTCAACGTTATATGCAGGCAGGACGTCCATTAGTTGGACGCGCTGCGTTGATGGATACGATGGGTGATCTATTTGCTGACTTTATCGGTGCATTGCTTTTCGCAGCGGTAGCTTATTTACAACTAAAGAAAAATCGTAATTGGTTAAAGAGTTTCTTCTTTAAACGGATTGAACAGAAACGATGATTTAAGGCTTTTGTGTCGCTTGTGATGCAAAAGCCTCTTTTTTTTGAAAAATAATAAAAAATTAAATATTATTTATTTTAAGTTAAGAAGTTTGATTTGTTTACGAAATGACATGCAAAAAAGTGAGATACCTGTTAGGGTTAGGGTAGGGACAAGAAAGGCGTGATGTCATGAAAGCATGGATCAAATGGAGTATTTGTTTTGGAATGTTTCTCCAAGCTGCTTTAGGAGGCATCGTGATCGCTTGGTGGTTTTTCCCACAGGCAAGTATCTTCCAAAATATTTTTGGTTATCTACTGACTGACTTGGGTCAAAAAGTTATTTTAGGACTTGGGATATATCTAGTTGTACTTGCAGTTTTGTGGCTTAGTTGGACGATCAGTCGCCCGACGACACAGAGCAGTATGACGATCCATCGCGATCATGCTAATAAGGTTCAGATCGATCAAAAAGCAGTTGAGAATAATGTTCGTTTGACGCTTGGTAAGTATGATCTGTTTAACATTGAGGTCAAAGTTAAGTTGTTATCTAATCGGAAGCAAGCTGATGTAGTTGTTTTGGCGATGTTATCGCAAGCGACCGATCCTACAGTGTTAGAGTCACAACTCACCCATACTGTGAGGCGTGATTTAAAGGAGATGTTGAATATCGAACTAAGACGTTTAGATTTAAAACTTAAACCATATCATTATGATCAAAAAGTTACTATTGTCTAGGGATGAAAAGAAATTGCGAGGTAAACGATATGGAAAAAGAAAAGTTAGAACAGAAATTGACCTTTGATGATCAAGTGATCGAGAAAATTGCAGGTATCACAGCAAACCAAGTTCCCGGGATCATTTCGCTTGATGGAAATATGTTTAGTGAATTTACCGATAAGCTGACCCAAGGAACCGATAAGACCAAGGGGATCGAAGCCGAAGTCGGTGAAAAGCAAGTAGCGATCAAAATGGACGCTACGATCGAATATGGTAAAAGCGCAGAGACGATCTTTAAAGAGGTCTCAAGGAGAGTCCAAAAAGCTTTACGCGAGATGACAGGTTTGAATTTAGTGAAATTTGAAATGCATATCAACGACGTAAAGACTAAGGAAGAATTACAACAAGATAATAAATAGGAGAACAAAAAATGAGTGAAGAAAAATTAAAAGGCTTAAAAGATGAAGCTGTAGGGAAGGTCAAAGAAACCGAAGGGAAATTGACCGATGACAAAGTACGTAAGACTCAAGGTAAAGCACAAGGTTTGTTGGGTAAAGCGCGTGAAAAAGCAGCCGACCTAAAAGAAGATATCGAACAGGGCGCTGAAAAGCTAAAAGAAAAATTTGAAAAAGATGACGAAAATAAGTAAGGGAGCGATCTAAATGTTACATTGGCTTTGGGTATTGATCGTTGGTGCGATCATCGGTGCGATCGCCGGTGCCTTGACGAAAAATGGTGGTTCGATGGGTTGGATCAGTAATATTTTAGCTGGTCTGATCGGTTCATCATTGGGTGAAGCTTTACTAGGTACTTGGGGGCCACAACTCGCAGGGATGGCGATCATTCCATCGATCATTGGTGCGGTGATCTTGGTACTTATTGTGTCAGCTATCTTTGGTAGAAGAGCACATGCATAGTTAAATCATCTTAGACTAGGGGCAATTGTCGCTAGTCTTTTTTTGTAGACGGTTCAATTATTAAATATTAAAATTATGGCGAGGAGGAAGATATGGAGAGGATGAGCAGGATGGAGATCTTAAAATTAAAAAATGTCGTTAAAATTTATAAGTTGGCTGGGGGTGGCTTCTTTGAGGCATTGAAAAAGATCAATGCAACTTTCTCAGCTGGTGAATTAGTTTCGATCGTCGGTGAATCAGGGAGTGGAAAATCCACGTTGATGAATTTGATCGGTGGTTTAGATTCTGACTTTGAAGGTGAGATCAGTTATCGGGGGAAAAATTTGCGCGACTACACTGCCCAAGAACTAGCTGATTACCATAAGAAAAGTATCGGTTTTATCTTTCAAAACTTCAACTTGATCTCCCATTTGAATTTGATCGATAATGTTGCATTAGCGATGACTTTGTCTAATATCGATAAAGAGACGCGGGTCAAACGCGCTAAGGAACTGTTAGAAAAAGTTGGTTTAAAAGATCATCTCTATAAAAAGCCAGATCAGATATCTGGTGGACAAAAGCAACGCGTTGCGATCGCGCGGGCTTTGATCAATGATCCAGATGTTATCATTGCTGATGAACCTACGGGAGCTTTAGATGCTGAAACGACGGATAATGTTTTGGCTTTGATCAAAGAGATCGCTCAAAGTGGCAAGCTAGTTTTGATGGTGACTCATTCAGATCGTGTAGCTGCTCATTGTACTCGGATCTTGCGGATCGATAATGGAAAATTGATCTCAGATGAGGTGACGGGTAAGTTAGAACCCTTATCGACGAAAGCAGAACATGACGCTATCAAGGTCAAAAATATGAGCTTATTCAATGCGATCAGATTAGCCTTTCTCAACATGGAAGCTAAATTAGGCCGCAATGCTTTAGTTGCCTTTGGGACTAGTATTGGGATCATGGCGGTCGTTTTGATGTTATCGATCGGGCGAGGTGTAACTACTTATATCAAAGACACGATGAATAGTTACACCAATCCTAATGTGACGGAAGTACATCGTCAAAGTATGATGCCCGATCCCGATAAGCAACCGGCCATGGACGATCATGTAGAGATCAGTCGAATACAGCAAAATAATATGGCAGCTTTGACGGGCTCAGGAACAGATAATGATTTTACAACAAAAGATATCACAAAACTTAAAACTATCAAACATGTCGATCGTCTTGAGAAGGGCTATTCGACCCTTTCATTAGGTACAAATAGTATTAGTTATGGTGATAAAAATGCTACGATCATGACGTTACAGACGATGTCGAGCAATATCACCAAATCAAGTATCGTTTCGGGTAAAGCACCTGAAAAAGATGAAGTATTGCTTGATAAGGGAACAGCAGATCTTTTAGCCAAGAATATTGTTGGTAAAGAAGTAACATTCAAACTAACGATCGATGGTAAGCAAGTCGAGCAAAAATTAAAAGTCAGCGGGACCTATGAACAGCAGGGGTCTAACTTCAGCACTGCGATCGTACGTTATAGTGATCTAAAAGAGATTTTTGCTCAAAATGGACAAACGTTAAAGCCTAATGTTGTGTATCTCTATACTAAGAATAAAGATAATACCGAAAAGATCAAAGATGAGGTCAAAAAGCTCGGCTTTAGTGGTTCGATGCAAGAAACGATGACTGAGATGTTCACCCAAATGATGGATGTGATCAGTTATGTCTTAGCCGCGATCGCAGCAGTTTCGTTAGTGGTCTCAGCGATCATGATCTTAGTGGTCTTGAATATTTCAGTGGTTGAACGCACTAAAGAGATAGGGGTCTTAAAAGCCTTAGGTGCTAGAAGAAAAGATATTCGTCGGATCTTTGTTTCAGAAGCTTTCTTGATCGGTCTGAGTTCAGGGATACTTGGAGTCATGTTGACTTGGATCTTGCAAGTTTTAGTGAACTATTTTACGGTAGCTCAGTTTGAAGTGTCGGTAGTGATGATGACGACTAACTATATTTTGGCAGGTATCTTGATCAGTGTAGTCATCAGTATGTTAGCAGGACTTTTGCCAGCCGATCGCGCTTCAAAATTAGACCCAGTTGAAGCTTTACGAAAAGAATAGTATATAAAGATAGAGTGTGCTGACAATGCAGTCAGCACGTATAGATAGCCCCCACCACGATGCTACTGGTAGGGGCTTGTTTTTACGTATTTTTTAGTAATACGAGTGTCTTTTGATCGTATTTTCCATGAAAAAATTTATCCAGTACAGCTTGAAAAATAGGTTCGGTACTGGCTTTAGCGAAGAGTGTCATTGATGACTTGAGCTTTAGATCGTCGGGGAAACCGAAGATCGTTTTAGCGTTATTGGTTGGAACTTGTAAAAGAACTTCGCACAGTTGACGTAAATTATTGCCTAAATATGGATCGGCTAAAAAGGCTTTGGCTTCATTGAGATCAGCTATTCCGTATAGGTAAGCGGTCTGACTTTTACCTAAGCCACGTAATTGTGGAAACATGAACCACATCCAGTGGGAGCGTTTCTTTTGTGCTTTGAGTTCTGTTACAGCTAGTTTGAAATATTGGTGTTGTGGAGCGTTAAATCTTGCTAAAGTCATTTCTCAGCCTCCTTTTCAAAGGGGAATTGATAGACCGCATCGTGTAAGATATCCAGCAACTGCTTTTTAGCAGGTGTCATTATTTGGGTCGCGCGTGTGACGATCGAGAGTAGGAATTTTGGCTGTTGTTCATCCAGAAGTTCTAGAACAGAAAAATCATCGTTGGGACTGATCGCAATGTCTGTCAAACAGGCGATCCCAGTATTGCTTGCGACCATAGATTTTAAAACGTGGACGTAATTAGTACGGTAGATGATATCAGGTCGAAAGTGTTCTTTTTGTGCTAAAATTTTGAGGACTTTATCGTGAATGAAGCCTTCATTATGCACGATAAAGCGCTCATCTTTTAGTTCGGAAAAATAGACTGCCTTTTTTTGTGCTAGGGGATGTTGCTTGCTGACGATGATCTTAAATGATGTTTGGGCAAAATTTTCGGCTTTTAGGGAGGGTTGGGTCAAAGGTTCAAGTGAGCCTAAGAGGCAAAAATCAAGTGATCCATCCAATAAGAGTTTGAGTAAAGCCTGTGAACCAGCTTCTTTGGTCTCGAGTTGTTCGATCAGACCCGTGGCGATCAATTTAGAAACGATATTGGGGAAAAAATAATTGCCGATGATCGGTGGTAGCCCAAAAAGTAACTTTTCTTGTTTAGCGCGCAAAGCTTCCTTTTGGGCAATAGTTAATTCATTTAAGATCACTTTTAAATGTGCATCGAATTGATAGCCACTTGGGGTGACCAGTAATTCTTTGTGTGAACGATCACGGATAAAGAAAGTTGTTTCAAATTCTTCTTCTAGCCGTTTGATAGCTAACGTAACAGTTGGTTGACTGACAGAAAAGATTTGGGCAACTTTGGAAAAATTTTTTTCTTTGACTAATTGGTGGAAATATTCAAAATCTCTAATATTCATTTTCAGATCCTTGATTTGACAGCTTTTTAAAAGCTCATATTAATTTTACTAATAGTGTACCACAAAGTTGACTATAAAAATTACACCGTTTTAAAATGAGTGACATCAATTGAGGTCTAGGAAAAAGGAGTAGATAGCAATGGCAGATACAATGAATATTTTAAATGATCCATTTTTAAATAAAGGAACAGCTTTTACAGTTGAAGAACGTAAAGAACTTGGTTTGATAGGTACTTTACCAGCTAAGGTCCAAACTTTACAAGAACAAGCAGATCAAGCTTACGGTCAATTCAAGAGCAAATCAAGCCAATTGGAACAACGCCAATTTTTGATGACGATCTTTAATACTAATCGAACATTATTCTACTATTTGATGGGACAACACATCGTAGAATTTATGCCAGTCGTGTATGATCCAGTCATCGCTGAATCGATCGAACAATATAGTGAGATCTTCACTCGTCCTCAAGAAGCTGCTTTTATCTCTGTTGATGATCAAGACAGCATTGAAGATTCTTTGAAAAATGCAGCTGACGGGCGTGACATTCGATTGATCGTTGTAACAGATGCTGAAGGTATCCTTGGTATGGGGGATTGGGGCGTTAACGGTGTTGATATCGCAGTCGGCAAATTGATGGTCTATACAGCCGCAGCTGGTATCGATCCAGCTCAAGTTTTACCAGTTTCACTTGATGCTGGGACAAACAATGAAACGTTATTGAATGACCCACTTTATCTTGGTAACCGCCATGCACGTGTTTACGGTGAAAAATATCATGCGATGGTCGACAAATTTGTTGCTGCAGCAGAAAAACTTTTCCCAGAAAGTTTATTGCACTTTGAAGATTTTGGGCGCTCGAATGCAGCGGTGATCTTGGAAAAATATCAAGATAAGATCTTGACATTCAATGATGATATCCAAGGTACAGGTATCATTTCTCTTGCTGGTGTCTTGGGTGCGATGAACATTTCTAAAGAAAAGATCACTGATCAGATCTTCTTGACTTTCGGTGCTGGGACAGCTGGTGTCGGGATCGCCAACATGTTATTTGATGAATTAGTTCGCGAAGGTCTAAGTGAGAAAGAAGCTAAAAAGCACTTCTACTTGGTCGATAAACAAGGGCTTTTATTCGAAGACACAGAAGATCTGACGCCAGGTCAAAAAGCTTTTGTACGTAAACGTTCAGAATTTGATAATGCTGATGAATTGACCAATTTAGAAGCTGTCGTTAAAGCAGTTCATCCAACGGTCATGATCGGGACATCGACACAACCAGGCACTTTCACTGAAAGTATCGTTAAGGAAATGGCAGCTCACACGAAACGGCCAGTGATCTTCCCATTGTCTAATCCAACACGTTTGGCTGAAGCTAAAGCAGAAGATCTTTTGAAATGGACAGACGGTCGTGCTTTAGTTGCAACAGGTATTCCAGCCGGTGATATTGAATATAACGGTATAACTTACAATATCGGTCAAGCAAACAATGCATTGGTCTATCCAGGTGTTGGTTTTGGTGCGATCGCGGCTAAAGCTAAGATCTTAAACGAAAAGATGTTGGCTGATGCAGCCCACGCTTTAGGCGGCATCGTTGATCCAGATCAACCAGGCGCTGCGGTGTTACCACCAGTTTCTAAGTTACAAGAATTCTCACAAACTGTTGCTCAAGTCGTAGCACAATCAGCGATCGACCAAGGACTTGCTGGCGTGACAGACGCTAAAAAGGCTGTGGCTGATATGAAGTGGGAACCTAAATATTAATAA
>CAJUNC010000036.1 GCA_910587695.1 uncultured Lactobacillus sp.
ACTCAAGCCAGACTCAACTGCAGCACCTAAAACAAAGTCGATCAATACATCTTTTACTGTTGGTTTCATCTGATCTCCTTAGTAAATTTCAATATCACTTGCATGGATCGGTAATTCGATCTTTTTAGTAAGTCTGCAATATTCGCAATGCTCACACCTTGTTGGCTCTTCTTCGCCACTCATCACTCTTTGAATATGCTCTTGGTTTTCTTCGATCATTCGCATCGCATCTTCCATGTAGATCGCATCTTGATCGCCATTGAAGTCGATCGCTTCTTTATCTGGCGGTGTCTGCTTGCTGACTGCAAAGATAAATGGTTGACAGCCTACTCCAAAAGTCTGTTTGATCAGTTCGATGTATACAGCCATCTGCATGTAATAACCACGATCAGCGATAAAGTTGTCGTACTTGTTATAAGTGCTTGACCAATGCTTTTTATGAATATCATCTACTGTCTTAAGATCACAGAAATACAATTGATCCAAGTTCAAACTATCGATCTTGCCTTTCCATTTGTAACCGTAAATATCACCTGTGACGATCACTTCTTTTTGTCCTGGTTCATATAGTGCCTTAAATACTGTTTCATCTTTCAAAGCATTTATCATCGCATCAGCTGTCTTAAAGTCTGATTTAAGATGTCCGTATGGTTCTTTTTTATTAGGCTTGGTCATTAATGCACTACCTTTGTCAGCAATAAATTTCTGATGTGCTTCTTTACTTTCAAAATAGCTATGCACATAATTACCCACTGAAAGCGCTGTAGTCTCTTCTCGTTGCCACTCGCCTTTCATAGTAGCTAGCGCAGCCGCTTCACACTGCATAAAGTCTTTAAACAGTGATACACTCATATAATGCTGGCTTGCTTCTGAACTGTAGTAGTTTTCTTCTGTTAGTTCAAACTTATTCATTTACCGGCTCACCCCAATGGTTAAGTAACTCCGTTTGTTCTTCGCCTGAAGTCTCATTTGCCACTGCCTTGATGATCTCTTTTACATCTTCTGGCTTTTCATCTGTAGTCGGCTGTTCTTTATCTTTTTCTACCGCTTTAATTGGTGTTGGCTTTTTTGCCTTTTTAGAGGCTGTTTTAGCCGTTGTTTTCTTTTCCTGGGTATTTTCCTTAGTAACTTCTTCAACAGGCTCCTGTGGCGATTCCAGTGCTTGATTAAACAAATCTTCAGCCTGTTTGCTTTTAGTAGTTTCTTCAGCTTCAATATTTACAGGTTCTGGATCGATTTCATCTTTTGCAGCCGCTTCTGCTAACTGCGTTGACATTGGCCCCCACTTCGTAAGTAGGTCTTTAAGCACCGTTTTCTTAGCCATAGCGTCAAAATCAGTAGCCCAAGGTGAATTACCTCCAGCTTTTGAAAAACGCTGTCTATGAGCTTCTATTTGCTCTCTAGTCCAGTACACTGTTTTCTCAAATCCATTTAACAGTTTGAAATACCCAATATATCCAATGACCGTATCAGATACTCGTTTTGTCGGATCAAATCCTACTTCTTCAGTAAGCGGGTTCCAACTCGTGAGCTCACCTTCGTGGACTGTAACAGCATTCATCGCTCTGTATTGACCACTTCGTTGCGCTAACTGGATATAACCCTTATATCCGATCTGGGCTTGCGCTTTGCCCTTGTATGGTACAAGCCACACATAGCCCAAGTTTTGATCAATAGGCAGGTCTAATGTCGCAGCTACCATCGCTGATTGAATAACTGACATTTGATCTACATTTGCTAGTGATCGATTGCTGTTTACAATACTTACGATCGATGTTGCAAATTGTGGGGCACGTTCGTGTAATACGTTTGCGATCATACCTTTTACTTTGTCGTTTTGTACCAGCTGCTTAACTGGTACCTTAGCTAATTGGTTATTCATCTATTCTTCCTCCTGTAATGCTGAAAAATGGCCTAAATATTCTTTGGCTACTTCAAACGCTTCTTCGTCATCATCTTCCATCTGCGCTTTATTAATCTTAAATAGCACAGTTGTAAGCTCATCACGTACATAGCCGATAACATCAGCTTTTGTCTGACGCGACAGTTCTGTACCGTCCCATTCTGTGATCATGTATAACTGTTCATCATCTGGACGATAGCAACTGTTTGGATCTTTTTGCGTATTGATTGCGTCGATTTTATCTGTTCTCATTGCTTGCCACCCACTTTGCCAAAGTGTAAAAAGACATGTTCCAGCGTTCCTAGTGGCGCACGTTCTAAAGCAGCTAGGATCAAATGGGCTGCTACAATATGATTTTCTGGCATTGAAAGTCCGAAACCTTCGTCGTCTTCTGCAACTATCAATGTATTTTTAAAGCCGTAATACTCTAATGCACCATCAGCAAGTTGCAATGTAAGTTCACGATCTTTAGCCTTTGTGGGTTTATCTTCGGTAAGTTTTTCTTGTAGTGTCTCTGCATCTAACCCAAAAAGCCCTTGTGCTAATTCTTCAAAATCTTTGTCATTCATGTTGTTTTCTCCTTCGATATGTTAAAATGTAACCGTAAATATTTTTTGTTTAGGTCGCACTGCCATGCGATCCTTTTTTCATGGCTTGAAAAACCAATCAAGCCCTTTGGTCCACGCTTCATCTCGCATACCAGCGACCACTAACGTGATTAGTGCTAGGACGCCAGCCCAGCCAACCACCCATTCTTCGTGTGGTAAGAATCCAGCTAGCATGATGCCTGCTAATACTGCTAAGATGTAGCTACTGTTGATCTTCATATTTCATCGCTTCCTTTTCATCAATTACTCCACATTCGTACAACGATAATACAAGGCAGTCTTTACAACAAAATGCGCCATGATCAAACTCAATCATATATTCATCAAAAAATTCACAATTGATTTGCAAGTAACCCCCTTTGATTTCTTCACCACAATGTTCACAATGTTTCATTCCTATGACCTCCATTTCTTTTTAACTAATTCGCAGCACCCATCAACAATGATCAGAATCACAATTAACACTAATAACTTAATTTTCATCACTTCCTTATGTTGGCAATTTAGCATCCCAATCAATTCGATTACGATTTTCTTGCATCCATTTCTTAGCTTCAACTGCATAAATACCATAAGCACTGCCACGCCCTTTAGATGGTTTCAGCCAACCACCTTTGTTACCGATCAAGATCTCTTTCTTGAACTGCGCAAAGATAAATAACTTTATCCATTCGCGATCCTTGCCAAAGCAACATTTCTTGCGAAACTCGTCTAACGTCCAAGTTTCTCCAAGATCTTGATCAACATCACTCTGCAAATTTTTAGACACTTCATCTTTCACGAGCTTCTTGATATAGCTATCCAAGAAGTTTTGTGCACTCGTTTCATCCATCGCTTGCATAACGATCCCCTCCTAAAATAGCCTTTCTTGTCCTTTAGCTTCATTGTCCAATTGTTCGATGATCATCAACGTCGCTGCACTAGGTGTCCAATTCATCAAGTAGCGATCAACGACATCAAAATCTTTCTTGCGCAATTGTGATCTTGTCTTGACACCAGTCACTTCTTTAACGCCACGATTAACATCTTTATAAAGTTGTGATCGTTGCTTTTGATTCAAGATCATGTGATGCGACACAACGTAATTTTGAACTTCTGAGCTGATTCGCTTGCTCAAGTAGTTATATTCTCCCGGATCAATCGGAGCGTTTTGTTCAAATTCGTCCATTCGAGTGTTTAATGCCTCAACTTTGCCAGCCGTTTCTAGCGTTGAATCAATTGCTAGTTTCAGCATCTCAGTTGGGGATGTCGGAAGCTGATTTTGCTGTTTGATGTATTCTTCCATCTTATTGAATGCTTGGATGTACTTAAGCTTGAACTCGTCAGCCTTACGACCTGTAAATCCCATTGCAATAAATGTGAAACCATCTCGATTCATGTAGTACATTTTGTTTTGCTTACCGCTAGCATCTTGATAAAAACTTGGCGTAAACATATTTTTGTACTGGGCGCAATTTTGCGCTGAGCCCAATTTATTACTAATTGCCCGCACGACATCTTTATGATTTTTCTTAAATGCTTCTGCAACTACTAAGCTAGTAGTCACAGCTTGTTGATTCTTCATTACTACTAATTCATTCATTTTCTACACCTCTATATTTCCAAAATCGAAATGTTTTATTTAAAAATTTTTGTCATTGGGATTTCAAGTACTCTGCATAACACAGGAATTTCAACAGCCTTAAAATTATATTCACCTTTTTCACGTCTAAAATACTTTTCAGGAGCGCTTAAACTCAACATTTTAGCCATATCAGCATTTGAAAAACCTTTTTCCCTTCTAATTTCACTAATTAACTCAAGATTAATTTGTGGCATTTATATTCTCCTCTCTTATTGCTGTTATCGCAACCCTATGCTTATATAATACATTGCGATTTTATCAATGTCAACAAAAAATATATCTTTTTTAGAAATATACCTTTCTTTTTTAGAAATTAATGTTATTATTATTGCGTAAAGCGCAACAGAAAGGAGAATGATAATTATGATTACTGCGGAAGAAATACTAAGAAAAAATATTATTACGCTTAGAGAGAATAGAAACTGGTCTCAGGCGGAATTAGCACGCCGTCTGAAAATGAATAATACTATTCTTAATAAGATAGAAACTGGCAATAGAAAAGTTTCCAGTTTTGAATTAGATCAAATTGCAGAAATTTTTGGAGTGTCTACGGATTTTTTGTTAGGGCGAAAGGAAAAAAAGAAAGATGAAATAGATTCAATATTAGATACAGCAATGGCCAAAGATGGTAAACCATTATCTGAAAATGATCGCGAAGTTATTCGTAGCATGGTAGAAGCGTATCTAAAAAATAAGGAGTAAAAGGTGGAGAGTTAATGTATAGACGCGTTCAAGATTTGATAGATAATTTACATGTGATCATCAAATATTCAAGCGAACTTGAAGCAGATGGCGCTTATCTTCCAAAATTAAATTGGATCATCATTAATAGCAAACTAGATGAGCATGCTCAGTTTGAAACTTTGTTGCATGAATTGGGACATGCTTGCCAACATCATGATTGTATTGAGCTATATAATGCCACTATTGCTTCGCATTCAAAATTTGAATACGAAGCTGATAAATTTATGATATCTGAATTAGTAGAAGCCTACATATCAGCGAATGATATAGATATTACACAGATAAATTATGTTAATTTCATCTTGGATAACGATCTAGATAGCTCGTACATCCCTGTTTTACAAAAAGTGTTATACACCAAATCAAGAAATATGAATTATTGATTGTTTGTCCAAATACTGACGACATTAAAAGCTGAATTTAAAACTGGAAGTGATGTATATGGACTACTATACTGCTAATGTTTTTAAAATTATTTCGATAGTTGCACTGATTCTTTTTGTATTATGTCTGGTGATTTTAGTTGCAAAGAAATGCAACAAAAAATTCATCGCTCTTGCCACCCTACTTGCAGTTGCTAGTGCTGTCAGTGTCTTTTATTTTCAACATGTTGAAAATAATCCAACGCTAAGTACCGCTACAGACCACAAAGAAAGATACGATTTCCCTGAATCATCTTCAAGTGAAAAATCAGTCTCAGAATCTTCCTCAGAAGTTTCAAGCTCAGCTAGTTCTGATAATGCTTCAAGCACTAAACATGAAGCATCTTCATCATCTGAAACCTCAAGTAGTACTAAAGTCAAAAGTACACAAGAAGAACTTGCAGATAAACTTCCGAAAAATGTGGAATATGGTTACATAGATAAAAGTGACTTCATCAAAGAGACCATGTATCACAGCAAAGAATTCGATTATGTATATGTAAGCACAGGTGATCACAACATCATAAAGACAGTTAAACTTGATTTTAAAGATTTACCGTTAGCATCCCTAGATGATGCTTTAGAATATATCCAAGATTGGACAAGCCGCGATGCACAGTTGCAGAGTAAAGTAGATGATCGAACATATATCTACCACTCAGCTAGTCTCAATTTAAATTATGAAATCAAGTTGGTAATAAATAATCAAGGGGAAATCACCAGAGTTTCAATTTTCCCAGATGATTCGCTAATCTAGCTAAATTTAAACCCGTCGATTTTGGCGGGTTTAAATTTAGCTATAACAGAACATACATTCTATTTTAAAAGGAGAAAATGTCATGGCTAGTTACAGAAAGCTTAGCACAGGGTGGAAAGTAACAATTTCCCAGAGGGATGCACAAGGAAAATTGCATCAAGTCTCAAAAAATGGTTTTGCTACAAAAAATGAGGCAAAACTATATGCAGCAGCTATCGAAGCTGAAAGAAATGGTGTTATTTCTCAAAAAAAAGATGTTATTTTTGCAAATTATTTTGCGGATTGGTTTGCATTGTATAAAAAAAATAAATTAGCTAAAATTAGTCAAAATCGCTATAAAATCATTCATAATGTTATTCAGGAATTTTTTGGAGCAACTCATCTGAAAAAAATAACTCGGAGCAACTATCAAGCTTTTATTAATTGGTACGGTTCAACACATGCGAAAGACTCTGTTTTAAAGACACATAGGATCATTCGCTCGTGCGTCAACTCAGCTATCTTTGATGACATTATCACTAAAAACTTCACACAAAATATTGAAATAATATTCGACAAGACGCGAGATATTTCGGTTGAGTATCTGTCAGTTCATGAACTCAATATTTTGGCCAAAGAATTAAAGAAAAAATTATCCACTCGTTATCCTTCAAGATATATGATCTTAGTTGCCATTTATACTGGTGCTCGCCTTGGAGAAATACAAGCTTTGACATGGCAAGATATTGACTTTAAAAATCGAACTATTTCAATAAATAAATCTTGGAATTATCATGAAGGTGGTGGCTTTAAAGATACTAAGACAGAATCATCAAATCGTGTGATACGTGTAAATAAAGAATTACTTGATATTATTGGACAACTTAAAGGAAATGATAAACAAATGCTCTTTAGATCGTCATTTGGAACTATTCCAACATCAAATGCAGTCAACAAAACGCTACGAAATGTCATGCATGATGCAGGTATCAAGAAAGCAAATTTTCACTTTCACAGTTTACGTCATAGTCATGTTGCCTATTTGCTATATCAAAATATTGACTTGTATGCTATTAGCAAACGTTTGGGGCATAGTGACATGACTACAACTGCTAAAAAATATGCTTATTTGATCGATGAACATAAAGCAAAATCAGATGAATTGATCGAGCAAGCAATAAATAAAATATAATTTTGTTGTCCTAATGTTGTCCAATGACTGTCAAAGTCTATATATAGCAATAAGGTTAAATGCCCAGGTGATGCATTAAAAACTATGGTGATAGCATCTCATTTTTGTAATGAGGTG
>CAJUNC010000037.1 GCA_910587695.1 uncultured Lactobacillus sp.
CAAGTATTAAGATGAATTTTCTATTTCATCTGTATACTTAGAGGGCATTATAACCCGAACGTTGGAATTTGAAGATGTCTTTATTTGTCTTTGAAAATGTTAGTTTTTAAGGCTTCACAGTCTCTTTTCAGTTGATCAATTGATATTTTTTGAAAAATTTGCGTGCACTGACGACACAATGATCGGACACATCTAAAAAATCTCCGCTATCAGCCATAACATACATCGTATAACCGCAAAAACAACCACCAAGCGTGCCTACCATTCCAAGTTTTAGATTAGCTACAGTTGAAGGGCTCAAAGCTGGCATCACGATCAGCAAGCGTTTGTCGACCCATCTTAAGTAGCCTTTAGCAAAGGCTTCTTTGACCCATAGCGGTAGATCTTGATCATATGGATCCACTTGCCACACCTCAACTATCTTGCCATGCAATTTAGCCTTCATCTTACTCACCTTCCTAAAAATTACATGAATTAGGTGTTTTTCCTTGACCATAGAGACTACGCGCTGAAGTTTCCCCCACCATTTAGTTGTTTGGCTGTGGGGATCCACCACCTACGCTCGTTCTGGTTTAAAACATTCTGACTTCAGCTACCTTAACAATAGCAAATTTTTCTCAGAATATGTGTTTTTTTCCTATTTGGGCATTTATTTAGCAAAACTGGAGTTGCTTGTTATATGTGTTTCCATGATCGGAAACGGAAGTCAACCGAAAGTAGTAAGCGAAGCGAGATACCGTGGGGCAAGCCTTGCTTTAACTGCATAAAAACGGCACTGAATCGCAAGGGATTGCATGTGATGACTTTCCAATTGATCTTTTGAGCAAGTTTTATCCCTCTTTCTCCATTCATCAGTTTCCAAGATATAAATGCCATACAGACATTGTTCTTTTATGATATGCTTTAATAATGCATACGGATCAAAAATCTCGCCTAACTGTAGCTTTGCATGGATCTGATCGTCTTGGAGCATGATCGCAAGTTTGACTAAGTTCCCCATATCCGCTTCAAACTTTGGATCTGCACATACAAAAACTTGATATTTCATAGACATTTCCCTTATTTACTCAATTCATGCGTTAACTAAATTAAAGTCTATTGTGCTATAATTATTTTGTGCAGTAGATGGCATTGTAAACAAAGCCACTAATGCATATATTTCGCCTGTTTTGTGGCGCCCTTTTGCCCCCCTAATCTCCTTGATTTTTTCTCTGAAATAGTTGTATAGTTTTTCTTCATAATATTTCTCCTTGGAGGTGAATTCCTATGTTTTATCTTGTGGTAGGATATGTTTCTTTATTTTTTCAAGGTCTTATTATCACGTTATTATTTAACCAATTAAATGTTATCTCTTTGCAACGAAAATTTATCATGCTTCTAAGTATATCCATGTGTTTTACTTACGGTTGGTGGGGATGCTTGATATATACCATAATATTTAGCATGATCATTACTCACCTTTCGCAAAAAAAGATCCCAATTCTATTAAGCATGTTCTACGTTTCGTATCTACTAGTCTCGACTGTTATTATCTATCAATTATTGGACAATGTTTTAGCTCTGATAGATGGAAATTACACCGTAATGATCATGTTTGAACTGATCATCTTACCTTGGATCGTCTTTTACCTTCAAACATCTCTGCTATACTACTTCAAAAGTCACTTGGTCTACTTTGCGAATCATATTTTAGCTAAATATCGCTTTCAAGCAGCTATTTTGGACGTGACTTTGTTAAGCTATATCTATCTTCGCTTCTCTGACTTACCTAATATGTTACTTATCTCCGGTAGCATTTTGGTAGTTATCGCAGCCTATATCTACTGCATCACACTATACTCACAAAAACAGGCAATAAAACTCGCTCAAGCAGAACAGCTACAAAATTTGATCGAATATACCACCCAGATCGAAGAGTTATATGATAAACTACGCCGTTTCAAACATGACTACAAAAATATTTTGCTTTCCCTAGAATATTGCCTGGATAATAATGATCTTGCTGGGGCTAAGAAAGTTTATCACCAAGCGATCGCACCTACCAGATCGATCATTTCCCCAGAACTGCAGCTCATCAGTCAATTACAAAATATCAGTGACCCAGCACTTAAAGGGATCTTATCCAATAAATTGGCTTTAGCTCTCACAAAAAAACTCCGTGTCACTTGTGAAATAGCCCAAAAGATCAAACTTGATCCACGTGTTACACAATTAGATATGGTTCGACTCTTATCGATCTTTATGGATAATGCGATCGAGGCCGCCTGCCAAGTCAATAAGGGCTGTTTGGACTTTGCCTTTTTTGAACATGATAATGAACAATTCATCGTTATCCGCAACAGTACCAAATATGAAAAAATAGAGCTTCAACTTCTAGATAAAGTTGGTTATACTACTAAAAATAGCCAAGGTCATGGTTATGGGTTAGCCAATGTTTCGGCTATCTTGCGTGACTATCCCTTTATCAGCTTAAACACCAGTTCCAGCCATTATATATTTCAACAAGAATTGATCATTACAGGAGGAAATAACTGTTAATCAAAATATATTAAAATGTAATCAAACGCGATATAA
>CAJUNC010000038.1 GCA_910587695.1 uncultured Lactobacillus sp.
GCACTTATCAAAACTTTTTTTCCTTTAAGATCCTGTTCGATATTTTCTACTTCAGCGATCCAAGCATAGATATCTTCTGGCTCAGGCATCCGACCTTTACCGGCATAACCTTCAGCTAGTAGGCCTGTCACTGGTTCTAAAATTGCAACACCATCGGCCTGCAATCGTGCAATATTACGCTTAGTTGCTGGATCGGTCCACATTTTATCATTCATAGCAGGAACAACATATTTAGGCGCTGCCGTCGCTAATAAAGCAGTCGTTACAAAGTCATCAGCTATCCCATTAGCCATCTTAGCGATCACATTAGCTGTAGCTGGTACTACTACAGCTAGATCAGTCCAATCAGCTAACTCGATATGTGGCACAGGTGAATCATTTTCAAAGAGATCTGTATAAACTTCTTGATGGGTCAAGCCCTTAAATGTCAGTGGTGTAACGAACGCTTGAGCCGCTTTAGTCATTGCGATCTTGACTTTTGCACCTTGTTTAACGAAGAGTCGCGCCAAAATAGCTGCTTTATAGGCTGCGATCCCACCACTTACATAGATCGCTATATGTTTTTTCTCCAAAAAATCAGCCCCTTTAATTATCTATACATATTTTAGCACATTCCTCAAATTTAATATTTTTAGTTGTTCAAAAAAAATGAGACCAAGGTCAACCTCAGTCTCACTCTGCTATATTAGCCTTCTTCACCTTCAGATTTGATCTTAAGGTCACCGGCAACGATTTCTTCTAAAGCTCGGCCAACACTTTTTACCGATTCATATTCGCTCAACATCGGATGTGCACCGGCATCAAGTTCGTGTGCACGCTTAGATGCAAGCATGATCAAAGAGTAACGTGAATCGACACGTTCTAAAAGTTCATCCACTGATGGGTATAAAATCATTGAATATTCTCAACTATATGAATGTGAACAAGTCAAAATAAACTTGTGAAGAATATAGTCTCTTCCTTTCCTAGATTTATTGCGCTATTGCCTCACATTTAAACTTCTTAGCTCTCGACTCAAAGCGGTCAGTCGACCCCTAATTGTTTCTTATAATCAGGCAAGAAACGTTTAACACGCCAACGTTCAGCCCGAATGATAGTTTTGATCTTTTCTGCTGCCTTAGAAACTTCATCGTTTACGACCGCGTAATCGTAATTTTGCATCATTTCGATCTCATCTTTTGCCTTTTCCATACGCTTATCGATCGTTTCTAGATCATCAGTCCCACGATTGATGATCCGTTGGCGAAGTTCCATTAGGTCAGGTGGGGTCAAGAAGATGAACAAGCCGTCTGAAACTTTTTCACGTACTTGCATTGCACCTTTGACTTCGATCTCCAAAAAGACATCCTTACCCGCATCAAGCATCTCATTAACGTATTTTAATGGTGTTCCATAATAATTGTCAACATATTGAGCATATTCCAACATGCCTCCGTCGGCGATCTCTTTTTCAAACTCTTCTTTTGAAACGAAGTAATAATCTTTACCATTAACTTCGCCTGGTCGCATTTGTCTAGTCGTCATTGAGATCGAATAGTCAAAGTTGTTTCCTTCTTGTGAAAAGATCTCCTTTCGCACAGTCCCCTTCCCCACACCAGAAGGACCTGAAAGGACGATCAACATTCCTCTTTTAGCCATGCGCTTTATAACTCCTCAATTTATAAGTTTATATACCATTGTGCACTTTTTTAAGGCTTTTTTCAAGTCGTCATGTCCATTTTTGCAGATTTTAATTAAATTTTCTCAAAAAAATCTAAGGCTTTTCATGTCATGAGCAATCCCCTAATCAAGAACCACTTATTGTATATATTATACTATTCTGTAAAATACCTAGTTCCCCTCTAAATTACATCAATATATTTTTATCCAAATTTTCTCTTGATTTATCGAACGGATGTTCATATAATATAAATATCAAACAAATGTTCTAGGAGGGTATTTACCATGACACTAAAAAAATTCTTCAGCCCTGAAAATTTGAGCAAATTGACTAAAAATCTCCATACTAAAGCACAATCATTCTTCGAACTCGAACAAACAACGCCTACTCCACGTACAACAGATTTTGCAAGTATCCCACCAAAGCAACTTACACTTTTCTTACAACAAGCGATTCGTTCTCAAAAAACAGCTACCCTCACTTTAGCACTAAAGGATGGCACGACTGAAACACTCAGTGGGAAACTCGATCCGATCAAAAATCGTTTTGATGCTGTAACTCTCAAGGTATCAGACAAACAGACCCGTGTCGTCTTCATCAAAGATATCGTTCATCTCGGTTTAGAACGTTTCTCCGTTAAAGATGTCACACTTCACCACCCAGTCCTTGTCAGTAAATAATAAAAAAACCTGTCGTAATGGCTATAATGCCCTCTAAGTATACAGATGAAATAGAAAATTCATCTTATACTT
>CAJUNC010000039.1 GCA_910587695.1 uncultured Lactobacillus sp.
CTGTTATGAAGTGACTTTTGTCAATAGTAAATTTACTCATAAAAACATTCCCTTGATGGCATACAAAAACTCCAGAATAAGATCTTTCGACAGTCAACCACTCTGTTATTCGTGGATTGGTTACCTCAGGTTAATGGTCCGTCGTTAGGCTCTTATAATCTCCATACATGGATCACAGACCTTACTTTTTTCCAGATAGCTAGTCCTTCAAAAAAATCTGTGCCAAAAGAGGTGGATCGTAGATAGCCAGACCTCTGTCTATCTCTGGAGCTTTTCTATGCCATCAATTCATTTTTTGTTCTAAACTACTATCTACTGTTCACTCCATTCCTCTCTCCTTAATTTTTCTAATCTATTTGCTTCGTCTCTATTCCCCAGATAAAGCACGCTAATTCTCGAGCTATTGCCGTTATTGCCACATTTCTGGGTTTGCCTTGATACATCATACGATGATATTTTCTTTGTAGGCGTTCAGTTGCTTTATCTGCGTATGCGATCACTTTACTTGCTTGACCTTTTTGCCTTGCCTTCACTCTCTTTGACTTTATTCCGATCGTTCCTTTTACTAATGCATTCGCACATTCAACTAAGGTCGACCTTACTGTCGTATTTCCTTGTTTTGTGATCCCATTACGATAAATTTTTTCTCCACTTGAATGTTCACTTGGTGTCAATCCCAAGTAAGCTGTGAATGCCTTGGCATTTGGAAATCTTGTAAAATCCGAGATCTCTACATGTATCATCATCGCTGTTGTTGTATCAACTCCTTTTAGGCAACGTAATTGTGCCACTGGTTTCTTATATCTTCTTTCATGAGATAATTCTTCTATTCTTTGGCTAAAGCGTTCGATCTTATCTGTCAACACATCATACTGTAATAGGTATTCTTCCAGCGTTTCTTTCAATAAACCTGTTAGCTTCAAACCCTTTAACCACTTCAGATGGGCAAGCGTCCAACTAGATTTCCCGTCATAAACCAATCCATGGCGTAATAAAAATGCTTTGACCTGTTGTTTGATCTTCTTCAACGATGTCTTGAAATCTTTCATCATTCGAATATATTCTTTAACGCAAATATCTTCTTCGTCAGGGACGTAGACTGGCTTATACGTATTATTTGCCAAATTGAGTGCGATCATTTTGGCGTCAAGACGATCGTTTTTTACGACCTTATTTTTTGAAGAGCTGTACATCGTTGTTGGTGCTAAAATATCACAGTCGATCCCTTGTTTTTCGAGAAGATCGTGGAGCGAGTACCCCAAACATCCAGCCTCATATCCTGCTTTGACTTGAATTTCTCCTTTGTGATTGCTAGCTATTTTTTCGATGAATTTTTTTACTAATTTTACATCTGAAGCGCAACGAGTTTCTCCTAAGATCTCACCTGTTGTCCCATCTAATGCACATAAGTTGAAGGTATCTTTGTGGACATCCATTCCGAGATAAGCTATAGTTTTCATAGTGACCTCCTATTGTCATAGGGTAATGACCCATTAATGTTTTGTTTTTCTAACGTTATTATGAGTCTAAATCCCAGAATTGACAATTTAGGAGGTCACTTCATATTATCTC